>NZ_VTXE01000028.1 GCF_013114595.1 Vibrio sp. 99-8-1 | reverse complement strand
TAGGTATGCTAGAAAGTAAGTTCGGTATTCCGGCTCTACTTTAATTGATTAAAAAATGGGCAGTGATCACACTGCCCATTTTTTTATATATTTTTTTTAATTTTTACAATATAATTTGAATCACAGTTTTGAACTGGTAATTTTGGTTACAATATCTATGGTTAAATAGTTATGAATTTGGTCATAAATATTGTTATTAATTAAAGAGTGTACTGCGTGTTTCGGCACTAGCTTATAAAGCGAAAACAGTACGTAATTTTTCTACTAAAAAGGTAGGTATATCATGGCAGAGCAATTTGCTAAAGCTTGGGAAGGTTTTGCAGCTGGTGAGTGGCAAAACGAAGTTAACGTACGTGACTTTATTCAAAAGAACTATGCACCATATGAAGGTGACGAGTCTTTCCTAGTTTCTGAGGGTACTGAAGCAACTAACGCGCTTTGGGCTAAGGTAATGGAAGGTATCAAACAGGAAAACAGTACTCACGCTCCTGTGGATTTCGATACTTCACTTATCTCTACCATCACTGCACACGATGCTGGCTATATCAATAAAGATCTAGAAACAATCGTTGGTTTACAAACAGATGCTCCGCTAAAACGCGCTATCATCCCTAACGGTGGTATCCGTATGGTTGAAGGTTCAGCGAAAGCATATGATCGTGAACTTGATCCGATGGTTAGCAAAATTTATTCAGAGTACCGTAAAACACACAATGCTGGTGTTTTCGATATCTATACTCCAGACATCCTAGCATGTCGTAAGTCTGGTGTTCTTACTGGTCTTCCTGATGCTTATGGCCGTGGCCGTATCATTGGTGACTACCGTCGTGTTGCTCTTTATGGCATCGACTTCCTAATGAAAGATAAGTACGCTCAGTTTACTTCTCTTCAAGAGCGTTTCGAAAACGGCGAAGATCTAGAAGCGACAATGCAACTTCGTGAAGAAATTGCTGAGCAACACCGTGCACTAGGTCAAATCAAAACTATGGCAGCTAAGTATGGCTGTGATATTTCTGAGCCAGCAAAAACGGCACAAGAAGCGATTCAGTGGACTTACTTTGGCTACCTAGCGGCAGTTAAGTCTCAGAATGGTGCAGCTATGTCTCTAGGTCGTACGTCGACTTTCCTTGATATCTTTATCGAGCGTGACATTGCAGCGGGTACAATCACTGAAGCTCAAGCTCAAGAAATGATTGACCACTTCGTAATGAAGCTACGTATGGTTCGTTTCCTACGTACTCCTGAATACGATGAGTTGTTCTCTGGTGACCCAATCTGGGCAACAGAATCAATGGGTGGTATGGGTCTAGACGGACGTACACTGGTTACACGTTCTAACTTCCGTTTCCTAAACAGCCTATACACTATGGGTCCAAGCCCAGAGCCGAACATCACTGTTCTTTGGTCTGAGCAACTGCCTGACGGCTTTAAGCGTTTCTGTGCGAAAGTATCTATCGATACGTCTTCTATCCAGTATGAAAATGACGATCTAATGCGTCCTGACATGGAATCTGATGACTACGCTATCGCTTGTTGTGTATCTCCAATGGTTGTTGGTAAGCAAATGCAGTTCTTTGGTGCACGTGCTAACCTTGCTAAAACTATGCTTTACACTATCAACGGCGGTGTTGATGAGAAATCTAAAGCTCAAGTTGGTCCTAAGATGGAGAAAATCACTTCTGATGTTCTTTCTTATGACGAACTATGGGACAAGATGGACCACTTCATGGATTGGCTTGCGAAGCAATACGTGACTGCACTAAACAGCATCCACTTCATGCATGACAAGTACAGCTACGAAGCATCACTTATGGCTCTACATGACCGTGACGTGTTCCGTACAATGGCATGTGGTATCGCTGGTCTTTCTGTTGCTGCTGACTCACTGTCTGCAATTAAATATGCAACGGTTAAGCCTGTTCGTGATGAAGATGGTCTAGCGATCGATTTCGAAATCGAAGGCGACTACCCTAAATTTGGTAACAACGACCCACGTGTTGATGATATCGCATGTGAGCTTGTATCTGTATTTATGGGCAAAATCCGTAAACTTAAGACATACCGCAACGCTGTACCAACGCAATCTATCCTAACTATCACTTCAAACGTGGTATATGGTAAGAAGACTGGTAACACGCCTGACGGTCGTCGTGCTGGCGCTCCATTTGCTCCAGGTGCAAACCCAATGCACGGTCGTGATGAGAAAGGCGCTGTTGCCTCTCTAACGTCTGTAGGTAAACTGCCGTTTGCTGATGCGAAAGATGGTATCTCTTATACTTTCTCTATCGTACCAAATGCTCTGGGTAAAGATGACACAGCGCAAAAAGCGAACCTTGCTGGCTTGATGGATGGTTACTTCCACCATGAAACAGGCATTGAAGGTGGCCAACACTTGAATGTTAACGTTCTTAACCGCGATACTCTAGAAGACGCAGTTAAGCACCCTGAGAAATACCCTCAGCTAACAATCCGTGTATCTGGTTACGCTGTACGCTTTAACTCGCTAACTGCTGAGCAACAAGCTGACGTAATTGCACGTACATTTACTGAATCTCTATAATTTAGTCCTGATTCAGTAAAATAAAAAACCTCGCTATATGGCGAGGTTTTTTTTGTAGTGAACAGAGGGAAGTTACTCTGTTTATGTCGCCATATTTGTAATAAAATAACGAAGGTTATTTACTCTGAGAACTTCAAATGTCGCAAACAGGTCGTATCCATTCTTTTGAGTCATGCGGGACCGTCGATGGCCCTGGAATTCGTTTTATCGTCTTTTTACAAGGCTGTTTAATGCGTTGTATGTATTGCCACAACCGAGATACATGGGACACGCACGACGGCAAAGAAGTCACCGTTGATGAGATAATCAATGAAGCCAAATCGTATAAACATTTTATGCGTGCATCCGGAGGCGGTGTAACCTGCTCTGGGGGTGAAGCGATGTTACAACCAGAATTTGTCCGAGACTTCTTCCGTGCAGCACAAGCTGAGGGTATGCACACCTGTTTGGATACCAATGGTTACATTCGCAAACATACAGAAGTGGTAGATGAAGTGTTGGCCGCCTCTGACTTAGTTATGCTCGATCTGAAGCATATGAAGGATGAAATTCATCACGACTTTATTGGTGTATCCAATAAAAGAACGCTAGATTTTGCTCGCTATCTACACAAAATTGGCCAGAAAACCTGGATTCGCTACGTTATTGTTCCCGGCTATACCGACGATGAAGAGTCGGCGCATATGCTAGGTGAATTTATCAAAGATATGGACAATATCGAAAAAGTTGAGTTACTCCCCTATCACCGACTAGGTGCACATAAATGGGAAGCATTAGGCTATGATTATCCATTAGAAGGGATTAATCCCCCAAGTAAAGAAACCATGGATAAAATGGTTGAAATACTTAGCCAATATAACGATAACGTTAAATACTAATTAGAAATTGCCGACTTGTGTCGGCTTTTTTATGCATAAATAGGAGCACAAGGATGAGTGCTTTTCACGTTCTGCCGGGCATCATTGTTATCTTCGCGTTGACCCTATCATTTAAAGATTTTTGGCAACAGCTATTACCTAAACTGCTCTCTGACAAAGCTTTTCAGCACTTTCTATTTTTTATCATGCTAGCGATATTCTTTCTCTGGTCTGCTCAAGCTAGCACAAAAGAATACCTCTCGATTCACCTTCTTGGGTTAACAACCCTAACCTTGCTGCTCGGTTGGCGAAGTGCCTTTGTCATCACCATCATCCCAGTGACGGGTTTGTGTCTCACCTTACAGTTACCCTTTAATCAATTTTTTATCTATTTACTGCTCTCTTCTCTCATTCCTATTCTCATCAGTCATGCCGTTTTCTGGTTAAGTTTCCGCTTTCTACCTAAAAATATATTCGTCTATATATTTGTTGCCGGTTTCTTTGCAGGCGGCATCACTAGCAGCATACATTTCCTTGTTAATAGCCTATTTTATTTATGGCAAGGCAATTACGACTGGAAGACGATTAATGATAATTATCTGCTTTTCTTGCCTCTTCTTATCTTTCCAGAAGGATTACTCAACGGTATGGCGGCAGCAATCATGTCTGTTTTTAAACCAGAATGGCTTAGAACATTTTCTGACAAACATTACCTCTACCCAACCAAGAAATAACAAATAACATTGTATGCTCAAACATTAAGCAACTTAAGGTGATAATCGGTTGCTGAGTCGATAAATACTGGTAATCTAGTGGGCAGATTATTACAAAAATTTAAAAATCGAGGCCCCATTATGGAAATGACTAATGCTCAGCGTTTAATCCTTTCAAATCAATACTACTTAATGTCTCAGCTTAACCCAGAAAACAGCAATAAATACAAAAGATTACAAACTATTGTTGAGCGTGGCTATGCACTGCAAATGCGCGAGTTGGATAAAGAGTTTGGTAAGATTTCAGAAGATGAATGTCGTGAAGTTATCAATATCATGGAGATGTACCATGCCATGCAAGAGTCCTACAAGATGTTAAAAAGCGAAGACCAATCTTCTGTTGATCAGCGCCGTTTGGCTTTCTTAGGCTTTGATATTGCGAGTGAGCACCAGTTAGTAAACTATGTGCGCTTTTTGGTTGATTCTGAAGGACTATACCCTCAATTTGATAAAGCAGACCATCATTTTAATGCCCAGATGCCAATGCTAGAGAAGTACCGTAGAATGTTGACAACATGGCGCAACTGCCCTCGTCAATATCATCTATCTTCAACTGAGTTCGTACAGATATTTAATGCGTAATACAAAATCTGCATAAGATTATTTGACGAATTTTCAGCAAAAAAAAGAGGTCATTCCATGACCTCTTTTTTAATGGTTATCAGATACTGTTACTCATCCAATTCCGCTTCTGCTTTGAAGATAGCTTCAAACTCTTCTTCTGCAGTATGTTTAGACACTTCTTTATGTTTGAACATGAAGTAGTAAATCATACCTGCTGCATATAAACCAACAGCCCAGAATGCCGCTGTTGCGTCATACACGAAGCACGATGTAAGCGCTAATACAGACAAGATTACCGTGATCCATGGAGTGATGATACCACCAGGAGTTTTATACGGACGCTCTAGATCTGGCTCATGCTTACGTAGCAAAATGTGGCTATACGCTTGCAGTGCATAAGAGATAGTTGCACCAAATACCGCAATCATAATCATACGGTCACCTTCGCCAGTTAGCGATGCAAGGAAACCAACAATACCCGGTACAATCAGTGCCCATGCAGGAACTTTACGCTTACCAGTTAATGATAAGAAGGCAGGTAAGTAACCCGCTCTTGAAAGTGCAAATACCAGACGGCTATAACCGTAAATAATTGAGAAGAACGATGCAATCAAACCCGTCAAACCAACAACGTTTACGAAGTTAGCCAGCATTGAGTCTTGACCGTGAACAGCACGCAACGCATCAACAAGTGGTGCAGCATATTCGCCTGTTGCACTTGCGCCCGCAGCACCCGGAACCAATAGCATAACCATTGCCGCAGAGATCAATAGGAAGATCATTGCAGCGATAATACCTTTTGGCATATCTTTAGCTGGGTCTTTTGCTTCTTCAGCTGCTAGAGGTACACCCTCTACCGCTAAGAATAACCACATACCAAATGGCAATGCAGCCCAAACACCACCCCACCCTTGTGGTAGGAAAGTAGTAGAACCGGCAACGGCTGGGTTAGCTGGAATATCAAAAAGGTTAGCCACTTCAAAATATGGTATTAAGCCAAACGCTGTTGCGATAATCGCCACAACGGCCAACGCCGTGATTACCAACATAATACGCAACGCTTCACCCGCACCAATCAAATGAATGCCGATAAAAATTGCATAGAATACTGCGTACACTACCGGACCGTTCCAGCCCACTAATGCTTCTAGGTATCCACCGATAAAGATTACAATTGCCGCAGGTGCAATAGCGTATTCAAGTAATACCGCCAAACCTGTCGCATAACCACCAACAGGCCCCATTACCTTACGTGCAAAACTGTAACCACCACCAGCAGTTGGAATTGCCGCTGACATCTCAGCCAAAGATAATACTAAAGTTAGATACATTAAACCCATCAATATCGATGCGATTAACATACCACCCCAACCAGCAGTTGCGATACCGAAGTTCCACCCTGCATAGTCACCAGATATAACGTAAGAAACCCCTAACGTAGCAAGCAAGAACCAGCCAGCAACTCCTTTTTTGAGCTGGCGATCGTGCATAAACTCCGAGGAACCAAAATCATTTGCTTTATTTTCAGACATAAGCCACCCGTATGATTCTTTTGTAACTCAATGACCTAACATAGGTCGCTGAGTGAATTAACGTATCAATCCTGTTGTAGGGCATGGATTAATACATCCCTTTATTTTTTTAACATACTGCTTGTTCTAATTTACTTTAAAGTGATACTTGTTTTCGTTAATTAAGCCGTTACTCCTTATTTCTAAACTTTGTCAGCCAATATTTCTTGACGTGGTTGGGCAATAACTACCTTATCCACTAACAATCCTTTATGTTTAATACGTTCTGCGCCTGCTTCTACCGCTGCAGTCACAGAGGCAACATCGCCAGTAAGTGTGACGTAACCTTTACCACCAATGGCCATCGCCATATGTACTTCTAATAATTCAACATTCGCCGCTTTAACCGCAGCATCTGCCGCTTCAACAATTGAGGCAACGGAGAAGGTTTCAATGATGCCAAGGGCGTCAGTGCGCTCTACTAACCTTGTGCCTGAGATAGCGGGGAAAACATCTTCATGAACGTTAGAAATAATTAAATCATCCACCACTTCCGTTCCACCGGCGATCATTCCCGCTTCTACCGAAGCATTAACCGCTGCCACATCACCACAAATCATCACCATAAATTTGCCGGGACAAATACTACGATTAAAAATGATCTCTACTTGTGCAGCCTTTAGCATCGCATCCGCGACAAAATAGCCTCGCGCGATAGAATTCAGTTCAATACATCCAATTGCGTTAATCATATTTATACTCATCTAATTCTTAATCACGACATGCTGATCGGTTACCGTCTCTACAGTTCCGGCAATACTTGCATGAATATTGACACTTAGCGCATCAGTCGGTGCTTCACCAATGACCTGTCCAACGGTCACTTTGTCTCCAACAGCAACACACGCCTGCGCGGGTGCGCCAATATGCTGTCTTAGCGGAATGGTCACTTTGTTAAACACATGCTCTTGCTCGAGGTTTTTTGCTTCCGTTTTATTGTATTGCAGCAAACCTAAGCGTTGCATTAGACGTTTCGTTGGTACGCCACGGTAGTCTCTCATAGGGTGCACCTCGATGGTCTGATCTTGAAGCTGCTGAGGAGTCATTAAGCTGCCTGACTCACGCAAATCACGTTTGGTGGTGACGCACATATTTCGAGGATCTAAACCTTCTGGACAGGACCACATGGAGCATAAGTTACATTCACTACAAGCTTGTGCTGATAGTGCGTAAGTCTCACTATTTGGTCCTGACGTTTGCAACGCTCTCATCACTAAATGAGGTTTAATCGGATAGCCAAGCATATGTCGAGGACACATAGAGGTGCATAAACTGCACTGGTCACACGCGGCTTTACCTATTCGACGATACTCTTTTTCTGGTCGTGTCTTTTTAATGGCTAACGAGGAGGAACTAGGGATGACAATAAAGCCACTTGATAAGCGAGTAATCGGTTGTTGCAACGACTCTACAACACCACCCATCATTGGTCCGCCATCAATAATCACGTAGTCATCACAAGTGGTGCCACCGGCAACTTCTAATGCATCTTCAACAGAGATTCCAACTGGCAGCCACGCCGTATAAGGCTTGGCAACTTCACCATGAACCGTCACCATTGTATGCGTGACGGGCTGCCCTGTTGCGGCGCGAAAAATATTGATATACGACTCGGAGTTTTGCACCAACACGCCAATATCTTTCGGAAGTCCGCCTGACGGCACTCGCAATCCAGTCGCTTCATAAATCAGTTCGACCTCATCGCCAGCTGGATAAACATCTCGCATTTGCAGCACGCTAAATTGCTCTGGCTTCTCTAGACGCTGAATGGCTTGCTCAACAATCTCAATCGTGTCTTGATGTTTATCTTTAATACCTATGATGGCTTTTGTTGCACCAGTTTGTTTCATCGCCAATAACATGCCACCAAGCATTTCATCAGCCCAGATCTGCATAACAACCTGATCTTTATTAAGTAATGGCTCACATTCCGCACCATTAGCTAATACCATATCAACCTGACAATCCAGTTTTACATAGGTAGGAAATCCAGCCCCACCGGCACCAACGACGCCGGCGTTTCTGACTTTATCTAAAAGTGAACTCATATATCAGCCTTAATGAGATATTGGGTTATTTGCAATATTAATCACCGCTTCAGCAAACGCTTCGCACGCTGCTCGGCAAGCCGCTTGTGATCCCACAAGATGCGCTCCAGCGAAGTTGGTTTCTGATGGAGGTTCAAATAAGTTTTTCAACTCAACATCCGCTGCTTTCAGTGCCGCATCAATAGCGAACATGGCTTCTAGCGGTGGTGCGATTAAATACGCAAGCGCTTCGCCTTGCTCAACTCCCGCCTCAGCAGAGAGATAACTGCCGGTAGAAGAAACTAAATGTGCGAAATAAGCGATGTCGCCCTCTTCATTTGCCATCTGGAATGCGGCTTCGTTCTCAATCACTTCCTGACAACGATCCAACCCAGCGATAACATCCGCAGGGCATTCTCCAGCGATAATGCCTATCACTTCACCGGAAGTGGGTCCGGATGAGTGGGCTGCACCAGCGTAAAATGAACGTGCATAAACAACCTCAACATTGGCTGCCTTAGTCGCCTCATCCAGCGCACAATAGGTCACATCATCACAATCACTGGTAATTAAGCCAATACTGACGTGATTAGGCTTCAAATTGAGTGACTTCGCATAATCAGGATCAACCGATGCAATCACTCTTGTTGCCAGTACCGCAGCTGGGATTTTTTCTTGAATAGCCATTATTCACCTCTATCTTTTTAAATTGATGCCACTGGCTTTCTGCGCAAGCATCGTTTTAATTAAATCGACTATTACCGCAGCCGCTTCTACTGGTGGAGTACCACCACTATGGATATTTGAAATCACTGTTCGATCCGATTCCACCGTATCTTGATTTGGTTTGTAGACGGCATAACAGCTCAGTGACTCTGATTGGCCTAGCCCCGGTCTTTCACCAATAAGCAAAATATTAACTTCTGCATCAAGTAACTCACCGATCTCATCTTGCGCTTTTACTCGGCCATAACGTAAGAAAAACGGCGCATTAGTTCTTAATCCCGCGTTTTTAATACCGTTCATTAGCGGTGGTAAAATCTCATCTAGGTTGCTGGTAATCGCATCCATACTCAAACCATCAGAAAGGACCACCTGAACTTGAGGAGATTTATCGAAATTCTTGGCAATAACATCTCGTGCATCTGGGCAAAGTTTTCGTCCCAGATCAGGACGGGTGAGATACTCATCCTTATCTTGAGCCTGACTTTTCACTTCTAAAAGATTGTGTTCTTTTAACCACTCTTCACTGATGTTTTTGATAACGGTATCTTTAGAGCGAGAATGATCGGCCCAAAAACGCATCAGAGCCGTTGTTCTCGGTCTTGGTCCCGCGCAGCCATTACCTACCCGTGCCGCGGTTTGAGTGATAAGGTCTTCAATTATTTTTGGTTCTTGAGCGTTAACCACGCCATTCCAGTTTTTAAACTCATCATCACCTAAATCCGGTAGCGAACCATCACTATTTACTGGTGTTGACGACTCATCCGTTACCACTCTTTTAACCGTTGAAGCGGAGACTTCTGTTTCTCCTAGCTGTTTTAAAACGGCTGAGACAATATCTTGTATATTTTGATCGTTCATTGTTTACTCCGCTTATCGATTAAAGAAAATTGAAGGGTCACCTGCTTTCGCAGTAAGAATGCCGTTTTCAAGCAGCCCCATCTTCTCCATCCATTTTTCAAATTCTGGAGCCGGTCTTAGACCCAATAACTGACGTACCGTTGCGGTATCATGGAAAGCATTAGTCTGGTAGTTGAGCATAATGTCATCACCCATTGGCATACCAATGACAAAGTTAATGCCTGACGCAGCAAGTAAGGTCACCAAGTTCTCATTTGAGTTCTGATCGGTATCCGCATGGTTTGTGTAACAAGCGTCACAACCCATTGGCAGGCCGGATAATTTGCCCATAAAGTGGTCTTCTAGACCAGCACGGATAATTTGCTGATGATTGTACAGATACTCTGGACCGATAAATCCAACCACGGTATTAACTAAATGCGGCTTGTAACGTCGAGCAAGAGCATAACAGCGAGCTTCCATCGTCATCTGATCAGCACCATAGTGGGCATCGGCAGACAGCGCAGAACCTTGTCCAGTTTCAAAATACATCATGTTGTCACCCGCTAAGTGGCAGTACTGCTTACCCACTTCATAGGCTTCATCCAACATTTCTACAGTGACACCAAATTCGGATAGCCCTTTTTCTGAGCCCGAAATACTTTGGAAAAGAAGACCACCCGGAGCCCCTTTGCGTACCGCTTCCATCTGAGTTGTGATATGAGCAAGAACACAAGGCTGAGTAGGAATATCAAACTTGGTAATAACATCCTGAATGGCATTCAGCATTTGAGTGGTATTCTCAACGCTGTCAGTCACAGGGTTGATACCAATTACCGCGTCACCACAGCCATAGGTTAACCCTTCAAATGTTTGCGCTAAAATTGAGCTAACGTTATCACGAGTATCATTCGGCTGTAGACGACAACTAAAGTGCCCCGGAATACCTACGGTACAGTTTGCTTTTGTCACGACAGGTAGCTTCTTAGCACCGAACATTAAGTCAGCATTTGAGCAAAGCTTAGCGGTTGCCGCGATCATCTCTGCGGTAAGCCCTTTACGCAGACGTTGAACTTCTTCTAGGCTCGGCTTATTGGAAAGCACATATTCCCGTAACTCGCTAACGGTCCAGTTCTGAATTTTTTCATAAACGGCTCTATTCAGACTGTCTTGGTTAATTTGAGTAATTAAATCAACCTCATAAGGAACCGCAGGATTCTCTCGCAAATCCTTTAGGGTTAATTCTGACAATACATGTTTCGCCGCTACCCGCTCTTGTGAGCTTGACGCTGCGACACCAGCCAGAACATCTCCAGAACGAAGATCGGACGCTTTCGCCATCACTTCTTTCACATCTGAGAATTGATATGTCTGACCAAACAGACGAGTTTTCAAAATCATTAGCCACTCCTTTATGACGGAAACGCGAGAGATTTAACCGTTAAGGGTACAATTTCGCCCCCAAAATAACTTTTACCTATATCGATGTAGTCTCCCTCTCGGGTGATCACCTCATCAATAACCGCAAGCGGTTGTGGTGAAAGCAGCGGTTGCAACTCCATTCCGAGTGCTTTGCCTATATCATTATGAGAAATTATTAGTGCTGAATCGTTATGATTGCCATGCAGACGATAGAACTGCTCAAGCCCTTTTACAGCTTGGAGCACTGCTCGATACTTAGTAGGCATCTTGCTATCTAGTGCAATGGCATATTGATCAGTAGCAAGGGCAATATCCATACGCTCTGCGCATATACATATCTCTTTGCTAATATCAAAATCTGGGTTGTTCCAGTCGATATTGGGATGAATAACTGGAATATTTTTAATGGGTAAACTGTCTAGTTTTAGCCATATTGTAGAGCCGGAAAGAGAAAGTGAATGCGCTCCTGCTCCAATAACTGTCGCTCTTACCGTCTGTTTTGGCTGAGCGATTGACAAGGTTGAGAACTGTTGATGTCTAAGTAGTGAACGAGCAAGCAACGGCCCCATATCACCAAATTTCAAATCATCGACAGGTTTAATTTTCTCTTCAAAAAGACAGTTACCGACACCACCGCTGATATAAATTGTGTCGATATCATCGATCACTTTTAATTCTGCTGTCTGCAGCAGTTTCGCGGTGATTTTGCTGTTATTACCTTGGATGAGCCCAAGTAGAATGTCGGCCATTTTCTGGCTAACACGTTTTATGTGATCAAAAGTAAGTGCATTCGGGCTTATATGTTCACCAAATACTTCTTTAACCAACAGAGCACCTGCTTCAGATAGGTAAATAACATTGCCTTTACTGTCTAACTGAATTAAACGGCCACCAATATTGATACATGCGGTATCCACCACCTTGCCACAATCAAAAACTACGTAGTTTGCTGTGCCACCACCAATATCGATATTCATAACTCGGCTATGAGATGATTCCGAGAGCTGCTGGGCACCACTGCCTCTGCCCGCAATAATCGATTCCAAATGTGGTCCGGCGGTTGCAACAACAAAGTCCCCTAACTCTTGAGACAATTGCAGTAGTGAGGAACGCGCATTTTGTGCTTTTGCAGTTTCACCCGTAATAATGATGGCGCCCGTTTCTATATCGTCGACGGCGATACCGGCGGATTCAACCTGCTGATTGATAAACTCTTGGATCTTGTTGTTATCAATCACTCCCTCAAAATTAATTGGGGTAAAGACTACCGGACTTTGATAAATCACTTCCCGGTCAATAAATTCATAAACAGGCACCTGAGACGCAGGCGCCCTATTGACTAAAGTTAATCGTGAAAATATGACTTGGGTAGTTGTGGTCCCAACATCGATACCTACACTGGTGATTAACTTGGTATTCATGAGTGAAACTCTCCAGAAATAGTCCCATTAACCACATCTTGTAGCAAAGAGATAATCTGTTTAGCTGTCACTGTTCTAGGATTTCCACCTAAACAGATATCCTCTAACGCGTCATCGGCAACTTGCAACATTGCTTCAAGATGAATATCGGTATGCGCCAGCGATGTAGGCAATCCTAGGTCTTGAACCAATTGGCTCACCGCATGAATGGCGGCCCAGCAGCACTCTCTTTGAGTCATGTTTTCTCGTGCTACGCCAAAAGCAACCGCTAGTTCGGCATACTCAGCTTCACTCACCAAGGCATTAAATGCCATCACATAAGGCAACAGTATGGCGTTAGCTGTACCATGAGGTATATGGAACTGAGAGCCTATTTGATGAGAGATCGCGTGCGTTAACCCTAAGCCTGCATTACTAAATGCCAGCCCAGCTTTGTATGCAGCCACTGCCATGTCATATCTATCATCAAGGTTATCACCACATCCAACAGCTCGACGCAATGAGCTCGCTACCGCTTCAACCGCATGGTATGCGTAGGCTTTGGATAATGGATTAGAATTTTTTGCTACATAAGCTTCGATAGCATGAGTTAAGGTATCAATACCCGTCGCCGCAGTGACTTCTGCAGGAACACCAATCATCAAAGCGGGGTCAATAATGGCCAGATCAGGTACTAACGCGGGGCCTTTTATCGGCAATTTGACGCCAGATGCGACATCTTTCACCACGGTGATATCCGTCACCTCAGAGCCCGTTCCGGCCGTTGTAGGGATGGCACCAAGACCGACTCGGCGTGAGGCTAATCCACCCACTTTAAAATCCGTTAGATTTCCACTGTAGTCCACCATTACCGCGACGGCTTTCGCAACATCTAAGGCTGAACCACCACCAATTCCCAATACAAAGTCAGCTTCTTCGGTTTTAAATTTACTAATACATTGCCCAATAACATCAGAGTCTGGTTCGCCAGTAACATCATTAAAGATGGCATACTCTATTCCTGCGAACTGGATAGACTGCTCGCAACCATCAAGCAGCCCAAGTTGATGGACGAGTTTATCCACAACGATGAATACCTTTTTCACACCCAGTTCAATGAGTACGTCCCCTATCTGGTTGACGCTATAACCACCGGTTAAAGTGATCGCTGGTGAACGGAAGAAAAAGCCTTTATAAAGTTTTGACTGTTGTATGGTATTGGCAACAACAGTGGCTAATTCTTGGTGTGAAATCGACATAATGAGTTACTCCGTTACTCTATGTTCGGTACGCTGTAAACCGAAGCTAGCAATAGCAAAAGGCGTGAGATATAACGCATGCTTAAACGTGACAATCTCGGTGGCTGGGAAAGTGTCACTAAAAATCTTTTCAACGCCATTGACCAAGGTTCCACCACCTGTCAGATACATATGCTTCGGTGTTTCCTCTTTTAAATGGCTCATCACAATGTCAGCCATCTTTTCAATTACCGGTTTGACAATAATGGCGATGTCGTTGTCTTGATAACTGGTTCGCTTTAATCGCTCAGCTTCTTGGTCATCCACTTTTAAACGTCCAGCAATAACCAAAGAAACATGTCTACCGCCACTAGGGTCATCTAAGGAGTAGATCTGCTTTCCATCTTTTATCAATGCCGTTCCTGTCGTACCGCCACCGATATCGACCACCGCACCATTGTCGATACCCAGTAAATCCGCCACACTTGACGGTTCATCGATGACTTCCGCAACTTCGATCGCCGCCGACTCAACCACATTGATGGAGATTCTAGGGTCGGTTCCCGGAGGATAAGAGGTAATCGCGCTCTCAACGGTAACACCGAGCTTCTCTTCAACTCGCTTAATCTGAGAGCGGACGATCTGGCACGCTCCCATGTAATCCACCACAATTCCGTCTTTTACAACGTTCGCCCAATCTAAAAAGGCAGCGATAGGTTCTCCTTGCTGATTGAGTACCACGGTTTGAATATCCGCAGTACCCAAATCAACACCGACAATCCATTGCTCAGGTGGAGTGACTGGCGTGTCATCATTGACAATATCGTCAATGATGGCCAATCGCTGTTTAACTATTTCTAACTGACTCATCAATTACACAATCCTAAATGAGTCAACAGCGGTACAGCGTCGTTTCCGAGTAAAGGTTAACGAGTTAGTTACGCCTTCACCGGTTGGAGTAGAAATGGTCATTGTGGTCCACCCTTCTCCTCCCGCACCAATCGCAGCAATACAAGGGCCATTTTTAGCCAGTAAGCTACTATCAATTTCGTATGCCATCCGCGTTAACACATCGATGTTTCTTGAATGGATTGCGGCGGTGTGGTGATTATCAGACTCTAACTCTACTGCCCAATCAATAGCTTGATCGGCGTCTTTTGCCTTAATTAACGGCAAAATTGGCATCATCTGCTCAGTGGTCGCAAACACATGATCTTTAGCTGCATGGAATACTAATAATCTGGTCGATTCTGGAACGGTTAGGCCGATAGTTGCAGCAAGTTTAGCGGCGTCTCTGCCTACCCATTGAGGGTTAGCACTTGGAGAATCACCCGGATAACCTTTCAATACTTGTTTAGCGATATCTTCCGCTTGCTGAGCATTCAGCTCATAGGCGCCATTACGGGTCATTGCTTGCATTAAATTGTCGGCAATTGACTCGACCGCAATGATCTCTTTTTCACATGCACAAACGATATTGTTGTCAAATGAAGCCCCTTCAACAATCGAGATAGCAGCTCGCTCAATGTCAGCGGTTTCATCAACCACAACAGGAGGGTTGCCCGGACCAGCAGCAATTAGACGTTTGTCAGTAATATCTTTTGCAGCATCAACCACAGCATCGCCACCCGTCACAACTAACAGCTTAATACCAGGGTAAGTAAATAGGCTTCGTGCATTATCCAGTGACGGCACTTTCACTGTCGTACAGATATTTGATGGTCCACCTACGCTCTCTGAGGCTTTATTGACTAACTGAATAGCGTATTGAGAGACTTTTTTGGCTGCTGGATGAGGTGCAAATACAACCGCATTACCCGCTGCAATCATACTGATGGCATTATTTATTACAGTACAAGAAGGGTTGGTACTTGGCGTTACAGAGGCTATAACCCCCCATGGCGCATTTTCGATAAGACTTAAACCACTATCTCCAGATACTGCTTGAGGTGTTAGTATTTCTGTGCCCGGTGTTCTTGATGCAACCAGCAGATGCTTACGAATTTTATCTTCAACTCGACCAAAACCCGTCTCTTCTACCGCCATTTCAGACAGCTCTTTGGCGTGCTTTTTAGCCATTCGACGAATCTCGGTGACGATCTTGTCTCTAACAGCCAAACTACGAATCTGCTTCTGAGCATGTTTAGCCGCGGAAACGGCGTCATCTAAAGAGTCAAACACACCGTGCTCGCTTGCTGATGCTGACGGTTGCTTATCACTTTTCAGCTGAACAACAACACGGCGAACAATATCCTCTATTTCGCTCTGATCCATTCTTATTACCCCTAATCGTGTTACTTACTGACCTTTGTGATATTGAATGCTTTGGTCGGATGTAATTTCATCAATAATTCCAACCACACAAAGATCAACGGGTGAATGCTCACCACTTGTCCCATAGGCCATTCGAGCCGAACTACCTGCAACTACGAGAACCCACTCACCTTCACCTGCGCCAAGTTGATCCATCGCGACATGCACTTCACTAGTCGACTTACCCTTTTTATCGACAAACTCCACTAAGCAGAGCTTATCCATTCTCATGTCTGGGCTACGTATGGTGGCGACCACCTGCCCAACAACTTTTGCTACACGCATGCCTCCCTCCTATTTTGATACGCCTTCCCAGTTAGGAGGCGACGCGCTGTTTATGGTGATCGCTTATTTCTTAACGGATATTGGGAAGATTTTCTCAAGATCCTGATGAGGTCGAGGGATCACATGGACCGCAATCAACTCACCTAGTTTTTGCGCAACAACCGCACCTGCATCTGTAGCGGCTTTACATGAGGCAACATCACCACGAACTAACGCAGTTACATAGCCAGTACCAATTTGCTCATAGCCAACCAACTCTACCCGAGCGGCCTTAACCATGGCGTCAGATGCTTCAATTAAGGACGTAAGCCCTTTTGTTTCTATAATGCCTAGTGCATCCATTAGCATTTCCTCAGAAATTAAATCGTTATACTGACGTTATTTTTTCGCCGCTGGAGCAGGTGCTTGAGAGATTGGGAAAATCGCTTCAAGATCACCATGTGGACGAGGAATAACATGAACCGCAACCACTTCGCCTAAACGTTGAGCAGCTGCCGCACCCGCATCCGTTGCTGCTTTACAAGCCGCCACATCGCCACGAACCATAGCGGTAACAAGACCAGAACCAATTTGCTTATAGCCAACCAGTTCCACACGAGCTGCTTTAACCATTGCATCAGATGCTTCGATTAATGCAGTAAGACCTTTTGTTTCGATAATGCCTAGAGCTTCCATTTGAATTCTCCTAAGGTTGTTCAAATAAGTTACATACAAGAAGTAAGGACTGAGATATCTACGATATCGTCAGAGCTACAGCCTCGAGACAGATCATGCATAGGTTTAGCTAACCCTTGCAGCATCGGTCCCAAAGCAATATATCCGCCTAAGCGCTGAGCGACTTTATAAGCAATGTTGCCAGCACTTAGAGATGGAAATATAAATACATTTGCCTGACCACCCAGCGGGCTATCGGGCATTTTTTGTGCAGCGACTCGTGGTTCTATCGCTGCATCGAACTGAACTTCGCCGTCGATGATGAGATCTGGACAGCGCTGTCTCACTAATTCTGTTGCATCGGATACTTTACTAACGGCGGGATGAGATGCACTGCCTTTGGTGGAAAACGACAGCATCGCGACCCGAGGTTCAATCCCCGTTAATTTTTCAAAGTTATTTGCCGTATCAATGGCAATATCAGCCAACTGTTCTGTTGTTGGTAGCGGAATCACCCCTGCATCAGCAAACGCGTGTGTACGTGTACCATCAGGAGAGAGCATAAGGAAAAAACTAGACACGGTTTTACTGTTAGGCGCCACACCAATACCTCGAATCGCACTACGAATAACATCGCCAGTGGTCGCGAGGTTTCCCGCAATGCAGAGGTCAGCATATCCTTGATCAACCATCAAGGCAGAAAACTGCAATGGATTAGCAACTTGTTTACGAGCTTCTTCTACCGTTATTGGTTTGCGCTGTTTAGCGACAAAAATGTTGACCATTTCATCAAAACAGCCTGCGGTTTCAGGTGCCAAGGTTGTTAAACACGGCATGGCAATACCAGCTTTATAGGATCTATCCCGCAGCATAAATGGATTGCCTAGAAGAATAGGTTCTGCCAGCCCACTCAGTTTCAGTTCATTAGCCGCATGTAATAGCCTGACATCATCGGTATCAGGAAATACGATTTTCTTGGGTGCTTGACGGCATTTTTCTCGACATTGTTCTAATATTTGCATACTAGTTTACTAACCTCTCAAGCACATTTTGCTGACCATTCTGACACTGCCAAACCAATATCATTACCACATAGATCGCACTTGATAATCGATTTAAGCCAGCAACAATGTCTTCACGTTCCAAACGCATGCTAATGTCAATAAATAGACGACTCGCTTCCAACTCAAGCTCACGGGTTGTCGCTCTTAAGGTATTTAATTTAGCGACTTTTAAACCAAATTTAGCATCCGGCAACATATGGTCATAACCTAAATATTTCAAAGGGTTATGAGACCACTGATGAATAGTTTCAGAATCGATGTCACCAAATGAAGGGAGAGGTAGTGGTTGTTCCATCACTTCCGCTTGTAATATCTGGCCGAAGTAAGAACGAATATCCGACATGGCATGCACAATGAATGGCGGTTGATCTTCAAGTAAGCACTGAACTTCCACACATTGACAGATCACGCTGTCAATTTTGCCTCTTAGAGCAATTCTTGGATGGTTCTTAGGCACTAAGACTTCATCGTTAAGATGAGTCATAAAAGAAGGTTTTTTCTCAACATCACTACCACATGCCCAACAACCATTGCTTGGGCGTTGATTGTTGGTTTTTAACGGATGCACCTTATTGGTCGCACTGCCGTCTTTATCGGCAACAAACACTTCACCCTGCTCATTAATGTATCGAATGGCTATTTTTCTTTCCGACAACAGAGCTTGGGCTGAAGGTGTTAAACGGCAACCTTCTGGAAGCTGAACTTCACTACCGAAAGCCAAACCATATTTATCACGTAAATAGTCTTCAGTGATGAAAGTACTCACTATGGCACCTATTGATCCGACCAATCTGCAGGGTATGCAACATAGACAAAACGAACATGAGTTGGTGTACCAAACTCAATATCGCTACCTTTTGGTATAAAAATAACGTCTCCCGGTTTACCAATAGTGGTACCGGACGCGGTTTTAATATGCAGTTCACCTTCTAAGATAACGTCAACTTCATCGTAATTAAGCGTCCACGGGAAGAAAGCTTTCTCCCAACCCATGTAACCAACACCTAACGTGCTGTTTTGCTCAGGACCGATTACATCGGTTAGGCCGATGTTCTTACCGGGAGCACCATCAAATGTTTCAAGCTCAACGCTATTGCCGCGGACTAACACGATACCATCATCGTTAATCTGTCTTGGACAAGTCGGAGCTTTATGATCGAAATCCGCCAGTGCTTTCTGAATAAGTGAATCAATCAGTGAGCTATCAACACTCTTGCCAATTCGTGAACGGATCTCATCTTTGATTTGATTTAATGCGGGATTATTTACCATCTCACTTGATGAATTTAATTTTTCAACCGTGGTAGAAGGTTCTTTTTTCTCAGCCTTATCGATAACATCATCAACAATAAAAGAAACCCCTAACACCTTTGCAACATCGTAGGCTTCCGGAGTAATAATA
Source organism: Vibrio sp. 99-8-1 (assembly GCF_013114595.1). Taxonomy (GTDB): domain Bacteria; phylum Pseudomonadota; class Gammaproteobacteria; order Enterobacterales; family Vibrionaceae; genus Vibrio. The sequence continues at coordinate 53,575 of NZ_VTXE01000028.1, read as the reverse complement.
GTACCGCATGGTTTGGCCACAATTTGGGTTGTTCCCTGAGCTTTATATTCACGTACATCCGTTGCTGTAATTAACTTTTTCATTAATTTCACCCTACTTTCCTTTGTAACTAAGGTAAGTTGTTATTTATTGAAGCTGCACAAAAATGTTCGCAACTTATTAATAGAATTATCATCGTGTATAGAGGTATAAAAATATGGACCTTGAATACCATTTGTTTCCAACAGTTTTTCTGCGCGTTCAATATTGGCATCATCAATATCAACTTTACTAATAACACCAATTAATTTTTTATTTGGATAAACGCGTAATAAACCTGAAGGGGCAGAAAAATGTTGCGCATTGGCAGGTTGCAAATAAACAATCGTATTAACGGTAGAAATGGTAGAGAGAAGCGGCCCGTTCCAAGCTCGGTTATCAACATATTCACCCGGAGTGTCGATAACACTTCCAGGATAGTATATTGGAGCTTGCGTTTTTCGTTGATTACCTTCGGGATTAACTAAGCGAGTGATTAATGCAGACTTTCCTGCGTCAACTTCTCCTATTACAGCAAAGCTTGCTGGAAGTATTTCTGGTATTTCAGCACTCATGTTCTAGTGGCCTGACATGCTGTATAACCAAGGTCTTTATCTAGTGTTCTCAGTACCTCATCTAGCGCCACACTTACTGAGCCTACAGACCCGGTAATGACTAATGACCCTGAAAACCTATCAAGAAAGCCAATTCCTACGTCAGCAGACTTTGTTGCTACATCACCTGCTATGATAGCGGTTTCACCGGGAGTGAGGGTGAGAATACCAATCGCTTCTTTGTGAGCTACACCAATTCGTTCACACAACTCCTCTGTTGGATTTGCTACCATATGCGCAAGCGTGATCTGCTTACCGGGAACGTATTCCTGTACAACTCTATCAATTGGTTCGCCAAACTCATGGCTCATGCCATTACCCACTATTTATGATTATTTTTTATTACCATAACGCCTAAATTTACATCAAATTGTGATAACAATCGCAAAAGATAATTCACATATTCATCGATAAATCAATATATTGAATCTCATCACAAATAGCTGTTATTAATATTATTACCGATTTTTATTAATTTTCTTTATCAGTGAAGTAGCGCAAGTTTTAATTAATTTTAGATCCAAAATAATTAAAACTTGTCAGGATTCTATTGAGAGGAGTTAATGATAAGAACTTATACGTCGAGGATGTAAATCTATTGTGTTTTGTTTTAACGCAAACTGGAACTTGGCTATATAGAATAACAATAAATAGTCTAGAATAATAAATAGAAAGAATATAGTAATAGCAATAGATGGAAACGATACCACCAATTAATAACTTGTTCTCTATAGCAAGGGAATATCGCAATAAAAAACAAGTTATATTTAGAATAGCATTAATCTATAAGAAGACTATCGAGCAGTGGTATCAGGCGGTGAATTTCAGGCTTGGTTAACGTTTCCGACGCACCAACTTCAAAAGCTTTGGCCCTGTTCTCTTTCGTCATTGTAGAAGAGAATATAATAACAGGGACAGCATTGGGATCAGACGTTACACGTTTACACAGGTGTAAGCCATCCATCTTCGGCATTTCAACATCCGAAACGATAACACTCACTTTTTGCTGACTGGTATTGAACACGTCAAGTGCTTGTTCTCCGTCAGGTACAGCAATAACTTGATAACCTGCCCCAACAATAACAGACTGTAACTGCTCTAAGATAAATCGAGAATCGTCTGCCAGAAGAATCGTATGAGCAGAGCGCAGACGCTTACGGTTATTAGATAAATCAATATTATTGTCTAGAGTAAGGTCATAGCGTCCCATATTGATATCTGAGTTCATATCAGCAATGACTTTCTCAAAATCCAAAATGAACACTAGGTGATCTTCAATATTTACCGAGGCAACAATACAGGTGTCTTCTCCAGCCAGTGAAATATCCGTTGCTGGCTCTAAATCTGACCAAGAGACTCGGTGAATTCGATTTATTGAGTCAATCAAAAACGCGTTTGTCACGCCATTAAAGTCGGTAACAATTGCGAACTGGTCTTTAGATGGCACTATATCTGAGAGCTTAAGCCACTTGGCCAAGTGTATTAGAGGAGTCACTTTCCCTCTAGACTTAAAAACCCCTATAACATGCTCATCACCCTTAGGGTAATCCGTCAGTTCAGGAAAACGAATAACTTCGCGAACTTTCGCAACATTAATGCCGTAGTGGTTTATTTTTTTGCTTCCATCAGGAAGGACTTTCACCAGTTGGAACTCAGCAATCTCCAGCTCATTGGTACCTGACTCAAGTAAAACGTTGCTTGTCATGGCTCTCTTCTCATTTAAATTTACAGTTAAATTAATACAACATTACGCCTACCGTTGAATACCAGACGTAATACTTTATCTGTATAAGAACAGTATAATATACCTAAGTGGCCTTAATAAGCTAGGTTCAACAAGAGCGACTTTGACATCAGGCAGGTAAAAACTCACCCGCCAACACAACAATGAGTTAACCTTAATTGCTTCTTCCGCTGAATATGAATAGACAACGTAAAACAAGCATTTGACTGACACGCTAAGGTATCAGCACTCCGTTTTGCATTGGTATCGAAGATGAGATAGCGACTACGTTGGAGAGTAAAAATAGAGAATATAGCGACAGTTGAATAAGAAAAAGGCGACAATGCCGCCTTTGCAAGGGTCTGTTGACCTTTTAGTCATCCGTTAGAACATATAGACAACGCCAACATTAGCGGTTATCGACACTGTGCCATCAAGGATAGGGCTATCTTCTAAGTCCCCTTCAATATTGGTATAACGCACACCAGCATTAACCATAAAATTGTCCATCAGCATTAAGTAACCACTCAAGCCGGCAAAGTAATGACCATCCCAGCTAGGATCAAACGCGGCAATTTCACCACCTGTTCTCGCTGACTCTTCTTTACTGACCCCGTATAAATGCGCATTTAGCTTTTCATCATTATATGAGTAGCCAATAGATGGTGTGATACCCCAAGTCGGCGTACGGTATGGTAATCGCCAAGCGGCTTCTGCATACAAACCGTTGTGCTTGTTACCAATATCCGTTCCAACACCGGTTTCAAACAGCCCGATTGGTGATAGGTATTGGTAGCTTATTCCCCCCATCACGGTCGATTCACGTTTATCAAGTTTCTTCATTGCTGCAATGCTAGAGTCGCTTGGTTTAAACGAACGCGGGTCATACACTAATCGCATAACCAGATTATGTGTCGAGCCTGCCGGGTTAATTCGATAACCGGCGCTAAACCCTCTCATAAAAAAGTGTTCACCTTCATAACCCACAATTGGAATGACCACTCGGCTTGACGGAGTCCCTTTATAAACCTCTGGTGAGTATGCCGCCCCAACACCTATTGACCAGGGTGAAGGTGCAGAAAGCGCTGACGTAGATAAAATAACAGGCAAGATCGCTAAAATTTTTTTATTCATCATTTACTTGTATTAAGAATTAACATGTTATGTCCGCAATCATATCGAACACTGTTTTATTCAGCAACAAATTATTTCTCTAACTGCCATCTAGATTGTCAATAATTCGATTGCCAATTAATTCAAAAACAAAATATATGCACAAAAATCCATTGAATATGCATATTATTCACCAGTTATTTTGTTAAAAAAGAAGAAATAAATACATAATTGTTAAGCAAAATCTGGAAAACCTGTCTAGTCTTAAAAAGTGAAGGAATAGTAATTTTCTCGGTAGTCAGTTTGACGGTTTAGAGGGGTTTCAACATGAGTATTTTTGACCACTATCAGGCACGCTATGAAGCAGCCAAGGATGAAGAGCTATCATTACAGGATTTTTTGACGCTATGCCAAAAAGATAAAAGTGCATACGCCAATGCAGCAGAACGCTTACTACTCGCCATTGGTGAACCTGAAGTTGTTGATACAGCTCATGATCCTCGACTTAGTCGTATTTTTTCCAACCGCGTAATATCTCGATATAAAACATTTCAAGATTTTTACGGGATGGAAGAAGCTATTGAACAGATAGTATCTTATCTAAAACACGCTGCCCAAGGGCTTGAAGAGCGTAAACAAATTCTCTATTTATTAGGCCCTGTTGGTGGTGGTAAATCATCAATTGCAGAAAAGCTTAAAAGCCTGATGGAAAAAATGCCCATTTACGTTCTGTCAGCTAATGGAGAACGCAGCCCAGTTAACGATCATCCATTCTGTCTGTTTGATGTTGCAGAAGATGCCAACCTATTGAAGAAAGAGTATGGCATTGAAGCTCGTTACCTTCGTTCAATCATGTCTCCATGGGCAGCGAAGCGTCTACACGAATTTGGTGGTGACGTTACCAAATTCAAAGTGGTCAAAGTACGACCATCCATTCTTGACCAACTTGCGGTAGCTAAAACTGAACCGGGAGACGAAAATAACCAAGATATCTCTTCCCTAGTCGGTAAAGTAGATATTCGTCAGCTAGAGCACTTCTCTCAAGATGACCCTGACGCCTACAGCTACTCTGGTGCACTATGTAAAGCAAACCAAGGTTTAATGGAATTTGTGGAGATGTTCAAAGCTCCTATCAAAGTACTTCACCCTCTTTTGACCGCGACTCAAGAAGGGAACTTTAATGGTACTGAAGGGCTATCTGCACTGCCTTTTGATGGCATGATTTTAGCTCACTCCAACGAATCTGAGTGGCAGTCATTCCGCAACAATAAGAACAACGAAGCATTTCTTGACCGGGTATATATTGTGAAAGTACCTTACTGCCTACGCGTTTCTGAAGAAGTGAAGATTTACCAGAAACTGTTGGAGCACAGTGAACTATCCAAAGCACCTTGCTCACCAAGCACATTAGATATGCTTGCTCAGTTTAGTATTTTGTCCCGTATCAAAGACCCTGAAAACTCATCGCTGTTCTCTAAAATGAGAGTGTACGATGGAGAGACCTTGAAAGACACGGATCCTAAAGCGAAAAGCTATCAAGAATACCGCGATTTCGCGGGTGTGGATGAAGGCATGTCAGGTCTATCTACCCGTTTCGCATTTAAGATTCTGTCTCGGGTATTTAATTTTGACCAAACCGAAGTTGCCGCAAACCCTGTTCATCTGTTCTACGTGATTGAACAACAAGTTGAACGTGAACAGTTCCCACAAGATGTTGCAGAAAAATATCTAGAGTTCCTAAAAGGCTATCTTGTTCCTAAATACATCGAATTTATAGGTAAAGAAATTCAAACTGCTTATTTAGAATCCTACTCTGAATATGGTCAAAACATATTTGACCGCTATGTCACATACGCAGATTTCTGGATTCAAGATCAAGAGTATCGAGACCCAGAAACAGGACAACTATTTGATCGTTCTGCACTTAACAGTGAACTCGAGAAAATTGAAAAACCAGCGGGAATCAGTAATCCAAAAGACTTCCGTAATGAAATTGTTAACTTTGTACTGCGTGCTCGCGCAAGCAACAAAGGGCGTAATCCATTATGGACCAGTTATGAGAAACTGCGCACGGTCATTGAGAAGAAAATGTTCTCCAATACCGAGGAGTTACTACCGGTTATTTCATTCAACGCCAAAACGTCAACAGACGACCAGAAAAAACACGATGATTTTGTCGCTCGTATGATGGAAAAAGGCTACACCAAGAAACAAGTTAGATTGCTGTCAGAGTGGTACTTGCGAGTACGCAAGTCCTCTTAATGCTTGACGCTTATTGTGTGAGCAATGTATTCGCTACCGATCAATTTCCCCATGGCAGCGAATACAACTCTGTGGCGTATACAAGGAGTTACTCATGGCGCAATTTATAGACAGAAGATTGAATGGTAAGAACAAAAGCACTGTAAATCGACAGCGCTTTATGCGACGCCATAAAGATCAGATCAAGGAGTCGGTAGCTGATGCGGTAAACCGTCGTTCCATCACCGATACTGAAACAGGCGAAGACATCTCTATTCCGCATAGAGACATAAAAGAGCCCACCTTTCACCAAGGTCAAGGAGGGGTTAGGGAGCGAGTGCATCCAGGAAACGACCAATTTATTAAAGGCGATAAAATGGAGCGCCCTAAAGGAGGCGGTGAAGGGTCAGGTTCTGGTGAAGGTGAAGCGAGCCAAGACGGAGAAGGTGAAGACGAATTCGTTTTTCAAATATCCAAAGATGAGTATTTAGACATCCTGTTTGAAGACTTGGAGCTACCTAATCTTGAGAAGAACCAGATAAACAAAATTACCGAATGGAAAACGACCCGAGCAGGTTACCAAACCGCAGGTAACCCCTCCAATATCGCTATCGTTCGTTCATTGCAGCAGTCATTGGCAAGACGTACCGCAATGACGGCAGGTAAACGAAGACTGCTTCATGAGTTAGAAGAAGAACTCGCCAGCATTGCCCTGCGTGAGCCAGCAGTGCCACTAGAAGAGAAGCGAATTAAAGAGGAGATAGAAGCACTTAAACATAAAATTGCACGCGTTCCGTTTCTGGACAGTTTTGATCTGCGCTTTAAAAACTATGAAAGACGACCTGTTCCTTCTAGCCAAGCGGTCATGTTCTGTTTGATGGATGTATCAGGCTCGATGGATCAGGCCACTAAAGATATCGCCAAACGATTCTATGTACTTTTATATATGTTTCTCACTCGTACCTATGAAAACGTTGAAGTGGTATTTATCCGGCACCATACTCAAGCGAAAGAGGTGGATGAACATGAGTTCTTCTATTCGCAAGAAACCGGCGGCACCATCGTGTCTAGTGCATTGAAATTGATGCATGAGATAGTAGAAGATCGCTATCCCGCAGGTGAGTGGAACATTTACGCAGCCCAAGCGTCTGATGGCGATAACTGGGCAGATGATTCACCTAAATGTCGAACCCTTCTGGCAGACCAGTTGCTACCAACATGCCAGTATTATTCTTATATTGAGATCACTCGGCGATCACATCAATCGCTATGGCACGAGTATGAGAAAATACAGCAGAGTGTCGACAACTTTGCAATGAAGAACATTCGTTCAGTGGATGATATTTTCCCTGTATTCAGGGAGCTGTTCAAAAAAGAGACAGCTTAGGGAGGAGCGACATGGCGAAAAAGAAAAACAACAAAACATTATCTGACGGGCCCGACTGGACATTTAGCCTATTAGAGGATTACCACGTAGAAATAAAACGTGTGGCCAAACATTATAGGCTGGATACCTACCCTAATCAGATAGAGGTGATCACCTCTGAACAGATGATGGATGCGTATTCCAGCGTCGGGATGCCCATTAACTATCACCACTGGTCATTTGGTAAAAAATTCATTCAGACTGAGCAGAATTATAAACATGGGCAGATGGGGCTTGCCTACGAAATCGTCATTAACTCTGATCCCTGTATCGCTTACTTAATGGAAGAGAATAGCGTCACAATGCAAGCGTTAGTCATGGCTCACGCTTGTTATGGGCACAACTCATTCTTTAAAGGTAATTACCTATTCCAAACGTGGACAGATGCCAGTTCCATTATTGATTACTTACTCTTTGCTCGAAACTACATAAGCGATTGCGAAGAAAAGCATGGCATAGAACAGGTAGAAAACATCCTCGATTCTTGTCACGCTCTAATGAACTTTGGTGTCGATCGTTATAAACGCCCAGAAAAAATATCCATCGCAGAGGAGAAAATACGACAGGAAGAGCGTGAGGAGTACTTACAATCTCAAGTCAATGATCTATGGAGAACGGTACCTAAATCTCAGGAGAAATCGGAACAGGAACAGATACGATTTCCCACCGAGCCACAGGAAAACCTGCTCTACTTTATAGAAAAGCACGCACCACTACTGGAACCGTGGCAACGTGAAATTGTTCGTGTAGTACGTAAAGTCAGCCAATATTTTTACCCACAAAAACAGACTCAAGTAATGAACGAGGGCTGGGCTACCTTCTGGCACTACACCATACTCAATCATCTCTATGATGAAGGCGTCGTTAGTGACAAATTTATTTTAGAATTTCTACACAGTCATACCAATGTTGTGGCGCAGCCCGCCTACAACAGCCCTTACTACGGTGGTATCAATCCTTATGCGCTTGGCTTTGCTATGTTTCAAGATATACGTAGGATTTGTGAAGAACCAACAGATGAGGATAAAGAGTGGTTTCCCGACCTTGCAGGAAGCGATTGGCTAGATGCCGTCCATTTCGCTATGCATAATTTTAAAGATGAAAGTTTTATTAGTCAGTATCTATCACCGAAAGTAATACGTGATTTCAAGCTGTTTTCAGTTCTCGATGATGACCGTAAAAACTTTATTGAAGTCAGCCATATTCATGATGATCCCGGCTATCGACTTATCAGAGAAAAACTGGCGGCTCAATACAACCTGAGTAACTTAGAACCTAACATTCAAGTGTGGAATGTTGATGTACGTGGCGACCGTTCATTGATACTTCAATATGTCCCGCATGACAGAATCCCACTCTCCGATGGACACGAAGAGGTCATGAAGCACTTGTACCGTTTATGGGGCTTTGATGTGGTCCTAGAAGAGCTAACAGAGACCGGACGGCGAAATATTTTAAGCGCCTGTCCCGCTAGAGGTGAATCTGCGTAAGATAAAAGTCACCACGTATAGACCGACAAAAAGAAAGGGCTAACATAGGTTAGCCCTTTCTTTTCTATAACTTGGCGACAATCTCTCTTACCGCCTCAAGATCTTCAGGAGTATCGACTCCTGCCGCAGGAGACTCTAGAGCCACATCAACATGGATTTTTTCACCATGCCAAAGCACTCTCAACTGCTCTAAGCATTCGATTTTCTCTAAAGCGGTTGGTTGCCAATTAATGTAGGTATTTATAAAACCAGCGCGATAAGCATAGATTCCGATATGCCTTAATAGTGGTTGCGCGACTTTTTTGTTTTCAGTAGCAAAATTATCTCTGTCCCAAGGGATAGAAGCACGACTGAAGTACAACGCATAGCCCTCTTTGTCTGTCACCACTTTAACGGCATTTGGATTAAACACCTCAGATTGATGTTCAATTTCAACCGCAAGGGTAGACATTGGCGCATCACTACTGGCTAAGTTATCTGCGACTTGCTTAATAATAGCGGGAGGTATAAGCGGCTCGTCACCTTGAACATTAACGATAATGTGCTGACGATCAATCTGCATTTTTTCAATCACTTCTGCCAATCGCTCTGTTCCAGATTCATGAGCAGAAGAGGTCATACAAACCGTCGCACCAAACAACAGGGCGGCCTGCTCTACGCGTTTATCATCAGTGGCAATAATTACCTGTTGAGCTCCCGACTTTACCGACTGTTCATAAACCCATTGGATCATCGGTTTTCCACCAATATCCGCTAACGGTTTACCCGGTAAACGAGACGATTGATATCGTGCAGGAATGACCACTGTAAATGACATTATCGAGCCTCATTCATGTTGATTGAACGCGCTTCAAACTCAAGCAGCACAGGAATCCCCTCTTTAATAGGGTAAGCCAGTCGATCCAATTTACAGATCAGTTCTTGATTCTCAGCATCAAAGGTTAATTTGCCTTTGCAGACAGGACAGGCAACAATCTCAAGTAGACGGTGATCCATACTCTTTCCTAACATCTAATATTTTTTTAATGATTTGCTGTTGGTCTGCGTCAGTAAAACAAGCGGAAACCGGTAGATACCACCAATTTCGCTTTGCAAAACCAACACACTTAACAGCATCTTTTTCTGTCATGATGACATGTTTTCCAATTCTTTCTAAAGCTTCGATTTCAGCAAGCTCAACATCTTTGTGATCAGGAAATCCCTGTGATTTTATCAGCTCGGCGCCCATCGAGTTTAAGGTATTAAAGAAACGAGGAGGATGACCAATTGCTGCAAATGCCACTAACTTCTCTAACTCAGTTACTGAGATCTTTTCTCCTGTCACCAAATTAACCGCTAAACCCGGTTGCAAAGACATTGGCATTTCGCCCGTCTCTGCTGTGCCGCCATTGGTAATAACAAAATCAACGCTGGCTAACCGTTCTGTACCTTCTCGAAGTGGCCCTAAAGGAATGTAAGCTTGATTACCAAACCGTCTTGCACCATCAACCACAATCAACTCTATGTCTCTATCCAGTGCATAATGTTGCAAGCCATCATCAGTAATAATAATGTCAACACCTTGCGCTACTAACGCTTTGACTGCATTCGCTCGCTTTGGGTCAACCGCTACTGGTGCTTTGGTTCTTTCAAAAATAAGCTTTGGTTCATCGCCGCAAGCTTTGGTCGAAGTTGACGCGTCAACAACCAACGGATACTGGTCGGCTTTGGCTCCATAACCCCTAGAAACAACACCCGGCTTGAGCCCCTGCTTTTGCAACTGCTCGACTAACCATATCACGACGGGTGTTTTTCCATTCCCCCCGGCGGTAATGTTACCCACCACCACCACAGGAACATCAGCGCGAAAAGCGTGATCGCTATTAAGCAAAAACTGCTTACGTCGATAGAGACTAATGCGTCTAAAAATCTGACTTAATGGCCATAATAGAGGCCACAATAGCCGAGATAGAAAATGATTCTCAAACCATATCTTTTCTACCATAGTGTCTATTCACCAAACTGAATTCGGTAAAGCTGAGCATAGGCACCATCATTTTCAATCAACTCTTTATGTGCACCACGTTCTATCACTTCACCGTCGTCAATAACCAATATTTCATCCGCCTGTTCAATCGTTGAGAGACGGTGAGCAATAACCAGCGCTGTTTTATCTTTTTGCAATTCGGCTAAAGCAGATTGAATCGCTTTTTCTGATTCAGTATCCAACGCCGATGTCGCTTCGTCTAAAATCAGTACCGATGCATCTCTTAACAGTGCTCTAGCAATAGCGATTCTCTGTCTTTGTCCACCAGAAAGGCTAGCGCCATTCTCGCCAATAATGGTATCAAAACCATCTTCCATTTCATTAATAAATTCAGTGGCATGAGCCAACTCAGCCGCCTTTACTATCTGCTCTCGGCTGTATTTTTCCGTTGCTGCATATGAAATATTATTGGCGATAGTGTCATTAAACAGATGTACGTTTTGCGAAACTAACGCGAAGTGGCTACGTAAATTTGTCAATTCAAACTCTCGGATGTTCTTACCATCAAGGCTAATGGTTCCCGAATCCACATCATAAAATCGGGTAAATAGGTTGGCGATGGTACTCTTACCTGAACCGGATCGCCCTACCAGAGCGACGGTTTTTCCAACAGGAATATCGAAAGTTACTTTTTTCAACGCCGGTTTTTCACTGCCGTAATAGGTAAATGTCACATCCTCAACACTCACTAACCCTTCAGCTTTGTCTGTTTTATATGTTCCTGTATCTTTTTCTGTTTCAAGATCCATCAGCGCAAATAGCGTCTGGCTTGCGGCCATTCCTCGTTGGAAATCTGAGGTTACATTGGTCAATGCTTTTAACGGACGCATTAAACCAAACATAGCAGAGAACACCACACCAAAGGTTCCGGGAGTGAGGGTATTTTTAATTTCATCGATACTGGCAAGGTAGAGCACAACAACCAATGCAATAGAAGCGATCAGTTGAATAATTGGGTTCGCCATCGCTTGAGCAGCAACCAGCTTCATCGATTGCTGACGCATCTTATTACTCACGGTATCAAATCGCGAACGCTCAACATCTTGACCACCATAACTCAGCACCACTTTATGGCCTTTAAGCATCTGCTCTGATGAAGTCGTTACCACTCCCATTGCCGTTTGGATGCTTTTAGAAATTTTTCTAAATCGTTTCGATACGACACCAATAGCAATAGCCACCACTGGGGCGATAATTAACAGCACCAATGATAACTGCCAGCTATTCCAAAACATCAATACCAGCAAACCTGCAATACTCGCCCCTTCACGAACAATGCTCACCAATGCCCGGCTCGTTGCGGCAGAAACTTGTTCAGAATCATAAGTAATACGAGACAGTAATGCCCCTGTAGATTCTTTATCAAAAAAGCTGACAGGCATGTGCATAAAGTGGTCGAACAGTGCTCTTCTCATTCGCATGACCACATTGCCCGAGACCCATGAAAGACAGTAGGTAGAGACAAAACCACTCGCCCCTCTCACCATCATGGCGACAAATATAATAATAGGAAGAATCTTTAGAAAATCGCTTTCAACGTCACCAAAACCTTCATCAAGTAAAGGTTTCAGCAGAGAGATCATGTAGGTATCAGAAACAGCATTAACAATTAATGCGATAACCGCAGCAATAAGACCTGATTTATAGTCTCGGATGTAGGTCCACAAACGTTTAAACGTCGCTAGCGTGGTCTCATCTTGTAGTTCGGACATAGAAGTGCATTGATTTTTGGGACAATAATCTGTCTATTCTACTCCCTTCCGAAGCATCTGCCTATACCAAGCCAGTGATTGTGATGCTCGCATTTCCGATAAAACCCAACCTGTGTTATCAAAATCAATATTTATTTGTCCGGACTGGCCGGTATCAAACCATTTTGTTCCGTTTTGGCTATAGCGCGCTTTAACTTCGCTACTTGGCAAATGCCATTGATTATTCTTTGCCACAGAAGCAATGGCAACAGATGGCGATACCGCGTTAATAAAAGCCATGGAAGAGGAACTGTTACTGCCGTGATGGGGAACCAAAAGGACATCTGCTTGCAACTGTTCAGGTTGACGAACCAACAGCCACTCACTGATGGTGGTGATATCCCCCGTTAATAAAACAGAAGAGATCCCGTCACTAATTTTAATCACGCAAGAGTGAGGATTATAGGCTCTGATTACCTGTTTAGGCGGCCATAACACGGCAAACTGTAACTGCTGCCACTGCCAAGTTACACCTTGAATGCAAGGCTGATATTCAGCCATCAACTGACTAGCATATTTATGTTGCGGTTTTAGTTGCTGCTCTACAATGGATTTGCCAGCCGCATGATCTGAATCCAGATGACTTAATATCAGAGTATCAATCTCTGTATGGCCTCGCTTCATAAGAACCGGAATAATCACTGATTGAGCAATACTGCCCTGCCCCCACCGATTACCCGTATCATATAAAGCAACTTTATCGCCACTGGTGATCATCACTGCCAGCCCATGTCCAACATCAAGGATGCTCACTTGCCAAGGCTGAACGGCTGAGTGATCAACGCTATTTTTGCCACTCAACATAACCAGACTCACGCTAGATAAAACTAATAGGTTATGCAGCTTCTTTCCTAGCAATCCGCGAACAATAAATAACAAAGCGATAAACAGTAAATTCACCCCAACACCACAGGGAAATGTCAGCCAGCTCGATGTTGCATATTGGAGACTAAACATTACAGGCGTTAATAAGTCGTCTAGTAAATTCCAGAAAACGGAGGATATTTCAGGGCAAATCATGGTTAGAAAAAGGCAGAGAAACAACAATGGAATCAATACGAAAGTAAACCAAGGAATGCACCAAAGGTTATACAAGGGTGCCATTAAGCTAATACCATCAAAAAACAGAATGGTAAAAGGCAACATTGCCAGAGAGAGGATCAACTGAATCCTCAACCACTTATTGAATCCGTACTGTTGATTGACATATGGCAGTCTTAAAATCAGATAAATAACAAATACCGCAGAGAAAGACATCCAAAAGCTCATAGACAATAGCGACAATGGGTCAAAAACAAGCAGAAGATTCAAGGTCAACAGAAAGATAAACCATTGGCTATAGTGCAGACGTTGCAAGTGGAAAAATGCCAATATAGAGCACATAAGTAGCGCTCTAACCGTCGGCAAACTAAACCCCGCTAACCACGAGTAGCTTAACGCCAACACCATTGCGCAGCCTAATGGTAGCCAATAACCCTGAGGACATACCCAGCGAATCGCAACACCTAACTTCCACCCAAAAACGAAAGCCATACCAATATGCAATCCCGAAATAGCCACTAGATGAATTAACCCGCTATTTTTAAGCTGTAACCATTGGGAATCGCTTATCTGAGAACGGTCACCAAAACTTAGTGCGGTTAAAATCGCTCGCTGAGGTAACAACTGGGACTGCTGCTGCATTCGTTGATGTAATACGAGACGATATGAGTTCGATGGCTTTAACAAATGGTTTTCAGCTGACGCCTGCAGCGCACCTTTTGCTTGCCAGTTTTGGCTTAGGAAGTATTTTTCTTGATCAAAACCTGCCTCATTTAACCTTCCGTTTACCTCTGTTAGTTTAACCTTGAGTTTCCAGTGTTCACCAAGTCGAAGTGGTGTACTCTGCGGGTAAACGAATTGTATACGAGGTCTAAATAACAGCGGAAGTTGCTTTCCGTTTATGGCATATATTTTAATTAAACTTTTATATCCGTAAGTTATTTGATCAAAAAAGCTTTCAACACGAGCATTTATGATAATATCTTCCCCTTCTTGGAAGAGATTTTCGATTTTTTTCTGAAAAAGATAATTATTGAATAAGATCACCCCAAGTGCGAGTAACAGTGGATAGCAGCATCTCAGGGAAGGAATGCGTATACTGCCAAAGAGAATAAGCGTGATAACCAGCCACCATCGCCAGTCAGGAGGAATTCCAACATATAAAGCGATGAACGCGGTAACAGTAAATATAACGAGATTGCAGTAGTTAAAATAGAGAGTCATTTTTCCCAATGCCAAAGAAGTTAATACAGCGTTTCATGCCAGATCATGAAGTCATCAAGCGTCAAAAGGCACTTAGAATATTTGGTAATTTGCTTTATAACCCAAATCTATGGTGTCTAAATCGTCGCTCAGCTTCCGGAGCTTTCGCTCTTGGTCTGTTTATGGCTTTTGTTCCCCTACCAAGTCAGATGATCATGTCTGCTGGGATGGCAATCGCGCTGGGTGTGAATCTTCCTCTTGCTGTTGCACTTGTTTGGGTCAGTAACCCCATCACCATGCCTATCATGTTCTACTTTTGTTATAAGGTAGGAGCCGTCATACTTCGCACCCCTTCTCAACATTTTCATTTCGAAGTATCTTGGGACTTTATTGTCAATCAAATGAGTACTATTGGGCCTCCATTCTTACTAGGCTGCTTAGTTTGCGGCGTCGTCTGCGCTTCGATTGGCTATTTTGGTATTCGAGGTTTATGGCGTTATTCAGTCGTCAGAAGCTGGCAGCAACGTAAATCAAGATAGCGTTTTTGTAACGGCTATTTGGAAGTGAATGTCTGAATTTCAGCTTGCATTGCAGCAAGACGCTGCAATGACAGAGCTAGTATCGCGGTTATAAGATCTCTCTCGGAAAACGATTAATACAAACATTCTCCGCGAAAACTGAGGTTATTTTGCACTCAATACTGATGCAGGATTCATCTGACTGGCTTTTTTGGCAGGATACCAAGTCGCTAACAAGCTAAGAATAATCGCTGTAGAAGAGACGATAACGGCATCAGATAGATTCACCTGGGAGGGTAAAAAGTCAACAAAATAGATATCTCCCGACAAAAACTGGTGTCCAATCGCTCGTTCCAGAAGCGATATTAATGTCGTCAGGTTGGCAGCCACCGCGACACCTATTACTGTTCCCACAATACTCCCCAAGACACCAGAAAGAACCCCAAGCCAGATAAACACGCGCTTTATCAAACCATCGCTGGCACCCATGGTCCGTAAAATAGCGATTTCTGCCGCACGATCTTTTACCGCCATCATAAGCGTAGAGACAATGTTGAAACAGGCGACCCCTATCACCAGAACCATCACTAAATACATGATTGTTCTAACTAACTGTATGTCTCGATACAAAAAGCCGTATTTCTGCTTCCAACTCTTTAAATAGACATACACAGATAAGTTACTGCCGATTTGCCTAACGATAAGCGGCGCATTAAAAACATCATCCGTTTTGACAGACACCCCTGTTACTTTGTTATCTAGACGACTATATTGCTGGGCATCTTGTAACGGAATAAGGGCCAATGAGTGATCAATTTGTCCTCCTAGACTCAACAAACCACTCACTTTTACTCGTTGTCGCTTTGGAGCTTGAACCTTAGTCACTGAACTGCCGGCAACAGGAATCAATAAAGTCACGTAATCCCCTACCTTTAAGCCTAAGTTATCTGCGATACCTTTTCCTAAGATGATCTGTTGTTGCCCAGCTTTAAAGTTTTGCCACACATCTTCGTCAATATAGCGGTTAAGGTTTGAAACCGACATCTCCTTTTGTGGGTCAATTCCCCTAACTTCAAGCGCTTTGATCTTTTGTCCCTTTTCCGCTAGCGCGGTAAAGCGAACATACGGTGCAGCAGCAACCACATTGCTGTGCTGTTCGGCAGTGGAAGCTAGCTGTTGCCAGTTCTCTATACCACCTTTAACACCTTCAAACTCACCATGAGGAATCACAGATAACACTCGGTTTTGTAACTCTCGTTCAAAACCGTTCATCGCAGATAAGCCAATAATGATCACCGCTACACCAACAGTGATACCAATGGTGGAAGAAATTGAGATAAATGAAACTAATTTATTTCTCTGTTTTGCGCCACTAAAGCGACGTCCGATAAGAAAAGAGAGCGATGAAAACACCTTAATCCTCCTTATCGTCGGTTAAGCCAAGTTCATCTGTTGATACAGGCGGATTTTTCGCAACAAGTAGGCCATCTTGCATATGCAACTGACGATCCATTTTCCCCGCTAATTCACCATCGTGAGTCACGACTAAGAAAGCGGTACCAAACTCTTCGTTCAATGCTCTCATCAAATCATAAATGGCTAATGCTGTTTTATGGTCTAAATTACCTGTTGGTTCATCTGCAAGGACTAGATCAGGGTTATTTACCACCGCCCTTGCAATCGCCACTCGTTGACGTTCGCCACCAGAAAGCTCTGAAGGTCTATGTGACAAGCGATGAGATAAACCAACTCTATCAAGCATCTCTGTCGCTTTTTTCTTAGCAAGGCTCGCATTCTCTCCCCCGATAAGTAGAGGCATAGCGACATTTTCTACCGCTGAAAAATCAGCAAGCAAGTGATGGAACTGATACACAAAGCCTAAATGCTTATTGCGGATCTTTGCTTGTTTATTGGCAGATAAGGCATGCAACTGCTGCCCTAAAAACGACACATCCCCTTCTGTTGCATGGTCCAGTGCCCCAAGAATATGTAGCAAGGTACTTTTACCTGAACCCGACGTGCCAATAATCGCAACCAGCTCCCCTTTATCAATGGAGAAGCTAACCCCTTTAAGCACTTCCGTATCCATTGAACCTTCACGATAGGTTTTACATATTGAACGGCATTGTAAAAAATCACTCATATCTTAAAGCCTCAGCAGGATGCACCGACGATGCGCGGTAAGAAGGAAACAGGGTGGCAAATAAGCTGAGCAATATCGCCAATAAAATAACAAACAAAATTTGAACAGGGTCAATGACGACAGGAAGTTCTCCTCCCATGGCAAATAGCGCAACTCCCATTGACTGTAGTAAGCCATTGAGGTTCGATGCCAACAATACGCCAAGCACACCACCAACTAAGGCACCAATGATGCCGCTACTGGCACCTTGAATCATAAAAATAGCCAATACCTGATTCTGCTTCAATCCTTGGGTCTTCAGAATCGCCACTTCAGACTGCTTTTCCATCACCACCATAATCAGTGCTGATATAATATTAAACGCCGCCACGGCAACAATCAGCCCTAGCATCAATCCCATCATATTCTTTTCCATGCGAACCGCTTGAAATAGCTCACCACGCTGTTCACGCCAGTCACTCCAGTGCCACCCCTCTGGCAGAGTATGTTCTGCAAGGGTCGATACCACAAATGGGTCATCAAAATAGAGCCGCCACCCCGATACGGTTTTACTGTTAAATTTCATTAATCGACCAATATCTTGGATATGACCAATAATCAATTGGGCATCAACATCTGATCCGGTATTAAAAATGCCTGCAACGGTGAAGTTTCTCTGACTAGGTATACGACCTAACGGCGTATATTGACTCGCGCTGGTGACCATCAACCTAACTTTATCCCCCATGGAGACTTTTAAACTTCGAGCTAAAGTATGGCCGAGAAAAATCCGATACTCTCCTGCTTGCAAATCAGAAATCGAACCACCAATAAGACGATCCGCGATAACATCATCATCTAGAGGTTGAATACCTAACAATATTCCCGCAGACAATTGCGCAGGGCTTTGTATTACCACCTCACTCCTAACCACAGGAGCAACTTTGGTCACGTAGGGTAGCTCCGCCAAGAAGGCAGGAGGAGATGAGGTCAATTCGGTTTTTTGTTCAGCTTGCTGAACTACGGCCTGAGGTAACACACCTAAAATTCGCCCTTTTAGCTGAGCTTCAAAACCATTCATGACCGATAGAACTGTGACTAAAGAAAGAACACCGATGGTGATTCCCGCTGTCGACATTAAAGAAACAAAACGACTAAATCTATCACCAGAGCGTCCTCGTAAGTAACGCAATCCAATATAAGCCGAAACAGGATGATACATAAACAAAAAAACCAAATAGAAATCAGCCTTTAATGTAACGGTTAATAGGACTTGTTTGTAGGTTTATTTGGTAGAATTGACAAGAAATATAAGAATTTATGCCATTGAAAAGTGACTTTTCTTGCTATGTGCGTTTAGTTAGCGATAATCAGTAGTTCTATAAGGCAGAATTATTACCCCCAGCTTACTTGATGATGCGGCTAAACAGCAAACAAGCAAGACCTCAACACATGAACAGCGTAAAGAGGTTTGCCGATACTAGCGAGCACTGCTACCACTTAAAGTAGCTAAAGGGGATATTGTTATTGCTCACACCGTTGAGCAACGAGGAAGCAAGGTATGGATCAACAAGAATTTTTCACAGTACACCATAAACTGACGGTCAATGTTGAACTGCTAAATGCAGAATTTACCTTGCCTAGTGAAACTATTTTCACCTCTGAAATTCCAGCGCCATTCATCGTCGCAAGCGAATTTAGCCAAGTGGATAGTCTGGCAGAAAGTGCCATCAACGAATTAAAGAACAGTGACTTTAAACACTTAATACAGCTCATAGAGCATCAAAACAGTAAATTAAACTTGCTGCTTACTTTTATGATATCTCAACAAGATGACGATAGCATTCGCAGCATTACGACACGATTCGGCGCCAGCCAGTTTACTTATATTGCTCCGCACGAAGTCGAGGTAGGTCAACTTGCTCGCGTTAAACTATTTTTAGACCATCCTGCGGCTGCCATCTATTGCTATGCAAAAGTGATTGACTGTCAACAGAGTGAGTTAGGTTACGAAGCCACATTAAGTTACTGCATGCTGAGAGATATTGATCAAGATTTGCTGATTAAAGCGGCACTTTATCAACAGCAGAAACTATTACGCCAACGATCAAAAGAACGCGAAAACCAATAAATCACATGTCAATAAATACACAACTATTCTCGTTACTCTCCCCTAGTAAAGCGGGAGATAAAAAACACGTCGGTAATCTACTGGGCTCCTCTCTACCGCTAGCAATTGCAGAGCTGGCGGGTCAACATAGCGGTCATACTCTGCTGGTGGTCCCTGATCCTCAGTTAGCGCTGAAATTACTCAGTGAAGTCGCGCAATTCTCAGCTGACGACGTGTCGTTATTCCCTGATTGGGAAACACTGCCTTACGATAATTTTTCACCTCATCAGGACATTATTTCTGATCGTATTGCCAAGTTGTACCAACTACCAACACAACGCTCTGGCATCACCATCGTGCCTGTCAGCACCTTACTACAAAGACAGTCGCCACGAGATTTCTTGATGCAACACACCCTTATGGTGAAAGCAGGCGACCTTTACTCTCTGGACAAACTACGCATACAGTTAGAAAAGTCCGGCTATCGACATGTAGATCAAGTGTTTGGGCCGGGTGAATACGCCAGTCGTGGCTCTATTATTGACCTCTTCCCTATGGGGAGCGACAGCCCATTTCGCATCGACTTTTTTGATGATGAAATCGACACCATACGAACATTTGATCCAGAAAGTCAGCGAACCATAGATAGCATTGATGAAATTCGCCTACTTCCAGCGCATGAGTTTCCAACCTCAAAAGAGGCTATTGACGAATTCCGTAACCGCTGGCGTCAACAATTTGAGGCACGCCGTGAACCAGAATCTGTCTATATGCAGGTGACTAAAGGGACATGGCCAGCAGGAATAGAGTACTGGCAGCCCCTATTTTTTGATTCAACTGAAACGCTATTTGACTACTTACCGGATAACAGCCAACTGCTAACCGTTGGTGCGATTGAAGAGGCGGTTGATCTGTTTCTTACCGACGTAGATTACCGTTTTGATCAACGCCGGGTAGATCCATTAAGGCCTCTGCTAGAGCCAGAAAAGCTCTGGCTGAAAAAAGACGAACTGTTTGGCTTATTTAAAGACTTGCCGCAAGTTCAATTAGACATCCAAGCAGCAAAGACAAAAGCGGGGCGAACAAATCCAAATATCGAGCCACTGCCCGAGCTCCATGTTCAACACAAGCATAAAGAGCCTTTAGCATCACTGCGTAAATTGCTTGAAAGTTACAAGGGTAAGGTTGTTTTCTCTGTAGAATCGGAGGGTCGGCGTGAAGCACTGCTAGAGCTTCTGCAAGCGATTAAGCTTAAACCCGTACAATGCGACGATTTAGGCCAAGCGATTTCAAGTTCACATCAGCACACAATGATTTTAGGTGCCGCTGAACACGGCTTCATTCACTCCTCTCCCGATTTTGCCATTATATGTGAGAGCGACCTTCTCGGTGATCGCGTTATACAGCGACGCAGAAAAGATAAGAAAGCGGTGAATAGCGACACGGTAATTCGGCACCTTGCTGAGTTAAAAACCGGACAACCTGTGGTACACCTTGATCATGGTATTGGCCGTTATATTGGCCTGCAAACCCTAGAGGCGGGCGGACTAACCACCGAATACGTTACTCTTGAATATCAAGATGGAGCCAAACTTTATGTTCCCGTTGCATCATTAAACCTAATTAGCCGCTATTCAGGTGGCGCAGAAGATAACGCCCCCATTCATAAATTGGGTGGTGAATCATGGACAAAAGCTCGCCGAAAAGCAGCCGAAAAAGTCCGAGATGTTGCTGCTGAATTATTAGATGTGTATGCCAAACGAGAGCTAAAACCGGGCTATAAATTTGCCCTAGATAGAGGACAATACGCCACATTTAAAGCCAGCTTTCCTTTTGAAGAAACCGACGATCAATCTACCGCAATCAATGCGGTAATGTCCGATATGTGCCAAGCAAAAGCGATGGACAGGCTAGTATGTGGCGATGTTGGTTTTGGTAAAACAGAAGTGGCCATGCGCGCTGCATTTGTCTCCACAGATAATGACAAACAAGTTGCGGTCTTAGTACCGACTACCCTGCTTGCACAACAGCACTTTGAGAACTTTCGTGACCGCTTTGCCAACTTACCAATCCGTGTAGAGGTATTGTCTCGCTTTAAATCCGCAAAAGAGCAGAAGCAGATATTACAAGACACTGCTGACGGCAAAGTGGATATCTTAATTGGTACTCATAAGTTGCTGCAAAATGACATTAAATTTAAAGATTTAGGTCTATTAATAGTGGATGAGGAACATAGGTTTGGCGTTCGTCAGAAGGAAAAAGTCAAAGCCATGCGCGCCGACGTAGATATTTTAACCCTTACCGCAACCCCTATCCCCAGAACCCTTAATATGGCGATGAGCGGTATGCGTGATTTATCCATTATCGCTACCCCACCGGCCCGACGATTAGCAATAAAAACCTTTGTCCGTCAAAACGATGATGCGGTTGTCCGCGAAGCGGTTCTAAGGGAGATCATGCGCGGTGGACAAGTCTACTTCTTACACAACCAAGTAGAAAATATTGATAAGGTGGCCGCTGATCTAGAAAAGCTTATACCAGAAGCGCGTGTCACCACGGCTCATGGGCAGATGAGAGAACGTGAGTTAGAAAGGGTGATGAATGACTTTTATCATCAACGATATAACTTGTTGGTCTGTACCACCATTATTGAAACCGGTATTGATGTTCCTACCGCCAATACCATCATTATGAATCGAGCTGATAACTTAGGCTTGGCGCAGCTACACCAGCTTAGGGGACGCGTTGGCCGTTCACACCACCAAGCCTACGCCTATTTACTTACCCCTCATCCAAAGGCCATGACCAAAGATGCGATTAAACGTCTTGATGCCATTGCATCATTGGAAGATTTGGGCGCCGGATTTACCTTAGCAACCCACGATTTAGAAATTCGCGGTGCAGGTGAACTGCTGGGTGACGAACAGAGCGGACAAATTCAGTCCATCGGTTTTACTCTTTACATGGAGATGTTGGAACAAGCTGTTGAAGCACTAAAAGAGGGGAAAGAGCCTTCACTTGATGAACTGTTAAAAGAGCAGACAGAAGTGGAGTTGAGATTGCCTTCGCTGCTACCAGATGACTATATTCCTGATGTAAATACCCGTCTATCTATGTACAAACGTATTGCCAGTGTGAAAGACATCAATGAGTTGGCGGAAATGAAAGTGGAACTGATCGACCGATTTGGTCCCTTGCCCGACGCCACAAAAAACCTGCTGTCTGTCAACGAAGTAAAACAGCAAGCTAGGCAGATAGATATTAAGAAAATAGAAGCACACGATAAAGGAGGCTACATCGAGTTTTACCCGGATGCAGGCATTAACCCTATGTTCTTGGTTAAAATGCTGCAGAACCATCCTAATAGATACTCGATGGAAGGGCCGACCAAATTAAAGATATCGGCGTCATTGATCGATAGAAGGGAACGAATTGGTTTTATTTCCGATTTAATTAGCCAGTTTCAACAAAATAGAATGCCAAAATCGGCTTAATAAGTATACTGGCACTCTTATTGTGAGCATATAATCATTATTGCGCTGAACGGACAAACACTCAGCGCCTTTTGTGGAGTTGAAATGAAAAAACTGATCTTATTGCTACTCGTCATCATCGCTGCTCCTAGCTATGCAGCTGAGCGACAATTTGATATTGAGATGATTATATTCAAGCGAGCGGTGAATCCTGAGCAAAGCAATGAAACATGGCCGAACAGTTTATCTGAAATAGATATCACAACAGCGGGCACGTTACAAAACTCCGCTTACCTAAATGGTAAAAAAGCGACACTGTTGCCATCAAACGAATATCAGTTAAATGAGCAGTTTGAGAAGCTAACAAAACACGCTGGCTTTGAGGTGCTGTTTTATAAGGCATGGCGACAAGGTGATCAGGGTAAATCTGCCGCACCTAAATTTAGAGTAAGAGCAGGAAAAGACTACTCAAACGACTTCAATCCAGACGGCAGCCAAAAAATCCAATTTGTAGATTTAACAGACGCAAATGGTAATGCATTAACAGAACAGACCATTGACAACCCTCTCTATGAATTAGATGGTGTTATTCAAGTTTATGTTCAGCACTACCTATTCTTAGAAGCACAACTCGATCTCAAAGCACCAGGGGTCAGAGATGTGATTATCGAGGATAAAGAGATAGAGCTGTCTGAATCGGAATCAAATGACACGGTACAAATTGGCAACCTAGAAGAGATCTCGCCAACCATTCAGGTTGAAGAGTTTTTAAAGAGCTATCGCCTTGATCAAAAACGTCGAATGAGAAGCAGTGAAACCCACTATATTGATCACCCTTTAATGGGAATCATCATTCAAGTTAGACGTGTCGCTGCGGAATAACCGCCGTGACACCTGAGTTTGAGATATTTACCTCACGGTTGCACTTGCGAATTTTGCGCAATAGCGACTCGCATCAATTTGCTGAAAAAGTATCATCATCGGCGTCTTTGCATACTTGGTTAGACTGGTGCCACCACCATTTTGACAGCAAAGAGGCCCATGAATTTATTGTTGCCAACCGCCTAAACTGGATAAAAAACAGCAGTTATGGCTTTGGTATTTTTGAGCGAAATAGCGACCGATTTTTAGGAATGGTTGCGTTAACAGAAATCTTTATCACATCCAATATGGCCAGTTTAGGCTACTGGGTTGCCGACCAACACCAACATTGTGGTTATGCCAAAGAAGCGGTTGATGCCATTGTTGAAATGGCCTTTGATCAAATAGGCCTTACCCGGCTAGAAATTGTGTGCGATCGACACAATCTGCCCAGCCACAATGTGGCTAGGTGTTGTGGTGCGGTAGAAGAAGGAGTAGCCCGAAATCGATTTATATTTTCGGGCCAACCAAAAGATGGTTTAGTCTTTTCTATTATCCCTGAATAACCTCAAGCCGTCATTTCAGCATTAAAACATCCCATCAACCTTTTTCATCTATTAATGCAGCTTTAGATTGGGTCTCAGTACCTTATTAATTCGTCCCACCAACATCATTAATGATGTCTTAATAAGGCCATGAAGCGCCATTTGATGCATGCGATAGAGAGAAATATACACCACCCTAGCTATCCGTCCTTCGACCATCATCGAGCCCTTGGTTAAGTTGCCCATTAAGCTGCCAACGGTGGAGAATCGACTTAGCGACACCAGTGAACCATGATCTTTATACAGATACGGCTTAAGCTCGCGGTCATTCATCTTGGCGATGATGTTTTTGTATGCCTGACTGGCCATTTGATGTGCAGCTTGTGCTCGTGGAGGAACAAATGAACCGTCAGCTTGGGTACATTGTGCCAAATCACCAATCACAAAGATGTCGTCATCACGGGTGGTTTGCAGAGTATCTTTCACAACCAATTGATTAATTCGGTTTGTTTCCAGTCCAGCAATGTCTTTAATAAAGTCTGGGGCTTTAATACCTGCTGCCCATACCATGATACTGGCAGGAATAAACTCTTCCTGTTTGGTGGTCAATCCATTTTCATCAGCTTTGGTTACCATGGTTGCAGTACGAACCTTCACCCCCAGTTTTGTTAGTTCGTGGTGAGCGGCTGAAGATATTCGACTTGGTAGTGCTGGTAATATACGCTCCCCTGCTTCAACCAAGCTCACATTTAACTTACTCGAGTCCAGATCACCGAAACCATAAGTACGCAGCTCTTTTATTGCGTTATGAAGCTCAGCAGAAAGCTCGACTCCAGTGGCACCGGCACCAACAATCGCAATATCGACAGTGCCTTGTCCTGACTTGGCATGCAGCTTTAAAAACTCATTGTTCATCTGTGTTCTAAAACGGTGCGCCTGCTCTGGACTGTCTAAAAATATACAGTGTTCTCTTACCCCTGGAGTATTAAAGTCATTGGATGTCGATCCCAGAGCCATGACTAATATGTCATAGTTCAGTTCCCTCTTTGGCAGCAATAAAGCGTTCTGTTCGTCGCGAATCTCACCCAGAGTAATGCTCTTTTTCTCTCTGTCGATCTGTTCCAAGCTACCTAATTTGAAATTAAATCCGTGATTCTTAGCATGAGCACGATAACTCAACGCATCCACACCTTCATCCAGCGACCCCGTAGCCACTTCATGCAATAAAGGTTTCCATAAGTGGCTGGCATTTTTGTCTACTAAGCTGACTTTTACACTGCTCTTTTTTGCAAATGTATCGCCAAGTTTTGTGGCTAACTCCAGTCCACCAGCGCCACCGCCAACAATAACAATATGAGTCATATAACACTCCAATTAAAGATAAATCTCGATACGTTTGATCCAAGATCAAACGGTATAAATCTGTTCCTGACTTTTCTGGGTGAGTACTTTTTCCTCACTCTTATTTATTCAACTAAAATTGATATAAATCAAATAAAGTTGAATTTTCATTATAGCCAGCAAATTGTATACCGCAACCATTTATTGAGTTAGATCACAAAACCACTTATTTTGGTGCCTATTAAAACGGACAGTCACTAAGCAGACAGTCACTAATAAGATATCGAATCGGGGAGTGACCATTTATTGGGTGGGAAATAACGGTAGGTACGACAGTGTACCGATCAAAAAAAACCAGACTATATAGTCTGGTTTCAATTCTTAATCTGCCATATTTCAGCAACAAACCACCGGCGAACTAGTTGTTCTTAAATGCTTTAATCGTTTGTAGATGCTGAGATATCTTTTTAAACTTATGGGTTTGAGTTTCATCCCATATGACTTGGTAATACTCTTGCAGCTCTTGCAGTGCTTTTTTATTATCTAAATCTTCATCTTGAGTAGATAGGATAACCAAGCATTGCTCTCTGTTTTTGTCTCGATATTGCGCGACACACTTGGTGGCAATATCTTCATACTCTTCTGGCCTATCAATCTTACCTTGCATATTAGTTTCTGGATGCAAATTAGGGTTAAATATAACTTGCTTAATACCACATAAAAAACCAATTCTCTCTGACCAATACCCGCCTAAACCAACACCACAAATAATTGGATGCGGATCATCTGATGCCTCAATTGCTTTGTGCACTTCTTTAAGTAAATGTTGCATATCATGCTTAGGGTGTAAGGTACTGTAATTTATAAATCTTACATCTTGATCGATAAACTGAAGTTGTAATACTTTCTCGTGATTGCCAGGGCTTGTTGAATCAAATCCGTGTAAATATATAATCATTGTACTTCTCCCCATTCCTAGCTTAAATCTACCACGATTAATAAGAATGTGAACTGCTATCACACATTTTTTAATAATTGTCCTAGGGTCTGTTGACCGTTCGAGACGATTTTTGCAGCAGTTTGCTGGTGCTTTATACTCGGCATTAGCTGCGAGGTGTCGTCATCTAGCCAAATCAGGTACGAGCACTTTCACACTACCGACCAATAACTCGTTCGCTAAGCACTGACAACAAACGTTCAGCATCCAGCAAATAACACTCATCTTGCCAAAGCTGATAAGCGAGTAAGTACCATAGCAGTGCCATTGTTTGATTGCGCGGTTGCCAGTGATTAACCCCTGTTAACCAATGATCAATCTCTTCTATTCCACGTAACTTGCAATAACTCGCAACCGCATGCGGCATGTTCAGTCCAGCAATATCTATCGTCATGGCTAAATCCATTCTTGGATCAGCCACTCCAGCATACTCCCAATCAATCACTTTTATCCCTTGATTGGTCATCACCATATTATATTGCCCTAAATCGAGATGACACAAACTTGGCTCTACCGAAGGAATGGTAGGTAATGCTCTGTATCTCGTATACAGTTGTTCCAACTGCGGCGTTTTGTAGTGACTCTCTAACTGCAACCAGTAACCATCCAGTTTTGCCGTATAACAAAATAACGGTACAGGTTTATTGGTAATATTGACGGAATGAATTTTACACAGCGTAGCGATTATTTCAGTTTCACCCATAGGGAACTGGTTAACATCTCCTTCCAACCACTCCACTAGCAAGCCTTTATCACTCAAATAGATGGGGTCAGGAGCAAAGTCATGCTCTTTTAATGATTCCAGCAGTTTCTGCTCGCGAACACGAGAAATAGCAAAACGGTGAGATATGGAAGAGACAGGTCGCCAAACATAACTGTTGTTATCGCTAGAAACTATTTTCCAGCAACGGTTAGTCAAACCTCCTGCCAATGTTTCTGCGATTAATGGTGGGGCATCAAAGAAGTCATTCAGTGACAATAGCGTTTCATCAAGCGATATCGCTTCATTCCATGACATTTTAGCCACTGAATTCCCTCTATTTTTAGGGTCTGTTGACCCTAGTTTCTAATCGCGCTGTTACAGGCCTAGTAAACTTTTTTCTTGCTGTTTTCGAATCTCAGTTTCATCTGCCCATTCAATTAAGCCACTTTCTAGATCCATCAGACGCATTGTCATTTTATAGTAAACGTCTTTCTTACTGCCTGTCTGCTTAACAATGCTTGCTAGGTTGCCATACAGCATATATTGCGCGCCAACCATTTTACCAAACTGAATAGCACTGCTCTGATTCACTAGTTCATCATTGTTTTGGAAGTTAAGCTGTTTACGTACCGACTCAACACGGTCCATATCTACAAAACGAAACTTGCCTGAGTTAAGCATCTTAGTACTAATGGTATCTGTTACTGACTCAGTATCGATATGTTCACTGGTTTTGTTTTTAATACGTTCAACAAAAACGATAGGACGATTATCTCGTGTAATCGCCGCAACAGAGCCAGACATCAGCATGCTATCTGTCATTTCTGCGGCAATCTTTTGTAAATCAGTCGAGCCAAAATCAATGGTGGTGGTTTCCGCTTCTTGCGCATCTCCGTAACTTACCTTAGTTGAACAGCCACCTAAAATCATAGCTAAGCCTAAAAGAGCAATAACACCTTTTTTCATTTTGATTCCTTATTTATCTGCTTGGCGAATTTGAACGCGGAATTGTTTGCCATTTGGGTTAATTGAGACCTCCGATATTGAAATAGTTTCGAAGCCTCGAATAATTTGTTGTTTCCATGCACTCTGTTTAGAGTTCACTTCTAAACCTTGATTGTCATACCAGTAAAACCGATATTGAACATGTAAATCTGCTTTGTACTGGCTTGTGAGCGTAACAATACCTCGGGCGTGATTTTCGACATCAACCGTCGCAATATTATCAATCGCAACACGCCCACCGAGTACGCTATCTCCAAACATAACGTTTTGAGAATCGCCATCGACTCTTAATCCAGCGGTATTTTTAGCACAACCTATTAATGCCACCGTAAACAAAAAAATCAGCGTAATTTTTTTCATTGAAGATTCCCCAGCTGTTTATGCCAAATGGTTGAACTGTTTCCTTGCCTAGATAACCAGACAAGTGTGGTTTGATTGGGTTCCGTAGTAATCGGATAAATATTATCAGCATAACTGAGTGTATGCTTGCCAGCGGCAACCACCGAACTGCTGCTATATACATTGGCAGGTAAGGTTTGCCAGCCCCGAGTGTCCGGCTGCTCAGTTAATACATTCCATACATTTATCAATAAATTACCAACATCATCCTTGTTTGACGTCTCACGACGAAGCTGCTCTTTTGCGATCACTCTTAGCGCTTGCCTAATTAATATAGTTGGCAGGCGTTCAGATAAATCTTGTTGTGCCATTACATTTACATTAACCAATTTGGAATGAGTAAATGCCTTACTATCCAATTTAAGCGTAGCAAATCGTGGCGAAACAGCGTTAGGGTAATACGGCAACGATAGAGTGTAGTATGCCCAGTCACCATTGGAGTATACCGGTAGAGACTGTTTCCAACCCTGTTTAGCGGACACAACGCCTTGTTCATCAATCACTATAATTCTAGACTGACCATCCGCAAGTCGCTGACGATTTCCATACTCTTTTGTCAGTAAAGCTAGATCACTTCTCATTCCGAGAGACTTCGCAACACGAATAGTGCCGTCTATTACTTCACGATTCTCTGGCATCACCGCTAAAGCCCGACGGTAATCTACATAGGCGTTATTTAACTCACCTGCGGTTTCATAAAGTAACGCGGATAAATACAATAAATAGCCATTTTGAACCGCTTGTAGTGAGCTTCCTGCATCTGGATAGTTGGCTAAAATGGACCCCAGATTGGGACTTAAGCCACTCTGCTTCATTTCGTTTTCAGCCGCTTCTAGCTCACTTTGACGTTCTGCTTTTGCTCTTTCTTGTACTTGGTTTGCTTTTCTTACTTCAACCAAAGCGCCTTCAAGAGAATTCTCTTTCAGATAGTTTAAGCCAAGATAGAGATGCAGAAAGCCAAGCTCATAGTCAGCAGGATGGTAGGTTTTTAAATTATCATTAATGGCTAATGAGCCGAGATCTTTTGCACTCTCACTAATGGAGATGGTGGCCTGCTCTTGCTGTTTTCTTACCGCCCATTCACTGCTTTCAAGATAGCTTTTGCTCTCCGAATAAGACTGGTTTAAGAAGGTTACCCTGCCCTTTTCCATATTATCCAGGATATCGCCACCCACCAGGTCAGGCAGTAGATCCTCGGCCTGCTGATAATCACCTAATTCAACCGCTCTATATACAGCGCTGTTTTGCATACTGTAATGGCTAAATAGATTGCCAGCAGAAATTGATGAACATGCGGTAATGACTGCAGCCGAAGATGCAACAAAAGCGAAGCGAACAACTTGCTTTATGCCTTTATTTTTCAACATAGTTCTTTCTTTAATCTTTGTTGAAATTTAACCAAGCAGCAGTGGGCCTAATGGTCGGCCACCAAGCAAGTGCATATGAATGTGGTAAACTTCTTGTCCACCATGACTGTTACAGTTCATGATTAAACGGTAGCCATCTTCATCAATGCCCTCTTCCTTGGCCAATTTTTTCGCCACAGTAAACATACGTCCCATGGTTAGCTCATCTTGTTCCTCAATATCATTGATGGTAGGAATAAGCTTATTGGGTACGATTAAAATGTGGCTAGGAGCTCGTGGGGTGACATCTCGAAATGCGGTGACCAAATCATCCTGATAAACGATATCAGACTTGATCTCTTTACGAATGATTTTACTAAAGATGGTTTCTTCGGCCATTTTATGCTCCTTACAGCGAAATTATATCCGGCTAAGTATGCGTGAAGGGTCTAAAAATCACAATTAAAAACAGTGTTCAATCACTGAAAAATTCATGTAGCACATGAATTTGTCATTAGTTTTGAGGTAGCTATCTCAGTATGCGCGCCGAAATGAAGCTAAGATGTAAACATTTATTAATGGGCTCAAAGCCCATATTTAAAACAGCTCATTGGCTGTTTTATGCTTTTTATAAGCGAGGAGAGAGAATGAAAGGTTCGGTAATCAAGCGTATGTACGCTGGATTTTTAGTTATTGTCATTATGTTTATAGTAACCATTACTATCATGCTTGGTGGAATCAATGATATCCATTCAAAATTCAGTACGGTAACTCAGCAATCACTGCCACTCGTCTCTCTCTCCAATCAAACTAGCGTGCAGTTATTATCCGCAGATAAAGCCTTTAAAGACTTCCTGACTACACAAGACGCCGCACGGATGGAGCAAAGTAGAAGTAGTTTCTCTGCGGCTCAAAAAGAGTACCAACAAATATCAACTCAGCTTGAAACGGCCAGTAAAGCCTACCCACAATTAAGTGATGACATTGAAAAACTGGCTCAACTTGAGCAACAATATTTTTCTGAAGCACAAGAGGCGATGAACAATTATCAAAAAATGTTCTCGAATCAAGAGCAAGTACAACAGTCTGTCCGCCGTTTTCAGAAGCTCACCTCTGAGCTAAACCTCGGTATGAAAGAGTATGTAGCGGGTCAAAAGAGTATCTCTGTCAAACTGGTCGCAAAAAGCTACTTTATTAAACTAAAAGATGCTGAAATTGCCACATCTGACGCATTGGCAAGTAGTGATACCGCATTCGTAAAACAAGCGGTAGAGAAGAACACCAAAGCGGTCTCTCATCTTAACTACGCATTTAATAGCTTACTAACACAAGTGCCGGCGATTCGAGGAAAGTTCGATGACTCAGTCGCGCAATTTACTCAAGATATTGGCAAGCCCGGCGGCGTACTTGATCAACATTTTGCTTACCTAACGGCCAAAAATGATCTCTACACCAACATTCAAAACCTAGCGACAAAAATTGATAACGGCATGGTATTACTCAATGAGTTCAACAATGTTGCTACCGGAGAATTAGAGCAGTCATTAGAACAAGCCGAGACCATTTATAACAACGGCATGCTAGAAGCGATTATTCTTGGCGTGGTTGTGATTATTTTGGCGTCAGGTATCGGCTATCACATTGCCCACAGTGTTCGATCTCCTTTAGCCCGTATCTTCGAGACACTGGAAGCCCTCGCTGGCGGAGATATGACGAAAAGGATTGATAACAAATATAATAATGAGTTCGGCCTTGTCAGCGACCATATCAACAGCTTAGCAAACAACCTTCACCAAATTTTAGTCAAGCTTAACGATGCCTCTGTTAACTTAACCGCAGCAGCGAGTGATAATCAAAACACCTCAAATGACGCGCAAAGTAAGTTAAATAATCAGCGAGAACAAACCGCAAATGTTGCCACGGCAATGACCGAAATGGAGCACTCCGTTGCCGAAGTCACTCAAAGCGCTCAGAGCTCATTAGAAAAAGTGAGACAAGTTGAAAAAGCGTCTGACACTGGCCGTCAAGTTATGAACCAAAATATTACCACCATCAATCAATTAGAAGGTCGCTTAAACGAATCTGTTGTGGCGGTTTCTCAGCTTAAAAACATGAGCAGCGAAATTGGTTCGATACTGGATGTGATCCGTGGTATAGCAGAGCAAACCAACTTGCTGGCTCTGAATGCGGCAATTGAAGCGGCACGAGCGGGAGAACAAGGAAGAGGTTTTGCGGTAGTCGCAGACGAGGTTCGTGTGTTAGCGCAAAAAACCACGGAATCAACGGAAGAAATTGAAGGTATGATCAATAACCTTCAGTCCAGTTCTCAAACCGCTGGTACCGTGATTGAAAGTTGTATGAGTGATATGGAGCAATCCGTGGCACAAGCATCCGATGCCAATAGTTCCATGGAAGAGATACAAGCGCTGATTTTGGAAATAAGTCACATGAGTAGCCATATTTCACAAGCAGCTTTAGAGCAGAGTGAAACGACATCTGATATTGCACGAAGCCTAGAAGATATCAATCATATCGCCTCTGAAAGCCATCAGGCCATGTCAACGATAGCAGATGTCAGTAACAATATGGCCGATCTCGCGCAGCAGCAAGATAACTTGGTTCATCAGTTCAAACTATAGAACTGAGGTATGTTGTAGAGAAGTTTTATAAGGATTCAATACAAATCAGCCTATAGATTGTAAGGAAAACGAGATATATTGGTAATATTGGGTGAATTAGTGTTAATTCACCCTTGTTTTTTTTATAGTGAATACCATATCGTTATATAGGTCTGTTGTGGCTAGCAACACTCATAGACCAAACCTTATAATTAAAGAGGACGCACCATGACCGTTCACGTAGGCATTATTGATCAAGACCCGATACGTCTTATCACACCGCTGTTAGACAACCGTTCTTCTTGCCAACACATTATTTTCATTGGCGACAAATCTCAAGAAAGCATTTATCAACGTTTAGCAACCGTTTTAAGCCAACGCAATATCGATACCGAATTCTTTCAAATCTCTTCTATCGTAGATACTGCACTTATTCGTCAAGCTATTCACAACCTTGAAAACGACTTAGTAAAACGTGGTAAGTCCATCATGCTTAACGCTAGTTGTGGTTTACGACACCGTTTATTGACCGTTTATGAAATGTTTAGGCGCAACAATTGGGAAATTTTTGTTGTAGAACCAAACAGTGACAAAATTTGCTGGATATACCCTGAAGACGCCGCGGATGCTCAGTTACAAGATCATATTACCATTGATGATTATCTCACTGTATTTGGCGCAAGAGCAGAGTTTAACGAGCATGACCTGCCTGACCAACTTGACCAAAAATTGTATGAACTAGGGCAAAAATGGGCTGGGAACGCGCTCGAGTTAGGTCCCGGTCTGGCAACATTGAATTACCTCGCCACAACCTGTCGCAAAGAGCAAAAACTGGATGTCGGCTTAACGGAAAAACAGCAAGGTTATCGCGAACTCAATATGCTACTTTCTGATCTGGTTGACACCAAACTAGCGGCATATCAAAACGGTATTCTCACATTCGCAAGCGAAGATGCTAGACGATTCTCTAATGGAGAGTGGTTAGAAACACTGGTTCACAGCACGGTTAAACAGATCCAAGATGAATTACCAACCATTCAGGACCGTTCTCTAAACGTGCAGGTTTATCGTCAACTTGGTGAGCGAGAAGTTCGTAATGAACTAGATGTGGCCACCGTGGTAAACAATAAGCTCCATATAATAGAGTGTAAGACCAAAGGCATGCGTGACGATGGTGACGATACCTTATATAAACTGGAATCGCTACGAGACTTACTCGGTGGCTTACAAGCAAGAGCGATGTTAGTGAGCTTTCGTCCGCTGCGACACAATGATATTACCCGGGCGGAAGATCTTGGCTTGGCGCTCATTGGCCCCGACGAGCTAAAAAGCTTAAAGAGATATTTAACAGAATGGTTCTGTGAAGCTGGCGGCCACGAAGAGTTGTAATAATTTACTCAAACACGGGATAACTTAATAGAAATATAAGATATCCCAAGTTCGGTCAAATTAGCCCCATTAAAAAGGCCGATGCATAAATGCATCGGCCTTTTCTTTCAACTTAACAACAAGTTAGATCATTTTACGTGCTGCAGCAATTACAACTTCGATTGAACGAGTCTCTGTTGCTTTTAGTGTGGCATGATCTGGAATCTCTTTCTGTGTACGGTTAATAATAACACCCGCGACACAACCAGCTTGCAAACCAGAGCTTGCACACATTGTCAGTAATGTTGCAGATTCCATTTCAAAGTTAAGAACGCCCATATCTTGCCACTCTTGCATTGAGCCTTGGAAACGCTTAACAACACGGCCAGAGAATGTGTCATAACGCTCTTGACCAGGGTAGAAAGTATCACTTGATGCTGTCACACCCATATGAACCGTTGCACCTGTCTCTTCTACTGCTTCTTTCATTGCTGTAGCAACTTGGAAATCTGCAACCGCTGGGAATTCCATTGGAGCAAAGTGCAGGCTTGCACCGTCAAGACGAACAGAACCCGTGGTTACGATCATATCGCCAACATTCACGTCTTCTTGAATCGCACCAGTAGTACCAACACGTAAGAAAGTGCGAACACCACATTGAGCAAGCTCTTCAACGGCAATAGAAGTTGATGGGCCACCAATACCAGTAGAACATACGACTACTGATTTACCATCTAGCTCAGCTAGATAAACGTTATATTCACGATGGCTTGCAAGTTGTACTGGGTTATCCATCTCATTTGCAATTTTAGGCACGCGATCAGGGTCGCCCGGAATAATTGCAACAGTAGCGCCTTTAAGATCGGCTTCAGTAATACCTAGGTGAAAAACTGGTTGAGACATAGGTGGCTCCTTAAATTGGCAAATTTGATATTAGCCATTAATTAATTAATTACGGATAATAAACAACTTTAGCGGACAAACGACCAACAAATGGTGATACAAGTCACAAATTAAATTGTTATCACATTTGCAATTACATGAAAAACCGATTGGCATCACACTTTTTGTTCTATCTAATCAAGTTACACTGAAAGGATAGCAAGCATCTGAAATATTGCCTTTCAGATACTTGCTTTTTGTACCACTGACGAATGTGTTATTTCTTGCCGTATTTTAACAGTCGAAGCGCATTTAACGTGACTAATACGGTTGCGCCGCTATCTGCCAACACAGCGACCCACAACCCTGTAATACCAAACAAGCTGGTGACTAAGAAAACACTTTTAAGTCCCAATGCTAATGTGATGTTTTGACGAATATTCGTTAGCGTTGCTTTAGAAAGTTGAATGATAGCCGGTAACTCAACAAGACGATTATGTGTTAATGCCGCCTCAGCGGTATCAAGAGCCACATCGGTTCCTCCCCCCATGGCGATGCCTACCGATGCCGCTTTCATAGCAGGAGCATCATTGATGCCATCGCCAACCATCGCGACTTGTTGCTCTTTAGCGTAGTGTGCAATCGCGTCAACTTTGTCATTTGGAAGCAAACCTGCCTTGTAATCAATATCAATCTTGCTTGACATACCTTGCGCACTACGTTCATTGTCACCCGTTAACATAACCGTATTAATGCCAAGTCTTGTTAGCTCCTTAACCGCTTCTTTTGCATCACTTCTCAAGGTATCTTGCCAAGCTATAACACCAATGACTTGCTGATGCTCTAGAACATATACCACTGTTTTACCTTGCTGTTCTAACTGAGTCACTTGACTCGCCATCTCAGCGGTGACCTCTTGACTCATCTTACTTGGAGAGAGTACTTGATACTGCACGCCATCAATCTCTCCGGACAAGCCAATACCTATTAGTGCTTTTTTATTTTCGGCTTCTGGCAGTGTCACATTTTCGCTCCGCGCCTTTTTAACTAACGAGATCGCTAACGGATGAGAAGAGCCAACTTCAATCGCAGCTGCATGGGTTAATATATACTCCCTCTCTCTGCCATTTAAACCAACAATATCGGTGACCTGAGGCTTACCTTCTGTCAACGTACCGGTTTTATCAAATGCAACCATCTCTATACGGCCTAACGACTCTAACGCCGCTCCACCTTTAATGAGCGCCCCACGTTTTGCTGCTACCGCTAAACCAGAAGTAATGGCGGCCGGGGTAGAGATAACCAATGCACACGGACATGCAATCAACAGAAGTGCTAATCCTCTATAAATCCATGTTTCCCATGGTTGGGCAAATAACAAAGGCGGAGTAATGATCACCGCGGCGGCAAGCACCATCATTAACGGCGTATACCAACGACTAAACCTATCGAGAAATCGCTCTATAGGAGCTTTATGTGATTCCGCTTCTTCAATAAGGTGCAGAATTCGGTCAATAGCATTTTCACCTTGTTTCGATGTCACCGTTAGCCTAACCACGGTATCCACTACCACTGAACCGGCCATAACCTGTTCACCTGCACTGTGCTCTACAGGAATCGACTCCCCCGTCAACGCGCTTTCATCAAAACTGGCGTCAGACATAACAACACCATCCGCAGGAAGGCGACCACCCGGAGCAACCTCAATAACGTCATTGGGCTGTAGGCTCCCTGCGGCCACTTCAACTCGTTCACCATCCACAATTTTTATCGCTTGTTCTGGCACTAACGCCATCAAGGATTGAACACCACTGCGTGCACGAGCAGCGGCAAATGCTTCCAGTTTTTCACCTAAAAGAAATAGCAGTAAAACCATCGATGCTTCAATCGTCTCACCCAGATAGAGAGCACCTAGTGCGGCAACACTCATTAAGGTTTCTATAGAAAATGGTGACCCGTTTTTAGCCAGTTGCAGTGCTTTTTTTGAGATTGGAATCAGGCCAAGAAGACAGATAGCAACAAATGACCATTTGCTAAATTCGGGGAAACTACCTTGCAGGATAAATGACAGCACCATTGCCATCGCAAGGGCTATCACTTGAATATTTTCTTTAACAATGCCTTTAAGTGTAAAATCAACGTTATCAGGCTTGGCTGCCAAGGTATCAAGCAGTGAGAACCCAGTCTCTTTAACCACAGCCTCTATCGTTGTCGCGATAGATTTTTGATCCGTTTTTACCACCAGCTTCTCTGTCGCAAAAAGTACTTTTACTTGTTGAACACCTTCAATTTGATTCACGGCGGTTTCAACTTTTTTTGCGCAGGAGGGACAATCCATCCCTTCAACTTTCCAGTTAAATGTATATAGGGTATCTAAGCCGGAGCCGTCACTCTCCTCTTCTTGTTCCTCCACTTCTGAGCAACAAGACGAGACAGATTTGCTCGCGCAACACGAATCACTCTCTGATGTTGCCGCTTTGATTGATGAGATTTTTGGTGAGCTGCAAGAGTCAGCTGCTATTTTGCTGGTGCTGTTTTTAGACAAACAGTCGATATGTTTTGTGCACATATTTCTTCCTTAAGTTATCGAAAACAACTTAAGCTTAAACCCTAGAGTAGACTCTAGGGTCAAGTATTTTTTTAGCGCAATCTTTGCAGTACCACAGCTTGGTCTAACTCATTTTGATAATCGGTATAATCCAGCCCGTTATCAAAAATATATTCTGTTACCAGTGTCTTTACACGTTGTTGTAGTACTTCTGCGCTCCACGGTTTCTCAAAATAGCTCTCAATTCTCGCTAAATTGATTGCCGTAATCGTATCTTGATGAGTTGCTTGTCCAGTTAGCAGGATTTTTTTTGTGGTCTTAAATCTTGCATCTTGAGAGATTTCGGTAAGAAGCTCAACACCCGTTTTACCAGGCATAACATGATCGGATATCACCAATGCAACAAACTCACCGTCTGCATCAAAATCGTCCATCAGCTCCAACGCTTCATCTGCGGATTCGCAATCTTCTATGTTTAGCCATGAACTAAGTGGTTCAAGATCTTGCAACACTGCACTCAGTACTTCTCGCTGATCATCAACACAAATCAGATTTAACTTCTCCATACTATTCCTCTACAGGTAATTTTATTCTGAAGATGGTTTTTTCAGCACTGCTTTTCACCGCAATACTGCCACCATAGCCACTCACAATTCTTTTCACGATAGAGAGCCCAAGTCCCAGCCCAAATGATAACCCGCCTTTCTTGGTGGTAAAATTTGGCTGAAAAATTTTTCGTCTGGTCGCTTCATCTATTTCAGGACCATTATTGCTAACCGTGATTAGAATGCGCTTATTTGTATAACGTGTAGCAATTTCTATTTCTGCATCAGCAGTTTTTTCCATCGCGTCACACGCATTTTTTAATATATTAGCCCACACCTGAACCAGTTCAGTTGATGAGCCCTTAAAAGTAGGCAATGTTGCTGGACTTAAATGAACCGACACTCTTCTTAAGTCACTTTGAAGCAGTGCAATTGCCTTATTAATGGTTTGATTAACATCGAGGTACTCATCGCTATCAAAATCCATTCGACCCAGTTGTTTTACCGACTTAACAATACCTACTGAATGCTTTGCCGCTAGCCTCAAATCATGTAGATCTCGGCCAATCTGCCAGTAACGAACAGCATCTTTGGGGTTTTGTAACCAATGGTCAGATATCTCACCCGTCGGTACGGCTCGTGCTAACTCTTTTGCCGCCTCTCTAGGAAGAAGAAGTGTTTGCTGCAACTCTTTAGCTCGTTGTCGTACTTGCTGAGAACTGGCTGTTTGCCCCTGAGTAAGCCCTTGAATAAGGAAACTGTTCGCGTCAGGGTGCAACTCTTGTAAAAGATCAACCACGATATTTTGCATACGCTCAGTTTTGCTACTCAACACACCAACCGCATTGTTCAGTTCATGAGCTATACCCGCCGCGAGCTGTCCTAGCGTGGTCATCTGTTCCGCACTGTGTAACTTTTGTAACGCCTTCTCTTTTGCTATCGCCTCCTTCATTACCCGCTTTTGACGACGAGAAAGTTCAGAAACAATCACTGGAATAAATTGCGACGTTAGAGGGCCGTATTTGTCCGGCTCTACAACAGGAGTCGCCAGATCAATCCACGCCAGTTCCACATCGGTTTTAGCAATAACCGTCGATGACGCAACCACGGTTTCAGAAAAAAAACTGTGCACGCCAATAAAAGCGCCACTCACCGCGGTAAACACCTTGGTATCCTTCATCGACTCGTCATCTACAACGAAACCTTCAAGCTCTCCACTCAACACATAATAGAGTCGATCATTATGGGCATTTTGCTTTAATACCGTCTCTCCCGCTGTCACCGACAACCGGCGCTCTGACTGACTAAAATAGCGGGAGATGAGTCGCTCTAATGTTGCTTGTTCCATATGTTAACCAATAAATCCGACCACATTTAACAACCATACAAGCACAAAGCTGCCTAAAACACCAACCACTCCCATAACAACACCAACACGCGCCATTTGGCTACTTTCGACATTACCTGTGGCGTGGGCTAATGCATTCGGTGGAGTACTAATAGGTAATGACATACCAAGAGAGGCAGCAAAGGTCACTACGAGAATTAGCGTCATCTGTCCACCCAATGGAGCAAGGGAAGTCATAGAGGCGCCTAATGCAGCCATTATTGGCATTAGCAGGTTAGCGGTAGCGGTGTGAGACATAAAGTTTGCCATGGTTAAGCATAAGAATGCGGCACCAAACAACACAATATAAGGAGAGAATTCGTCAAATGGTATGCTGTGTACCATCAAACGAGCCAAACCCGTTTTATCTAGAGCCAAGCCTAACGCGATACCACCGGATACCAGCCAAAGTACATCCCAAGAAATTTTCTTCAGATCTTCCTTATTGATAATGCCAGTAATGGAGAAAATCGCGACGGGTATCAAAGCCACGGTATACGAGTTCATACCATGTCTAGAGCCCATCAACCAGAGCAGTATGGTTAAACCGAAGGTGATATAAACGGTAATGGCTTTTGGCGTTTTAAGAAATTTGCCTTTAATATTCAGTTCAATGCGCTGCTGTTCAGCACCGTATAAGCGATTAATCAATAACCAGGCTAAGGCCATCATTATCACCACAAATGGCACACCAAATGTCATCCATTCACCAAAGGTGATCAGGCTATCTCCAACCAAATATTTTAATGCGATGGCATTAGGCGGCGTACCTATTGGTGTACCAATGCCACCAATATTAGCCGCGACAGGAATGCATAAAGCAAAGGCGATGCGTCCGGGGTCTTTAGGGCCAAATACTGCTATAACAGGCGTCAATATCGACAACATCATTGCGGTTGTTGCGGTGTTGGACATAAACATTGAGAATATGCCCGTTATCAACATCAAACCTAACATAACAAACTTAGGATCTTGACCAAAAGGTTTTAACAACACTCTGGCTAAGTTAACGTCTAAACGATATTTGGTCGCTGCCATCGCCAGAAAAAAACCACCAAGAAACAGCATAATGATAGGACTTGCAAAGGTTGCCATTATGTCTTTGTAACTAAGAAGAGTACCAAAGTCAGCTTGGTCTTGGCCCAACTTGAACAAAATAAAGCCTTTGTCTGAAAGCATTAACAGTTCAAGAACAATGATCACCACAGATGTTGCATAGATAGGAATAGGCTCAAAAACCCAGCAGAGCGCCGCTAACAAGAAAATGGCGATAACACGTTGTTGAATAACCGTCATTCCCTCAAAAGGAAAAGCAGAGAGTGGCAAAATAAGGATAAATAACGGAATGATTAAAGGGATAAGATACTTAAGGTACTGACGCATAACAAATCAAATTTCCAACTTAAAATTTCAAAAAATTAAATCGGCACAAGGCCGATAGGTCTAACTTCATTATGTTGTATATTGTTCATGCAGTTTTTGGTTATAGATCAAACTTCACAAATGTTCTCGATAAAATTCTTTAAAAATCCAACTAAACATGACCTACATCAGCAATTGCTAACCTGCTACTCCATTAGATCTTGTTGTTTTATAGGGATTTCTTTAGTAGATACACATTCGGAAGAGCAAAATGGCGTCATAGTGACACTACGGGTTGCCGGGTCTTCCTCTTCCAACTCAATATCGAGATGCTGATCAAGGTCCGCTATATGCTTACGAAGAACCATGATGCCTAAAACACCAAACAGCACGCTACCGACCGCTTGTCCATAGATCACACCAAGAGCACCAAACCACTCGGCGCCAAAATATACAAACGGCAAAGTTCCTAACGTCGCTTTACCCAAGTTCAACATGGTCGAATAAAAGGGCTTACCTAAATTATTAAACGATGCATTGGCGACAAATAGCGCACCATTGAAAACGAAACTGATAGAGACATAACTACAAAACGCAATCACGATAACAGCAGCATCCCCAGTCAAGCTAAAACTATCCACAATCAACCCTTGCAGAAGGTACAAGAGTATTGATACCAGCACGCAATATATCGTGACAAACAGTAACGAGTTATTCAGCGTGTCTTTTACTCGATCAAAGCGTTCTGCCCCAAAGTTCTGCCCGATAATAGGGCCAACGGCTCCGGATAAAGCAAAGATAACGGCAAACGCCACTGGCATTAATCGCCCTATTACCGCAAAACCTGCGACGTAATCTTCACCAAACTGAGCAATGCTACTGGTCACAATCGCATTACCGATTGGAGTCGCTGTATTGGTAATAATGGCGGGGATACCTATGGCTAAAATTGCGCTGAAATTGATTTTGATAGAGGCCAATGTCGGCATTGCCACCAAGTTATGCACTTTGATTAATGGGTAGAGAGAGAAAAATAGCACCGTGAATCGGGCAATTACAGAGGCTATCGCGGCACCTTCAACATTCCAGTTAAATCCAAATATAAAAATTGGATCCAAAATAGCATTAACAATGCCTCCAGATAATGTCGCCCACATAGAACGCTTTGCATCTCCCGCCGCTCTAAGTCCTGCCCCAGAGGCCATCGCCAACGCAATCACTGGACTACTTGGTAATAAAATGGACAGATACGCTTC
This sequence comes from Vibrio sp. 99-8-1, assembly GCF_013114595.1. Lineage (GTDB taxonomy): Bacteria > Pseudomonadota > Gammaproteobacteria > Enterobacterales > Vibrionaceae > Vibrio. The sequence goes on along the minus strand of NZ_VTXE01000028.1, from coordinate 11,543 downwards.
TGCTCTCTCTGCGGCATAACCTTGTGCGCCAATGGCAGAAAGCAATTCTGGAATATAGACAAACATAACGGCGGTAACCGCGACACTGATGATGAATGAAACCGAAAGTGTGCTAATAACCAGTTCACGCGCTTTATCTCGCTGTTTAGCCCCTAGAGCTCGCGAAACAAGCGCTCCCATCGCGATAGATAGCCCAATACACACCGAGGTTGAGAAGAAAATAAGGGTGCCTGCAAAGCCGACCGCTGCAGCCAGCTCCACCTGTCCCAACATACTAATAAACATCATGTCGAGAAGGTCAACGACAAACAGCGCCATTAAACCGATGGAAGCGGTTCCTGACATCACCAATATATGCCGCATGGTTGATCCTTCAACAAATTTGGCCGTTTGTGCTGTCATATAAAGCTCCCATTATGGATGACATGGTAGTCGGTTGCTGCGCCTGTTAACTATTAGGCCAACAACTCATTTTCTCGCTTATTGAAACGAGTATTCAGAGGAATATTAAAACCGAAGAGTAGTAAAAAAGGCGCTATTAGCGCCTTTTATTAATCATTTAGTTTACACGGGTCGTTTGAAACAGTCATCAAGAGAGTGGCCTATTGCCTTAAGAACATCACGTCGGGTAATAATACCGAGCAATTTATTGTTATCGACTACGGGATACACTTTAGGTTTGCCTATTTTCATTAGTGAAGCAAGTTCAATGATGCCCATCTCAGGTGTCACCGAGAGTACTTCTTGATACATACAGTCGCTAACAATATGAGTATCCTGACAGTGGTAACTTACTTTAACTAATTTCTCTAGCAAGTCTTGCTCTGACAAAAAGCCTATGACGTCTCCATCAGTATTTACAACCGGGCCACCCATGTGCTCTGAGCGAATAACTTTATCTAGTGCCGCGGTCAAAGACATCTCTGGAGTGAAGGTTACTGCTCGTTTATCCATAAAGTCTTTTACTTTTAAAGCATCCATTGGTGATCTCCTTTATACCCAATTGTGATTTCTTTCCGTCAATCAAACGTGACTGTTTAAAAGACATACTGTAATTGTTGTCTAATTTCTTGATTTTACTAAATGGATTTAAACAATTTTATTGATAGGCATAGTCTATCAATAGAAAAAACCATCAGCTGCCCTTTAAAAATGGGCTTTTGGCTCTTAAATATTTTCACTATTAAAAATTCAGAGCAACAAACTTTATCGATAAAAAAAGCCACTAAAACTCATTTAGTGGCTTTTTTGAACGCCAATTAGCTTGGCCATCCAATCAGATAACGCTTTATAAGGCGGTTTGCAGTATTTTACGACTCACTTCAAGGGTAATGTCACCATGCTCACCCAAAGCTAACATCTGATGGGCTTCTAGGTTTTGTACAAGCTCATCAATATGAGACGCATCTAGCTCGACATCAGAAAAACGTACTGGCACATCCATCGCTTTGAAGAACTGTTCTGTCTTAGCAATAGCTTCAGCAATGATCTCGTCATCACTACCCTGAGTGATACCCCAGACATTTTTACCGTACTGCAGCAACTTATCGCCTTTTTGATCTATTTTCACTTTCATAATCGCCGGAAGGACAATAGACAGAGTACGAGCGTGATCGATTCCATGAGCCGCGGTAAGCTCATGACCAATCATATGAGTTGCCCAATCTTGAGGTACACCAGCACCAATCAAGCCGTTCAGCGCCATAGTTGCAGACCACATAATATTAGAACGAACATCAATATCATTTTTGCTCTCTTCAGCAAGGGCCTTAGGTCCTTCTTCTATCAAGATTCTTAACAAACCTTCAGCAAAACTGTCTTGCACTTTGCCGTTCACTGGATAAGTAAGGTACTGCTCCATAATATGCACAAATGCATCCACAACACCGTTTGAAACTTGGCGAGGTGATAGCGATAACGTGGTGGTTGGATCCAGAACTGCAAACGCTGGACGAACTAACGGGCTACCAAATGCCAGCTTATGGTCATCTCTTGTCACTACAGAGCCACCGTTACTCTCTGAACCGGTCGCTGGAAGCGTCAATACCGCACCAATTGGCAAAGCTTTTTTAACCGCAAGTTGTTGAGTGATAATATCCCAAGGATCGTCACCATCAAAACAGGCCGCTGCAGAGACAAACTTAGTGCCATCAACCACAGAACCACCGCCCACAGCCAGTAGATAGTCAATACCTTGCTCTTTAATTAACGCGACGGCCTTCATTAACGTATGGTATTTAGGGTTAGGCTCTATGCCGGAAAACTCGAACAGATTGTGCTCTGACAAAGCACTTGTTACCTGATCGTACACGCCATTTGATTTAATGGATCCGCCGCCATAGAGAAGAAGCACTTTTGCATCTAGCGGGATCTCTTCCTTCACTTTTTGAATTTGCTCAGGACCGAAGTGAATTCGAGTAGTATTTTGAAAGCTGAAATTTAACATATGACCTTCTTATATTGACTAGCTTATTTTGACGAAATGAATGTAACCATAAAGCAGCGTATAAAAGTACGCTACTCTGTTTATATACAATCAAACTATCGAATGTACGACAGTTGATCATCAGAAAACTTTACTCTTGTAACAAAACCAATAATTTTTCTGCGGCTGATTCTGAACTTGCCGGGTTTTGTCCTGTGACAATTAAACCATCATGAACCACAAATGAGTTCCAGTCACTTACCTTTTGATACTCAGCTCCCTGTTTCTTTAGTTCGTCTTCTAATAAGAAAGGAACGATATCACTCAGCTGTACGGCGTCTTCTTCACTATTGCTAAATCCGGTTACCGCTTTGCCTTTAACAACGGGTTCACCATCGCTGGTTTTGGCGTTAAGCAATACCGCACTAGCATGACACACTGCAGCGACAGGTTTATTACTGTCAAGGAAGGACTCAATCAGCGAAATTGAGTGGCTGTTTTCCGTTAAGTCCCATAAAGGACCATGACCACCAGGATAAAACACCGCATCAAATTGCTGGCTAGAAACATCGGCTAATTTCAAGGTAGACGCAAGCTGTTGCTGAGCCGTCGTATCGGCATCAAAGCGTTTCGTTGCTTCTGTCTGAAAATCGTCTAACTCACTTTTAGGGTCGATAGGCGGTTGCCCACCAGCAGGAGAGGCTAATGTCACGTCTATACCTGCATCAATAAATGCGTAATAAGGTGCGGCAAACTCTTCTACCCAGAAACCTGTTTTCTCTCCAGTATCACCAAGATCTTGGTGTGACGTTAGTACCATCAATATTTTTTGCTTATTCGACGTTGTCATAATGCTCTCTCTTATAGTTCTGACTGACTTAAATTGCTGACTTACTTTCTATAAGCAAACTATATTACCGTAAGTAAATTTAGACAATGAGGCATAAATCAACTACATTGATTCAATAATTGAACCAATAATTGAACCAATAAAAGAGATTGATGATGCTTTTCTCGTTTGAACAGTTAAAAAGCATGGTGGTATTCACTCATGTGGTAGAGCAAGGCAGTTTTAGTGCGGCAGCAAGGCAGATCGAATTATCTCGGACGGTAGTCAGTTATCACATAAAAAAACTGGAAGATAATTTAGGGGTAACCTTGATCAATCGCTCAACCCGCAGTCTGTCATTAACGGAAGCGGGCAAAGCCTACTATGAAAGCTGTCGAGTGATTGCCGAACAAGCACAGTCGGCACAAAGCAAAATGGAAAACTTTAAACGAGAACCTGAAGGGTTAATTAAGATCACCTGCCCGGTCAACGTTGGTTTACAAATCATTGTTCCAGCTCTCAATGACTTTAAAGAGCAGTTTCCCAAAATCGAACTCGATGTGATGCTGTCTGATGATGTGGTCAATATTATCCAAGATGGATTTGACCTCGCCATTCGAGGTGCACCACTCCCCGACTCGGCATTACAAGCCACTAAGCTATCCACTTTACCAACCTGTTTATGTGGAGCACCCAGCTATTTCAGCAAACACGGTAGACCAACCACGCCAACCGAGTTAGATAACCACCAATGGGTTCTATACAAACTCGCGTCCAACACCATAGAACTCACTAAAGGTACTCGATCTTTTCGCGTTAAGCCTAAGGGAACAATCTCGACCAATAATGCTGCTGCCCGCACCGCCTTTGTTGAAGGGGGCCACGGCATAAGCCGTATTCCGACTTACGATGTCAACGAAAAACTCAAACAAGGTACCTTAGAAGCGGTAATGACTGACTATCAGCTGCCACACATCAACGTATTTGCTGTCTTTCCTCCGAGAGGATCGGAGTCTAAAAAGTTAAGGGTGCTTATTGACTACTTAAAGCAGTATTTTGTCAAAAGAGATAGTGAGCAAAATCTAAATTTTTGAAGTCCCACTCAATTGAGTATTATCTCTGTTTTTCTATTTAAAAACAACATATTAGTTAACACTTGCATAACAACATTTTTTATATTTTTTGCCTGAGCCACATGGACATGGATCATTACGACCCGGCAGCGCATTTTGCGCCGTCGAGGTTAACTGTGTGGAGAGATAGAAATCACGCATCGAGTTAAGCTCAACTTCTTTAATAAATTGATAAGCAGATAAGCTGCCTTTTTGCATAGCCAACTTAGCTAATTCAAGCCCTTTTTTCCGATCCATCGTCCTGCCAAAGCCATTATAATAAGCGGCTCCCATAAGACCAAGGCATTGAACCGAGCTCTGCTTCAATCCTTTCTCAATATAGTACAGCGCTTTTGAATTATCCGGCTCAACCGCTTTACCTTCTGAATAGTATAAAAACAAGCCACACAATCCGTTGTCATCCAACTGTTCTGCTGCTTGAATCAGCAAGGCTTTGGCGCTTTTATACTGCCCTTCTTCATAAAGCGCATTACCAAGAAACCCGGCAGATTTACTATGACCTTGATCGGCAGCAAACTCTAATATGGTCAACGCATTGGCGACTTGGTTCTCCATGACGCCACTGGTAAGCAACACTCGACAATAATTAAACAGAAGATCTAATTGATGGCCTTCCAAATCACTGAGTTGAGGCAACGGCTGCGAAAAGTCATTAAAGTCGATGCTAACATCAGAGCAACTCAGTTTAAACGCCGTTTCATAACAGTTAATCGCACCGCGATAATGGCTTAGCAATAACTGCATATTTTGCGCTTCATTTTCTCGCAACTTATGATGAATAATTATCGCGTCGGTTATCATGGCCTCATAGGCTAATCCTGCTCTAAAATGGGTGTCCCAGTTTATTGAGGTTAACGACTCTAAAATAATCTCACTATTTTGTGCCATGGCCACCGCAGTAGAAGTAACCTCTAGCACCTCTTCTCCGCGGATGGCAAAATGACAAAACTTAAGACAACTCACTAAGCAAGCATTCGTTTCAGCGATCCGCTGAACAATCGTCTGTTTATTGTCAAATTTACCTTCATCATCACTTCCATGATGAGCACCATTGTTGGCATTTTCTCTAATTGTTGACAGCTGTTGAGCAAACTCAGCATCAATAAAATTGTGTTGTTGCAGAAATTGGATTTTCTTCCATAAGCTATTCTTAGACGAAAAAGGTTGCTGATGATGATGAATCAATACGTCACAAATACACTCAGCGGCTTTTCGATACTGAATTAGCGCATAATCTGGGATCGAAGCCCCATAACGTAGCGCACTGGTATAGTAGCCCTCAATACGAGGATCGATACTCTGGCACAATGCGATATCTGTATAGCTGCTCAATCTACTGGTTCCTTTATTCTCATCCACCTTTCGTCACTCAACAACTCAGTATTGTACGGATAACCTTGAAAGGGATAGCTATTACTTGATTCATCTTTACTAAACCGATTTACTAAACCAAATGGATTAATGTCGCTGTGAATCCTGCATTTTAAAGCGATTCAAGTATATCAGTACTGCAAAATATAACCTAAACCGTTAGGTTATTTCCCTTTAGTAAAACAGACATCTGACTTGTTACTAAGATTTTTATTCGAATCTGTATGCAAGCATATGAAAAATAACGCACAACATCGTCATTAACTGTTAGTATTTACTATGATTAAGGTTAACAGCCTCAAGTCTAAGCGATGATTCTTGCCGTAGAATGACTATGCCTTCAAATCAGTGCCTTGATCAGCAGCCAATAAATTCTCGCTGAACAAGCACCTTGAGGTCACTTGAGTATATGTTTATCACCCTTATAAAGGAAAATGGGATGAGATATAACATCAAATCCATGGTTTTAGCCATTGCCATTGCGCTTCCTATGCCTGCGCTGTCTATTACCATTCCAGAACCGCCAAAACTCTCTTCAGACAATTATATATTGATGGATTACTTATCAGGGGAAGTTCTCGCCTCATCAGGGCAAAATCAACCATCCGCCCCCGCGAGTTTTACCAAATTAATGACCGCTTATCTTGTTGGACAAGAGATCAGCGCCGGTCGCCTGCATTGGCAAGACAAGGCGACCGTGAGTGTTAATGCTTGGTCAATGAAGTTTCCCAACTCTTCAAAAATGTTCATTCAACCCAAAGATGAAGTCGAAATTGAGAATTTACTCAAAGGGGTTATTGTACAATCCGGTAACGATGCTTGCGTGGCTCTGGCAGAACATATCGCAGGAAACCAGACCGCTTTTATAAAATTAATGAATGAAAAAGCCAAAGAAATTGGCATGAAGAATACACATTATGTCAATGTGCATGGACTGGACGGAGATGGCAACCGGACAACCCCATACGATACGGCACTACTTATGCAGCGTATAATTAAAGATACGCCAGAGGTATATCATTTATATAAGATTCGCAATTTTACTTGGAACAAAATAACTCAATACAATCGTAACAAGTTGCTGTGGGATAAATCGCTAAAAGTGGACGGAGGCAAAACAGGTTACACTCGCAGTGCTGGATATGGTTTAACCGCTTCTGCCAAAGAGGGCAGACTTAGATTAATCTCCGTCATCATGGGAACCGATAGCAAAAGGTTACGTGTCGAAGAGACCCGCAAACTCTTGTCGTATGGATTTCGATTTTTCGACACTAAAAGCTTTGCCAAAGAGAGCCGCCCTTTAACATACAGCGTGGTCTGGAAAGGCGAGAAAAGTAAAGTGTCTCTTGGCGTGAATAATGATGTGTATATCACTCTTCCTAGAAAGCAGATCGAACATACCACACGAGTCATTGAGATAGATGAACCTCTGGAAGCACCGCTATCAAAAGGGCAAGTTGTTGGTGTTGCAAAATGGCAAGTTGAAGGTGAAACGGTTTACAGTACGCCATTGGTAACCAAAGAAGCCATACAACCCGCATCATGGTTTGGACGAACCATAGATAGCATCCGCTTATTTTTCAGTTCAATAATGAGCAAGTTTTCCGACTAAACTCCAGAAAAAACGCTGAGATAGATTAACTAGGGTCTTTAATAGTATGGTGAATATCCCATGAGACCGTTTTTCTATCTGGCTCTATCTGACGAAGAGGCTCAACCTGTTTTAACTCGCTGTGACTACGTTCAGCAAGACGTTGATACAGTTTAGTGCCTCTCTCTTTCCAACTTAACTCTTTGTCGGTCACTTCCCTTATCACACGAGCAGGACTACCAATAATCATACTTCTCGACTCATATTGGCTTTTGGTTTTTACAAAGCTATTGGCACCAACAATCGATTCTTTTCCTATTCGAGCTAAATCCATCACAACTGCATTCATGCCAATGAGTGTGTTCTCTTCTATATAGCAGCCGTGAATAATAGCACCGTGGCCAACATGAACATTCTGTTCCAGTACCGTCTCTTCACCTGGAAAACCGTGCATAACACAATTGTCTTGAATATTGGCACCGCGCCTAACAATCAAGCGCCCAAAATCGCCCCGAAGCACAGCTAACGGGCCGACATAGACATTCTGTTCAATAATGACATCACCAATAATTTCGGCACTAGGATGCACAAAAGCACTGGAGTGGATCACGGGTGTTACCCCAGCGAATTGATAAATAGGCATGATTCCATCCTTAGAAATATTTGCGCCTAGCTTAATCCGCCAAAGCGAATATAGTAATTAGGAGACGGCATCGGCAGTTTTCCATTTGCCGTTTCACTGTTCTCCATTAGATACGTCAACGCTTTAGCGTGCACTTTATGATAGACATTAATCGCCATCTGCTCGGCCTTCTTCCTTGGCCAATCTTGCGGCAGTAGTGCCGCGGGCAAATCTGGATCTCTAACGATAATCCGACGATAAAAATGGATAACCAGCAAGCGCATTTTAAAAGCATTCGCGTGACTAATTTCATTTTTATCGCTGCTATTTAAAACCTGCCATATCGGTTCAAATAAGCCAATGAAATCGTTATATTCCTGCTCAATACGTTGTAAATCCCAAGCTTGGCTGACCATATCTCTCAACGTACTGCTGTCATTTGAAAAAAGCTCTGCCTGTTGGAATATTTTCGCAGAAGGTAGTTTTTCGGTTATTTGCTGCTTAATTTCTGGCGTCAGTTGTTGAAGGTCAGGCTGAATAAAAAAATCTTTATCAAATAGACCAAAGCCTTTGTGCTGCAAATAACGGACTTGTGCTTTATTGCTATGTGTTGGGCCTAAATCGGTATGGATCAGATTCCAGCGGTTATTCCATTCTGGACTATCGGAGTGGTATATTTTTTTATTGGCAACCAACATTTCGTTGTATCGCTCCGGCTCTAAGTAGTAATAGCTTTTTCGCCCCTCTTTAGAAACCGTTAACCATTCATCTTTATGCAACCGAAACACTGAAGAGCGTACAACACGTTGATTAAAACCTAATGTTTCCATCAAGTGAATCAGTGAACCTAACCAAATACCACCACCACAAGTCCACAGATAATCACCGTAAAAAGAGACAATCAAGGAAGTGCCACTAATGGATTGATGACTCTTCATCTGGTCAAAAAAAATGTCTAGTTCTTTGTTCAAGATAACTCCATTTAGAACAAGGGAATAAATTAATCGCTTAATAATGCTAGTTCGCGATTTATTGTCAACTACTCAACACACAAATGCCCCTGCTTACAGAGACATTTGTGCGGTTTTACTGAGTTTAGTTACGAAGATCTCGAACTCGCACAGCTTTACCTTCTGAACGTGGTATGCCATCAACAGGAAGCAAATCGATGGTTGTGGAAATACCTATCATAGATTTAACCTGATGCTGCAATTTAGCGGTAATTTGAACAGCATCATCAAGGAAAATGTTGTCTTTCACTTCAATCAATACGACTAAATGGTCCAAGTTCCCTTTACGAATAACTTCCAGCTGATAGTGCGGGCTAAGTTGCTCGATTTGAAGAATCTGCTCTTCAATTTGAGAAGGGAAGACATTCACACCACGAATAATCAACATATCGTCACTACGACCGGTTATTTTATCCATTCGGCGCATCGGTCTTGCGGTACCCGGCAACAGTCGAGTTAAGTCTCGTGTACGATAACGAATGACGGGCATCGCTTCTTTTGTTAGCGAGGTAAAGACCAACTCTCCATGTTCACCATCCGGCATAACCAATCCAGAATTCGGGTCTATCACTTCTGGATAAAAGTGGTCTTCCCAGATGGTTGGGCCATCCTTTGTTTCTGCGCACTCCATTGCAACACCGGGTCCCATCACTTCAGATAGCCCATAAATATCGAGTGCGGTAATGCCTAATCTCTGTTCGATCTCTTTACGCATCTCGTTAGACCAAGGCTCAGCCCCGAAAATACCCACTTTAAGAGAACATTGTGATGCATCCCCATCTGGGTAGCTTTTCTCCAGTTTATCCAGCAAGTTTAAGCAATAAGAAGGCGTGACCATGATGATTGATGGTTTAAAGTCCTCAATCAGCTGAACTTGCTTTTCCGTTTGTCCTCCAGACATTGGAATCACAGTTGCGCCAAGCTTCTCTGCACCATAATGCGCACCTAGGCCTCCGGTGAATAACCCGTAACCATAAGCAATATGAATGATGTCTTTTGCACTTCCCCCTGCTGCACGAATCGATCGAGCAACGATAGACGCCCAAGTATCAATATCATTTTGAGTGTATCCAACTACAGTTGGTTTTCCTGTTGTGCCAGATGAGGCATGAACACGCGCCACATCTTGCATTGGCACCGCAAAAGTACCAAATGGGTAATTTTCACGTAAATCTTGTTTAGTGGTATATGGGAACTTGTTAATGTCCTCAAGACATTTAAAATCCGACGGATGAACCCCGGCCTCATCAAACTTTTTGATGTACATAGGCGAGTTTTTGTACGCGTGTTCTAATGTCCATTTCATACGTCTAAATTGCAGCTCTCGCAATTCTTCAATAGAAGCCGTTTCTATACCTTCCAATGTATTTGAAAAGTTAACCATGCTTGTTTCTCCTCAGAAATCCTTTTGTGTTTAACCACTGACTTACCACGTCTTTTTCTGTTTTAATTATTCAGACGTTCTCTATGATCATGGCAATTCCTTGCCCAACTCCTACGCACATACAGCACAGTGCATATCTAGCTTGTTTTCTTTTTAGCTCGTTACACGCAGCCATAACGATTCTGGCGCCGCTCATACCTAAAGGATGACCTAATGCAATAGCTCCCCCATTGGCATTAACATGCGCAGCATCATCGGGAAGTGCTAACTCACGCATAACCGCTAAGGCTTGCGAAGCAAACGCTTCGTTTAACTCGATAACATCCATGTCAGCAATAGATAGACCCGCCATCTCAAGCGCTTTTTTTGCAGCTGGTGCAGGTCCAATTCCCATTACAGCGGGTTCAACCCCAACGGTAGCGGTCGCGATCACTTTCGCTTTTGGCGTTAGTCCAAAACGTGTCACTGCATCATCATTCGCAAGCAACAGCGCAGCAGCACCATCATTGACTCCAGATGAGTTACCAGCGGTTACCGACCCTTGCTCTGCAAATGGCGTTCTCAGTGCAGACAACTGTGCTAACGTTGTTTGCGGTCGAGGATGTTCATCTTCAGTCACCACGAGGGCATCACCCTTTCGTTGTGGAATTGACACTGAAACGATCTCTTGCGCCAAGATGCCAGACTCTTTTGCTTGTTGTGTTCGTTGCTGACTGCGCAGTGCATAGGCATCCTGATCTTCACGACTAATGCTATAGCGATTTGCCACATTCTCCGCGGTTTCAGGCATAGAATCGGTTCCATACTTGGCTTGCAAAGCAGGGTTAATAAAACGCCAGCCTATGGTGGTATCAAATAGCTGCCCATCTCGAGCAAACGCCGACGTTGCTTTGTTCATTACGTAAGGTGCGCGAGACATGGACTCGACGCCCCCCGCGAGCATTAAAGATGCTTCTCCCGCTTTAATGGTTCGCGATGCATGGCTGATAGCATCCATTCCTGAGCCGCACAATCGATTCATTGTTGTTCCCGAGACATTGACGGGTAAGCCTGCCAGCAACAACGACATTCGTGCTACATCACGGTTGTCTTCACCCGCTTGGTTGGCGCAGCCTAAAACAACATCGTCGACTTGAGTCCAATCAATGGCCGGATAGCGTTCCATCAAGGCTTTTAAC
>NZ_VTXE01000027.1 GCF_013114595.1 Vibrio sp. 99-8-1 | reverse complement strand
TATGCAAATGTCAGATCACTATGCGCCTGCTAGGGCGCAGCCAGTAGGAGAGCCTTATAGGCGCATATGAAAAACCACCGGCTATGCCGGTGGATACTTTTTTTGTTGTTGGCGCTTATTACTGGCTTACGCCTTGTTTGTTAGAAGAGGACCATTCTCCACCGGCTTGTCGAGTGCCTCTGGCTCAGTTTTACTGGACGATTGTTGGTACAACACGATACCAAGATCATCAAGAATAATCATGACACATGGCACTACAATGGATGCAAATAGTGTAGCGGTGATTAAGCCAAAGGCGATACTTGCAACCAGAGGAATAAGAAACTGTGCTTGGGTACTGCTTTCGGTTAGCAGAGGGAATAGACCTGCAAATGTAGTCAGAGAGGTGATAAAAATGGCTCGGAACCGATCATGCACGGCTGACCGACAGGCATGAAGTAACTCATTTCCCGATGCTAAATTCTGTTTAATAAAGTTGACCAGTAAAATATTGTCATTGACGACAATACCTGCCAAGGTGGCAAATCCCACCAAACTCGGAATGGTTAAGTCTAGACCCAGAGCAAAGTGCCCCCAAACGACACCAATCCAGCCCATAGGGATGGCGAGTAGAACTGCAAGTGGCTGGCTATAACTTTGAAATAGCAGCGTTAAAATCAGATAAATACCGATGACACCCAGTAGGAAAAAACTGGCTAATGAAGAACCTGTATCGGCACTCTCTTTATCTTGTCCTTGAGAAACAAAGCTAATTTCAGGGTATTTACTCTTAATTGAGGGAACAAACTCTTGATTGAATTTGAGCATGATCTCCCGGGCGTTAGCAATCGAGGTATTTACGTTACCTTGAACAGTGATGGTGTTGACACTATTGATACGATTAATTCGGGAGAAAGCACGTTGTTGACTAAATTCGGCTACTGACGCTAACGGTATAAGTTGTCCATTAGAAGCCGTAATCGCGATGTCTTTCAATGTTTGTAGATCAGATTGGTGGGCAAATTCATCTAGCTTGACTGTAATGTCGATATTTTCGCCATCTTGGTACATGGATAAGCCAGATTGACCCGCGATGGCGCTTCGTAGGGTTTGCGCCAATTGTGAAGCGCTCACCCCCATCACACCTGCCTCATCCTTAAGGTGAATACCAATATCATTACGACCATAGCGTAGGTCGTCTGAAAGGTTAAACACACCGTCAAACCCTTTTAGCCATTTGATTAATGCGCGACTCACTTTCTTCATGTCTGTTAACGAATCACCTTGTATCCGTATATCTATGCCATTTCCTGCAATCCCACGCTCTTTATCGGTAAACTTAATAGAAATAACATCTGCAACTGGGCCTGTGTTCTTTTTCCAGTTTTGTACCAGTGATTTAATGTTTTGCTGGCGAAACTGAGCAGGAAGAAGATCGGCACTTACGGTCGCTATATGAGCACCAGATTCATTGGCATCAATATTGGTATTAAAAAATACGCTGGTGTTTTTGACTAACGGATCGGAGCTAGGGTAGCGCTGTTGGTAATCACTGTTTAACTTGTCTAGCGCGGCGGTAACTTTAGCCACTACCTGTTCGGTTTGAGGCAGCAAACTACCTTGTGGCAGAAGAATTCGAGCTTGAAGCGTATCACTCTCTAGGGAAGGCATCGCTTTAAATTTGAGCAACCCGGCAGGAAACAGTGCCGTTGATGCTAACACAAGGAAAAAGATCACACCCATGCTGAAGTAGGGGACTTTCATCGCTTTAACAGATAAGGGAACAAAAAGGCGATCTCGTATTTTTTCAAAGCCGTTAATAAAACGTTGCCTGATTCGATTTGGTGATGAGACTAAGTGACTGTGGACAAGGTGAGCAGGAAGGATCAGAAATGCTTCAATCAGACTTACCAGTAAAGTAATGAGCAATATGATAGGAATGTATCTTAGTACCTCGCCCATTTTTCCTGTTAAAAACATTAGGGGACCAATCACCATCAATGTGGTGGCAAATGACGCGAGTACACCGGGTAACACCTGTTTAGTACCGAGTATCGCTGCGTTAAATGACGACATTCCTTGTTGCTTTTTAGCCGCAATGTTCTCCGCGATGATAAGTGAATCATCCATTAACAGCCCAATAGCCACGATTAAGCCAACCATGGTCATCATATTGATGGTATATCCCAGCATATGCATTACGAATACCGCACCGAGAAAAGATACCGGTAATCCCATTGCGACCCAAAAACTAAAGCGGATATTAAAAAATGCCCAAAGCATCAGGAAGGCCAAGGCTAATCCTTGTAAACCATTGCTGCTAAGGATACGTAATCGTTCATTTATATTGACGCTAACATCTTGAGTCACCGTGAAGGTCACTCCGTGCGCGGCATTTGCCCGCTCTTTTTCGACAAGATTTTCAATTGTCTTGCGAACTTTGAGCGTATCTTGAAAGTAGGTTTTTGAGACTTGAAGCAACGCAGCACGTTGCTGGTTGAATAGAATTTTTTCTTCTTGCTGAGAGAAAGTTTGTTTGATATTAGCGATATCACCCAGTGTAATCAGGGTGCCTGCTGAACTGGTTTTTACTACCAAGTTTTTTAGTTCTTGCAGCCGTTCACTCTTCTGATCAAATCGAACGTTAATGGACTCTAAATCGCTATTAAAAACACCTGCGGGCACGCTAATGTTTTGCTGATCAAGTGCGTTGGAGAGATCTGAAATGCTGATACCATACTGTTTTAACTTCCAATCAGAAATGGTCACTTCCACTTCTCTATCTGAAAAGCCATCCAGCGTTACTTGAGCGATCATAGGGTTCGATTTTAAGCGTTGCCTAACCTGTTCGGCATAAAGGTAAAGATCCGTGTCTGACATCTCTCCAGTAATGGCGATGCTTGCTACAGAGGCGGTTCTATCTAGTTTACTTACGGTAATATTTTCAGCTCGGTCAGGAAAATCATTAATGGCAAACACTTGTTGTTGAATATCGCTGGTAACAATATCAATATCTTCACCGGATTGAATTTCAGCATTAGCGATGGCTAGGTTTTCGCGAGCATCACAACTGAGCTCTTTAATGCCATTTATTCGATCCAACGCGTCTTCGATAGGGAGGCATATCTCTTTAACTATCTCGGCAGGAGTGGCTCCAGGATAATTGACTCGAACTTCAATATCTTTGGTTGGCGTAAGTGGGAATGTATCTCTTTGTAACTTGGGTAAGGCGAATAGACCAAGTAATATAATGGTTAACATGACGACATTGGCTGCCGTGCGATGGCGAACAAAAAAAGCGATCATAGTTTATCTCCTATTGCTTTTTCTGCGCTAAACCCTGTTTCATTGTCTAACCATTTGAGCATTTTTTTATCTAATTGTGGCTTAAGGTTCATACCGGAAACCGCAGGAGAAAGCTGACTTAGCACCACTTTGTCTTTAAAGGAAATACCCGATTTGATAACCGCGATTTCACCTTGAATAAAGTCTATTTCCACAGGTTTTATCGACAGTTTTCCTTCTGGTGTGACGGTATAAACCTTGTCTTGATGGATTGCAGTCAGTGGCAATAAAATCTGTTTATTTATCACAGGCGCTTTAAGTATTACTTTGACAAAGGTATCTCTAATTAACGCCGGTTTTTTGCCGGGAGACGCTTTTTTATAAGGTGCATCAATAGTGACAATGATGCTCTGGCTTTGAGTCTGTACATCAATTTGCCCGCCTGAACGACCGACATCGGCCTGCCAGAATATGCTTCGGTCTCCTGCCTTAAGAATCACTTGTGCTTGTAGATCATTATGGATGTTGTTGTCGATTAAATTTCTGCTTTCTGAGCGTCGCAATGGCCGCATTTTTCCCAATGGAAATTGAGCGCTGACTTCCACCCTGTTTATGCCGTCTCCATAGAGGAGAATCTCTCCCTTGTTTACGTATTCGGCGACATCGGCTTTTTTCTCGGTGATGCGTAAGTCAAAAGGGGCAACAATATCCGTTTTTTGTAGATCTCTTTTGGCCAGATCTAACTGTGCCTGTAATACTTGTTGCTCGGCTTGATTAATCGCTAGGTTGTTTTTAAGTGTTTGAAGTTGTTGTTGACTGTTTAAAAGAGAACGCTTGGCGCCATCTAATTCGTTTTTTGAAATATGCCCAGTTTTATTGAGGCGTTCTGTACGTTGATATTCAGAGAGCTGAATGGCGTAATCTTGTTCAGCTATGGCAAGGGATGCCGCGATGGTTTTATCTCTGAGTAGAGAAACATTCTTTTCAGCCAGCAAGCGAGTAATCGCGAGTTGGTAGGGAGAGGGGTCTAACTTGATTAATGTTGTTCCTTTCTTGATGATGGCACCATTTTGTAGGCTTTCCGCAATCCAAATGATGCTTCCTTCAACTTCTGATTGAGCCTGCCAGCTCTGTTCAGGTTTGGTGTGCCCATAACCTATAGCATAAGGTTGAATACTTCTTGGTTTTACAGGCAAAACTCGAACCACTTTTTTAATGGCTTTTTGCTCTGCTTTAGCAGGTTCGGCTTTCATTGAAGGAGCAATAGCGATAATAAGTATGCCTAATAGTATTGGTGGCAAAATAACTGCCCGTTGTTTCCATCCAAACTTTGCCATTGTCACTGCTCCATAGAGATATTATTGTTGTTTTGATTGGGTTTTATAGTCAGTCACCAATTGAAGCGAACAATTGGTGACATGACAGAATCAACTTGTCGCTGGTTAGCCTTTGTTTTTGCCCTTACCATTGCCATTGCCATTGCCATTGCCATTGCCATTGCCATTGCCATTGCCATTGCCATTGCCATTGCCATTGCCATTGCCACTGTTTTTGTTTTTGTTATTTTTCTTTGTAGTTTGCTTTTTGGCGTTTTGTTTGTTTGCTTTAGATGACGCAGAATAACGCTTGTGTTGATTAAACTCTTCTTCGCTAATAAAGCCGTCTTTGTCTTTATCGTAAGAAGCTAATGCAGAAGTTCGACTAACGTTTTTGAGTGTTCGTCCCTCTTCAGTTTGTTCTGTAATGCGTTGTTTCCTAAATTCGGTTAGCTCTTGTTCTGATATTTTTCCATCACTATCCGTGTCAATGTCACTAAATTCTGGTTGTTGTTTGTTGGGGGAACCTGCACCGTCTTGATTGGTATCGGCAGCAGTCACAGCAGTAGCAATTGATAATCCAAGTAGAGCAATTAATACGTTTTTAATATTCATAGCAACATTCTCCTTTCTGGTATGTATATAAGTATACTCTAATTTAGGTTGTTAGCTAGAATAGAGGTCGTAAAGAAAGGTAAAGGAGAGAGTCGCGTAATCTGCATCTATAAACCTCCGTACATTGCTGTTTGGATGAACTCAATATGAATGGCTTTCTCACTCGCCATTAAGACGACGTCGGTAAACTACAAGTGAAAGTTAATAACAGGCTGAGTTGAGGAAGAGATATGAGTATTAAAACTAAAATGATGAAAATGAAAAACAGCGCTAATGAGCTAACAACAAAACATAAACGTAAGGCACTAGTCTCTGTTCTTGCCTCGGCGTTGGTATTGGGCAGCACCGGAATTGCCTTTGCTCATGATGACGATGGCGATGGTCATGGAGATAAAAGAGATAAACGCTCTACCGTATCGACGGTGAATTATACCGGTCCAGTTGAAACGACAACCATTGCTGATATGAAAGCGAACACAAGTTGGTTTAGTGAAGATGACTATATCTTAGAAGGGCAGATAACCAAGCAGTTAAGCAATCGTACCTTTGTGTTTAGTGATGGAGTGGATGAGTTAACCATTAAGTTGAAAACAAAACAGACGCCTTCTTTTTCTGATAAAGATACCGTGCGGATAAAAGGAGAGTATGAGCAAGAAATGTGGTCAGATTCTACATTTGAAGTTAAGCAGATAACCTTGTTATAAGAGTGACTCTTTATCAATGTCAATCAAGCTAGGGCATAAACGGTGATTTGGAATAGTAAAAAGGGATGCAAGCACTGCATCCCTTTTTCGTTCTACTCAATTTTGCTTATTCGAAATCGATACGTTGTTCTGATTCACCATCAAAGTAAACTGCTCTTGAGAGATCGAAGTTCAGTGAGGCAACATCACCAATTTGTCCTTCAAACTCAGGTGACAGTCTACACGCCACTTCTTGATCGTTGACTTTTACCATCGCAATGATATCTGGGCCGGTTGGTTCGATAACCTCCAGTTTTAACCCTAAACGAGTAGCGGCGGTCATGTTTTCGCTATCGGTATCGGTAATATGCTCTGGACGCAGACCAATGACAATTTTCTTACCATCTTGCTTACGCATAGATTGTGGAAGGCGAATTTGGTGTTGGCTATCTCCGCTTCCTGCTACCGTAATGATTGGATTTTGATCGTCATCTAAGTCCACCATGGTGGTGATGAAGTTCATTGATGGAGAGCCCATAAAGCCAGCAACAAACATATTGTTCGGTCTGTTGTAGATCTCTTTCGGCGTTCCAAGTTGCTGCAGTTCACCATCTTTCATTACCGCAATGCGATCCGCTAAGGTCATTGCTTCAATCTGGTCATGAGTTACGTAAACAATGGTGGTGTTTAACTGTTGGTGGAGGCGCTTAATTTGATGGCGCATCTCTACCCTTAGTTTCGCATCAAGGTTAGAAAGTGGTTCATCAAATAGATAAAGCTTTGGTCGGCGAGCAAGGGCGCGTCCCATGGCGACACGTTGTCTTTGACCACCTGATAGTTGAGACGGTTTACGGTCGAGCAAAGCATCAATTTGTAGCAATTCTGCTACGCGTTTTACTTCAGCATCAATTTCCTCTTTAGGCATTTTTCGGATTTTGAGACCAAAAGCGATGTTGCCTTCAACGGTCATATTTGGATATAAGGCGTAAGACTGAAAAACCATCGCGATATCGCGATCTTTTGGTTCAACGTGAGCAACGTCAACACCATCAATCAGTATCTCTCCTTGGTTAATATCTTCTAAGCCAGCGATGGTGTTCATCAAGGTTGATTTACCGCAGCCCGATGGGCCAACTAAAATCAAGAACTCGCCAGAATCGATACTAATATCTATGCCTTTTAATGTTTCTACGTCCGCGTTTCTGTATGTCTTACGGATCTGTTTTAAATCTAGAGTTGCCATTTTTTATTATCCTTTTACCGATCCAGCGGTTAATCCACGAACAAAATATTTACCTGCCAGTACATAAACCAGCAGAGTTGGCAAAGCTGCAATAATGGCAGCGGCCATGTCGACGTTATATTCTTTTATACCGGTACTGGTATTAACCAGGTTGTTTAGGGCCACGGTAATAGGCTGTGTTTCTGAGCCAGAATAAACAACACCGAATAAGAAATCGTTCCAAATGGAAGTAAACTGCCAAATAACCGTCACCATAATAATAGGGGTAGAGACGGGCAGCATGATCTTAAAGAAGATGGTGAAGAAACCTGCGCCATCCAATTTCGCCGCTTTAACCAGTTCGTCCGGAATCCCAACATAGAAGTTGCGGAAGAATAGGGTGGTAAACGCCAAACCATAAATAACGTGAACCGCCACTAAACCAGCCGTGGTATTTGCTAAACCAAGCTTCCCAAGTGTTGTTGCCATTGGTAGTAGCACAACTTGGAAGGGAATAAAGCAACCAAATAGCATGGCACTAAAGAAGAAGTTTGATCCTTTAAATTGCCATTTGCTGATAACATAGCCATTAAATGCGCCAAGTAGGGTGGAGATAGCAACCGCTGGAATCACCATTTGGAATGAGTTCCAGAAGTAACCTTTTACCCCTTCACATTTAACACCTGTACAAGCTGAATCCCACGCTTTGTACCATGCATCAAATACCCATTCTGTTGGCAGGGAGAGTAAATTACCTGCTTTGATATCTGGCAGTGTTTTGAATGACGTTGTTACCATAACGAACAGCGGCATTAAATAGACTAAGCAGAAGAATAGTAGAGCGGCATAAACAAAAACTCTTCCTAATGTCTTATTGTTCATGATTTCTTCTCCCTTAGTTCTGAATAGAGATAAGGCACAAGGATGGCTAAGATACCACCAAGCATCATCATTGCACTGGCTGCACCTAATCCAATTTGACCACGGGTAAAGGAGTGAGCGTACATAAATAGTGCAGGTAAGTCAGAGGCGTAGCCCGGACCACCAGCGGTTAACGCTGTGACAAGGTCAAAGCTCTTAATGGCGATATGAGAGGTGATGATAACAGCACTAAAGAATACCGGTCTTAAACAAGGCAAAATGATTTTTAAGTAAATGGTTGGTAAGCTTGCACCGTCAATTTGTGCTGCGCTGATAATAGAGTTATCGATACCGCGAAGCCCTGCTAAGAACATGGCCATGACAAACCCGGATGATTGCCAAACCGCCGCAATAACCAGAGTGTATACCACCATATCTGAGTTGACTAACCAGTCGAATTCGAAATTTTCAAATCCCCAGTCTCGCATCAGTTTCTCTATCCCTAAGCCGGGGTTAAGAATCCACTTCCACGCTGTACCCGTTACAATAAAGGAGAGAGCCATTGGGTAGAGATAAATGGTGCGTATTGCCCCTTCTTGTCGAATATTTTGGTCAAGCAATATGGCTAAACCAACACCCAACACAATGGCGAGCAAAATAAATAGCACACCGAAGATGCCCAAGTTGGCGATAGATGTCATCCAACGGTCGTTATCCATCAACTTTTCATACTGGATTAAGCCAGCGAAGTTGTAACTAGGAAGAAAACGAGAGCTGGTCAACGAAAGAATGGCGGTCCATATGATGTATCCATAAATACACACAACAACAATTAACATGCTGGGTGCAAGTACGATTTTTGGAAGCCAATTTTGTAACCTGTCACCAAAGCTGCGCTGAGGTGTAGGGGGTTTAATAGGCGAAGTCAAAACGCGCTCCATAACTTGTCCATAGGTACTGGGAGGTGAATATCCCAGTTAAGTAGGTGACGCTCAGGGAGGAAGAGCATCACCTCGGGTCTCTCAATGAGAGTATCTAATTAGGGCAAAACATGTTTTGCCCATGGTTAGATTACATTGCTGCTTTTACTGCTTTAGCCAGTTTAGCTGCGGCTTCTTTTGGATCTGCGTTTGAGTCGTTAAAGAAGTTTGTTACTACGTCATAGATTGCACCTTGAGCATAGCTGGTTGTTGACATACCGTGCGCCATACTTGGTACTAAATCACCACTTTTCGCTGTTGCTTTAAAGTCTTTCATAGAAGAAAGTGCACAAGCATCAAACTTAGACATGTCAGCATCTAGACGAACAGGGATAGAACCCTTGTTCAAGTTAAAGACTTCTTGGAACTCAGGAGTAAGGATGGTCGCGGCAAGCGCTTTTTGCGCTTTTTGCTGCTCTGCATCTTGTAGTTCAAAGAATGCAAAACTATCTACGTTGTGAGTAAATTGACCCGCTGTGCCTGGAGCTGGAACACATACGTAATCTTTACCCGGTACTTTACCTGCGGCGGTAAACTCGCCTTTCGCCCAGTCACCCATGATTTGCATTGCTGCTTCACCATTGATAACCATAGACGTTGCTACGTTCCAATCACGGCCCGGTGAGTTTTTATCGATGTAGTTATGCATTTTCTTGAACACAGTAAATACTTCGACCATTTTTTCGCCGCCAAGCACGTCCATATCTAAATCAACGAACGCTTTACGGTAACCATCAGAGCCTAAAATATCCAGAGCAACTGCTTCAAATACGGTTGCGTCCTGCCACGCTTGGCCACCATGAGCCAATGGAATGTAACCAGCAGCTTTTAGCTTGTCACCAACCATGAAGAACTCATCCATAGTCGTTGGTACTTTAGCGCCAACTTTTTCGAATACTTCTTTGTTTGCCCACAGCCAGTTTACACGGTGAACGTTAACGGGAACGGCTACGTATTCGCCGTTGTATTTCATAATGTCTGTCACCATGCTAGGAACAAGGGAGTCCCATTTGTTTGCAGCGGCAACATCATCTAAATCGGTTAAAAAGCCTAATCCACCCCATTCTTGAATGTCGTGACCTTTAATTTGCGCTGCTGCTGGTGGGTTACCAGAAACGGCACGAGTTTTTAGTACGGTCATTGCACTTGTACCAGAGCCACCTGCTACTGCGAAGTCTTTCCAAGTGTGACCTTGTGCTTCAAGCATGTCTTTAAGAGCGGATACTGATTTTGCTTCACCACCTGATGTCCACCAGTGCAATACTTCAACTTCGCCAGCTGATGCAAATTGAGTGGCAGTAAGGAGGGAAAGAGCTAATAGGGATTTTTTTATATTCATTGTTTTCGTCCGTGTATTGGATTATGCCAATTGGATATTGTCTATCCGTTTTTTGTAGGGTGTGTTACTGAAACGTGATTAAACATGCTGTTCATTAACACATCTTAATCCTAATCGGTATTTTTGAGATGAACTGAAACAAAGCGTTACCCCAACGTAACACTCCTGTTACATTAGACCGCTAAGTTACGTGGAATAAGGACTTCAGCGGATAAACCGCCAAGAGGGGAATTTTTAAGAATGAGATCTCCACCATGTGCGTGAAGAATATTTCGGCAGATACCCAATCCCAAACCGTGACCGTCTCGATCTTTTGCTAGTCTATAGTAGGGTTCGAAAACCAGTTCGAGCTTGTCTTCAGGGATGCCATCGCCTTCGTCTTGAACGAATAACAGTAATCCTTTTGGTGTTTCCTGAGCGGATACAACTACTCGATGGCCGTACTTAACACCGTTATCGATTAAGTTGGTCAATACCCGTTTAATTGCCAAAGGTTTGCCGATGATGGGTTTAATCGGTAGGTTGGCAATGTGAACACGCGTGACATCCTGATTATGATGCTCTGCTACAGAACGTAACATTGCCTTCACATCAATATGGGTGTTGTTCTCATGAATATCGGTATCTTTAACCGCTTGAAGCGCGCCTTTTACCATCATTTCCAACTCATCTAAGTCTTCATTAAACTTATCGCGAGTTTCGTACTCATCTAATAACTCTGCTCGAATACGTAACCGAGTTATGGGGGTTTTTAAGTCATGAGAAATAGCAGAAAAAAGCGTTTCCCGATCATGCACGTAATGCCGAATACGACTTTGCATACGGTTGAATGCGCGAGTGGCCATTACCAGCTCATTTGCCCCTTCTTCTTCTAACTCGGGCTGCTCTATATCGATACTCATTTTATTGGCTGCGGTGGCGATGTTTTTAATCGGCCTTACTTGTCGCCGAATAAGGAAATAGACCAACAGCATAAGGATCAAGGTCGAAAATAGCAGAAAGAGTAACTGCTCAGAACTGAGAATGGTGTCATCTAAACTAACGTAAGGAGCCGGGAGTAACGCGGCGATGTAGATCCATTCGTTGGTACTTAACTCTATTTGAACCACTAGAATAGGAGGGTTCAATGGTTCAAGAGTGAGAGTGTAGTAAGCCCATGACTTAGGCAGGTCATGAAGATAAATATCATTTTTGAGTACCCGCAGTTTATCGGGCTTAGAAAACTCGACAGAGATGGTTTTTACATTGTTTAGTTTGTCGGTTAAAACTTGCCGTACCGCTTTTAAAGAGGCCTGTTCCAAATAGTTATCTGGAATAGGGTCAGTATCCAGTTCTCTTTTATTGAAGGAAACGAAAAAACGAGTACCACCCATATTTCGAATCTGATCGAGTACGATATGGCGGTATTGGACAGGAAGTGCTTGGAAGAAGTTAACGGTAGAGGCAAATATACTCGCCATACTCGCAGAGGTAGAGCTTATCCCTTCCAGCTCTTTTTGCTTGGTTTGCGAGTACCATATTGAAGTCGCAATGCCTTGAGCAAGAATAACCGCGACTAAGGTCAACCAAAGTGTTCTGGCAACCAAAGAGCGAGGCGAGAATAACCTTTTCATCTTACTGTTCTCATAAGATATGGGTTAGTTCTCATAAGAGACAGGGGCGGTAAAAATATAGCCGTTGCCTCTCATGGTTTTAATATATTGATGCTGTTTCCCATTGTCTCCTAAACGTTGACGAAGCCGACTTAGCTGGACATCTATTCCGCGTTCAAACGGCAGTGCAGCACGGCCGCGTGTTGCAAACGAGATGGTATCTCTATCCAACACTTCGTTAGGTCGGGCCAAAAACAGCATTAATAAGGCAAAATCGCTGCCTGAGAGTTCGAACTGTTCATTGGTCTCTTGATTTAGCAGACTGTGGGCTAGGATATCCAGATGCCATGCGCCAAAATTAATTGCTTTAGGCACCTTGTCGGTATTTGACTCTGAATCTTCCTTCTGGAAACGACGTAGTACCGCTTTAATGCGTGCAACGAGTTGGCGGGGATTAAAAGGTTTTGCAATATAGTCGTCAGCACCGATCTCTAATCCAATGATTTGGTCGGTTACATCCGATACCGCCGTCAGCATAATAATCGGGACATTGGATTTTTTTCGTACCTGCTGGCATAAAGCAAACCCATCATCTCCGGGCAGCATAATATCGAGCAAAATGAGTGTTGGATAACCATGTTGTTCAATATACTGATGCATATCATCACCGTCTTCAGCAACAGAGACTAAGTAGCCAGATTTAGAGAGATACTTATCGAGTAATTCTCGGATCTCTTTGTCATCGTCGACCACTAAGATATGTGCTTGTTCTTTCATTCTTTTCCTCTGTTGACGGTAAATACATTCGTGGCTAATTCTATCTGTCACAACGACTAAGGTAACGAATTGTTATGAAAAGTATGAGCTTTGTTACTAAGTTTAATTCAGGATTTGATCTGGTTCATGTATCTGAAGGAGTTGGCGACTCTTTTTAGAGAGTTTTTGTGTGAAAATACTCTGGCCATTGGAACCTGTTGGACATTGACTGACAGCCATAATGATCGGTTTACCAGCGACTTTAGAGGTTATCTAACTTAGTACAATTGTTTCTTTAACGTAGAGAGAAAATTTAATAGAAAGAACTTAATTGATGAATTGCATATACAATTACACTTGTTCAATACAGCAAAAGCCACAGTAATCACTGTGGCTTTTGCTGTAATGGACTTATTCATGTTAATTTAAATAAAATCAGTTACTTGCTTTTCTTTTGTCTCTTCATATCAAATATAACCGCACCAACAATGACTAATCCTTTCACTACTTGTTGCCAATATGCAGAGACGTTTAGTAAATCTAGCCCATTTTGCAGAACCCCCATAATCATGGTTCCAACGATGGTACCTTGTATAGTACCGATTCCACCCGCATGACTCACACCACCGACCGTCGCTGAGGCAATGGCATCTAACTCATACATTACCCCAAGTCCAGGTTGACCAGAGTTGATTCGAGCAGCAAGAATAAGTGCTGCGATACCAGCAAGCATACCAGCATAGGTATAAACGAGAATTTTGTATTTTTTTACATTTATCCCAGATACGTATGCTGCATTTTCATTTCCACCAATGGCATAAGCGTATTTGCCAAACCGAGTGTAGTTAAGCAAGATATAAGAAATAAAGGCCATTATAATGAAAATGATCACAGGTACAGGGATACCCATTACTGAGCCTTGACCTATCCACTGGTAAGACTCTACTAGAGTACTTACAGGACGGCCGTCTGAGTATAATAGCGCAGCTCCCCGAGCGACGATCATCATACCTAATGTGGCGATAAAGGGAGGGATTCCTGTGTAAGCAATTAACCAGCCATTGATGAGTCCACATAGAGCACCTACCGCTAATGCAATTAATATAGGTATTATGATCGGTAGCTCTGGCATCGTTGGATACATACGCATCGCCCAATCAACGGATTGAGCCATACTGGCAGAGACAACCGCAGCAAGCGCGAGTACTGAGCCGGAGGATAAATCGATACCTCGAGTAATAATGATGATAGTCACACCAAGTGCAAGCAGACCAATACTCGCCATTTGGGTCATTACATTTAAAAGGTTCGCTACAGAAAGAAAAACAGGAGATAAAATACTCATTACAACGCACATTGCTATGAATACAAAGTAAATGGCGTATTTCGAGATGAAATGCTTAATATTTTTTGGTGACTTATCACCAGACGTTGCCTGAATAATTTTGGCTATCATGACATTAATTCCTTGTTCGGATAGTCCTATATCGCTTCTTATTGAAGCGCCATAGACATAATTTTCTCTTGGGTGGCTTCGGTTCCGGTAAGCGAACCTTTCATTTTGCCTTCGTGCATAACAATAATGTTGTCACTCATACCAATGACTTCAGGCAGTTCTGATGAGATCATGACCAAGCTTTTACCGAGTCCGGTGAGCAGTCGCATTAGTTTGTATATTTCAGATTTTGCGCCTACGTCAATCCCACGTGTTGGTTCATCGAGAAACAGAATGTCAGGTTTGGTTAACATCCATCGAGCCAATAACACTTTCTGTTGATTGCCACCACTGAGGTTGTCAATGGTTTCATTTAAACTTGGCGTTTTCACCTTTAGCGACTTGCATTGCTCTCCGCTATCGCTTCTCATTTGTCGCATATCTAGAAGATTAGTGACTTTACTTTTGTATGCGTCTAAATGCGCAATAGAGGTATTGGCGAATATATCTAGCATTAGATATAGACCCGATTGACGTCGGTCTTCGGTAAGGAAAGCCATTTTATAGTTTATGGCGTCATGTGGTGTTTTAATCTCTACTTGATTACCATTAAGCCAGATCTCACCAGAGTCTTTTTGCTTAACGCCAAATAATGTTTCAACCAGTTCAGTTCTGCCTGCACCAACTAGTCCAGCGATGCCAAGAATCTCACCCTCACGTAAGGTAAAGTTTATATTCTCGAAACAACCCTTTGTGCATAGATTTTTAACTTCAAGACGTGTTTTTCCAGGTTTTGATGTTGGCGGAGGAAAGACGTCACCTAAATCTCGGCCAACCATCATGTTCACTAACTCTTCATGATTGGTTTCTCTGGCTGCTCTTTCTCCGATAAAAGCGCCATCTCGAAAAACAGTGATATCGTCACAAATTTTAAAGATCTCCTCCATCTTATGACTAATGTAAACAACAGCCACACCTTTCTTTTTTAGCATGGAAATGATGTCAAATAAGTGCTCAACTTCTTTATCGGTTAGTGCTGAGGTAGGTTCGTCCATAATGATAATTTGTGAGTTGAACGAAATAGCTTTTGCTATTTCAACCATTTGCATGGTGGCAACAGTTATCTCACTCATATGAAGGCGAGGGTCAAGATCGAGATCCAGCTTTTCTAATAGTAACTTTGTATCATCGTACATTTTTTGATGGTCAATTAATCTGAGAGGACCAGACGTTGGTTCACGACCTAACCATATGTTTTCTGCAATACTGCGGTGTAGTACTGGAGATAACTCCTGATGAATCATGGATATTCCAGCATCTAACGATTCTTTTGCACCATCAAATTCTATTTTTTCTCCGTTGTATGAAATTGTGCCGCAATCTCGTTGATAAATACCAAATAGTACTTTCATTAACGTCGACTTGCCGGCTCCATTTTCTCCCATCAAGGCCATGACTCTCCCTTTCTTAAGTGTCAGCTGGACATTATCTAAAGCTTTAACACCAGGAAAGGTTTTGGTCACCCCCCGCATTTCTAAAACCACTTCACTCATAAAACGTCTCCAGATAAGCTACTCTCTATGTGTTCTATATTTGAGAAAGTAGCTTTATCAACAATCCTTGTTAGCCTTTTTTAGCCATGAATTCTTCTAAGTTGTCTTTCGTTACTAATTCTGCTGGGATCCAAGTGATTTTTTCGTGTGGTTTCTTATTGATTGCATCCATTGCCGCGTCAATTGAGCCACGAGCCTGACCCGCGCCATCTTGAAATACCGTTGCGTCAAGTGTTCCATTTTTCACCGCCATGACTCCATCTGGTGTTGCATCGACACCAATAACCATTGTCTTATCTAGCTTGCCTGCGGCCTTTAATGCTTGAATTGCGCCTAGTGCCATATCATCATTATTGGCAAGAATAACGTCTAATTTGTCTCCAGAGCTTATCCAGTTTTCCATAACAATCATGCCTTGAGAACGTTGCCACAAAGCAGTTTGTTTACGAATAACGTTATAGTTAGGGTTGCCTTTAAAGTAGTCTTCATTACCTTGAGTTCGTAGTACCGCAGCTTCTGTTGTCATCATGCCCATCAGAATACCAATGTTACCGCCTTGACTATGTTCGTCGACATATCGGGCCTGAGCTTCACCAAACTTAATTTCATCAGATCCTACATAAGAAACTCCATCAGGTAGATAAGAAGGGCGACGGTTCAAATAGACCAGCTCAATGCCTGCTTTTTGAATGGCATCAGTCATAGGCTGAGTTGCTTCAGTATTTACGGGAACTAAAATGATGGCGTCCATTTGCTGAACGATGAAATTCTGGATTTGTCCCAATTGTTTTGCGGTATCTTCTTTCGCATCAACAATGATCAACTCGACTTTTCCAGGATACTTTTCCTGAGTATATCTCTCCATTGCTGACTTCAAGCTTACTAAGAATGTGTCATCAAAGTTTGGAATTGCTACACCGATTGTGGTGACGTTATCTTCTGCTTTCTCGCCACCACAAGCAACAAGCCCTAATAAGCTGATTGTTGTAACGAATAGACGAATTCCTTTTTTCGTTCGCTCTGCCATTGTCGAGATTGCTTTGTAAAAATGTGCTAATCCAATTGTTATTGATGGCATTTTTTGCCTCCTTGTTTTTATAGTCATTTGCTTGTTTAGTACCGAACTAAACAAATTTTTGCTAAAAGAATCAGATTTTAGCTAGGGTTATGTATCTTTCATTGGTGTGAAAAATATTTTTTATTTTGACTGCTTTTAATACTATTCCTTTGTTGTATTTCTGACCATAGCGTTGAGTGATTTATGTTCGGAAATGTTATCTTGATCTCATTAGAATTAACATTTCAAAAACATAAAATCCTTAACATGATGTTTTATAAGAACATTATTTGTTGTTGTATTTGTATTAAATTTTATAGTTAGTAACAACTCTTATAATGAAATATTTGTTTTACTGATTTCCAGAATGGTGAGTGTGCGATAAATATTTTTCATTCGGTTGGTGATCTTCAAGTTATTTACATGTAAAGTAAGAAAGACCAATAATCGTGTAGAGAACCGGTAAGGTAAGGTTTTGTTTTGGAATAAATCAAAAGTGAAGCAGTTGTTTGTTGCAAGCGATCTTATAAGGAAGAGCTCAATTATAATTGATTCGATAACGGTGTGAGCTTTGAAATTGAACTGGCTTGTATAGAATTAATCGGTGCATGATTGCTGAGGAAACAGAGCGTTTGATTGACGAGTAAGAGCCTTTGGTTGGAACTTGTGTGTTGGTCTGGGATAACAAAAATCAAACAGATAAGCTGATGTCACTAATCGAAGCGTGTAATAGCCTGTTGAGGACCTCACGCGTTAGCAACTAAGGAATGAACTATGTCTTATTCAATTGCTTGTGCCCCATGTTGTTGGGGTGTTGAATCTCCTGATAACCCTCATAATCCGATTTGGAAAACCGTATTAGATGAAACAAAAGAAGCTGGTTATAACGGGTTAGAACTTGGTCCTTACGGTTATCTGCCGTTAGATGCAGATATGATCGAAACAGAGTTGTATGGCAGAGCGCTTACAGTTTGTGCTGGTACTATTTTTGAGCCTTTATCCGTTACCGAAAAACAAGCGGTTATCTTACAGAAGACGGAAACCTTATGTCGCTTACTTAAGGCGATAAAAGCAGATAAGTTGGTTGTGATTGACTGTGTCAATGAGATTCGTAGTCACTATGCGGGACGATCAGAACAAGCTCCTCGCCTAAATGAAGAGTGCTGGAATGTTATGATGGATACGATTAAACAGATCTGCACTATTGCTGAAAAATATGAGGTTCGACCCGTGTTGCATCCGCATGCTGGAGGATATATAGAGTATAAAGATGAATTGGATAAAGCCCTCGCTCAACTTAGTCATGAAGACATCGGACTCTGCTTAGATACTGGTCATTTGTATTATGCGGGAATGAATCCTGAGCAGAGCCTTATGCATTACGCGAAACGTCTCGAATATGTGCATTTTAAAGATATAAATCAGCATGTGTTAACTCAGGCAATTAATAATCAAGTTGGATTTTGGCAAGCGTGTTCTCAAGGAATTATGTGTCCTATTGGTGAAGGCGCAATTGATTATAATAAAGTTCAGCAAGCTCTACTTGATATTGATTATCAAGGCTGGATCACCATAGAGCAAGAGCGTGATCCGCGCAACTCTGACGCTACGCTGCGGGATATTATGCGCAGTCGTCAGTTTTTAAAGTTGAAAGGCTTTGGCTAACTGAGTGTGATTACCGATCTCTGGTTTTATGTTACTGCGATCCCAGCGTTGCTCATATATGGTATTGGCAAAGGGGGTTTAGGTGGTGGGGTAGGTGTTATTGCGGTTCCCTTGATGGCAATGACAACCTCTCCAAGTATAGCCGCGGCGGTGATGTTACCTATTTTATGTGTGATGGACCTATTTGCGATAAAACATCACGCCGTAAACTGTGATTATCGATTGCTTAAAACTATGTTACCTGCCGCTTTAATTGGAATTGCTATTGCCGGTGTTTTTTTAAAAGATATATCTGAGTACAGACTTAAGATTTTACTAGGAATACTCTGTTTACTATTTTGTTTGCAATATTGGTTTTTCTCGGTAGAGGTTAGTAAACCATCCAAATATAGCGGTTATTTTTGGAGTCTATTGGGTGGTTTTTCCAGCACAGCAATACATGCGGGCGGAGGGCCTATTAGTATTTATTTACTGCCTCAACGACTTAGTAAAGTTACATTGATAGGTACAATGGCGGTACTGTTTGGCATTGTTAATATCTTCAAGCTCATCCCTTATACCTTACTGGGGGAATTTAGCTCGGTTAACCTAACTACAGCATTGGTTCTGATGCCTATTGCACCTATTGGTGTAAAGCTTGGGGTATGGTTGCTGTCTCGGGTTAATCAAAATCAAATCTACCAATTGTGCTATTTCTTTCTATTCCTTTCTGGTCTAAAACTCCTTGGTGATGGTCTGTTGATCTATACCTGAAAATGATGAATATGTTGTTGATAAATAATTTTCATAACCTCTCGGTTCTCTAATCATTAATCGAGTGAGACGAATAAGTTACTTTCATCGTTAGCATAATAAAATGTTAAGTTGGTCAAAAAAATAATCTTTGAGCTTATTTAGAGTGAAATTTATAAGATTTTGTTTTTAAAGGGTTAGTTATTGGGTTTGATTTAATCCTTGTCAGCTGTTAAGCCTTGTATTTCAAGGCCTGAAATATATTATTCATTTTAATTGTTCTCTTTTCTCCTGGTGAAAAATATTTTTCATTTCATTAAAAAAAAGAGTATGCTCGCTCATAAATGTTAACATTCACGTAAAGGTCTTAACTTTAGTTGTTTATCAATTATTGTCTCTGTACGTAAAGACCGATTGATAACGTACCCCCTACATTTACTATTTTGGAGAACAAGCATGAGTAAGGTGAAATTTGGAATTAGCCCTTTGACTTGGACAAATGATGATATGCCAGAATTGGGTGGTGAAATTCCACTAGAGAGGTGTTTGACTGAAATGTCAGAAGCGGGTTTTACCGGTACTGAGCTAGGTACCAAGTACCCTCGTGAACCAGAAGTATTAGTGCCATTGCTAAAACAACACGACTTGGTATTGGCGTCTGGTTGGTATAGCGGCAACTTAATGAAGTTAACGGCTGAGCAAGAGATTGAAGCGCTGCAAGGGCACATAAGATTATTAAATGCAGCGGGTTGTAAAGCTATGGTGTTTGGAGAGGTGAGCAATACTGTTCATGGCGACATTAATACACCTCTGTCTCAAAGAGTTATCTTGACAATGGATGAGTGGAAAACTTATGCAAACAGATTAACGACAGTCTCCGATTACCTCCTCAACGAGCATGGTATCAAACTCTCTTTTCATCATCACGTTGGCACTATCTGTGAAACAGAAGATGATATTAATATGCTCATGGAACTTACTGGTCCTTCGGTTTTTCTGACTCTAGACACTGGGCATGTAACGTTTGCTGGTGGTGACCCAGTAACAATGATTAAGCGTTGGGGACACCGTATTGGTCATATGCACTTTAAGGATTTGCGTCTTGACGTTATGAACGCCGCTCGTGATCAGGACAAGTCATTTTTAAATGCAGTTTTAGATGGCGTATTTACCGTCCCAGGTGATGGTGACGTAGATTATGATGATGTTTTCTCAGCACTTAAAGAGCGTGATTATGAAGGTTGGTTATTGGTGGAAGCAGAGCAAGATCCGGCTAAAGCAAATCCACTTACCTATGCGAAACTCGCCTATGAGAACATCTCTGGTTATGCCAAAAAGTATGACTTGTAAAATAGACATCATAGTAACCACTGCCTATTAGGTTGTCTTTGCGTCAGATGACGGCGCATTGACTATAGGTATGGGCGCCATTTTATATATGGAGAAAAGATGAATACGATCCGACTTACTGTTGCACAAGCGCTGGCTAAATATCTAGCGGCTCAGAAAATTAATATAAATGGTAAAGAAGAACAATTATTTGGTTGTGCATTTGCTATTTTTGGTCATGGAAATGTGACCTGTTTTGGCCAACAGCTTAAAAATATCGAGCAGCAGATCCCCACTTGGCGTGGACAAAATGAACAGTCTATGGCGACAGCCGCTGTCGCCTATGCGAAAGCGAATAAGCGACAAAGAATCGGTATCGCGACCAGTTCAATAGGCCCAGGTGCTACAAATATGGTAACGGCTGCGGGTATTGCTCATACTAATCGCCTACCTCTGCTTTTAATTTCTGGGGACGCTTACGTTAGCCGTTTGCCTGATCCTGTTTTACAGCAAGCAGAGAACTTTCATGATCCATCGATTACCTGTAACGATTGTTTTAAACCCGTGACTCGGTATTGGGACCGAGTCATCTCTCCTTCTCAGCTTATGCATACGTTACCTCATGCCTTAGATACCATGTTAGATCCTGCGACTTGCGGGCCTGTTTTCATCGGTCTTCCGCAGGATATTCAAGGTGTCGCTTACGACTATCCCGAACGGTTTTTTGCAGAAAAAATACACCGTATACGACGTCCTGAACCTGAAATGGAAATGTTGCAGCAGGCAAAACAGGCGTTGATGAAGGCAAAGCAGCCTTTGATAGTATCTGGTGGTGGTGTTCATTACTCACTCGCTACCGATGAGCTAGCAGAGTTTGCTAAAAAGCATAATATTCCGGTGGTAGAAACCATTGCTGGTAGAGCCACTATGCTTCAGGTTAATCCGCTTAACGCTGGACCGATTGGCGTTACGGGCTCCGACTCTGCAAATTATCTCGCCAATCATGCTGATGTTGTATTGGCCATCGGTACACGATTGCAAGATTTTACAACTGGCTCTTGGTCAATATTTCGTAATCCAGAACTCTCTTTAATCAGTATTAATGTCGCTAAATTTGACGCTATTAAACACCTCTCTATTCCTGTGCTCGGTGACGCGAAAGTGACGATGAGTAAACTCTCTAAATTATTGAATGACTGGAGTAGCGAACAGAGTTGGGCTGATACTGCGCTTACGCTTACTAAACAATGGAAAACAGTTGTGCAAAAGCGCACCCATCCACAACCTGGAGAGTTAATCGAAGGAACCTCTTCGTACGCTGAGGTTATCGGCAAAGTAAATGGCTTAATGGAAGAGGGGGATACCGTGCTTACTGCAGCAGGTGGACTTCCTGCTGAGTTATCCATGAACTGGCAAAACTATCAGATAGGTAAGTTTGATATCGATTTCGGATTTTCCTGCATGGGCTATGAAATTGCAGGGGGCTGGGGAGCAAAAATCGCTAATCCGGAAAATGATGTAGTTGTTTTAGTTGGTGATGGTTCGTATTTAATCCAGAACTCAGATATCTACTCCTCCGTCTTAAGCGGACACAAAATGATTGTCGTTGTTTGTGATAACGGTGGTTTTGCTGTGATCAACAAACTGCAAAACAATACCGGTAATGAGTCGTTTAATAACTTGTTGCAAGACTGTCGTCGTCCAGATTCCGACTTACCTAGAGTCGATTTTGCAAAACATGCTGAAGCACAAGGTGCCATCAGCGAAAAGTTGTTCTCTATTGGTGATTTTGAAGCGGCATTTGCAAGAGCAAAAGCGTCAGATAAAACGTATGTCATCGTACTTGATATTGACCCGGTTTCTCCGGCTGCATGGTCGAAATGTGATTGCTGGTGGGAAGTAGGTTTACCAGAGGTAGCAGATAACAAGCACACCGAGCAGAAAGTGTCTGATTGGCTTGAAGGTAAAAACCATCAGCGTCGTGGTATTTAGTTAACACGTATACATCTATGAAATTAATTAAATTTGGTAGTGATGGAGTAGATAAGCCATCACTACTCTAGGAGGCACAACATGTTTAATGAAGAACGCAAATTTGATCACGCTTATCGCTGGGCAATGGTCGGCGGTGGTCGTGGTAGCCAAATTGGTTATGCACATCGTAGTGGTGCTCAAAGGGATGGCTTATTTCAGCTAGTTGCAGGTGCATTTGACCTCGATGCTCAACGTTGCCGTGATTTTGGTATTAATTTGGGTATTGAAGAAGATCGCTGCTATTCCGACTACAAAACGATGTTCGAAGCAGAATCGAAGCGAGAGGATGGTATACAGGTTGTCTCTGTAGCTACACCAAACAGCACTCATTATGAAATATGCAAAGCCGCGCTTAATGCTGGGCTACACGTTGTTTGCGAAAAGCCGATTACGTTTACTTCTGCGCAAGCAGAAGAGCTAAAAGAAATCGCGCAGAAAAATAATCGTATTATTGGGGTTATGTATGGTTATAGCGGATTTCCAATGGTTCATCAGGCTCGTGAAATGATCAAACGTGGAGATTTAGGTGAAATTCGCGTTATTAACATGCAATTTGCCCATGGATTCCATAATGAAGAATACGAAAAAAATGATCCGGGATTGAAATGGCGAGTTAGTCCAGAAGTCTCTGGTCCAACTTATGTACTAGGTGACATTGGAACTCATGCCTATTATCTGTGTGAAATGATGACAGGACTAAAAGTTGATCGGTTAGCTTGTATGCGCCAAAGCTTTATCAAATCTCGTTCTCCTTTAGAAGACAACGCTCATGTAATGATGGAGTTTGAAAATGGTGCCGTAGGCACCCTTTGGGCAAGTGCCGTTAACGCGGGTGGTGTGCATCAACAAAAAATTCGTATTGTTGGTTCTAAAGCAAGTGTTGAGTGGTGGGATGAACATCCAAATCAACTTAGCTACGAAATTCAGGGTGAGCCCCCACGATTATTAGATAGAGGTATGAGTTATCTGTACAACGAAGTTGAGGGTATTGCTGCGAACAGAATCGGTGGTGGCCATGCGGAAGGTTTTTTCGAGTCATGGGCAAACTTGTATCACCGATACGCGATCGTTATGAAAGCTGCAGATAACGATGATCAAGAAACGATTACAAAAACATGGTTTCCAGATATCGACGCAGGAATAGAAGGTGTACGCCTTTGTGAAAAATGTGTTGAGTCTGCTGCTGATGATGCAAAGTGGGTAAAATTTAATGACTAAAATAGTATTTCAGGAAGAACGCGCTCTTGATGCTATCGTTTTAGGCCGCGCGGGTGTTGATCTCTACGCCCGCGAGCTAAACACCGATGTAGCAGACATCACGGGCTTTAACAAATTTGTCGGTGGTTCAGCCGCAAATATAGCGGCTTCGATAAGCAAACTAGGTTCTAAAGTCGGTTTTATTGGCTGCGTTGCTGATGACATGTTTGGTGACTATGTCTGTTCTTATATGCGAAGCCTAGATATTGACCTTTCCGGCATGATGAAAGACGCATCTGGTTCATGTACATCTGTCGCATTTACAGAAATGAAGCCGTCTGATTGTGGCGTGCTGATTTATCGAAACAACGCTTCTGATCTCACCCTTAAACCAGAACAAATAGATCAAAGTTATATTGCCAGTGCAAAAATATTGGTGATAACGGGGACTGCTTTATCGCAAAGCCCTAGTCGTGAGGCAACCCTATTGGCGATGCAGTATGCAAGAAACAATGACACTGTAATTGTATTAGATGTGGACTATCGTCCGTACTCTTGGCGTACCGATGTGGATGCATCTATTTATTATGGTATCGCAGCTGAACTGTCCGATATTGTCATTGGTAATCGTGAAGAGTTTGACATGATGGAAACAGTTTCTGCACCAGATAATGCGGACGACGATAATACAGCGGAGCGTTTTTTAACCGCGAATACTCAGGTGGTAGTGATAAAAGCGGGAGAGCTTGGCAGCAAGGTATATTGCAAGGACGGGTATAAGTTTCAGCAAGGCATATTTCCTGTTGAAGCAAAAAAACCTTTTGGTTCAGGTGACTCCTTTGCTGGCGCACTTATATGGAATTTGGTTAACAGTGGAAGCCTAGAAGATGGTGTGAAATATGGAACTGCCGCTGCGGCTATTAATGTAAGTGGAACCAGTTGTACCGAAGCCATGCCATCTCAGTCTGAGCTATTTAAGTTCATTCATGACAGAGAGTAGAGATGTCGCTTACAGGAAGAACGGTAATTTATAGAAATAAATTCAAGTTTTTAGCTTTTAATACAGGTGATTTGGACTGTGCGCTAGGAATTAATTAGAGACATTTATTAGACAGTAACCTTCTGATGATTGATTGGAAGTGGAGATGGATATGGGAAAGCATATAGCGCCATTTGATAATAGGAACGAACCAATTATCGGTATCAATGATGAAGTAACACCTTTATGTTACTTCAACCAAGTTAAATTAAAACAAGGGGAGAGCTTCACCCATTGTATCTCTGGGTACGAATCTGCCATTGTATTGGCGGGGGGCACATGCAGCATAAAAGTTGCGGATAAAGTCTTTGTTAACATAGGCAAGAGAAGCAGTGTCTGGCAAGGTCATCCAGAGTCTGTGTATGTACCTGTAGGAATGAAAGCTGTGATTACCTGCGAAAGTAATAGTGCTGATATTATGATTGCGGGTGGTGTTTATGATGAGGTGCTTGAACCATTCTCAGTTACGCAGGAAAGCGTTGATATGGTTCAATATGGATCTGATGAAACTAAAACGCATCGGAAGATAAAGCACGTTCTTGGGCAATCAAATGCCGACAAACGAGGACGCTTACTCGTTAGTGAGTTGTTTACCGTTGGGGCTGGAGGTTGGTCTGGTTTTCCTCCCCATAAGCATGATGAAGAACGTCCACCAATGGAAACTAATTATCAGGAAGTGTACCAGTTTCGTTTCAATCCTGATCAAGGATTTGGAGCTCAGTTTCTTTACGAACATGAAGATGATTTCGGCCCGGTATACCATGTTAGAACGGGTAGCGTTATTGCTATTGATAAAGGTTACCACCCTAGCGTTGCTGCTCCGGGGTATGAGATGTATTACTTCACCATCATTGTAGGTGAAACATCTAAATCATTGATTCAGCATTTTGATCCGCACCATGAATATCAAGTTAATACTATTCCGGGTATTAAAGATATGATTGCTAAGTTTAAGTAAAGGGGGGCTTCGAATGTTAGTAACATTAAATGAAGTTTTGCCTCAGGCCAGCATATCCGATTATGCAGTGCCTTGTTTTAATGTTTTTGGTTATGAAGATGCCAGAGCGGTTGTTGATGCGGCAGAAGAGAAACAAAAGTCCGTAATATTAGCTTGCAATAAAGATGTTATTGAGTTTTATGGTGTTGATACCGCTGCTGCTATGTTTAGACAACTCGCGACTGGAAGTTCTGTTCCTGTAGTGCTGCATCTCGATCACACCTATGAAGAAAGCGTTATTTATCGTGCGTTAAAATCCGGTTTTAGTTCTGTTATGTTTGATGGTTCGCAGCTTTCTATGCAAGAAAACATCAGCCGTAGTAAAAAGGTAGCGGAGGTTGCTCATGCATGCGGGGCTTCTATTGAAGGTGAGATAGGTTCGGTTCCATATCAAGAAGGTCGAGATCATATAAGGTCAATTTATACTGACCCAGATCAGGCAGAGCAGTTTTCTCTGCAAGCGGATCTTGATTGTATTGCAATTTCTGTTGGAAATGTTCATCGCTTAACAACACCTACCTGTAAAATTGATTTTGGTTTGCTTGATAAAATAGCCGCTAAAGTCAATAAACCGTTGGTTATTCATGGTACTAGCGGAATTAACAATGAAGATATGTTAAAGCTTAAACAAAGCAAAGTAGCAAAATTTAACATTGGTACCTGTCTGCGTCAGGCACTTGGGCATAATTTACGCGACCATATGAACAATGAACCATCTAAGTTCGATAGAATCTACTTTATGCGTCGAGCAATGCCTCATGTAAGAGAAGAAGCAATTCGTAATTTTGAATTATTATCGTAAAATAACGGCCCGAGCCATCGCTTGGGCTTTAATTATTTACTCAACATTGATTCAATAACTTTTTACAACGGATAAAAAACAATGACTTCTCATTCTCCACACAGTGATCTGGATACATTACGTGACCATATTGTAAAACGTTATTCGTCGCTGAGTGGACGACTTCAGCAAGTTGCTGATTTTTTGATGGCTCAGCCAATGTTTGTTGCGGTTGAAACAATGGCATCGATTGCAGAAAAAGCCAATGTACCCTTGTCAACACTTAGCCGATTCGCAAATGCGATGGGCTTTAGTGGCTTTAGTCAAATGCAGGTCCTGTTTCGTGATCAATACCTAAATAGACCAAGGGATTATAGAGAGCGAGTTCGACAGGCACAAAAACATGATGATCTGCCTGTAAATTCAACTCAGGCAATCTTTCAGGATTATGGTCATGTAAATGTTGAAGCCATAGAGCAGCTCCAAGTCTCAATATCTCCTCAAAAAATTGAACGTGCTGTTGAACTGATGAATAACGCTGGGACTATATATCTTCACGGTTTGCGTCGTGCTTACCCTGTGGCTTATTACCTTTGGTACGCTTTGCTTAAATCTGATAACGATGTTGTTCTGCTT
This sequence comes from Vibrio sp. 99-8-1, assembly GCF_013114595.1. Classification (GTDB taxonomy): domain Bacteria; phylum Pseudomonadota; class Gammaproteobacteria; order Enterobacterales; family Vibrionaceae; genus Vibrio. The sequence continues at coordinate 47,022 of NZ_VTXE01000027.1, read as the reverse complement.
GATGATACTGGTGGGATGCTTAAACCCATGACGCGTAGAATTACATCTGATGACGTTTTAATTACCGTAACTTTTAGTCCGTATGCGGAAGAGACGACCAGTATTATTGAGCTTGCACATCAAGGAAACGTTCCTGTAGTAGCAATAACTGACAACCAAATGAGTGCTCAAGGCAGCATGATCGATGTCTGTTTCGAAGTGCAGGAAGGGGAAGTTATGGGATTTCGATCGCTGAGTTCATCTATGTACTTAGCGCAAACATTGGCAGTAAGCCTTATGTGTCGACAAAATAGTAACGAATAGAGATTTTGTTATTTGGTTTTAATTGCGGTTAGTTTTGGGTTAAAGGCCGTAATAGAAATATTACAGCCTTTGTTTTGTCGTTAATTATACGCTCTCGCGACACGACCTTTAGCGCTGATCTGGTACTTTCCTGTGTAAGCAGGAATAAAGGCAGATTGGCCTTTGGTCAGCGTTAATGTTTCGCCATTGTGATGACTAAGGAGCAGGTCGGAATCTAATGGCATTAAAATCTCAGCACTCTGCGTTGTTAACGTGTGCTCATCTATGTTCTCGAAAATAGCGAACTTAAAATCATCCACGGGAACGGAGTAGAACTGACCACCATCTTGTTCAATAGGGTGATTAAGCAGTTGTTCGGCCGGTTTGGTCTTGAATACGGTGCATTTTACCAGTTCATCTACATCCATATATTTGGGTGTCAGTCCTGAGCGTAATACATTATCCGAGTTTGCCATAATCTCTAACCCTGTTCCTTTAATGTAGGCATGAGGTGTACACGCGTCTAAATACATCGCTTGTCCCGGTTTTAGGGTGAGTACATTGAGCATTAGAGGGCAGAATAACCCAATATCGCCTGGGTACTGTTCAGCAAGATCGAGAATTAAGGCAAATAACTCGTTTGACTGGTTTTGACTAGCAAAACTGAGCAAATCATTAATTGCTTCTGTTTTTACATCCCCTTCTAGCGAGAGAATGTCACGAAAGAATGAACGTAGCCCTTGCTCATCATTTGACTGGGCAAAAGCCTCAACCAGTGGAGCAATACCATCAATCGCTAGCTGACTAAATTGCTGGACGATATCGCTAAACTCGCGGAATCCATTCATGGCAACGTAGTTGGTTAAGGCGTAAACCAGTTCTGGTTTGTGGTTAGGATCTTTGTAATTGCGATTGGCTGCGTCCTTGGCAATACCTTGCTGTTGTTCTCTTTGGTAGCCTTCTTCTGCTTGCTCTTTGCTAGGATGAACCTGAATGGAAAGGGCTTTTTCTGCCGCTAACACTTTAAATAAGTAAGGAAGCTCACCAAATTGAGTATCGGTCTCGATGGATAAAATACCGGATTTATCTAAAGCAATAAAATCAGAAAGAGGTTGTGCTTCACCATTTTCAACAATGGTTGAACAACCGTTAGCATGTGACCCCATCCAGATTTCAGCTTGTGGTTTGTTTTCTGGATTGTCGATATCAAAAAGCGTGTTTATCGACGTTTTACTTCCCCAAGCGTAATCTTGGATAACGTTTTTCATTGGAAAAAAGTATTGATGGTTCATGGACATCCCTTAAAGTCTTACAACAGAAAATCCGCATAGTTTACGTGATTTAGTTTTTAAAATGTAGCTTTGATACAAGTTTAATACAATTTTGTTGAGGATTAAGAGTTCGTCATTATTTGTATTTATGAAACTGTCCCAATAAAGGGACAGTTTTTGATGTATCTAATGGTTTGGAAGATAGCTATTTTAAGCTAATGCGCTAGCGGTTTTTCCTTGGCGCATTTTTTTCAGCGTAATACAGACTAATGCGGTTACTACTGACCCTGCTGCCATGCAGACTAATGCGAGTAGAGGTTTGTTCATCGCACCAAGTAATGCCACTACCGGACCACCATGAGCAACACTGTTGGTGATACCAAAGGTGAAGGCCATCACTGCTGCAACCATAGAGCCAAGTACGTTGGCTGGAATGACAGACATAGGATCTTGCGCGGCAAATGGAATTGCCCCCTCCGAGATACCCACTAAGCCCATCGCACCAGCGGCTTTACCTGCCTCTGTTTCTGACGCTTCAAACAAGTCTAGTTTACGTCCTAATACTGTCGCTAAGCCCATGCCCAATGGTGCTACTGGTATTGCACAAGCCATTGCACCCATAAACTGTGTTTGACCGCTAGCAATCATCCCTACAGAGAATAGGAAAGCCACTTTGTTAAATGGCCCACCCATATCAAATCCAGCCATACCACCTAATACGATACCAAGCAGAACAACGTTACCCGTACTCATGCTAGTCAGTAGTGCGTTTAAGCTGTCCATTAGGCTAGCAATTGGCGCACCAATAACGAATATAAATAGAGTAGAGATAAATAATGAACCGGCTATAGGCGCAATCATTATTGGTACAAGAGGCTGAATGAACTTATGGTAGTTGATGCTTGTTAACCATCGAACAAAGTAACCCACTAGAAGACCAGCAATAATGGCACCGATAAATCCAGTACCTGCTTCAGCACCATAAAAAGAGCCGTTGTTCGCTATCCAGCCACCAATTAAGCCGGGTGCTAATCCTGGTCTATCGGCAATAGCGTAAGCGATGTAACCCGCTAAAATAGGTATCATTAGTGTAAAGGCAACAACACCAACATCGAGCACTTTGTTCCACAGACTACCTGCTGGAATAGCCATACCCGCTTCAGTAGGTTCGCCACCAATAGCAAGTGCGAGAGCGATTAATAGACCCCCTGTTACAACAAATGGGATCATATGTGATACACCATTCATCAGATAGCGATAAAGGTCGTTTCGGGCATTAGAGGGTTTGTTTGAATTTGCGTTGCTGGCTTTGCCATCGCCTTTAAACACAGGAGCGTCCAATGCTTCTTTAATCAGCCCTTCAGCGTCTTTAATTGGTGCTTTAACTCCGGTTTCAATGAGCTTTTTGCCGGCAAAACGATTCATATCAACTTGTTTGTCACTGGCGACAATAATCGCATCAGCTTGATCGATCTCTTCTTGGCTAGGAGAGTTTTTCACACCGATGGAGCCGTTAGTCTCCACTTTAATTTTGTAACCAAGTTGAGCTGCGCCTTTTTCTAATGCTTCCGCGGCTAAATAGGTGTGTGCAACACCGGTTGGGCAACCCGTTACGCCAATAATAAAGCCTTGATCAGCTGCGACTGCGGCATGTTGTGGTTCAACTTTTTTTAGTAGCAGTTCCAGTGCGTCATCTTCAGATGTGGCGTTAAGGAATTGCTCAATGAAGCCCTCTTCAATTAATTTTGATGAGAGTTCCGCCAGCACTTCAATGTGATGGTCTGACCCACCTTCTGGTGAGGCAATCATAAAGAACAGACGAGATGGCTTGCCATCTTCAGCACCGTAATCAACACCGGTTTTACTTATACCGATGACTACAGCGGGTTTTATTACCGCAGAGCTTTTGGCATGGGGAAGTGCTACGCCTTCTTCAAAACCAGTATTGCCTAGCTCTTCTCGCGATTGAATGTCTTTTAAAAATTGGGTTTTATCGCTGATTCGCTGTTGTTGGTATAGAACCTCTATTAGCTCCTCAAAAACGTCTTCTTTTGTGGTGGCTGTAAGGTTGAGCTGAATCAGATCTTTATTAATAAGTTCAGTAATCATTGTTTTATCCCTGTTGATGTCACTGTAGATATTTTCGTTCAGCTAAGGAGATTAGAATAGTGCATTAGAGAGGCATTTACTGGATAATTGTAACCATTAATTTGGAGTGTGATCTTAATCTTATTATCGTTGAGATAATAAACTATGATGAAACTTACTTTAAATTTATATTAAACAATAAGTTATTATGAATATTTTAGTTTGCTTATTTATTGTACACATCAGGAAATTAATGAAATTTATACTTTTCTGGATATAAGTAGCTTAATAAATGTGAGATTTACTGTGCGCTGTATCACGTTTGTTATTGGATTCTTTTCAATCAGACGCTGTTGGCGTGGCTGTTAGCACCTAGAGAGAGCAAATGAGCCTATTATTTCAAAATCTATTGGAAACACTGTTGTCTGAACGTGCTCAGTTCAATCGTATTTGGTTTGCAGGAGACAACGTTACTCCGCCGCAGTTTAGCTACCAAGTTAACTTCCCAAGGTTAGAGTTGGTCGTGTCGGGGGAGTACCTTAATCAAATAGAAGACGCTGAGAATGGAATTATTGACGTCAGCATACTGGCTGGAGATGCGCTGTATATTCCGCCTAACTGTTGGAATAAACCAAACTGGGAAACGGAATGTTCCGTGTTAAGTCTGTTGTTTGGTCGTAGACAATTGGGTTTTAGCCTAGTGAGTAAACAGAAAGAGAGTGCCAGCTTTTCGGACATAAAAAAACACAGTATTCAAACCAGAACTGGTCACGCGGTGGACCATATATTACAAGCACTTAATGCACTGGGAAGAGAATCTCAGAAAAGCCCGATGGATGAACATCTATTGGCTGCCTTGATGAGTTACAGTAATTCTATGTTGACGGATCCAGAACATACCGGATCAATACGTAGTGAATCTTTGTACCAAGGCATCTGTATCCACATTCAGGAGAACTTTCATCGCACAATTACACGCTCAAGCATCGCTGCTCGTTTCAATATTTCACCTAACCATTTATCCCGTTTATTCAGACAAAAAGGTCATATGACGCTGGCGGACTATATTACTTGGGTAAGGATTGATAGAGCGAAATTCATGTTGAAGCGGTATAGCTTTAGGCTAAACGAAGTGGCTATGCGCTGTGGCTTTCAGGATGTGAACTACTTTTTTAGAGTGTTTAAAAATAAAACGGGGCTGACGCCAAGTGAGTATAGAGCAAGAGAGTAGTAGTGACGGCTTGAGAGGATTAACTATGAGAGGGTTAACTAAAGGCCATTTTATGCAGCAGAAACGCTTTTAACGCTTCAGGCTCTACGGTGGTCGCGACTAAGTTGCAAAACTGGTCGTCTACCAAAGCTCTAGATAACTGCGTGAACGCTTTTATTAATGGCATTGGTGCCGGATCTGGCAGCATCATGGCGATAACTATATTCACATCACCTCTAGCGGAGTGCCAATCTATGTCTGTTTTGGAGTGAATGACCGCAACGGACGCCTGTTTAGCATGCGCAGTCATGATATGTGGCAATGCTATCCCTTGGCCAACGCATGTGGAGGAGATTCCCTCTCTTGTTAACATCGCCTCAAAAATCAACTGAGCGTTAGTTTGATCAAGCATAGAGCTTATTTTAGACAGTACGGCGTGTTTGGCGGGAGCAGGGTCTTGTGCCATCTCGGCATAGTGATAGCTGAGTGGAAAATCCAGTTGGAAAGTGGCGTGGTTATCAATGACCGAATAGCTATGCTGGGTTGCTCGTCGATGAGAGGTATTGACGATTTCAAACTCATCGGCAATAAAATCAGTCAGTATCATACAAGCTAATTCGGCGTCAGAGCCTTCTATCCATAGTTGGCATAAATGATTATTTTTGCTGCCAAGGCTAAGAACTTGCAGTGTGTGGTTAACATTGCAGCTTTTACCTGTAGAAATGTTTTTCAATATCACCACGGAGCGAAAGTAACCAGATAATGTATTTAATCTGTTTAATTTCCATGAAGCGAAACCTTCAGTGCCGATGATAAAGGTTATTCTACGTTCAATTCTCATTGTGTTTGACAGCTACAACTGCTGACATCGAGCGATAACGGTCGCGGCATCCGTTAGAACTTCCTCTATGGTGACACAATGGATTTTACTTCCGGTGAAGCGTGCTCTGTGTTCAATTTCAATATCGGAGACGATAAGCACAATATCGGCATGAGCAATATCAGCGGCTTGCAGTTGATTTTCTATTCCCATCGCTCCTTGTGTTTCTACTTTAATCTGGATGTTTCTTTTAGCGGCTTCTTTACGTAATACATCTGCAGCCATGTAGGTGTGGGCAATTCCGGTAGGACAAGCAGTAACGGCGACAATTTTCATTTGAGTCATGAACAGTTGAGAGAATATGGATATAGATTCTACCTCAAACCTCACCGTGGTGCGATAGTACTTTAAGGTGTTCAGAGAATAGTAAGCGTGGTAGCGTAGACGTTAACGTAACCAGAGTTCCAGCTAAGGGAAAATAGATAGGATGACAGTCATGGCCAAGAAGAAAATCGTGTGTCTAGATGGAGAAACGTTAAACCCAGGAGACAATCCTTGGGGGGCGCTTGAAAAGTTAGGGGACTTTACTTGTTACAACAATACAGAACAAGATGTTGAGCAAGTTATTACGAGAGCCCAATCGGCACATATTTTATTAACCAATAAAGTGGCGATTAGCAAAGCTGTCATCGACGCCTGTCCCGATCTGGAATACATAGGTGTGTTAGCGACGGGTTATAACGTGGTGGATTACCGTTATGCCAGAGAAAAGAATATTAATGTCGTTAACGTCCCTGCCTATGGTACCGACACAGTGGCTGAGATGGTGTTCGCTCTGATCTTTAACCTAATAAGGAAAGTGGAGCTGACCAGTCAAGATGTCAGGGAGCAGCTTGGCTGGACTCGCAGGCAAGAGTGGACATACACGCCATTTCCACAAATGGAGTTGGCGGGTAAAACGATTGGCATAGTTGGTTTTGGCAGAATAGGGCAACGAGTGGCAGAGATTGCATCCGTGTTTAAAATGAATGTGCTGGCTTATAATCGCACGCCCAAGTCGTCGTCAATAGATGGTGCTGAGCAGGTCGATCTTGACCGTCTGTTAGCGGACTCCGATATTGTTTCAGTACATTGTCCGGTCTTCCCTGAAACAGAGAATATGTTCGATGAGCAGATGTTTAAAAAAATGAAGAGTAGTGCTTTATTTATCAATACCGCGAGAGGTCAACTGGTGGTTGAAAGTGCATTGGCGAATGCATTGAACCAAGGCGTTATTGCAGCAGCCGCATTGGATACTCTACAGCAAGAACCGCCTATGGAGGATAACCCGTTACTGTCCTGTCAAAACTGTATTATAACGCCCCATATTGCGTGGGCGACTTTGGACGCAAGAAAGCGAATCACGGCCATGGTCGCTGATAATATTGACTGTTATTTACAGGGGAAAGCAAAAAACGTGGTTAACTGAGGTGGGATTCTACTTTTTTAAAGTATTTGACATGTTTTGTTATCATTTTGTCAACAATAGAGTATAAATACTAAACTGCTCTGTCCGCAGTAGGTATGAGAATCTGCATGATAATAAATCGCTGCTTGATAGTATTTTTGATGTTGTTTGCGCTAAGCTCGCAAGCTGGCACTATATTGGTTATAGACAGCTATCATAGCGATCATCCTTGGGTTAAAAGCTATACCAAAGGATTAAAAGAGAAATTGGGTGACTTGCATGAGTTGGTCTTTTTTCAAATGGATACAAAACGGCTAGCGGAATCTCAATACCAGAATCAAGCCGATAAAGCTTGGGCACTGTATAACAACATTTCTCCTCAATTAGTGATACTGGCGGATGACAATGCCGTCAAGTATATGTCTGATAAGCTTCTAACAACCGATACGCCAGTGGTTTACCTTGGAGTAAATGACAACCCTCGTAGCTATAAAATTGCTGATGCAAAGAACTTTTCTGGAGTGTTAGAACGGCCATTATTAATGCGTTCTATGATTATGCTTAAGAAGTTTATGCCTGTTAGCCATGTGCTATTGCTGCTTGATCAAAGCAGAACAAGCGATGTGCTAATACAAGATGTGTTTAAGGGCAAAACCTCAGTGCTACGAGCGAACGTGCAAATAGATGTTAAAAGCGTACGGGAGTTTGAGTCTTGGAAAGAACGGGTATTAAAGACAAAAATAGAGGGTTATGACGCCGTATTTGTTGGGCTTTATCATACCTTGATCGACGCGAACGGCCTTCATGTGTCAGAAGATGATGTGATTAAATGGACCTCTCAGCATACTCCTGTCCCCTCATTTGGCTTTTGGGACTTTTCTGTAGGGAAGGATAAAAACGTTGGCGGTTACGTTGTATTTGGTTATCAAGAAGGGCAATTAGCGGGTGATATCGCACTAGATATGTTGCAGGAGAGTGGATCCCGTGTGCGTCCAACGATCGGCGGGCGAGGACAATTTATATTTAGTCGCTCTCAGTTGCTTAAATGGGGGTTGGTGCTCCCTCCTTCGATCCACAAAAGCGCCACGCTGGTGGATTAAGTTATATTGAACGGTGAACATCATACAGATGGTTATCTTTTTTGTTACTGTGCTTACCATAAATATGACCACGTAATGTGGCCATAGTGACAATGTTTCTATCTTTAAACCACCTCACTTTATAGCAAGGTGGTTATGAGTAGACAGAAGTGAGTTTGAGTTAATCGTTGACTCTATTAGCTTTTAACAATGACGGGGCCATTGAAGCAATCAATGGTCGGTTTTTTACCTTGATACTTCTTGATGGAAACCAAACATGTTTGTGCCGTCGGGCCTTGTCCCCAAGAGGACGTGCCACGGTCGTTAGTTAATACATTGGCATTTCCGTATAGACAAGATTCACCTTCAGGAGAGTACCAACCCCCTTCTTGGCTTGCGACTACACCTTGTCTTACTTTCTCCGACACTATGGCGCCAAGCAGTACTTTTCCTTTGCCATTATAAGTTTCGACAATATCGCCATTCTTAATCCCGTGTACTTTGGCGTCTGCTGGGTTAATCCACAGCGGTTCATGCTCATTGGAATTCGTCGCATCACGAAGCTCTTTAACGCCACAAAGTTGAGAGTGAAGTCGATTTTGTGGGTGCAAAGTAACTAGGTGCAGATACTTACCAGAACGACGTGCTGTCCAATCTGTTGGCTCAATCCAGCTAGGATAAGCAGTACAGTCGGCTAAACCCGCGTTAGCGACTTTCTGCGAGAACAGTTGAATAAGCCCTGACTCTGTCGACAAGCCATTAAGATCAGGATCGTCGCGGAACTCTGCATGGCGCACAAAGGTGTTTTGACCTGAGTATTCAAAATAGGCAGAGTCTTGAACCCAGAAATTTTCAAACGTTGGCATCGTAATGCCATTTTTGCCATTCTCTTCGCGTGCTTTATCGTAGAATGATTTCAGCCATTGAAGATTGCTTTTGCCACCAGTATACTCTTTTTCTCTGCCCATTTTGGCACTGAACAATCGCCAGATATCATAATCATCTTTGGCTTCATACATTGGCTCAACCAGTTTTTTCAAGCCAATGACACCACGGTTTGTTGCGTTACCGAAGGAGACGAGCTCATCGCGCTCATAAATAGTGGTACAAGGCAGGACAAGATCTGAGTAACGACAAGTTGCCGTCCACTGATTATCAATAGTGACTAAGAAATCGAGACGGTTTACTGCTTCAACAAGACGGTTAATATCTTGGTGGGTAGAGAATGGGTTAGCACCTGATACCACTAAGGTTTTCAAATCAGGATAAGTGATCTCTTTTCCCTTGTAGGTAGTTTTTAAGCCCGGGTTTTCTATTACGTCAACAATGCGTGACGTTGGGAAATATGGCGTACTTGTATACTCTTTATTGTGGATTGGCACTGAGCCTTTGATAGAGGCAGATAGTGACCCCATACGAGCACCATTAGAGTAAGGTGCGCCTGCATCGTTATAGATATAACCAAAGGAAAAACCACCGCCGGGTAAGCCTATGTCTCCCAGCATAGAAGCGAGTGCGACAATTGACCAGCAGTACTGTTCGCCATGATCCGCTCGTTGTCCTGCCCAACCCGATGAGATCAGTGTGCGTTTGTCGGCCATCTGTTTGGCGAGTGTCTTGATGATTTTCTCATCGATGCCACAAATATCTGCTGCCCAGCTAGCGGTTTTTGCTACTCCATCATGGTCACCGTTTAGGTAAGCGAAGAACTGGTCACTGCCATCGGTATAGTCGTCGATAAACTCTTGGTTTATATCTCCGGTGGACAACAAGGTGTGACAGATACCCATCATTAAGGCCACATCGGTTTGTGGATTAATGGCAAGTTGCTCTCCTCCTAAGTGTTTTTGAGTGTGCGACTCTACAGGGTCAATGGAGATGACGCGCATTTTACCTGCGGCGACTTTCTCTTTTATCTTATCCCAATATTGGTATGGCGAGTGGTCAGGAACACTGAAGCCAATCTTAAGGTTTTTAAGGGGGTCACAAGCCCAAAGGACTAATATTTCAGTCTCTTCGGCAACATACTCTAAGCTGGTTTGCATTGAGTAGACCTCAATATCACCAACCACTTCAGGTAGAATGGATTGCGCTGCCGCGGTAGAGTAATAACCCGAAGAGCTCAGTACTTTGCCATGAAGGTTCAACGCACGTTTCATGGTGTTGCTACAACTGCCCAGTTGTCCTATCGGTCCCCATGACGAGTGCGCATAAATGCCCGACGGACCGTATTTTTGCTGAGTGTTCTCAAGTTGTTGATAAAGAATATCGATAGCTTGATCCCAGCTGATTTCTACAAACTCATTGTTGCCACGGGTTGTGTTGTCTCCCGTTAAGAACCCTTTACGAACCATAGGTTTCTTGATTCGTGATGGGTTGTCGATGATACGAAATGCGTGTTCTACTAAATCTACCGGACTAGCATCTTTACCAAATGGGGTCACGGTGTTTATGCTGCCATTTTTTACTGTTGCTTCAAAGGCACCAAATTTAGAGGCAGTAAGTTTCTTTTTAAGCGAAGGGTCTTGCTGTGCAGCCATGGCAAGGGGGCTTAATTGAGTAGCCAGTGCTGCAGTACCAGTTAAGCCTGCAGACTTTAAAAAATCACGTCTAGAAAAATTCATTGTCGCTCCGTTTAGATCTATTAATTATGTTTTACAAAGGTTGAAGAGTGATATTGCAAATACTTCAGCATTGCTTGGGTTTCGTCTTTAGAGAGTTTTGCTTGTTTAGCCATGCCCATAAATTGAGCCGGCCAGTCATTGGCAGAGAAATGAGCTTCTTCCACTTTTAAGTGGCACTGGCCGCATTTACTGTCGTAGGCAAACTTAAGGTTGTCCCAGATGGGGTTAACATCAGTAACGATAGGTGTCTCTTTTAGCCAACCGTGGATCTGAATTTTCTTCCATGGATTGAGGCTGATTGGGTCTTGATAGTTCTCGCCTAAGTCGTCTATGTTTGAAATGCCACGTAAGGTTGCAGAGGCAATGCGCTGTCCTTTCTCGCTATAAAGAACGTTCTTTCGCGCTTCTTTCCACCCTGTTATGGCAACGTATACTCTGTCTTGCTGCTTTTTGATGATCGTGAGTTTTGTTAGGGGTAACACTTTTGCTCGCGATTTCTCCAACTGATCACTGTTGTGTAGTTGAATGATTTTGGTGGTGTATACCTGATCATTTATATCTGCGTCTAAGATAGAAATAGTGTTGGTTTTTGGCTTAGGAAGCGTGTGGGCGATGCCTTTATGGCAGTTAATACATGTTTGGTTATTGGTTTTTGCACCAGCATGAGCAATGACGGCTTCCTGTTTTTGTAGCTCGGGGGCCATTTGCTCAAAGTCATGGCAAGATCGACATGTTGCTGAGTCGTTCGCTTCCATTTGTGACCATACCGTTTTTGCCATAGCGAGTTTATGGCTATCGTATTTCTGCTGCGTATCTATTTTTCCGCTAATGAACTCATGATAGATGTCTTTCGACGCTCGTATCTTGGTAACCAAATACTCCATAGTTTGCTGGGGGATATGACAATCAGAACATTCAGCTTTTACGCCATGTTTATTGGAGAAGTGGCTTGATTTTTTATAATCCTGATAGGCGTTATCCATTGAGTGACAGGAGATGCAAAACTCTGTTTCAGATGTTTTATCAAATGTTATTTTTGTCACGATAAATAGAGTAGAACCAATAATGATTCCGAGTGTAAGTAATAATATTGATGGCAATTTTAATTTTGCTAGCATTCTATTTCTCATTTCATCTTTGTGATGCTATTTAAATTTAGATAATAGTATTTCGCTTCCAAATTAATTTGAAAGTATTATCCTTTAAGTGGAAAGGTGGCCATGTAAATAAATCAGTGATAATTATTTTGCTATATTTATTACTCGCTTAATTTAATAAAACAGCAGAATAGACATTATATTTTTAACTTTCTTGTATAAAATTGCAGAAAAAAGTGTGAGACAGTTTGAGTGTTTCGTACTGTATTAGCCCATGAGATGTACGAATGTAAGGGTAAAGTCATCAACTCCGGATCAGTGACGTTGAAGAGATTGTGGTTATGTTAGCTATGAATTTTGTGCTGATGGTGTAGTAACGTATTGATTATTTAGTAAATATGTAAAGGAGGGGCGCTTGTAGAGCTTGATTTACTTAAGCTGTAATACTTTATGAGTAGGTGTTTTTGCAGTAAGGCTGGAGGATGTTAACTTTTAATTTATCGGCATGATTAAGGTGCAGAACAAGCAGAATAGCGCTTTGGGGCAATTCCAAATGCCCGCTTAAAATTGCGAGTTAGATGACTTTGATCAAAAAAGCCACAGGATAATGCGGTATCTGCGCAGTTCTGTCCGGACTGTAAGAGGCGCTTTGCCTGATTAATCTTTATTAAAAGTAGAAATTGATGCGGTGTCACGCCGTATTGCGCGTTAAAGCTTCGGATTAATTTGTATTTACTTAATCCGGTTAGTGCTTCTAAAGCCTCTAAAGAGACGTTGTCTTGCCAGTGTTGTAATAGGTAATCTCGCACTAGCGCATTGTTCTTTTGTTCTTTATAAATCTTATTATTGGTTTTCTTACTACCATGACGACCAAATAACCCTTCAAATGCTACCGTTAGCAGAGATTCCTTGGTGATGTCAAAGCTGGGCTGTTCCAACGCCATGTGCAATTGCTGTAGCAATTGAAATAGAGAGGGATCATCGATGATGGGGGCATTGATTAAAGGAGGAACATGCTGCTCTTCCAGTTCAAAGTGAGCTCGAATCATCTGTGGGTCGAAATAGAACATACGATATGACCATCCCGAATCACACCCTGCAAATCCAGTATGAACCTCGGAGGGGTTAATGGCGACGATTTGGTTTTCAGGGATAATAATGTTGTTGCCACGATAATGTAAGCCCTCGGCACCATGCTCAATGACACCAATAGCCAGTTCATCATGCCAATGCTTAGAAAACTCAAATTGCTGAAACGATGCTCTAAGTAACTCAATACCTTTAACTGTATCACTTTGCCATATTCTGGAATATTCCATTTTCTTGCTCTTATATTATGCTGTTAATAAATAAAGTTATTTTATTAACTGGATTGATCGAAGTTAAATAAATGGTAAAAGGTTAATTTAATATTAACCAAGTGATAACAAAATGACTTTTGGTATGAGTAATTTAATCGTCAGTATATTGAAGGTGTATAATGAAAACAAGTTTGTTTTAAATGAATGGGGCTTTATTTAAAAGAATATTTATAAAAGTTTTATATTTAATTGGTTTAATATGTAAGGAAAAACGCTAAAGATAATAAGCCGGAATTTTTCTGCTGTTAAAAAATAAGCGCCTGATTACTAGTATACTCAAGTGACTTCAAGATGCAGGATTCAGAGCAACATCAACAAGTTCAGTTCAAGAAAGATAATGGAAGGAATGGATTTCCTTCCAAGATTATCTGTATAGAATCAGACCCACTATTCAATCGAAACTAACTGTTCGTATTGGCGACTTTTGGTCGACGGTTACGTCGTGGTTTTGTTGACGCTTTTCCACCGTTATTAGGTTTGTTTTGAGCGCCACCTTTGGCGTTGCCGCCACCAGCAATGTGGCGACGATTTTTACCTGCTGGTTTGTGTCCCTTGGCATTTTCTCCAGAGCGTTGACCATCGGCATGACCCGTTTTGGCTTTTTTAGGTTTCTTCGCTTTGATTGGACGAGTGTCCAGCCTAGACTCGGGCAGCGTGTTTACCACCGGATAACCTTCAAGTTCTAACCTTGGTAGTACTTTCTTAATCAAGCGTTCTATACCAAATAATTCTGAGGCTTCTTCAGATGTGACTAATGAGATGGCTTTTCCTGTTTCACCAGCGCGACCGGTTCGGCCAATTCTATGTACGTAATCTTCACTGACGTTCGGTAAATCGAAGTTAACCACTTGTGGCAATTGGGGAATATCAATGCCTCGTGCTGCGATATCCGTAGCAACCAAAATACGCACCTCGCCCGACTTAAAGTTGGCGAGTGCTTTGGTACGTGCACCTTGACTCTTGTTTCCATGAATAGGAGCAGAGGTTAGCCCTTGTTCATTGAGATAAAAAGAGAGCTTATTGGCGCCATGCTTGGTTCGGGTAAACACCAACACTTGTCGCCAGTCATTATCTTTTATTAGTTTGGCCAGCATAGGGGCTTTTTTACGCTTGTCTGCCGGATAGATGAACTGTTCTACACCAGCTGCGGTTGAGTTTTCAGGGCTAACAGATATCTCTACAGGATTGTTTACCAACCCTTTTGCTAGCTGTCTAATATCCGCTGAGAAAGTGGCAGAGAACAGTAAATTTTGACGTTTTGCCGGTAATAGCGCGAGTATCTTTTTAATGTCTCTGATAAAACCCATGTCTAGCATACGGTCCGCTTCGTCGAGAACCAATACTTCGATTTGAGAAAATTTCACCGCATTTTGTTGATGAAGATCCATCAGTCGGCCGGGGGTTGCGACCAGAACATCACAGCCTTTGCGTAATTTCATCATTTGTGGGTTAATTTTTACGCCACCAAACACGACCGTAGAGTTCAGAGGCAAATGTCGGCTGTATTTCTCAACATTATCGTGAACTTGTGCGGCCAGTTCCCTTGTCGGCGTTAAAATGAGCGCTCTAACGTGATTGCCTTTTACTTTTGGCCCACTGCTTAGACGTTGTAATATTGGCAAAGTAAAACCAGCGGTTTTACCTGTCCCTGTTTGTGCAGCAGCCATGACATCCTCTCCGTTAATTACCGCAGGAATTGCCTGCTGCTGGATCGGAGATGGGGTAGTGTAACCTTGCTCTTCAATTGCTTTTAAAATTGGAGAAGAGAGACCAAGGGAAGTAAAACTCATAGGTTAAATGCTCTGTTATAAATGGAAGTGATGTCAAATGGCAGGAAAAGGCAGTTCTATTATTATAAGCCTGTAATAATGGCTTTGTTGAGAAATACGGTTAAATGGCAAAATAACGGGCGCATTTTGCGGTTTTTTGTTGTTAAACACAAGCAATTCACTCAATTGAGCGTAATTGAACCTATCGGGCAGCGTTTGTTGGCATTTTCGACTGCGTTATCGCCTGTTTGTGTCGATGACTGCACAACGCAGACGCTACCTTGTATAAAACCGCTACAAAAAACAGCAGAAATAAACCAAAAAGGTCAACGGACCCTAGTTGGACGTATTCACATATATAGCCTTCTGATTTTTCTCGGTATATTCTATAGCCTGTATTTAGCCAGCATAAGCGAGTAAATGTGCAATACGTAAAGATAAAGCAAGCGATTGTCGAGCAAATTGATTCCGGAATGCTCTCTCCGGGGCAAAAACTTCCGGCGGAACGAAAGCTGGCTGAAATGTTTAATACCACACGCATTACTTTGCGAGAAGCTCTATCAACATTAGAAGCTGAAGGCTTTATTTTTCGAGAAGATCGACGAGGTTGGTTTATTTCGCCTGCTCCCTTTATCTATGACCCTGCTGCTGCAATAAGTTTTGTTGACAATGCAGCAGAGCAACAACGAAAAGGGGAGGTCGCACTTGTGACAAGCCAAACGAAAATGGCAAGTAAAGAGGCTTCGCAACTGTTGTCTCTCGCCCCTTTTAGTGATGTTCACCAAGTAATATCGATTAAACATTTAGAAGGTCGCCCAGTCTGTTACAGCACTCACCTCTCTTTGCCTATCTATAGCAATAGAATTGCCGATCAAGAGTTAATCCATTCACTTCATCGTAGCTACCTTGATGTGCATGATGTGACGTTTAAGCGGTGCAAATTTAATATAATGGCGACAGCACTGATTGGCGATGTGGCGAGTGCACTCAGAGCAACAGTGGGCTCATCGGCATTAGTGGTTCATAAAACATATTATGACTCCAATCTTCAACCCGTCTGTTGCGATATTGAGTATTGGCGCCATGATGCCATTAAGATTGAGTCCATCTCTTCTTATGACCTGAGATAAGTGGCCCGTTTATTTTGTGTGGTGAATGGTTTTGGTATGTTAGTATGCGCGCAAAATGAATGAACCCGTTTACTTATCATGAGACACCTAAGAACAACCACCCATCCTGATATCGATCATTTGGATGATAAAATCATATTTCAGCGTCATGCTGCTCGCGCCATTGTGTTAGATGGTGAGAATATATTACTGCTCTATACTGAGCGTTATCACGACTACACCATTCCTGGTGGTGGGTTAGATGAAGGCGAAGATGCTATCGCAGGCTTAGTTCGAGAACTAGAAGAGGAAACCGGGGCGCAGAATATTCACAATATTAAACCCTATGGTATCTATGAAGAGTTTCGTCCTTGGTATAAAGATAACGCAGATGTCATGCATCAGGTCTCTTACTGCTATAGCTGCAAAATTGATGCACAGTTAGGGGATACCGCTTTTGAAGAACATGAAGTGAACAATGGCATGAAGCCAGTTTGGATCAATATTCATCAAGCGATCGCCCATAATGAAAAAACCATGGCAGAGAGCCCTAAAAAAGGCATGAGTATTGAGCGAGAAACTTTTCTGCTACATCTCATCGCAAAAGAGATGCTATAACCAGTCGCTTTGTTATTACAAATGACTGGTTAACACCACTTTGCCTAAAATGGTTATCTCGTCGTCACTCAGTTCGATTTTATTGCCATCAAATTCAGCAATGAGTTTTCTGGGTAATCGTTGAATCGAATTAATAGAGTGTCGACCATCCATACTGATGAGATAATTGCCGGACATCGCATCGGTAATTGTCTTATCAACCAAATAAATTATATCCTTTGTTACAATTTCGATCAGGTTCGCATTTTCAAATCCCAACATCACTATTCTGCGGGTGGAATAAGGGATGCTTTCTTCTTCAATTAGCTTTCCATCCTGCAAATTAAAACTTTTCAGCTTGATGTATAAGCATGATTGCAATTGCTCAATTGTGTAGAGACCTGACTCAGAATCAGATATTTCCTCAGAAGCTTCAGCTGTGGAACTTGGTTGATTCTCATAAAATTTGGTAAGAGAATCGTCAGTAAGAGCAAGCTTTGGTAACTCATCAATCGATATCTTGTTCTGTAAAAGTAACCTCACCATGAGTTCGTGAGATGTTCGATCGTGACGGTTCCAAGTGCTAAAAGTGGCCTTAGGCATTTCGAAAACTTTAGCCATATGTAATAGCGTATTGCATTCAGTAATTTCTTTTAGCTTTTCAGTAAATTCACTTCCTCTTGAGTACTCGAAAGTGGGGATTTTTTCTTTCTCTATTTTCATATGTTTATTTTCTTCGACGCAGATCGCTTTTTGGTATCTTGTAAGACGACTATTGGCGATCTACTATCGGTTCCGTTGGAGGCCAATTATTGATAACAGTTGACACAAGGTAGTAGATATAGATGTTCAGTTAATATTCGCAGTTAACTAGGATATCACCATAACTCACTGTTTCAATAGGCCTTCAACTTCACACTCTTCGGTACGTAGTAAGTGATAATTGTTTTAGATCGTTAAGTTAAGCCACCCGAATAGCTGTTCAAACAATGCACTCTCTGTGGTCGTACCATGATTAACAGTTGCCATTTTCCTTCATAGGCAATAGCCTTTTTGGGGGTGTAGTTGCCCCCGTTTTTTTTCTCGCGTTCGGCTGTTCACTCAAGTCTATTTTTTCCTCGCGAAGTCCTTTTGTTTGCCCTTGTTGTCATTTTTCAATGTAGTGTTAGCGGAATTATTTCCAAAACGACCACCCATCATTGCGGCCTTACCTAGAGTGCCAGCAAACTGCAGCAAAAACAGAGATGAATGCTAGTAATTTCAACCAGTAATTAATGCTTGAACCAAGAGGCGTTAAACCATAGTCTATGGCTTTCTTGTTCTTTCTGCTGGTAATGGTTATGAAAAAAATTGCAATGGTGTTTATCAGTTTATTGCTGTTGTCCACTTCGTTAAGCGCGGAGGAGGCATACTCAAAAACAGATATACTTGAACGACCTCTTGTTGAACGTTATATCTTAGATGAATTGAAGGCATTAAGGCATGATCAGCAAGACCTAGAACGCCGTTTGACGATTCAGATAACCGATCGTGAACTAGAAGTCGCAGATAAATCACTTAATTACGCCAATGTAACCGTAAACTACTTCTTCTACATTATTGCTGGTGTCGCTTCTTTGGTGGCATTAATCGGTTGGCAATCTCTTAAGGATATTAAGCAAAATACCAAAGAGATGGCGGATGCGCGTTTAGACAAGATTGCGAAAGAGTATGAGAAGAAATTCTTAGCGCTAGAACGAGATTTAAAACGTAAAACACGCATTATCTCTGAAAACAACCAAGAGATTGAGATTATTAACGAAGTCCATAACTTATGGCTACGTGCGCAAAATGCTCAAACTCCAGAACAGAAAATGGATGTCTATAACGAGATCTTGAAAATTCGTCCCGGAGACTTAGAAGCGCTGACCTATAAAGCTGATACCGCGATGGAAATGCGTGAGTTCCATTGGGCAATGAGTATTTGTAATCGTGTGTTAGAAGTTGATGAAAAAAATGCCCACGCGTTTTATCAGCGTGCTTGTTCTTATGCTCAATTGGGTGCCGAAGACCAAGCCATCTATGACTTACAACAGTCTGTTGCTATTAGCTCGTCGTTTAGAGAGCTGGCAGCAGAAGAACCGGATTTTGAAGTATTACGAGGCAACGCCACATTTGATGAGATGATCGAAGGGGTTGAAACTAGCCAGCAGTAATCTTAAAAATGGTTTGATGAGTGGGGAGTATGTGTTTTACCAACACAGCGAGTTTAAGGATTAAACGTTTAAGGATAGACAATGTCTATAAAGAGACAAATCTGGCAAGGAGCGCTAGCGATATTCCCCCTCTCTATTGCCGTTATTCCATGGGGCTTTTTGGTCGGTTCGTTTGCAACTGATATTGGTTTAACGGTTATTGAAAGCCAAGCGTTATCAGTTATCTTATTTGCTGGCTCAGCGCAGCTTGTTGCCGTAGGAATGTTTAAGGCAGGGGTGGGGCTGAGTACTATGCTGCTCACGACGTTTTTTATTACCTCTCGACATTTTCTTTATAGTGTCTCGATGCGCAATAAGATCAGTCCTCTTCCTCTTAAATGGAGGATTACGTTGGGCTTTTTACTGACAGATGAACTTTTTGCCGTGGTAGGTAACCAAAGTACTGAACGCTTTAAACCTTGGTACGCATTTGGTGCAGGGTTCAGTTTTTACCTAGTATGGAACATGGCCACTCTAATTGGCATTGTGGCAGGGAATCAAATTCCAAACCTTGAACAATATGGTTTAGAGTTTGCCGTTGCCGCCACTTTTATTGCTCTTGTCGTGCCTACGATCAAGAGCGTAGCAATACTTGTTTCAGTTATCGTCGCGCTGTTGCTCTCTGTCACTCTGGCTATGTTTCAGGTGGAAGGGGCGTTAATGATATCGACGATTGGCGCAATGATCAGTGGCTATGTGTGTGAGTCGTTTGCTAAGGAATCCGCATGATTATGCTGTCTATATTAGCGATGGCGGCCTTGGTATTTATAAGTCGTTACCTGTTTTTAGAACCAAGATTACCTATTCGGTTAAATTCTAAAGCACAACGACTGTTGGCGTATTCCAGCCCCGCGGTTTTAACCTCTATTTGGGGACCCATTGTGTTTATCCAAGATGATGAGGTGGCATTGTCACTCACTAACCCATATTTAATTGGTGCCTTAGTCGCGGCATTTTTGGTGTGGAAAACAAAAAATGTTTTATGGACAACCATAATTAGCATGGCGGTGTTTCTGCTCTTTAAACTCAGCCTGGGATAATCGATTTTAATCATCCCGAGCTGAGAGCGTTTGACCAGTGTAAAGTAGGCTGTTAGCGAGCTGAATTAATCAGGCATGACAATAACCCCTAATGGGGCGAGCAGTTGCTCTTGTTGCCATGAACATATTTTTACCCCTGTGAGATCGACGCGACGTGGATCTAACCCATCTAATTCGCTGTGGCTTAAGTCGCAGCCTTGCATGTTAAATTGACGCCAGCACTCTTCTGAAAACACACTTCTTGTTAAGTCTGACTCTTTTAATGAGGCACCTTGCAGGTTGGTTCCTATCCATTTGTTTTCAAAAAGTTCGCATTTTTCTAAGCACTGTTTCTCGAAATTGGCGTAGGAAAGATTACAACCAGTGATGTAAGCCGAGCAGAAATACATCTTATTACTGATCTGATTGGAAAATCGCGTGGTAGAAAAGTTAGCACCCTTTAAATCGCACTCTCGAAACTCGGCACCAAATGCATTGGCGCCTTTAAAGTTAGCCATGGAGAGCTGACACTGTTTAAAGCTGACGTCCCGCAGATCCGCGAAGGTAAAATGGCACCCTTCTATTTTGCCTTGTTCAATAAAGCTGCACTCTTGAAATTGACTGTCTCTTAGATGTGCATGAGAAAAGTCGCAGCGATAGAACTTGCAGCGAATAAACTGATGTTCTGTTAAGTCTTGGTGGGAAAAATCGTGCTGGTCGAATTCTTTATCTGTTAATTGCATTTTTGCGGCCTCAATAAGTTTCCGCTAGGCTACCATCAGCTTACATTCCATGCATCAAAAATAAATCTTTAAAATACAACAAGATAAAAAACCTCAAATCGCCAATTTGAGGGGGCAAAAGGCCATTTTAAGCAGGGTGTTTTGCTTTTTGGTTATGCGGGTTACAGAAAAAAAGTTTTGTGGCTTACAGCGTAAAATAGCAAAGCCACAAGGTTTAAACTGTCATAACTCATGGCTGGAAAAGAGGGCTAGGTTTGATGGCAGACAATTGGCGGCTGAATTAGTCGACAACAACCGCGGTACCAGAAGCACTGACCATTAACATACCATTGCCTTGCCCTAGCACTTCATAATCGATATCCACACCGACAACAGCATTTGCGCCTAACTCTCGCGCCTTTTGTTCTAACTCTTCTAGCGCTATTTCTCGCGCTTTTTGTAATTCTCTCTCGTATGTCCCGGATCGGCCTCCAACTAAGTCACGTATCCCTGCAAACATATCTTTAAACATATTCGCACCCAGAATCGCTTCACCAGCAGTGATCCCTTTATAAGAGACAATTCGTTTCCCTTCGATGCTTGGCGTAGTGGTAATGATCATCGTTATTCTCCTTTATATGCTCGGCTTTCAATATACTGCTCAACTTGTATTGATTCAAATAAAGCATTAAGGCGGCGGTTAATATGATGAAAAGTTCATAAAAGAAACGCTGCTGAATGGAGATAAAATTGTTACACTAGTCACAAAATTACTTGTGTCAGGAGGGCTTTATGAATTTTGCAGTAGATACGCATACACACACTTACGCTAGTGGCCATGCATATAGCACATTAATTGAGAATGCCGCATCAGCGAAAGAACATGGTCTAAGCCTGTTTTGTACTACTGATCACGCATCGACAATGCCGGGAGCGCCGCACCATTGGTTTTTTGGTAATCAATCGATTCTTCCTCGTTTTATCTCTGGTGTTGGCATTGTGAGAGGCATAGAGTCCAATATCCTTAATATAGAGGGAGAAGTGGACGTTCATCCAAGTATTGAAGCGAGACTGGATTGGGTAATCGCCAGTTTTCACGAACATGTATATCGTCCTGCGAATAAAGAAACTCATACAGAAACGCTGATTAATGTCATTAAAAGTGGTCGCGTGGATGCTTTAGGACATTTAGGCAACCCAAATTTCGATTTTGATTTTGTCTCAGTTATTCAATGCGCTAAAGAGCACAATGTCGCGATTGAAATCAATAACAGTTCGTTAAAAGGCCATAGCCGAGTTGGCAGTGTAGAACGTTGTTTGAAGATAGCGGAAACGGCTAAGGAAGTCGGTGCTTATATTACCACGGGATCTGATGCGCACTTCTGTATGGATATTGGTAAGTTCGCCAAAGTGAGTGATATGTTAGAGCAGATAGCGATGCCGCCTAGCCAAATCATTACCTACTCCGCTCGTCAGTTTTTAGACTTTTTGCAGTTGCGCGGTCGGACGCCTATTGAAGAGTTTGCTGACTTGTAAGTTTGGTTTTGATATCAAAACAAAGATGATGATAACAAGGGCTGATAGCCCTTGTTTTAGCTTTGGTATATCTCTAACGGCAGACCATCGGGGTCCTTAAAAAAGGTAAACTTTTTGCCAGTAAATTCATCCACTCTTATCTCTTCAACATCAATCTTGTTGCTTAGCAAATAATGTACTGTCTGTTCAACAGAATCTACCGCGAAAGCTAGGTGTCTTAGGCCTTGAGCTTCTGGTGAGCTTGGACGGGCAGGGGGATTAGGAAAAGAAAACAGTTCTATCTGGCAACCATCTGCAATTTCTAAGTCGAGTTTGTAAGAGTCCCGTTGCGCTCGGTAATGCTCTGAGAGCACCTTTAGCCCAAGTAGCTCGGTATAAAACGCCTTAGAAACCGCGTAATCAGAACAGATAATGGCTATATGATGAACGCCTTTTAGCATGTTACTGTGCTCCCGTTGTTAGGTTGTTTTGCTCAATGGATAGATGCTGCATGACATAATCAATAAATACCCGCATACGTGCCGGCATGTACTTAGTTTGAGCATATTGAAGTGCGATGATGCCGTGATAGTTTCCTTTTAATGTCCATTCCTCTAATACTTCAATAACTTCACCTCTTTCTATGGCGTGTTTTACAACGAAATCATGGAATATGCCAATGCCTAAGCCATTCTTAACACCATTTAGTCGCATCTGAGCATGGTTAACAGCATACCGACCGGAAACAGGAATAGATAAATACTCTTCATCTTTAATGAAATGCCATATGTGATCGGTTTCGGTTTCTGCAAGGTATAAGCAGTCGTGTTGCTGAAGGTCGTCTGGGTGCTCTGGTTTCCCTCTTGTGTTTATGTAGTCGGGGCTAGCACACAGCACTAAGTTAGTATTACCGACTTCTTTAAGCACGAGGTTTTCATCGGGCTTATCCGTTAGATGGAAGACGATATCTATACCTTGAGAGAAGATGTCAATTGCACCATCTGCGGCTCGAAGTTTCAATTGGATATCTGGATATTTCTTTAAGAAAGGGATAACAAAGGGCTGCAGTACCACATTAAGAAAGGCCTCTGGCGCGGCAACAGTAATGGGCCCTGATGGTGAGTCATGATCACTATTGGACAGCTCTATCGCTTGCTGTGCAGAGTTAACCATGACAAGGCACTGCTCGTAGATTTTTTTCCCTGCCTCTGTGACCAGGAGCTTTCTGGTGGTTCGTTCAAACAGTTTTACTGATAAGGCTTTTTCTAATCGAGTGATGGTTTTACTGAGCGCAGACGGGGTGACATTTAATTTTTTTGCTGCGGCGGTAAAACTTTTTTCCTGAACGACTAATATAAAAGCAGCGAGATCAGGTAATAGTGACAGCAGTTTGTTAGAAATCATGTTTTATTTGTGCCTCAAATTCACTAATGTTTTTCCATCTGTAGGGATAATAGTCTGGATAGAGATCAATTAAAATGTTTTTACACTGTAAATTAATAAGCGGTAAACAGCGGATATCCATAATTCACTGTTTTTAAAATAAATTTCCTAAAGGAATACTTATGTCCTCTGCATTCTACAAACAAATTAATCAACAAATTGAAGAAGTTAAAGTTGAAGGGTTATATAAATCGGAACGTATTATCACGTCTGCACAAAAAGCAGCGGTTTCGATTTCTACTGGCGAAGAAGTTTTAAACTTCTGTGCTAATAACTACCTTGGCTTGGCTAACCACCCCGACCTGATTGAAGCGGCAAAATCCGGAATGGATGAGCACGGGTTTGGTATGGCATCGGTTCGATTTATTTGTGGAACGCAAGATTCTCACAAAGTATTAGAGCAAAAAATATCTGAATTTATGGGTAAAGAAGACACCATTCTTTACACATCATGCTTTGACGCCAATACTGGCCTGTTTGAAACCATCTTATCTAAAGAAGATGCCATCATTTCTGATGCTCTTAACCACGCCTCTATCATTGACGGTGTACGCTTATGTAAAGCAATGCGATTCCGCTATGCAAACAACGATATGAGCGGTCTTGAAGAACAACTTATTGCCGCTGACCAAGCGGGTGCTCGCCATAAGCTTATTGTTACTGACGGTGTGTTCTCAATGGACGGCGTAGTAGCCAACCTACCCGCAATTTGTGACTTAGCTGATAAATACAACGCATTAGTAATGGTTGATGACTCTCACGCAGTTGGTTTTATGGGCGCGAACGGTCGCGGTACGCACGAATACCATGACGTTATTGACCGCATCGACATCATTACCGGCACACTTGGTAAAGCAATGGGTGGCGCGTCGGGTGGTTACACGTCAGGTAAAAAAGAAGTGATTGACTGGTTACGTCAACGTTCACGTCCTTACTTGTTCTCTAACTCTGTTGCTCCTGCCATTGTGTCTGCATCTATCCGTGTTCTTGATTTACTAAAAGAGAGTGGTGAGCTACGCGACCAATTGTGGCAAAACGCGGCGCATTTCCGCGCACGTATGGAAGACGCTGGCTTTACTATGGGCGGCGCAGACCATGCGATTATCCCAATTATGCTAGGTGACGCTAAGGTGGCGGCAGAATTTGCAGAGCGTGCGCTTGAAAAAGGCATTTATGTAGTGGGCTTCTCTTTCCCTGTTGTACCAAAAGGACAGGCACGCATTCGTACTCAAATGTCTGCGGCACATAGCCGTGCAGATCTAGATAGAGCCATCGATGCCTTTATTCAGGTTGGCAAAGATATGGGCATTATTTAACCTAAACCTCTGTTGTTGCCTGAACAGTTGGCGATGCAATGCCAGTTCATAACGTTTGGGTACAGCGTACTGTTTTGGAGTTATAGCCAGTTTAGAGACTGGCTGTGACTTGGAGAAAGAGCATGAAAATAAAAGCACTATCAAAATTAAAAGCGGAAGAGGGCATTTGGCTGACGGAAGTGGAAAAACAACAAGTTGGTCATAACGATCTGCTCATTAAGATCAAAAAGACAGCCATTTGCGGGACAGATATTCATATCTACAACTGGGATGAGTGGTCACAAAATACCATTCCTGTGCCTATGGTTGTGGGTCATGAATATGTAGGGGAAGTTGTTGGTATTGGCCAAGAAGTTCGCGGTTTTGAAATTGGCGACAGAGTATCAGGCGAAGGCCACATTACGTGCGGACACTGCCGTAACTGTCGTGGTGGACGTACCCACCTGTGTCGCAACACGGTTGGTGTTGGTGTTAACCGCACGGGCGCTTTCTCAGAGTACCTTGTGATTCCAGCTTTTAACGCTTTTAAGATCCCAGAAGAAATATCTGATGATTTGGCGTCTATATTTGACCCGTTCGGTAACGCAGTACACACCGCACTTTCGTTTGATCTGGTTGGTGAAGATGTATTAATTACTGGCGCAGGCCCTATTGGAATCATGGCGGCAGCCGTAGCCAAACACGTTGGTGCACGTCATGTTGTTATTACCGATGTAAACGAGTACCGATTAGACCTAGCCAAACAGATGGGCGTGACGCGAGCCGTAAACGTGGCGCAAGAGAGCCTAGAAGATGTCATGGCAGAGCTGAAAATGACAGAAGGCTTTGACGTAGGGCTAGAGATGTCAGGCAACCCTTCGGCATTTAACTCTATGCTAAAAGGCATGAACCACGGTGGCCGCATTGCTCTATTGGGCATTCCGCCATCGGATATGGGCATAGATTGGAATCAGGTTATTTTTAAAGGATTAGTCATTAAAGGCATATATGGCCGCGAGATGTTTGAAACTTGGTACAAAATGGCAAGTTTGATCCAATCAGGATTGAACTTAGATCCAATTATTACTCACCATTTCAAAATTGACGACTTCCAAAAAGGCTTCGACACCATGCGTAGCGGGCTTTCGGGCAAGGTTATACTAGATTGGGATTGATGCATCAATTGGTGCGTCTTCATTACCTTTGGGGCCTATTTTAGGCCCCTTTTTTTGTTTTTGTTACAGTGAAAAACGCTGAATTACAAACAACGTCGCCATTTTGTTGCCACTATATTGATTCCTATCGTAGCAAATCCCAACATGATCAGTACATTAAAGCTTAGTTTAGCCGGATAGATAACAAGATTGATGTAATATTCTGCAAACCCTTCCGGATACTCTTCTGCTCCTGTTGTCAGCTTGAAACGGTTTTAGAGGAAAAATCTAGTCATTGAAACGGTCAGCGTGAGCCAAATTACAGCAGGAACATGGATCACTAACATGTAAACATGCCACAGTACACCACCGAACAATGCAAACAGAACAAATAATAGATTGAAGTAAGGCAACGAGATCCGCAAGTAATCCATAAACCATAAGTAATTCCCCTTGCTCTAACATTGCTTAGAAAGAAGAGAATGGCTGGTGGTACAGGGAACTTCGATTTGCATATAGGTATTAGCGTTAACTGAACCTTAACTTATCTACAATATATTAAACGAAAAAATTAGCTCCCGAAGGAATCAATAAATTCGCATAGTTCCCGATAGTTAACAATACTTAATCCTTGTTTACTTTTTTGAACAAGTTTTCTGCTAACTAATTCTTTTACAACCCGATGATAAACTCTGTCACTGCATCCAAATCGTTCTGCTTCCTGTGTTATAACATCATAGCCAACAGACTCTTTTTCTCCGGAATATCTCTGTTTTAAATCTAAAGCAATATTATATATGAGCGGATATAATGTCATAGTAAACATGCTGTTAGTAATTTGATCATAGCTTCTGGCAATACAATTACTGAGCCATAATGATACTTTATAATCAGCATTTATTATCTCAATCATCTCTTCATGAGTGATTATTTTAACTGAGACATCACAGTTGGCTACTAAATCAAACTTAGCCAATTGGCCACTGACAAACTCTATTTCACCAAAAAAACGTTCGTTACTTTCTATTACGCCTAGATTGATAGATTTACCATTTATTTCCGTATGTTTAATACTGAACTCACCTTTGGTGACCCAATATAAACTGCATACTGGTTGGCCTTGTTTATATAGAAACTCACCTTTTTTAAAGTCTATTTTAGCAAGGTCATAGCTCTTTATGATATTTATAAAAGAGGCTTTTCCTTCTTCGATAATAGAGTTTATCATAATTAGAATCCTATTACTGTGACTTCCTACAATAATTGGTAGGACATATGTCATATTTATTTTTCTAATATATATTTAACATGGACATAAATTTAAACCAAGCAATAAAGGCAATTTTTATGACTAAAATGGTAGATACGTTAAGCACATCAATTTACTCTGAGGAGGGTTCATTTGCAGAAACTGTTATATTTCCTGGTGATCCTTTACGAGCAAAATTTATTGCAGAGAACTACCTCGATGATGCAATTATGGTGAATTCAGTAAGAAACATGCTTGCATATACCGGACATTATAAGGGTGAGAGAGTTTCAGTTATGGGGCATGGAATGGGGGTTCCGTCTATCTCAATATATGCAACGGAACTGTTTAAGTATCACAAAGTTAAAAAGATTATCCGCATTGGTACCGCTGGTGCAATCTCTGATGATATTAAGGTACGTGATATCATTGTTTCGACTGGTGCAGGAACGGCATCTGCTGTTAATCGTACCCGGTTTGCCGGCTATGATTATCCTGCTGTACCAAGTTTTGAACTAGTGACAGCCTGTAATGAGAAGGCTAAAGAGTTTGGTATTGATGTGAAGTTTGGTACTACGTTTACCAATGACTTGTTCTATGGTGAAGATGATAATCTAATTCCAGCATTGCAGAAAATGAACGTGCTTGCTTGTGAAATGGAGTGTTCAGAGCTGTTTGCCCTTGCGGCGAAATATCGTGCTAAAGCTCTGGGTATCTTAACCATCTCAGACCATATTATTACAGGAGATGAAACAACGAGTGAAGAGCGTCAGAATACATTTCAAAGTATGATGAAACTCGCGCTGGAAACAGCTATAACTGCATAATTAATCTTGCCGTTTATCAGAGGGCTTAAAGTTAAGCCCTTTAATAAGTTCCATCGCTAAATTATGATTTTTATTTACATATTAAATGACTCAATAAAATCTCCAAGCTTAGCTTCATCAATAATGTTAATATTGTTATCTTTCTTCTCAATTAAATTCAACTTAATAAGCTGGCTGATTACCCGTCTGTAAACACGTTCATCACAACCAAATCTTTCTGCTTCACTGGTAACGGTTGGAAAAGAATGATTATTCTTTTTATGTCGGCTATGTTCTAGTAGGTCAAGAGCTATGGTGTAAGATAATGGATAAAGTGTCCGATCAAAAGATTGTTTAGTTATATCTATAATATCACCTGCCAGCTTTTTTGATAGCCAGAGCGTTATGGTTGGGTGATCAACAAGTAATTTTTGCATATAACGAATTGGTATAACTTTAATTCTTGCTTTTCCCTTCACAAAAAGATCAAAGTTTGCTTTCAAGTCTGTCAATAGCTCTACTTCACCAAAAAATCTGTTTTGGCATTCTATTAATCCATGGTTAATACGTTTACTGTTTTCAGCGGTATAACGAATGGAGAATCCACCATCAACAACCCAATATACATGGTTTATTATTTCTCCTTGGGTAAATAATTTTTTCCCATTTTCAAAAGTCAATATATCAAACTCATCCTGATTCATTAATTGAATCATTTTTTTATAACCAGATTGAACTTGTTCTTGTATGAGATTGTTACTCATAAATTTATTCCATGGTAGATAGAGTTTATTTTGATAATAGTATATAGCTGAATATTAAAACTATTAAACTATTTCATCGGTAGCAAAAATTATTGTGTGATCAACTTCGATTTTTTAAAAAACTAATCTATCGACACTGACAAATGTCCTAATTGCCACTTTGAAATATTTAATAAGATTCTGTTACGTACTGTTGTATCTCACTATTTTTGTGAGTATTCAGAAATGTAATTGAGGAAAAAAATGAAAATTAACGGCAAAACTTATCGTTCTGTGTGGGTTGGTGAAGATCAGAGAAGTATTCATATCTTCAATCAGGAAAAACTTCCGTATGAACTTGAAATCTTAACACTAAATACCGTTGAAGAGTCTGCAGATGCCATTGTATCGATGAAGACCCGCGGTGCACCACTACTCGGTATTGTGGGCGCTTATGGACTGGCATTTGCGATGCAGGCTGATACTTCAGACAGCTCACTGAATCAGGCATACGAAGTGTTAGTTAAAACCCGCCCGACGGCTATCAACCTGAAGTGGGCCTTGGATCGTGTGAAAAACAAACTGGTCAACACCAAAGAAGAAGATCGGCTAGAGAAAGCATACCAAGTATGTGCCGGACTGTGTGATGAAGATGTAGAAATTAACCATCAGATTGGCCTGAACGGTCTGGAAATTATTGAAGAGATCGCTGCGAAGAAGAAGGCTGGTGACACCATCAATATTCTGACCCACTGCAATGCAGGCTGGCTGGCGACAGTAGATTGGGGAACGGCACTGGCTCCTATGTATATGGCTCACGACAAGGGCATAAAAATTCATGTATGGGTTGATGAGACGCGTCCCCGTAATCAGGGTGCATTAACTTCATACGAGCTGGGTGCCCATGGCGTTGATCATACTCTGATTGCCGATAATGTTGGCGGCCACTTAATGCAGCATGGTCTGGTTGATATGGTAATCGTTGGTACAGACCGAGTTACCGCTAAGGGCGATGTGTGCAATAAAATTGGTACCTATCTGAAAGCACTGGCAGCACATGCCAACGATGTTCCGTTTTATGTCGCATTGCCGACGCCTACCTTCGACCCTACTGTCTGGGATGGCGTTAAAGAGATTCCGATCGAGCAGAGAAGCGGTACTGAACAATCGCATGTTCAGGGCATTGATGCTGACGGTAAACGTGGTGTTGTGAACACCGCTCCTGAGGGTACTCAATGTGGTAACTATGCCTTTGATGTTACCCCTGCCAAATACGTAACTGCGTTGATTACAGAGCGTGGCGTAGTAAAAGCTGATCAAAAATCCATTCTGGAGATTATGTCTAAAGAGTAATGATAAAAAGTAGCCACTGTTAAAAGTGGCTACTGATACATCTATAATTTAACTTAATAAATAAGGACACAATATGAAAATCAATTTCAATATCGTGCTGTTATCCATCGTAGCCTTTCTATCCTATATGGTGCCGGCTGCTTTGGTGACTCAGCAAGGGGTACTCATCAAGCCTATGTCGGCATACTTCGGTATTGAGCTGACTGAAGCGGCATCAATGTTTACCTTTCTGACTGGCGGGGCTTTTCTGGGCTCTTTTATCTCTATGTTTATTTTCGATAAGTTATCGATTAAAAACGTGTTCAGGCTGGTTTATACGCTGTTTATTGTTGGCGTGTTATCTCTGTCTGTGACAAAAGCAATTCCGTTAGTTGGTGTTGCTTTTGCCATTATTGGTTGTGCTGCGGCTGTGGGGATTTCAGCGGGTGCGGTGATTATTTCCCTGACATTCTCAGAAAAGAGCAGAGCATCGGCATTTATTGTAACTGATTGTGCATTTAGTGCTTCTGGCTTTATATTCCCGACTTTGGGCACCATGATTATTGCTGCCAGTTTTGCTTGGTTCAACGCTTACTACACAGTCATTGCTTGTGTGGTTATTGTTCTGTTACTTACCTTTTTTGCAACTTTTCCTAAAGTGACCAAGGAAGAACAAAAAGACTCGCATGTAGAGTTCAACAACAATATCTGGACTCCAAGAGTATTCTTGTATGCCTTTATGGTTGGCTTCTACCTAATTGTTCAAAACGGGTTGATCACATGGGGGCCGGCATACCTGATTTCTGAGTTCAATGCAGAAGACGGAATGGCATATTCATTGATTGGTAATTTCTTCGGCCCGGCGGTATTTGGTCTGCTGGTAACCGCGGCAATTGTTGCCAAAGTATCAGCAAAATACGTTTTAATTGCGGTTAGTTTGTTTGCTGTCGCTATATCGGCCTATCTGAACTTTACGACATCTATGGATAGCTTGCTTATGGCGGTGACAGCATTAGGTTTCCTGACGGCTTCTTCCTATAAAATTCTTATCTCCATAGGATCTACTCAGGTTCGCAATGCGCCGCCACGTCTGATCACATTTTTATTAGTTTGTGGTAGTGCCGGTAATATGATTGCACCTTCATTTAACGCATTTCTAATTGATACGTTTGGAAAATCTTCAGCAATGAAATGTGTGATGGTTGGTTATATTATTCTTGCAATTATGGCTGTGCTATCTGTAACCGTCGAGCTGCTTGCAAAGAAAAGTAACCATGAGTCAAATTCAGCAGTAACAAACTAACAATATTAATGCCATGACTAATTCTGGTATACGTATATTGATAGGTTGGTTTTTAATTAGTTAATCGTTATGCACAGACTTAAATTAATATCACTATTTCAGGTGTATCCTCATCTGAAAGGTTTATCTCTGTGCATAATTTAAAAATTTAAATTAAATTTGTTTTACCCTGACAAAAGTCCTTTTGTTGGATTGATTTAATAATAAATAATAAATGCGTTGGTTAAAATTATTAACTTAGATAAATATAAAAAATATTTATCTATTAGTATTTGATTATAAGTAAATAAGGAGACTCTATGAGTCAGAAAATGTTATCTACAGCTCTTACTAAAGACGATGTGGCAGAATATGCAATTATCCCTGGCAATCCTGATCGAGTTGAGCGAATTGCTCAGTATTTAGATGACTGGAAACGCATCGGTTCTAACCGTGAGCATACTGCTTACTCTGGTTATCTTGATGGTCAAAAAGTAGTTGTTGTTTCAACAGGTATGGGTGGACCTTCTGCTGCAATCACAATGGAAGAGCTAGTAATGCTAGGCGTGCACACCTTTATTCGCGTAGGTTCTTGTGCTTCTGTATCATCTAAAGTAAACAAAGGTGATGTTGTAATTCCTAGCGCGGTAATCCGTTATGAAGGTACTGCAAACGCTTATCTGCCGCTAGAATTTCCTGCGGTTCCTGATTACGGTCTGCTTAAGAACCTTGAACAAGCAAGTCTTCACCTTGGTTATGAACCAAAAATTGGTGTTTCTATCGCTAAAGATTCACTATACGGTGAAATTGAGCCTGAAAGACAACCTCTTGCAAGAAAGCTCAACGAAGATATGGAAGTATTTAAAAAAGGTGGTGCTATTGCTTCAGAAATGGAAGCCGCTACTTTGTTTGTAGTAGCAGCTACTCTTGACGTTCGTTGCGCAACTGTTCTTCTTTCAGCTACAGGTGACGATCCAGAAACATTTAAAGATACTTCTTTAGAGTCTTATCCTCTGGATCTGGAAAATCGTGGTCTGGAAGTAACAATTGAAGGTATGCGCCGGATAATTGCTGCTGACAAGTCATAATAACTATATAACTTAAAATTAAAATAAGCACTTCCATTTATAGAAGTGCTTATTTAAAAGAAGAGAGTTGGATAGAGCTATCTATTAGCTAAATGGTAGGTTGTAAATTCAACTGATAGATATCAGTGGCACAGATATACAGGTGTTTATTGCTAAAGATGAGTACTCAGTTTTAGTGAGTAATATTAAAGGAGATAGTTTGTAAATATCCTGACAAAATTTGCTTTTCTTGTCGAATGATTATTAAGAAAATGACTGACCAATTTAAATTATAAACTGAATTTTAAATATAAAACTGAGGATGTACTTATGAGTAGTGCCTATTTTATGCCGTCTGTTAACTATATCGGCTCTGATAGTTTAGCCGCTGTGATTACCAATATTAAAAGCTATGATTTTAAAAAAGCGTTAGTTGTAACAGACCGCGTATTAAATGAAATCGGATTGGTTAAAAAAGTGACTGATCTTCTGAATGAAAACAGTATAGAAACTATTATATTCGATGCAGTACAGCCAAACCCGACTACACGCAATGTAGAAGAGGGCCTGAAAGCGTTAAACAGTAATGAGTGTGACTTTATATTGTCGCTGGGTGGAGGTTCTCCTCACGACTGTGCCAAAGGCATTGCTTTGGTTAAGACTAATGGCGGAAAAATTGCAGATTACGAAGGGCTGGATCAGTCTGAGCGGCCACAGTTTCCCCTTATCTCAGTAAACACAACAGCGGGTACGGCATCTGAGATGACCCGGTTCTGCATCATCACTGATGAGTCGCGCCATATCAAGATGCCGATCGTGGACAAGCATACAACTCCGCTTATTTCAGTAAATGATCCTGAGCTGATGACCGCTCTGCCTGCGTCACTCACCGCCGGCACAGGAATGGATGCCCTGACACACGCTATTGAGGCCTATGTATCAATAGCGGCGACTCCTATTACTGATGCTGTTGCCCTGAAAGCCATTGAACTTATCACACAATACCTTCCGGTTGCGGTAGATGAGGGTGAAAACATAGAAGCGAGAGAGCAAATGGCTTACGCCCAGTTTATGGCCGGGATGGCGTTTAACAATGCGTCAGTCGGTTATGTTCATGCCATGGCGCATCAGCTTGGTGGTTACTATGACCTGCCACACGGTGTCTGTAATGCCGTTCTGCTTCCGTACGTTCAGGAATACAACATTCAGGCCGCAGCGAAGAAACTGAAAGATGTTGCTCAGGCGATGGGTGTAAATGTTGATGGCATGAGTGATGCCGAAGGTGCCCGCGCCTCTGTAAATGCAATGAAAAATCTGGCTGAAAAAGTAGGTATTCCTTCAGGGCTTACGGAGCTGAATGTAAGAAAAGAAGATATCCGGATGTTGTCAGAAAACGCACTGAAAGATGCTTGCGGATTAACCAATCCCAAACAGGCGACATTAAAAGAAATAGCAGAAATTTTTATCAAAGCACTCTAGGAATAACAATGTTACTTGAAAAAGAAAGAATTGAGATAGTTGAAACCTGCAAAAAGCTGATTACTCACGGGTTAACCGTCGGTACAGGCGGAAATGTCTCTATCTATAACCGAGAAGAAAACTTAATTGCAGTCAGTCCGAGTGGTGTAGACTATTTTGCTGCAACACCTGAGGACATCGTTGTGATGGATATGTCCGGTGGTGTGGTTGATTCAAAGAGAAAACCATCCAGCGAATGGGGAATGCATAAAATATTTTATGACCGCCGGGAAGACATTAATGCGGTTGTGCATACGCACTCTACCTACTGTACGGCGATCGCCACCCTCAGGCAGCCATTGCCGGCGTCAAACTATCTGGTCGCCTTCTCCGGCTATGATGTCCGTTGCGCTGAGTACCAGACATTCGGAACGCAAGAACTGGCAGAGTCAGCTTTTGAAGCAATGCAGGACAGAAGAGCAGTATTACTTGCCAACCATGGTTTGTTAACAGGCGCAGGGACGTTAGAAGCAGCATTTCAAATCGCTGAAGAGATAGAGCATTGCGCGAAAATTCATTGTATAGCGTCTAGTTTTGGAGAGCCTGTTATTTTAAGTCATGATGAAATGACACTTATGCAGGAAAAGTTCAAGACTTATGGTCAGCCACCTAAGACGTAAAAAATGATCCGCTGAAATCACAAGACACAAACCTCTTCCCTCTATTAAAAAGAGGGAAGAGGTTTGTTTACGCGAAAACTAACTACTTAAGATTAATAAAACATTATAAAGTTATTTGTACATTTGGCACAAAGGCTCCTGATTCTGTGAGTTGTTTTCGCCAGTAGTACAAGGTAGTGCCACTGATATTTTCTTCTTTTGAAACTTCCTTTACCGAGCGTGAATACGAGAGTAACTACTTTTCAACGCGGTTTCTTTTCTTTCCTTCAGATTACGAGGCATGACTTATTCTGCTACTGCCCTAACTGGTTAAATTTTAACAGTGACTACTATCCTGCCAGAAGGGTGGTTGATTTAATTTCTTCGGAAATGGTTGGTATCTACTGTTGCCTGCAGATGCGTTTAAACCTCGTGATTGCTTACCAACTACCAAAAAAGCAGCTATCAGTGTCTTAACGGAACTAGTTCCGGCTAAAAAATAGTAATCATTAAAAAGCCTGCATCGAAGACGACAAGTATCTTCTATTAACCCAACTGGAATTGAAAGGTAAGGACTTCATTGACAACATAACCCCTTGATCGTACTCTAATTCTGCACTGGCAAAATCCAGTGTCGGGCGTAGGAACCCGCTTCAATGAAACTCTCGGCATGTAGATGCCAGCCTTATGCTGGTTTTTTTATGTGCAGCTTTAGCACACCTGTACATTAGTCTGTTCAACAGACTCAATGAGATAAAATTATGGTGGGCTGGGCAGGGCAACCCTAGGGTTGGCCGTTGCGAGAGTGCGGTATTCCTACCCCTGTTCAGTTCACCACCCTTAGCGTAGGAACTTCGAGTGGTGATTTAATTAAATAACTCTCGGAGGGTACCATGACCCAACCTATTTATTGCGAACCAGAAGCTGACTTTCACCTTCAAGTGGAAGATTTCATTATTAGTGCGGTTGCCGCGGATATTACTGGCGACCATGCCTTAAATAACGAGATAGGCATGTTTTTGCTCAGTTTGCTTTGTTATCACAAAAAGCAAGAGAAGGAATAAGCCATTCGCGCCCTAACGGGCGCTTTTAAATTTGCCTATGTTTGCCAGCGACGTCACAGTATTGTTTGCTGCATTTAGTGATCTTAACTGTCTGATTCTGAATGGTTTAAGGAATGGTAGAAATGGCAAAGATCATATTTGTCTCTGGGGCTCATGGGGTAGGCAAAACAACTTTTTGTAGACAGATCAAACACCAACTCGCATTACCTCATTATTCAAGCAGTTCGCTAATAAAAGCACATGGTCAATTTGATGAGCTGTCTAAACTGTCCACAAACGCTGACGATAAACAGCTTATTTTGCTAGACGCTCTGGATAAAATCGCTGCGCCGACAGTGATACTCGATGGGCATTTTTGTCTTTTGAACAGCAAAGGCTTGGTCATTGAAATAAAAGACAGTATTTATCACCGAATGAAGCCGTCAGTAATCATTGTTGTCACTTGCCCTCCAGACGTAGTTCATCAACGGTTACTTTATCGAGACAAAAATAGTTTTCCAGTGGATTTAATAGAAGAGATGCAAACGAAAGAAATGAGGAAGGCCAGTCGAATAGCGCAACAGTTGAATATACCGTTATTGGAGTATAAATCGGCCAGCGATATAGAAGCGCTTGTTAAGAACGTTGTTAGTTTAAAGATCTAGATGATGGCATTAAAATGAATACCATTGGTTAAAGAGAGTTGAATAAAAACGCACATAGGGCTTTGATATTGTTACTTATTTCGAATTGAAATTATGCGCGTTTTTGAAGTTTTCTAGAACTTAGTTATAGCTTAAATTCCGGAGCTTAATAACTTGGCGATCTTAGACACATCTGTGCCTTTAAGGAACTCAAATTTTATTTCGCCAATACCGGACGCCCAAAGTGTAAACTCAGAATCAAGATCAAAAGTGCCTGCAGTTTCAACAGAGAATGCGGTAATTTTGCTGTATGGAAGAACGAAGAACTCTGCCTTTTTTCCGCGTAAACCTTGAATATCTATAGTGATAAGGCGCTTATTAGTTAAAATGAGCATATCGCGAACGGTTTTATATTCCAGCTCAACGGTTTCATTGTCTGCGATTAAAAAGTCGTAGCGATCAGCATTTTTCCCAATCGTTTCTTCAGTTAATGCGGTTAGTTTTAATCCTTTGAACATCGAGTACTCCTTGCTATGGATTGAGTTGTCTATTTTTATCGTGAGACGTTAATACCATTCTGCGGTACTTTATCGCGAATGTCTCGGTAATAATGTCTATAAGTCACTGTTCTTGTTTATCTTATTACAATTAGTAATATTTCCTTTCTCTGAACGATAGCTATAGCTAACAGAGTCGAGACTGATTAGCGTATCTACAAATTTGTAATTTTCCCTCTCCAAACGTTCTATCATTGGTCGCTTAATACGGTTGTAATACATTTGGGAAAAATCGTCTTTTGCTTCGAGGTTGAAATAATTGATAGTAGAGTAAATCTTGTCTCCTTCAAAATACCTTTCTCCCGATATTATTCCTTCAAAATTCAATGGTGTTTTAAGGTTTGGATGTTTTATTGTTAAAATAGCAGATTCGGTAAACTTGTTGTCAACGGTGTTTGATATTTTGCTAGCAACTATAAATGCTTTATCAAGTCTATCCGGTGGACATTCCCATTCACCGAAAAAGAGTTCTGGATCAAACGTGATTTCGGGTTTTAACATATCTGAATTTTTTACTTCTGTTGTTGAGTTACCTGCCGAACTGCAACCCATTACCGCTGCGCTTACTGTCGTTATTATCAATATTTTATACATTAATGTTCCTCAGAATTATTATTATGTCGAAGCAAAACTAACCAACACATATTTAGTGATTTGTCACTGAACAGTGGGCTAAAATCTTTTGTGACTCAGCTTATTGGTGAGTCATTCTATAGGTTCGGAATGATAACTTATTGTGTTGGTAGCACATTTTGTGAGTTGTTTCATATAACGACATTCTCAGCCTTCCTATTCTGATTATAAATAACGGCTGAAGAAGGCAAATAATGTTGGTCATAACTCGGCAAAATGGGATTCTATTATCTACGAATTTCTCAAAGGTTTACCAAACAAACAGGGTGGACGGGTGAGTTAATCGATACTGCTAAATTTACCTTATATTCACCTAACATGGTGTATTAATGACAAGTCATTACATGTTAAATGAAGTCGTATTTGTCTCTCAGTTTAACAAGTCAAATCGTCATTTTTATTAGATTTGGCGTAAATATTGCTGCAAGTGAACTAGAGTTAAGGAAAGCGGCAATGTTTGGTTGTTCGATGAAAGTGTATGAACTTTCTCATAATTGAAGCACTTTTTTATTCATAAATTGACCTTATTTTATGAATGCATTGTATACGTGCTACAAAATCAAGTGATCAGAGCAGTAGGGTAAGTGATAATAAAATAATGTTTTATTGATTAACCTTTTGTTATTTATGTATAAAACAGTGTTCAGAATACACCTGTTCGCTCGAAAGTCGTTGCAAGATTATGTGAAGTTGTTCAAAATTACCATACGCATGCCGGATTGTTTGGCAAAGTTATATAGGGTTTTTTATGAAAGTTGTTGATATGCTAAAACACAGAAGTGAATCTCTGTCTAAACAGCCTTTCGAAATTAAAGATTTGATGTCTCCTGTACTGCGGGATTACTGGGTCGATTTTGTAAACAAAGCAAATGACAACCCATTAGCTCAGTGGTTTAGAGAGCATGCGCTTCTGCCTGCGGTAAATGAAGAGCAACACCATACCCAACCGGACCCTATTGTGTTGCCAGCAGCAGCACAGGCATTATTTGAACAGTTACAAACTCAATTGAATGAAGAGATTCACGTAGGAGACTGGGTGACCATCTCTCAACAGCGTATTGATGCGTTTGGTGAAGTAACGGAAGATATGCAATGGATACATACCGATCCAGAGCGAGCTCAACAAGAGTCTCCTTTTAAAACTACCGTTGCTCATGGTTTTCTAACGTTGGCAATGTTGTCTAAAATGACCGACAGTGTTGATCCAGAACAGTCGTTATTCCCAACTGCGCGTTTGGTGGTTAACGTTGGTTTAAATCAAGTTAGGTTCCCATATCCTGTAAAGTCTGGTGACAATATCCGAACTCGCAGCAAGTTGCTTAAAGTGACTCCCATTA
Source organism: Vibrio sp. 99-8-1 (assembly GCF_013114595.1). Taxonomy (GTDB): domain Bacteria; phylum Pseudomonadota; class Gammaproteobacteria; order Enterobacterales; family Vibrionaceae; genus Vibrio. The sequence continues at coordinate 8,076 of NZ_VTXE01000027.1, read as the reverse complement.
AAAAGGGTTTAGAGATAGAGCGCGAAATGAAAGTAGAAATAGATGGCGTTCGTAGACCGGGTTGCGTTGTGGTGTCGGTTATTAGACTCTATTTTTAATGCTTTAATAACCAAAAATTGAGAATATAAAAAAAGAGCGAAATGTATTTCGCTCTTTTGCTATGTGTAGCCATCGATTATCGCTACTGAGAATATGGGTTACAGAGTAGGAACGTAACCGTACTGCTGGATAAGCTCTTTAGCTCGCGGTGATTTGATAAATTCAATAAACGCTTTGCCGCTGTCAGTTAAACCATCATTTTTATACAGCAAGATAAACGGGCGAGAAAGCTGATATTTCTTGGCAGCGATGTTATCCATGGTCGCTTTAACCCCTTCAAACTTTAATTCTTTCACTGAGTTGTCTACAGATCCCTCAGAGACAAATCCGATGGCTTGCGGGTTATGATTAACTAACGCTTTTACCATGCTATTACTGCTTACTACTAAATTGGTTGCGTTAATATCAGAAACTAGGCGATTATTGATGATTCGGGTGAGTCCCAGCAGCGATTCAAAACTGCTTCTTGAGCCTGAAGATTGTTCTCTTGTCACTACCGCAATTTCAAGATCTGCACCACCAAGTTGCTTCCAGTTATTAATACTGCCTTTATAAATATTATAGAGTTGCTGGCGTGATACATCGTCTATAGGATTCGAATGGTTAGTTACAACGGCCAATCCATCATAGGCGATGGTCAACGCAGTTAGGCCTTCGTTGTATTCGGCTTCGGTTAGGTAACGTGAGCTCATACCAATTTCAGAGACTCCCTTTTTTACCATGGTGATACCCGCCGTAGAGCCTATTCCTTGTACCGCGATATAGGCAGAGTCGGAAGTGGCATTAAACTCTTCTGCTAACACGTCCATAATGCGTGAAACGGATGTTGAGCCAGATACGGTAACTTCTTTAGCCATTACTCCAAATGTGACAGAGACTAAGGACAAGAGAGTGGCTAAGACAACACGAAACATAAATACTCCTAGTAGATGATCAAACTGACAGCCAATATTAACGTTCAGTTATGTCATTTTTGTGAATAACCTCATTATTAAAAAAGTAATTTCTATAAATTGGTCTTAGCGTATTTTGTTTAGTATTAGTCTTTTAGCTTACTCCGGAATAAAAATAGAAGTATTAGTTTTTGTGTGGAAATAGTGACCGAGGTGCTATACGCCCTCACAGCATGTTGTTAATATGTTATGCTCAAGTTACTTCAAGGTGCTTGAGTATATTAGTCAGCTGGTAAAGGTATTAATAGAATGTATATCTCTGAAATAGAACAATTCCGCCTTGAAAAAGCTGTACGATCTATGTGTTCAAGTCGAAACCAAAGTATCCCTGCTGAGTTGGGTAAAGTTCAGTACGAAATTTATAAAGAAGGTGTGCTTTTTACTAAACTCTGTTTTTTATTAGATTCTTCCCATATTAATTACGAATGTCCCATTGCTAAATTGGAGTTTGATATTGACTGTAAGCAGTGGAAGTTGTTTGTTGCTGAACGAGAAGAAAATAGTGCTCAATTAATCGCTTGGTTACCTTATCCTCATCTCTCTTCAAGCCATGATTTTACTGTGCTGCTAAATGAAATAGAGCACGATCCACAGCAATTATTTTGGTAATTGATTAAACATAAAAAAAGAGAACAATAAATGTTCTCTTTTTTATTAGCGCTGTGTAATTTGTTGCCTAAACTCTTTCGGTGTCATTCCTTGTACACCTTTAAAAGCGGTACTAAAGTGCGCGGCACTCTTAAAGCCAGATTCAAAGGCTATCTGTGCAATGGATTTACTTGAGAGCCTTAGCTTGGTTGCTGCGTGGTTAACTCGTTTCACTTTTAGTATTTGAGAAAAGCTTAGGTTTTCTGCGGCAAGACGACGCTTAAGTGTCGCTATTGAAATCCCTAAAAAGTGGGCTGTCATATCTAGAGATACGTCATTTTCTATGTTCAGCTCGATGAAGCCGATAACCTTTTGAGCGGTGCTTTGGTTACAAGCACTACGCATAACCGGTTGTAGATTTGGTGCGACATGAATGATCTCAAATAACAGTGCTTGAGAGAGCGACTCCAACGTAAGTTCAGAGCTTAGGCCGGATTGCTTAGCCTCAATAAGCAGAGTTAATGTTTGTAACGCCGTCTTATGTGATTCATTTAAGAGATAAACAGGGGCTTTATCGTCGCTAACTTCAACAGCACTGTTTGAAAAGGTGTCGCAAAACTGTCTAAACAAGCTGGGTTCAAATGTGATGATGTCCGCAAGGAAATGACCATCGTCCGCAAAGGACTCAAGATCACGAAGTTGATCAGAGTGATAAACGGTAAATTCACCCGCTTTCAGCTGTGAAATTTCATCATTTTCGTTTTTATAAGTTAGAAAACCTTCTCGCACAAAGATAACGCCACACTGGGTAACTGGGTAACGATCTCTTTTTCGAGCGATAAAAACGTTGTGCTCATAAATTGTTATTCGTGACATATATTTTCATTTTTATTGTTGAAGGCACGCCATCGAGTCGTGCCTTAAGTCTTGGATAACCGCAACGGCTGCTCAGCTATCTTCAGAGTCCCGTGATACATCGGTAAACACGGCTGTGGGCTTGGCAACAATATTGCGATTTTCAATATTTACGTCGCTAAGTATTAGTTCTATCACATCGCCAAGTTGGTAAACGTGATCATTGTCTATAGATACAGTGCCCGTTTCGCTACTACACTCAATTCGCTCTTTATTATCAACGAGTAACGACGCCGGAATAAACGCTGTTGCGCCATTTTCTATTAATTGAACGCGTAATCCTGCTCGATTAATATCAAAAATCTCGCCATTGAAGACCGTTTTATTGCTAACGGCGGCTAACAATGTTCGTGCATACAACCAATCTGCCACTTTTCGTTCAGCAATTTTATGGTGTTTACGGTGGCTCGACAGCTCTGCACCCACTAGCTCATCCGGTGTTTGTACTGGCGGCTTATTTAAAATGTGCGCTTTAAGAAGACGGTGGTTAATCATATCACCATACTTTCTAATAGGAGATGTCCAAGTGGCGTAACTCTCTAGTCCCATAGCAAAATGCGGAGCGGAGTGGTTAGTGATCTCGCTGTAAGTTTGGTATTTACGAATTCGGTTATCCAAATAGCTTGTATCTTGCGTATTTAGCCAGCGTCTTAGAGCACTAAAACCATCCAAAGTTGTAATGCTGTCAAGAGTAAATGGCTGTGTTTGATCTGGATTTACCAGCTCAATGACATCTTTTAGCCGGTCTGTTTTAAAACCGGAATGGGTATTAAATAAGCCGGTGCCCAAGCTGTTTTGTAACGTCAGACCAGCGCATATGTTCGCTGTAATCATCGCTTCTTCTACCAAACGGTTTGCACTGCGGCGCTGCTCCGAGTGAATTGCGATAACATCATTTTCATCACTAAGCTCAAAACGATAGTCAGGTTTGTCTGGAAAAACCACTGCATTTTGTTCTCGCCACGCGCTGCGAGAAGTCGCAAATTGATGCAGTGAATTAATCACTTCGGCAATCGCCTCAGTTGGCTGCCACTGGCTATTTGAGTCTTCTTCAAGCCAGTCGGAGACATCTTGGTAAGTTAAACGAGCGTGGCTTTTAATGTTTGCTGCAAAAAACTGAATATCATCCGCTAGCGCGCCATCTTGTCCAACCGTAACGCGGCAACATAATGCAGGTCGAGTTTCGCCTTCTAGTAATGAGCACAAGTTATCGGCGAGATCTCGTGGCAGCATTGGAATGTTTCTACCTGGAAGGTAAATGGTAAAACCGCGCTCTCTGGCGACTTTATCCATATCACTATCAACAGAGATATAGGCGGTTGGGTCCGCGATAGCAATGGTTAGTTCAATGTCATTGTTCTCTTTGCGCTTAGCGTATAGCGCATCGTCCATATCTTTTGTTGAAGCACCATCAATGGTAACAAAAGGAATATCCAGCATATCAACACGAGTGAGATCGTCGTCGTCATTGGTGTGCCATTCTGTTAGTCCTTCCGGTTCGCAGTTTGGCAAATCATTTTCTGCTAGGGTTACCCACCACGGGGCAATTTTGTCATTGGCATCGGCAATTTTCTCGCTGATCTCAACAAAGAATCCATTGTCGCCGTTAAGAGGGTGCTTTGTTAAGTGCGCAACGACCCAGTCGCCATCAGATAGTAACTCAGGGTTGAGTCCTTTTTTAGCCTTGGCTTTTAGTGACAATCTCTTAAGTTGTGGGATATCTGCAACAACATTAAGACGCCCTTTGAACATTTTTACACGAGCAATAAAGCGAGACATGTGATGCTCTACAAGCTCATCGGGTTCTGCTACTTCTTTATTGTTTTCTGTTCGGATCAATGCAACGACTTTGTCACCATGAAGACATTTCTTCATGTAGGGTGGCGGAATAAAATAGCTGTGTTTACTATCTACTTCTAAGAATCCAAAACCTTTGTCCGTTGCCTTAATGGTGCCTTCTTTTTTTGGGATGTTTTCTTTTATCTGCTGTTTTAATTGGGCAAGTAGAGGGTTATCTTGAAACATTAATGAGCTTTAAACCTTTGAATTAAATGGGAAATACATTTCCCTATGATCTTCTACAAAACCCTTGTCAAAAGCGAAAGTGACACTGCGGTTAGGTTAGACCTTTAGAATAAATGAGTGAAACCGAAATTGCAGAACATAATACTAGCTAATAAGGTGAAAGTATATTAGTGGTTTATTACTGATTAAGTGCCGATTTGATTGCTATAAATCATTTTGAACTCATAAGATCTCTGTATAATTAGTAAATCCTTATATTCGGGAGGGTTATATTTGTGAAGTACATTTTGCTACCAATTTATCTACTCGTGCTGACGGTGACGAATGTGGCGCATAGCGTCACTATGCAAGGATTCAAATATTATTCTGAAGAGTATCCGCCGTATAATTATATAGAGCAGCAATCTATTAAAGGTATTGCGGTTGACTTGCTTTTTGAAACAGGCAAAAGAACCGGTAGTAAAATAACAGAGTCACAAATTGATCTGCTTCCTTGGCCTCGTGCTTATCATATAGTGCAAACGACACCTAATACCGTGCTACTCACTGCCGCTCGTACAGCATCAAGAGAGGCGGACTTTAAATGGCTTGGACCGATAGGAAAAACGCGAGTTGTGGTGTTAGCGAAAAAGCAATCCAATATTGTGATTAATAAGCCTCAAGATTTGACTCAGCATGTTATTGGCATTGTAAGAGAAGATATCAGTGAACATCTGCTTCGCGATACCGGTATAAAAGGAATAAAAGTGGAGTACGCTAATACGGCTTTTCCGCTGGTAAAAATGCTAAATTCTGATCGAGTGGATTTATGGGCTTATGAAGAACAAGTCGCTCGTAGCGCTATCACATCATTAGGCTTTAATAATGAAGACTTTGAAGTGGTTTATGTTCTGCAGGAGCTTGAGCTTTACTATGCGTTCAACTTAGAAACAGACGATAAGTTGATTCAACATTTACAACAGAGTTTTAATCAATTAAAGCGTACCTCAGAGGGCAGTGATACCAGCTATTACGATAGAGTATTAATGAAATACGGTATGCTTAATTTAAAATAGCGATAGAATTCCTCTGCTCACAGTAAATGTCGACTATAGTTAAACGGTGTTGTAGGTCCTGTTGTGGACAAACAATGAACAGATGAGCAAGGCAGTGCGGCGATAATGACCAGCTAATTGATTTTATATCGTACAATTTTTCGTTTATTGAACAAAAGTGTGATGTATTTCAATTTTTTCTGGATTTTTACCATTTTTTAAGGCATTATCTCGCCCCCTTAGAGATGTCCCTAACGGCTTGTTGCGTTTTTATACTACTTCTGCACCTGAATGGATTCAGTACTAGACGGTATTGGAATAGGAAGAGCACATGGGACCGATATTTACATAGATAATTTAGGATCCCAATGCAAGATTCCGATATCAAATTCAGCGATTTAGAGCTGAATGACACCCTATTGTCTGCTTTAGATGAAATGGGTTTTGTTTCACCAACTCCAATCCAATCAGCGTCAATCCCTTCTCTTTTAGAAGGCAGAGATGCACTAGGTAAAGCACAAACAGGTACAGGTAAAACCGCAGCGTTTTCTCTCCCTATTCTTAATAAGATCGATCTTAAACAGTATAAGCCTCAAGCCGTTGCTCTAGCGCCTACGCGTGAGCTTGCTATTCAGGTTGCTGCTGAGATCAAAAACCTTGGTCGTAACATCAAGGGTTTAAAAGTTTTAGAAATTTACGGTGGTGCATCTATCGTAGATCAGATGAGAGCTCTAAAATCAGGAACTCACATCGTTGTTGGTACTCCGGGCCGTGTTCAAGACCTTATCAACCGTGATCGTTTACATTTAGATGAAGTAAAAACATTTGTTCTAGATGAAGCTGATGAAATGCTTAACATGGGCTTCGTTGACGACGTTACCGCTATCATGGAGCACGCTCCAGAAACAGCACAACGCGTAATGTTCTCTGCAACTATGCCTCCAATGCTGAAAAAAATCGTTGACCGTTTCCTACGTGATCCTGCTCGTATAGATGTTGCTGGTAGTAACCACACAGTAGACAAAGTTGAGCAGCAGTACTGGGTTGTTAAAGGCGTAGAAAAAGACGAAGCAATGACTCGTCTATTAGAGACCGAAGAGACAGATGCTTCAATCGTGTTTGTTCGTACTCGTCAAGATACAGAGCGTCTCGCTGACTACCTTTCTGCTCGTGGCTTTAAAGTTGCTGCATTGCATGGTGATATTCCTCAGTCTCTTCGTGAGCGTACGGTTGATCACATTAAGAAAGGCGTTATCGACATTTTGGTTGCAACAGATGTTGTTGCGCGTGGCCTAGATGTTCCACGTATTACCCACGTATTTAACTACGATATCCCATTCGATGTTGAATCTTATATTCACCGAATTGGTCGTACCGGCCGTGCCGGACGTAAAGGTAAAGCGATACTGTTGGTTCGCACTAATCAGATTCGTATGCTTCGTACTATTGAACGTGTTACTCGTTCAAGTATGGAAGAGATCCAACTTCCACTAAGAGATAAAGTGGCAGAATCTCGTCTAGAGAAACTTGGTGTTGAACTAGAAGCTGAAAAAGAGAACGCATCACTTGAGAACTTTGCCGAGCTAGTTGGTAAGTTACAAGAATCGCTAGACATTGATGCAACCACTTTAGCAGCAATGCTATTGAAACGTGCACAAGGTAAAAGACCTCTGTTCTACAAAGGTCCTGATCCTATGATTGCGACAATCGAACGTGATAAGCAACGTCGTAAAGAACGTCGTGAAGGCGGCGGACGTGACGGTGGACGCGATGGTCGTCGTGGTGAAGGTCGTAGCTTTGGTGGTACAACTCAAGATTGGGATACTTACCAGTTACAAGTTGGTCGCGAGCAAGGTGTACAGGTTAAAGACATTGTTGGTGCTTTGGCTAATGAACTTGGCTTAACAAAAGGGTCAATTGGTGCAATTAAGCTTGCTCAAGGCCATACTTTTGTTCAGCTTCCTAAAGCGATGAACTCTGATACTGCTGGTAAACTAAACAAGCTACGTATTCGCCAAAAAGAAGTGGGTGCTGTTGTTTGTGACTTTGATGACTTCCGCGAATCTCGTGGCCGTCGTGAAGGTGGCGGTGGACGTCGTGACAACAACGGTGGTCGTCGTGAAGGCGGGTATCGTGGTAATCGCGATGGTGCTCGTGAAGGTCATCGTGGTAACCGTGGTGGAAAAGATGGCGAGCGTCGTTTTGATAGAAACCGTGGTGGTGATCACCGTGGCAACCATCGTGGCGAACGTGGCCATGGCCGCTCTGAGAACCGCGGTTCACGTGGTGGCGAAGCATAAGCCAATAGCGAATTACTCGTTTAGCAAAAATTAACAAAACCGGGCCTCTACAGGCCCGGTTTTTTGTTTTCAACCCTTAAACCACCTTCTAGGAAGGTGGTGATCGTCCATTAGGGCTTTGCCCGAAGGACGCTCATGTTCAATATATCCATGTTTGTAACC
>NZ_VTXE01000026.1 GCF_013114595.1 Vibrio sp. 99-8-1 | reverse complement strand
GTAGATGTACTATGGCGTTCAAGAATTTAGGACAATATATATGAATCACTTATCATTTTTTTGGCTATCTGATAATAAGCAGCAACTTGTAGAAAGCCTTGAGTCTGAGTTTGCACAACTGGTTGAACAATCTATATCTACGGGCCGAATAACCCTTCCCCCGATTCCCGATGTAGTCATCAAAATCCAGCAACTCTGCACACGAGAAGAAACCGGTGTACCAGATATTGCCGAGTGTCTGATAGACGACCCAAGTCTTGCGGCAGTCGTTATCCGTGTAGCAAACTCTGTCATTTTTAACCGTCGTAATATTACCTGTACTGATATTCAAAACGCCGTATCTCGCCTAGGCATAATGCGAGTACGTGATATTGTTACGGCACAAGCAATAGAGCAACTAAAACACACCGCGAACTTAGATAAAGATTGTAGTGCTGTGCTTAAGAAGAGCGCCTCAAGCTCAAGAGAGTTCGCAGCAACAATGGTACTGGTTACTCAAGAGATACTGCAACACTCAGACAACCAATACGACTATTTAGAGCTTGAAAAAGCATTGCTGGTTGGACTGCTAGCAGATATTGGCTTGTACTGTTTAGTAAACGAGTTCCACATTTATCTGGACAGAGGAAATTACCTCGACAATGACCTCGCGCTGCAGATATTTGCTTCTCGATGTCCAACCACCAGTGAATTAGTGCTGAAGCACTGGCAGTTCGACAATGACTTTATAGAGGTTGCTAAGAATATCGAAATGACCGATGATCGCAATGACATCACCTATCTAGATATCGCAAGAATGGCTCATCATCTACTTATGTTTAGGCGTGATGATGATAAGATAGATAGCCATCACGTGGAGATGAATCTAGCTGGCGCTGAAGCGATGTATCAGCTAAGTAATTTAAATGAGAATGACTTTAAGTCACGGATTAATGACGTTATAACCGCAACTGGACTATAAACTACCTCACAGATGCGAGAACAATAGGCTTTAAACATGTTTTCAGGGATGATCTTTATATTTGCCCCACTCGTAGTGGGGTATCTGTTTTCTATTTCAAATAAATCAATTTTAGAATCTATAAATAAATACACCTCGTATTTAGTCTACGTTATTCTCTCTTTGATGGGATTAAGTCTAGCGGCACTAGATAATCTCGGCACCAATTTACAAACCATACTCACTTATACTGCGACATTTTTTGTCATTATTGGTTTATGTAACCTGACGACCTTGCCACTAATAGATCGCTTTTTTCCACTGCAAACAGTACAAACAAAACAAAAACTTCCCCTTTCAGCAATGGCAATGGAATCCGTTAAACTCATTATTGTTGTGGGTCTCGGGTTAGCAATCGGCCTTATCTTTCCACTGGATCTCAGTTGGGTAGAATCGGCCAGCGAGTGGATTTTATTCTTCTTATTGTTCCTAATCGGCATCCAGTTACGCAATAGTGGTTTGACCCTAAAACAGATCCTACTCAACAAGCACGGTATGTTAATCGCTATGGTGATTATAATATCTTCTTGGTTCGGAGGCATTGTCGCGGCACTGGTACTCGATATCCCTATAACCAAAGGGTTGGCTATGGCGTCTGGCTTTGGCTGGTATTCGTTAGCAGGCATTTTAATGGGGGATGCGTTTGGACCGGTATTTGGTGGGGCTTCATTTATGATAGAGCTGCTTAGAGAATTAGTCGCTCTGGTACTCATTCCTATGCTGATTACACGAAAACCGTGCAGCGCAATAGGCTACGCAGGTGCAACGGCTATGGACTTTACCTTACCCGTCATTCAGACAACCGGCGGCGTCCGCTGTGTACCAATAGCTATTGTTAGCGGATTTATTCTCAGCTTGTTAGTTCCTGTATTTATGCTGTTTTTCGTTTCTATTAGCGGTTAACTCATTAATCAGTCATATACAGCCTGATGACCTCAGCATGCTGGATTCAGAGCAGTATCAACAGGCTCAGTTCAAGAAAGATAACGGAAGAGTGCTATTCCATTTCGAGGTTATTTGAGAATAAAACTCTGTTACATAGCTCTCAGCAAAACCGTTAATAACTTGTTAGCATTTACCGACAATTAGAATAAACATTATAAAGATATAAAAGGAAGATAAATGAAGCGTTTAGCCCTCACGCTGTTACTGTGCAGTGCCAGCTCAGCAACACTAGCTGCTGACATGCAGTGTCAATCCCAAAAATACGATGCTTATATTGATGCCTCTCTTGCTTGGTATAAAGACCTGACTAATTTAACCGCGGAGCAATACCCAGACCTTAAAGAAGTTGGAGACTGGTTTTACCAAGGCAGGGAGAACCATTTCGAACTCAATCGAGCAGCAGTGCACTATTATTTAAAAGAAGACACCAGTAAAATCGCCACAGAAAAGCCTATTGAAGCTTGGTTAAAGTTAGAGCAAAAAGAGATCAAACAGCTGGCAACTCGTAGTGATACCCTAGGTAAAATAGCCGAGAAAACCTTCTCAGATCGCCAATCTACACCTCATGCTAAAAACTATGAGCTGCGCTCCGCCTTTGCTGATTTGTTAAGCCACCCTAAAAAAATAGACAGTGCATTGGCCAAATATAACCAATCTATTTCTGAAGTAGAGAAAATCAGCTGTCAATAAAAGTGAGCTTAATCGTTGGTGGTAAAATCAGATTACGCAATTAAAACGGGACATCGGTCCCGTTTTCGTTTAGATTGTTCCCCTCAAAAATGATGCATTCAAAGTTTGTAGACCTTAGTCACCTGATTTGTGTAGATGGCTACACTTCCCAGGCGCTGCCTTGTATGAAGCACCAACAAACTGCTGCAAAAATAGTCGCGAAAGGTCAACAGACCCTAGGGTTTACCGACCTAAATAACAAAAGTTTTTTAGTTATGGAAAACAAAACAGCTGATGTAAGCTTTGAAAGCTTACTGCGTATATTCACTATCCCTGAAGCTCCGGGATCTGCTTTATCTAAAATTGAAGTAGAGTTATCTCAAAACTTAAACGAGTTCTTGAGAGAACATATTGTTGCAGAAGAGAAGCCACTTTTTGAAATAGAAAAAGACTTTTCAAATGCTGTTATACCAGAACAGCCTGAATTTGTTTCAGATCATACTCAACACCTACTTGATACCTTGGTATCGCACTCAGTGCATACTTCTGCTCCTAGTTTTATCGGGCACATGACTTCAGCACTGCCCTATTTCTTAATGCCTCTATCCAAAATAATGATTGCTCTCAATCAAAACTTGGTAAAGATTGAAACGTCTAAAGCCTTTACACCTTTAGAGCGTCAAGTCCTCGGCATGTTACACCGGCTGATATACAGTAAAGAACCGTCGTTTTATGCTAAATGGATGCACAGTGCCAACCACTCTTTAGGTGCGTTTTGTTCTGGTGGGACCATCGCTAACATAACTGCGTTGTGGGTTGCTAGAAACAATGCTTTGAAAGCGGATAAACAGTTCAAAGGCGTACAAGCTGAAGGATTGTTCAAGGCCATGAAACATTATCAATACGAAGGTCTTGCCGTACTTGTATCAGAAAGAGGTCATTACTCGCTGAAAAAAGCGGCTAATGTTTTGGGCATTGGTCAAGACTCTCTTGTTCCGGTAAAAACAGACGGCAACAACCGCGTATGCACAAAAGATTTAGAGAGCAAAATCGCGCAATTAAAGTCTCAGAAAATTAAGCCGTTCGCAATTGTCGGAGTCGCAGGAACAACCGAAACTGGCAGTGTCGACCCATTAAAAGAGATGGCTGAAATTAGCCAGCGTGAAGGCTGCCATTTTCATGTAGATGCCGCGTGGGGAGGAGCAACATTAATGTCCAACCACTACCGTCACCTTCTTGATGGTATCGAACTTGCGAACTCGGTGACCATAGATGCTCACAAGCAGCTATACATACCTATGGGTGCTGGTATGGTGTTATTTAAAAACCCCGACGATATGAGAGCGGTAGAGCATCACGCAGAATATATTCTTCGTAAAGGTTCAAAAGATTTAGGTAGCCATACATTAGAAGGATCGCGCTCCGGTATGGCGATGTTGGTGTACTCCAGCCTACATATTATTAGCCGCCCAGGTTACGAGCTACTTATTGATCAAAGTATTGAGAAAGCGAAATACTTCTCGACGCTGATTAAACAACAGAACGACTTCGAACTGGTTTCGGAACCTGAGTTATGTTTGCTGACTTATCGTTATGTTCCCGAAGCGACACAAATAGCACTAGAAAACGCAAGCGAACAAGAGCGACAACCATTACTACAACTGCTAAACGATTTAACCAAGTATGTTCAGAAAACGCAAAGGGAAACGGGACGCTCATTTGTCTCCCGAACTCGGTTAAATCCGACTAAGTGGAATAAACACGACACGATTGTTTTTCGTGTGGTTTTGGCCAACCCGCTTACTAGCAAAGAGATCTTACAGTCGGTATTAATCGAGCAGCGAGAGATAGCGTTAAGCAATCGTTATCTATTAGAGAAAATTGAGCAGCAGACTCAGCATATTAATAATAGATCTCATTAACATTGCTTTCAAAACTGAAATTTTCTTTCTTATTTTTGTAATTTAGAAGTCATTTATTATTGAATTGGCGCAAAATTGCGTCAGTTCAATCCTACATTAAGTTTCGAAACTGAAATTTAGTTTGAACTTTGTCATGTTATCGCCATTAAATTGCCATTTTACTCTGCTTTTGTTTCTTTCCTATCCAAAGATGGGTTTATACTGAATCCAAAGTTGTAGGTTCTATTATTGCGTAATATATACAAGACCATACTAAATGGCATTTTGCAGTAGTTCGAACGCCCGTTTTATATACTTACTTATTAGTAATAATTATGAATACATTAGAGAAAATTCAAAAAAGCTTGGAAAACTTTAGCAAATCAGAACGTAAAGTTGCTGAAGTTATAATGGCATCCCCTCAAACGGCCATTCATTCAAGCATTGCAACATTAGCCAAGATGGCTGATGTTAGTGAACCAACCGTGAACCGCTTTTGTCGTCGTCTTGACACTAAAGGTTTTCCGGACTTTAAGCTTCATTTAGCGCAAAGTCTGGCAAATGGAACACCTTACGTTAATCGAAACGTAGAAGAAGATGATGGTCCAGATGCGTATACGCACAAAATATTTGAGTCAACGATGGCTTGTCTTGATGTGGCTAAAAATAGCCTTGATTCAATGCAAGTCAATCGCGCTGTCGATCTTTTAACTCAAGCTAAACGCATTTCATTTTTTGGCTTGGGTGCATCTTCGGCTGTAGCAAAAGATGCACAAAATAAGTTTATTCGTTTTAATATTCCCATTGCCTGTTTTGAAGACATTGTGATGCAACGAATGAGCTGTATCAACTGTACAGACAATGATGTCATCGTTCTTATCTCTCATACTGGCCGAACAAAAAGTATGGTAGAAGTGGCTAATTTAGGTCGAGAAAATGGAGCCACAGTTATTGCGATAACGGCAAAAGACTCTCCACTTGATAAAGCCGCCTCTCTATCAATTACATTAGACGTACCAGAAGATACTGATGTCTACATGCCGATGGCAAGTCGTGTTGTGCAGATGACCGTTATTGATGTCCTAGCAACAGGCTTTACCCTACGACGTGGTTCAGGTTTCCGCGATAATCTTAAACGGGTTAAAGATGCGTTAAAAGATTCTAGGTACGACAAAATTACCAGCTTTTAAGCTATTTATGATAAAAAACGGAGCTAGAAGCTCCGTTTTTTTACTCAAAAAGGTTCAGTTTCATTTTGTGTATAGCCTAGCTCATTAATCTCTATACTCGCGTTGCTCTTCTCTTGCTGATTTCCCTCTTCATGTTCTTCACAGGTACATACTTGCTCAAGAATAAAGATCAAACGCTCTTCAGTTAACGGAATGGGGTTACCTTTGATCGATGCAGATTGCATAGCGTCTAACGCGACGGTTCTAAATGACGTCATGCAAATACCAAAATCCGTTAAGCTGGGTAACTTCAAGCACTCTAGCGTTGTTTTGATCCAATCTACCGCATCCTGTTCATTGGCATGTTGGTTATTCGTCACCAGTCTAGCAATCGTGCGATAACGTTGCAGGATATCGTCTCTGCCCCCTTCTCTTGCCACTGATATATTTTCTTGCATCACATATGGCGCTAAACGAGCAGTAATCACACTGTGTGGGACAGTAATTTTTCCACCTAAAGAAGAAGCAAGCCCATGTGCGGCACCCAGCTTAGCATTGGAGATGGCCATTCCACCAAGCATTGAAGAAAACGCTAAGTCAGAATAAGGAAACTTAGCATCGTCACTAGTTAATAGCGTTAGTGCACCCGACAGTTTTCGTATTCCCTCTTCACAAATCATGTCAGTTAATGGGTTTGGATCACCGCACACATAAGCTTCCATTAAATGGGTAAAAGTTTCCATTGCGCCTCGATAAGCAATGTCACTTGAGGCTCCAACCGTTAAGCTAGGGTCAACTATAGCGACATCAGGCAAGATATCGGCCGATCGTAAGCTTACCTTTACTTTATCCTGCCCTGAGCGTAACACGCTTTTATTGGTCACCTCAGAACCGGTACTTGCGGTGGTTGGAATGGCAATAAATGGAAGGGGTTTTGTTTTAAGTGGTACGCTACGTCCAACGACTTCAACATAATCATAGACATCACCCTGATTGGGAATGATAGCGGCTAATGCTTTTCCCATATCTATGGCACTACCACCACCAATGGAGACCACCATATCAGGTTTGAAACGCCGACCGATCACCGCGGTTTCTTCAACCATTGTGATGTTTGGTTCACCACTGATAGAGACATGTTGATAGCGCATTTTTTGCTGTTTTAAATAATTAAGCACAGGTTTAGCTCGCTGAGTATTTCGCCCGGAGACTAACAATACACTGTAACCATATTGATTTAGTACCGATAACGATGAAGACAACACCCCTTCACCAAATACTATCCTTGTTGATGTCATAAACTGAAACATACACACTCCTATAATAGCTACTGTTAATTAGGTTGCGCTTGTTTACTCAATAAGTTATTGATTTAGTACAAATCACATTGACTCTCTGCAATTAATTTGCAGAAACTTGTTAGCGTTCACACTGTTGATGTTGGCCATCATTAAAACTCCTTGCTTTAGCTTACACGGTATCTTTACCTGCCATTTAAAGCCTCCTAAACTGGCTCTGCCGAGTGAAAATATCGTCTATTATCACTCTATTACTGTCAATTTGAGCTAAATAGGTTTTACCTATTGGATCCAGAGGTTATTCAAGCTTTATTTTCTTGGTAGCTTAAGGCATAGTTAGTTCATCCCGTTCAGCCATATAATTATTAAGATGATTATTGTAAAAAGAATCGTCTTATAAAAAGTTTAGGAGAAAGTGAATGTTTGTTGTTATTTTTGGACGCCCTGGTTGCCCATACTGCGTTAGAGCAAAAGATATTGCCGAATCATTAAAAGAGAAACGCGATGATTTCAACTATCGCTATGTTGATATTCATGCAGAAGGCATCAGCAAAGCTGATCTTGAAAAAACCGTTGGTAAACCCGTTGAAACAGTACCTCAAATATTTGTCGACCAAGATCATATTGGCGGCTGCACAGAATTTGAAGCGTACGCTAAAGAGAATTTAGACCTTTACTAAAAGTATCAAAATTCAGATAAAACTAAGCCCGCAAAATTTGCGGGCTTTTTGTAATACGATTTCCAGCGAACTCGTTTGATATACGTAAGTCGTAACTTTACACAGTCAATAACGACTTACTTAACCATAGCGTTCGTTTAAATATCAATCACGTCAAATTCAACCGCAGGGTTGACATCGGCATCGTAATCGACCCCTTCAACACCAAAGCCAAATAGTTTTAGAAACTCTTCTTTGTATTCAACATAATCCGTTAAGTCTTTTATATTCTCTGTGGTAATTTGTGGCCACAACTCACGGCAATGCTGTTGAATATCGTCACGTAGTTCCCAATCATCCAATCGCAAGCGGTTACAGTCATCAACTTCAGCTTGTGAACCATCTTCTTTATATAGACGTTGGCTAAACATGCGATAAATCTGCTCCATACAGCCTTCATGCACATTCTCTTCACGCATCTTCTTAAAGACCATAGCAATGTATAGTGGCATAACAGGAATCGCGGAGCTTGCTTGAGTAACAACCGACTTTAATACTGCAACATTAGCGCTACCACCAGTGGCAGAAAGTTTATCATTTAATACACTTGCCGCACGATCTAGGTCCATTTTAGCTTTACCTAATGCACCATCCCAGTAGATCGGCCAAGTGAGCTCTGTACCAATATAGCTATACGCTACCGTTTTACAGCCTTCTGCTAATACGCCCGCATCTGAAAGCGCATTGACCCACAGCTCCCAATCTTCTCCACCCATTACCGTAACGGTATCTTGAATCTCTTGCTCTGTTGCTGGCTCAACGCTCGCTTCAATAATGACATCTTTATTAGTATCAACCGCGGTTGAGGTATAGGTTTCGCCAATTGGTTTTAGAGCTGAACGGATCACTTCTCCCGTTTCAGGCATTTTACGAACTGGGGACGCCAGCGAGTAAACAATCATGTCGATTTGACCAAGATCTTGCTTAATTAAATCAATCGTCTTTTGCTTCGCTTCATTAGAAAAAGCATCACCATTTAAACTTTTCGAATATAAGCCTTCTTCTTTCGCCAACTTATCAAATGCAGCAGCATTGTAAAAACCAGCTGTACCCGTTCTTTTCTCTGTGCCTGCTTTTTCAAAGAACACACCAATGGTTGACGCGCCACCACCAAATGCAGCGGCGATACGAGAAGAGAGACCATAGCCACTTGAAGAACCAACAACAAGCACTCTCTTAGGAGCATTTTTTATTTGCCCTTGTGCTTTTGTGTATTCAATCTGTTCTTTTACATTAACTTCACAACCTACAGGGTGAGTAGTAGTACAAATAAATCCACGAATTCGAGGTTTAATGATCATGTTCAACTGTCCTTTATAAGTGAGGTTTGCTTGTTAGCATCACCTTATGATTGCCGTTAGGATAAAAGTTTAGCCAACAAATCGCATCTACTTTCTTTTAATTTGCTGTTAATTTTGAAGTGGTTGGAGTTGTTAAGGTAAAAAAGCACCTCATTTGAGGTGCTTTTTGCTATTACGCTACGAGTTATCTAGGCAACACTGTTCAATTTTGGTGCTGATTGACTGTGCGTTAACGTCTCTGAAAAGTCATGACTAAAGTGATCCACCTGTACCGCTTTACTGCGAATCGCTTCTGCTTCCAAGATCTGTTTCACTTCTTGCTCAGTGAAGACACCAGCGTCAAATGCTTGCTTCAATCTCTCTTTTAGTGGGCCTTTTCTTGCCACTTTACCCTCTTTAGCCGCTTGAATTAGCTTACGCTCTAAACCACGGATTTCATACATTTTGATAAAGGCAGTTTCCATTAGACCAATGGAATCATCAGGATCTTTACCTATATAGCATAAGTGAGTTAAACGGTCGCGATGAGCGCCCGGCGTCATTACGCTTTCCGCAATACGAACCGTCACATTGTCCGATGGTTTCTTGAAGCGGTTACCCAGAGGGAAAACTAAGCCACTTAATAGAGAACCGGCAACTTTACTCGGGAAGTTGTCATACGCTTCTTGCAACGATTTAGCGGCACTATATAGACAGTGCTGTACGCCGTAATGAACATAATCTAGATCACTCTGTTGACGCCCATCATCTTCATACTTTTTCAACACGGCCGATGCCATATATAGGAAGCTCAATGCATCACCTAAACGAGCTGAAATCATCTCTTTACGTTTTAAGTCGCCACCTAATGTTGCCATGGCAACATCAGAACTCAATGCCAAAGCACGACTCACTCGAGTCAGATCTTTATAATAAACCTTAGTTGGTCCACTCATATGCGCTTTGATAAATTTAGATCCTGTTAAGCCAGCAAACAAAGAACCAAAGGTATTTTTAGCACCATGTTTAATATGCTTAAACAGCAGTTCATCAAACTCTTTTGCACCTTGTTCAGTATCAGGATTGGCCGCCGCTTCCATCTCTTTCAACACATAAGGATGACAACGAGTTGCCCCTTGTCCGAATATCATCAGATTTCGCGTTAGAATATTGGCACCTTCTACCGTGATCGCCACAGGCGCACCGATATAGAAGTTGGCTAAGTAGTTCATTGGACCTTGCTGAATACCACGACCTGCATGAATATCCATGGAGTCATCAAGCACCGTTCGAGCCATTTCAGTCATATGATACTTGGCAATGGCGGTCACTATCCCTGGTTTCTCTTTCAAGTCTAGAGAAGTGGTCGTCAGTGTACGTGTCGCTTCCAGTAAGTAAGAAAGCCCACCGATTCGCCCTAGAGCTTCTGCTACACCTTCAAACTTACCAATAGGTAAACCAAACTGTTTACGTACATAAGCGTATGCACCTGTTGTACGAGTCGTTAAGTGCCCAACCGCTGCCCCCATTGCTGGTAATGAGATACCACGGCCGGCAGAAAGACACTCTACTAGCATACGCCAGCCTTTACCTACGTAGTCTTGTCCGCCAATGATCCACTCCATAGGGATAAAGACATCTTCACCACGAGTCGGTCCGTTCATAAAGGCAAGCCCTAGTGGGTCATGACGCTCACCAATCTCTACGCCTGAGTGATCAGAAGGGATAAGTGCACACGTAATACCAAGATCGAGCTTGTCACCCAACAGTCCATCAGGATCTTGCAGTTTAAATGCTAATCCAAGAACCGTTGCAACAGGCGCTAGAGTAATATAACGCTTATTCCAGCTAATGCGCATACCAAGCACTTCTTTGCCTTCATGCATTCCTTTACAAACAACACCCATATCAGGAATGCCACCGGCATCTGAACCCGCTTCAGGGCCAGTTAATGCAAAACAAGGAATATCGGTACCATCTGCTAAGCGAGGCAACCAGTAATCTTTCTGTTGCTGTGTACCATAGTGAGTAATTAGCTCACCTGGTCCCAATGAGTTTGGAACCATGACACTGACAGCCACACTGTTACTGCGCGTTGCAATTTTTGACACAATGGTTGAGTTGGCATGAGAAGAGAACTCTCTACCACCATACTCTTTAGAAATAATCAGCGAGAAGAAGCGTTCTTTAAGAATGTAATCCCATACTTCTTTTGGTAAATCACGATCTTCTTTGACGATTTTGTGGTCATCGATCATTTCAAGCAGTGTTTCTACTTCATTATCAATAAATGACTGCTCTTCAGCCGTTAATGTCGGCTTAGGATAATGATGCAGCTTTTGCCAATCAGGCGAACCAGAGAATAGCTCTCCATCCCACCATACACTACCCGCTTCCATTGCCTCTTTTTCAGTGTCAGATAGCGGTGGTAATACTTTTTTAAACATCTTAAATGCTGGGTCGCTGACCCACTTTCTACGTAGAGAGCACATAGTTCAGATCCTTTTGTTCTATTAGATATTTATTATTGCTTTAAGTTATTGAGTTAAAATTGTTTTCGATTAAACATGGTTAAAAATCAAACCAAATCAATCAGCAGCAACACCCGCCGCTAAAAATGGAATCAACTGGTTGATGACAACAGTAGAATCAACCGCTTGACCATAATCATTAAATGCGATTTCAGCTAATGCTTGGCTAGAAGCCATAGTGAAAACACATGTTCCTAAGGTGAAATGCAAACGCCAAAATAGAGTTTCAGGCGTTAAATCTGGTCCTGCTTTTATAATAGAGTTACTAAATTGAGTTAACACTTCACTGTATCGAGTGGTAATAAACCAACGCAAATGCCCTTGTACATCGGTATAACCTCTGCCAACCAGTAACATAAATCGACTCGCACCATTAGGTCTCACGTTATCTAGTCGGAGAAGTGGCTCTTTTAATGTTTCAAAAACCTCTTCCATATGATAATTATCTCGCTGGTTCAGCTCCACTAACGCGTCCCCTACCGCTGGCATAAAAGCCTCTAAATACCGATCAAGCACTGCACGTACTAAGGTTTTCTTGTCTCCAAAATGGTAATTAACCGACGCTAGATTCACATTCGCTTTGCTAGTAATCGCTCTAAGAGAAGTATCATTAAAGCCCTGCTCCGCAAATAGCCCCTCAGCGACATCAAGAATTTTGTCTTTTGTTTTATTTTTTTGCGCCATTTCAATCAACCGTATCAAACAACTGTTTGAAATATACATCCTCAACAAGATATTAACAAGTACGCAACATCACATTTATGATGCTTAATAGAAAATAAAAATTTTGAAATAAAAGAGAAATTAAATTGAACTGTTTCAGTGAAGGCGGGTCAGAATATCTGTAGTGAACAGAGCATTGAGAAGGTTACCGAGTGGTAGTACTTGATTTTTAACTGTTTTACTCAACATACTGCTTTTTTCTTATTTATTAAAACTCCTATGTTTGTATAGCCCAATCCCTTTTTGGATTGGGCTTTTTTTCATCTATTATTTTGGTAATGTCATTCTTAACAGAACATATCCGATAACGGCAGCACTCGTTGAGCCCATCAAAATGCCCAGTCTTGCATAGGTATCAAACTCTGCACTCACACCAACGAATGCCAGTGAAGAGATAAATATCGACATAGTAAATCCAATACCACACAACACAGATACCGCAAATATATGTTTAAAGTTAATACCTTCTGGTAACTTAGCAACACCAGATTTAACCGCTAGCCAACTAAAGCTGAAAATACCTAAAGGTTTGCCAATCAGTAGCCCCAATGCAATCCCTAAAGGTAACATTGACGTTAGTCCAGATAGAGAGACCCCTTCTAATGATATCCCCGCATTTGCAAAGGCAAAGATAGGCAAAATAGCAAAAGCGACATAAGGGTGTAATGCGTGTTCTAGATGTTTAAGGGGCGAATCTTCTTTGTCATTTCCTTCTAAAGGAATCGCAAAGCCTAGTACAACACCTGCTAACGTTGCATGGACACCGGACTTAAGTACTGCAAACCAAAGAATAAATCCTGCTAATAAGTACCAAGTCAATTTAGTGACATGTTTGGCATTCATCATAAACAGAACTCCCGTCATAATGAAACCAACCGTCAGTGCTAATGTAGAAAGATCACTGCTGTAAAACAGAGCAATAATCACCACAACACCCAAATCATCAATGATGGCTAAGGCCAATAGGAAGACCTTTAAACTAACAGGAACACGAGAACCAAGCAGTGCCATGATACCAAGAGCAAAAGCAATATCAGTCGCGGCGGGAATAGCCCAACCTTGGATAGCTTGACTATCATTGATATTAAACATCACGTAAATCAGCGCAGGAGCCAACATGCCACCTACCGCTGCAATCGCGGGGAAAATGGCCGTTTCTCTTGATTTCAACGCCCCTTCCAATAACTCTCTTTTTACTTCTAAACCGATTAATAAGAAGAACACCGCCATTAGGCCGTCGTTTATCCAGTGTGAAATTGACATCCCAAGAAAGTACGAATGTAACACTGCATAGTAAGCTTCGCCTGCGGCTGAGTTCGCAATGATCATCGCTATCGCTGCGGTGATAACTAATAAAATACCACCAGCGGATTCCATCTTAAAAAAATCACGAATGACGTCATTCATAATCCCTACCTCATTATTATAATTTTTTGCATATATTTCGTAAAAACCAATAACGCGCAGTGTATAACTCATACAAAGACAGGAATAATCGATTGTTTAGAAGTATAACTTCGGTTTATCCGAACATTCCAATCTAGCTGCTCATTCACAGAGCAGAAAAAGCAGACTCAACCACTGTGGAAAACATATTCATATAGAATATAAGCATTTTAGTGCATAAATTTAATTTATAGAAATACCCTGTTGAAATCTTAGATGATTTTTGGCGAAGAGGAGAAAATTATTTGTAAACAAGAGTCAAGTAGCCAAGTCATTTCAAATAAAAGGATTTAGCGGGAGGCAGAGTCATTCTCTGACGACGAGCAGTTCTCGGCTATTTATCAAGTGTATGCCATAAAAGAAGTGTTAAGGGGTATCAGCATCGGTTTGTAATAAACCAATATATACTGATTCTTGCCGTAGAATGACTATGCCTTCAAATCAGTGCCTTGATCAGCAGCCAATACATTCTCGCTGAACAAGCACCTTGAGGTCAGTTGAATATAACAATGAACTAGTAGCCAGAAAGCTTTAACGAACCTTTACCCGATGAGCTGCCGGATACCGTTATAGGCCCCTGCCAATAAGGTTGAATGAAATCATGCCACATTTCATTGTTCAAAGCCTTAATGGTCACAGAGAGGCGCTCTTTCGCTATGCTAATCTGCCACTCTAACGGGAGAAGTTTTCCATTCGCCAACCTCGTATAGACGGTCGGTTTCATCTTTATCTCATTGTGGTTGAGGGCTAATTTTTTACCCTCTTTATCGACAATAGTTCCATAACTGTAAACAGGGAGTGACGGTAGTTTATTGTGCTTTATCTTTAAGTAACGCCCATCATCAAGTTGTACATCAATCTGTGTTTGAGTTTGTAGCTTCTCAATGGCTGGATCACTATGCCACTCTTTGGTTAGAGACGCGTTGCCAGCCACATCAAACGGCTTACCGTTGATCTGCAACTTACCTGCAACACGTATACGCGGCATAAAAAATTGGTAAGAAGCGATGGGTAATAAACTCTGCTCCTGCTGGTAACCATTCTCCATTGCCAACAAAAATGGCGAGGTAGCCAAAGATTTTAAGGAGAAAGAAAAATCATCAGTGGCGACCTTTAGTATACCGGGAAGCGGAGCAATCCCGAGAGAGTTCCATGACCAGTTATCTATCCACAATCGAAAAGGTCGAGTTCTTAGCCCCGCCTGACCGACACCACCTCTAGCAAGTCGTTGTTGTTTCCACACTCGATGTTGATAGCTCACCACAACCTGAGCAACAAATAGTTGTGAGTTTTTCCAGCCGCCTAAAAGCGACTCATCGCGTGATACTCGGATAACTGTCCACTGAATACTGGCAGGGTTACCCTGTTTATCCGTTAGCGTTGCAAAATACTGCCATTTTTCATTCTGAAATTCTGGATGAAAAGCAAAATCTCTAGGAAGCTCAACGGGATGATTAGGCAAGACAGGCTCAAATGTAGCCGTAGGATTTATACCGTATACATTAGTCAGTTCATCAATAACTTTAACGGGTTTTTGTTGTTGAAAATAGGAAACGACGGCAGCGATACTTACCAGAAGTACTGCAACTATTGCTGAACGAAATACGATCTTTCTTTTCATACTACAAAGCATCCCGTAGCGATTTCATTGGCGTCCGTTTCACCATACCAATGACCGGTATTGCTCCAGCAATGACAAGAGCCAGCATTGCCCACATAAAGGTATTAAAATACTCCCATGGAATAACATACAAGTGCATAGTCCAGCCAAAAGACTCTTTCAATACAACTTCCACCAGTATTTGTGCCAATCCGACCCCTAGAGGCATGGCAACAATTGCAGATATCACACCAAAAACGAACAGCTGCAAACAGCTCAACAACACCAGTTCTTTTCCTGACATGCCGAAGCATCGTAGCAAGGCGATATTTCTCTGCTTGGAGATTTCTCCCGCAATCGTGGCGAAGAAGATCCCAAACACAGCAATAATTAATGTCAAATTACCTAAGGTATCTGCAATGACAAATGTTCGATCAAACACACGCATAGCCTGACTGTGAATATCTTTATTGTTGTATATCCGTTCTGTCGACATTCGCTGTGTAATTTGCAGACGATCAAGTAATAACGATTCGTCGGCATCGGGTTTCAGTACGACGCCCAACCCCACATTGCCTTGGCCGGTATAGTGTTTTAACCAATTATTATGCGACATCAGAACTTGACGATACGGGTTGCCATAATCGTAGTAAACCCCGACGACTTGCCAGCTTGCAGCAGAGCTATCTAAAGCAATATAGTCTCCCGGCCGTAAACCATCTTTCACCGCCATGGACTCACTCACCATTAAGCCACGAGAAGTATTTAAGTAATACCATGAATTAGGTATTGCAAGCTTAACCGTTACCGCATTTCGTTCTGATTGGCTATCCCCAGTACTTACCACTTCAATAACGCCGCTATCTGTCGAGATCTCTTTCTCCCAACGCCACCACACATCTTCAACTTCAGGCTGCTTTATCAGCCAAGATCCCATACGACCTACCGAGTTAGTCGTAGGATAAATATAAACGTCAGCCGCCAATTTTTGATTTAGCCAGCTATCGGTTGTTTCTCTAAAACTGCCAACAAGGGTTTCTACTGCAACATTGGCAGACATCGCCAGCATAAAGGCCATTACCGCAACGCCACGATAACTCATGCTAGCGGCAGCATCGGCAAAGAACCAGCGCACTTTTACCCACTTTAGCGAGAATGAGAGTACGCTAAACAGTTCGAAGATAACAAAAGGCATAAACAGAGCAACACTGATAAGCAGTAGCGCCACTATGATAAAGCCAGTCTCCGCTGAGTCTGATATCTGATACAAGGCAAATGCAATAATACAGAATAGACACGCGACCAGTGCCTGCCATGAAAACTCTCTACCAGCAAAACGAACTAAAGAGAGCCTAGCGGATAAACGAATAGGCTGAGAGCGTATTAATCGTACTAACGGCCAGCTACAGGCGAGAACGGTCCCAAGCACAGCCATTAACAAGCTTTGAAACACGGATAACCAATCCCACTCTATGGTTAGTCCCACATTTGCATTGTATAGATCAGAGAGCGTGGTTGAGACTGAAGGCATCAACTTATTCGCCAACATCAAGCCAAAAACATTACCGTAAATCCAACCAGACAAGATGAGTAAAAACAGCTCTAGCATAAGCGCTTTGGACAACTGCCAGCCCGACACCCCTGTCTGGCGAAGTATACCCACCATAGGCTGTCGCTGAATAAAGGACAATGAAATCGCTTGGTAAAAAATGAATAAGCCAACGACAAATGCCAGCATTCCCATCGCAGAGAGATTCATATGAAATGCTTGAGTTAAAGATTCAAGTTCGGCTTTGGAGGTTTTCGCTAACGCCATTCCATTTGGGATCAACTGCTTTAATTTGGCTAATTTTTTCTCCGGCATTGGAGCACAAGCAATAGATGAAAAACCGCCCTCTCTCTTTAACTGTCGGATTAATGCAATATCAGCCACTATTAATGTGCCATTTAAGCCACCTTCGCTATCCAATATAATAGGGCCAAGCTTGCTGCCATCATTGAGATCAATGTAGTCACCAACCTCTTTCCCTAAGTAAGTGGCCAACTCGCTACTTAACATAACAGGAGGCGTTTCTTGCATTAATTGAAAATAGGAGGGGTGCTTAATCCCTGCGGCTGAACTGAGCTCCAGCATAGCAACAGGGTCGATGCCGATAATAGAAAGATCTTCACCGCGACTGCTTTCCAGCTGCATCGAATCAATGGGCATACATTGATTAAATCCTTCACGACGAAGCTGAATGTAAAACCCTTGAGGGATTCGATTGGCATTGTATTTCGGTGTAATTCGATATGGTAGTGGCGTAGCGAACAGCTTTTCACCACTGGAATAACTCTGTTTTGCATGATGATTTATCGCGGTAACACCAACAAATATTGATACACCAAGAGTCAATCCAAACAGTACTAACAATAGTTGAAGAGGGTGTCGACGGTAATGCCCCAGTAGCGATTTAACTACGGGCGATAACATGCAACTGTCCCCCTTGTAGCTTTATACAACCGTTCATGTGTTGTGCGACTTTTTCACTGTGTGTCACTAACAAAAGTGTACAGTTTAGTTGCTTTGCTAAGGACGTTAATAAGCGCATAACCGCTTCAGCATTACGTTCATCTAAACTCCCTGTAGGCTCATCGGCCAACAGTAGTTTAGGTTCCATATAAAGAGCTCTCGCGATTGCAGCACGTTGCTGCTGCCCTCCGGAAACCTCTTCAGGGTAACGCCCGAGCAGTGCCATTAAATCAAGTGAAGAGACAATCTGCCGCCATAAACCTTTATCTTCAGGTAAGCCTTTAAGCTGGCGACAAAACCGAATGTTATCGGCAATATTCAAAGTGGGAAGTAGATTGTACTGTTGAAAAACATGACCAATATTATTGCGACGATATGCGGTTTTTTTAACCTCTGGGCTATTGGTCATTACAAAATCAGGAAATATTATCTCTCCTGAATCTACCATATCCAATCCCGATATCAAGTTGAGCAGCGTGCTCTTTCCTGAACCGCTCTCCCCCATTAACGCTAACTGATCACCTTGCTTTAATACTAACTCTGCGCCCTGAAGTACAGGATGGAATTCACCTCCATCTACATAGCCTTTACTCAGGTTCTCCAGTTTCAGCATTAACGCACTCTCTACAATTCTAAATTGGGATAGTGAATCTACACTAAAACCTTACAATCTGAAAGTATTTTGAATAACAGATCACACTATTTAAATGCCAAACAGAAAGAGAGCAGACATAGCTCTCTTTTTAACCAATTTATTTTGCAAAACGAAAGAAATAGACGGCTTAGCTAATTACCTCTAACTGTTTATTTTAACTAGCGATTTTTACAACCATTTCAATTTTAGTTGTCTAGCCAAACCGTCATTTAGCAACTGGCTACTGTTCGATTAAATTTCTGATCCATTTGCGACTTTTTAGGCGCTTGGTGGCGGTAAAACATTTCACGACTTCTTCCAACAGGAACATAGCGTAAACCCACTCCGGGCTAAGACCTAAATAAATAGCAGAAAAAGCTGCAATTGGAATGCCGATGAACCACTGAGTAATCATATCTTGGTAAAGACAAAATTTAACATCACCTCCGGCTCTCAGAACCCCGACGACCAACGTCAGCGGGATAGAACGAATCACCATCGCGCCACACAACACCAATATAAACTTATCGGCTAGTTGACGAGTCTCTTCCGTTAATGCACTGAACGAGTCAAGAATAGGAACCTGAACAAAATAGAGTACCACGCCAACACCTATGCCAATTGCGATACTAATAAATAACAAGCCAACAGACTGGTAATAGACGGCTTGATAGTTTTTAGCACCGATCTGGTTACCAGTTAATACAGCAGCAGCGGTAGAGGTACCGATAAGTAAACTCAACGCGATCGAGTCTACCGGAGTCATAACTGATAATGCCGCCAGTCCCTGCACCCCTGTCTGTCCCATAATGGCATGATAGGCAAACATACCTGCCGCCCACATAAAGAAGTTACAAGTGGTAGGCAATGACAAACGCAAGAATCTTGAAACATTATTTCCTCGTAGTGCCGCCAGCAGATCTGACATTCTAAATGCCAGTAGATGGTTTTTGGAATAGAGATAAGAATATAAGCAGAGTATCTCTATAGCACCACTTAACACTGTTGCGATGGCAGCCCCTTTGATCCCCATTGCTGGCATACCAAGGTGACCAAATATCAATACCCAGTTCAAGAAGACGTTAGAAAGTATGCCGATACCACTGAAAAAAGTACTTACTCCAGGTTTGTGCATCGCTCTTAAACCAACGGCCATACTACTCACACAAGCAACCGCAAACATACTTAGCGACGTGATCACTATGTATTCGCTACCCAATCTATTAACTTCAGCAGAGTCTGTAGCAAGCCCCATAACTTGACTAGGGAAGAGCATAAATAGTGTCACGGTTAATAACGCAAAACCGTTAGCAATAATCCAAGTTAACGCGGTACTCTCTCTAACCCCTTCTTTATTGCCTGCTCCCCAATATTGTGCAGTGAGCAGCGCGCCTCCGGTATTAACCCCAACCAGCATAATAGTGGTCACGAACATCGCACGGCTGGCCACACCAACAGCGGCAATATCAGCTTCTCCTAACTGTCCCAGCATCAAGACATCCACCAAACCACGGCTGGAAAACATGATATTCTGCAATGCAATAGGCATGGCAATGGCGAACAGACGACGTAAAAAATCACCTTTTGTATACTTAAGAACTAGTGATAAGGTGTTGTTCATTAAAACCTCAATGCAGATAAAATCGTGATATAAACTTTATGAGTTAAAGTTTACAAAAAGTGGCAACGGAGTGAGTGGCTATTCTACTCTCAATACGCATCAATCACCATAAAAAGGATTTGTTATCAATATGGATAAAAAGCGGATATTAGTATTAGGTGCTTCTGGTTATGTTGGTTCTCAGTTAGTACCTCTTTTACTTCAACTCGGCCATCAGGTTACGGCAGCTTCACGAAATATTGATTACCTTACCGCCCGAGTCGAAGCTCATCAAAATCTACAAATCCGTTATTTAGATCTCGTCGATAAAAATGAGACCGTAGAAGTGGTTAAAAACCATGATTTGGTATTTTTTCTAGTACACGGAATGGCTCACGGTCATGACTTTTTAGATTATGAATTATCTCTTGCCATTAACTTCAAAGACGCGCTTATCCAAAGTACAGTCAAGCATGTAGTCTATTTAAGTGCCATACAACCTCAAACTGGTAACTCAGACCATTTGTTAGCACGAAAAAAGACCGGCGAAATCATTCGCCAAGCAGAGGTTCCTGTTACAGAGCTCAGAGCCGGAGTTATTATTGGGCCGGGCTCTGCTGCTTTTGAAATTATGAAAGATTTCACCTATAACCTGCCCATATTAATTGCCCCCAAGTGGGTTGATTCCAAAGCCAACCCTATTGCATTAGAAAATTTAAATTTCTATTTATTAGCACAGCTAGATGAGTCACCAGACGGTCATCTTTACTATGAAGTCGGCGGTCCTGATGTCCTCACTTACCGAGAGCAGTTTGCGGTCATTTGTGAAGCCATCAAACGACCACTTCGATTATGGTCCACTTCACTGTTAACCCCCAAAATGGCCTCTTATTGGTTAGGATTGGTCACCTCTGTCCCTTCAAATATTGGTCGAGCACTATTGGCAGGATTAGAGCATGACTACATTGCAGATTCTCAAGAGATTCGCAAAAAATATCCCCAACCACTGGTTCGTTATCGAGATGCGGTATTAGCAGCAGTAGAAGCAGAAGGTGAATGTATCCGCAATAATATTTGGGGATTTGATCCAGCAGCCTTAAAACGCTGGCAGGCAGGGTATGGCTATTACGCAAAAAACGCAGGTTCAACATTGCGTACACAACAAAGTTCTGAAGATCTATGGAAAATTGTCGAGAAAATAGGCAGTAAGCAAGAGGGGTACTTTTTCGCGAATAGTTTGTGGCGTACTCGAGAATGGCTGGATCTATTTGTCGGCGGTGGCGCTCCTAAGCGAAGAAGTCCTGCGGGTCCTGAACTAAAAGTTGGAGATCATATCGACTCATGGAAAGTGATTCGTTGCGAGAAGAATCGCTTTGTCTCTTTGCTGTTTGGCATGAAAGCTCCGGGATTAGGTAGGCTGGAGTGCAGTATCACCGATCATGGTGATTATAGAGAGCTTGATGTGCGAGCATGGTGGCACCCGAAAGGGTTTAGAGGTTTGCTATATTGGTTTGCTATGATGCCTGCACACCTATTTATTTTTCAAGGCATGGTAAAAGCCATTGATAAAAAAAGCAGCATGCTATACTCAAGTGACCTCAAGAAGTAGGATTCAGAGCAACACCTTGAGATCACTTAAGTATAACTAGATCAAAATAACGTTGTTTCTATTTAATCCGTTTTATTTTTCGCGGTAAAAGAGAGCACATTATCCTTGGTTGTCTCACTGCTACTAAGCAAACTCTGTTTGAAGCGACCCAGTTGTTTCATCAACTCTTTATAGAGTAAAACATTGACGTGGTTTGCATTTTTTCCCTTACTAATTAGGCGATCGATATGACTCTGTTGGGCGCGAAGTCGTGGTTGATTATCAGTATGGGAAGAAGCGATAAGGTCATCGCATAGGGACTGTTTTAACTGATCAAACCTGTCGGGATTTTCCCTTGCTAGATTCACCAGTTCATCAAAACTAGGTAGCTTAGTCTTGCTATCATCGTCTAATGTGCCCATAAACTCACTCGCTAATAGTATTTAAATCAAACACTATTAAACTCGGAAAAACAGTGGCACTACGACAGCATTTTACATTAAATTAAAACGTAAAATGTCTTAGTTTCATCAAATAGCCTTTATTGCACATACTTATATACTGATTCTTGCCGTAGAATGACTATGCGTTCAAATCAGTGCCTTGATCAGCAGCCAATAAATTCTCGCTGAACAAGCACCTTGAGGTCACTTGAGTATAATGTTATGAAATAAAGGCTATTTAATGTTGTTACGGTTAACTATGCTTAAATAACATTGTTTCCGTTACATTCGATTCGATTGACTAAAACTCAATGGAATTTCCGCTAACTGGTTGCCCATATTGCTAGGGAAAACAAGGTACTCACCATGATATTTTACTTTCGATTTATACTTGGTTCGCTTATGCAGTAGAAAACCCGCATTAGTCGCTTGTTCAATAAACTCTGCATGATTTCCTCTCACGTAGAAACTCATGGGTTTCACTAATTCAGAGCCTCCTTCAAAACAGTCATCACACTGATTGGCACACAAGACGAGAGAGTTATCTCCATCGGTAAATACCTGAAACTTATCGGTGACGGGATCCTCTGTGCAGTAACTCCAACCCAGCTGATACATATGTTCTAAAAAGGCATCAATTTGCGAATCCAAAATTGGTTTCGGCTCGACATCAACAGGCATATGTTTAGCGTAAAATTTCGATATATTTTCAAAAGTAAATATCAACTCAGATTGAGTCCCTTTACTACGTCCTGCCTTCTGCCAACGCTTTAAGTCATCAAGCACACAACGGTCAAAAGTTTGAGCTTTGAGCATTTTACTGACCCAACGAACCATATAATGAGTATTACTAATAGGCGCATTTATCAATTTGCCTTTGCTATGCTGTTCACCAACATCTTTTAACGCAGTATTAACCAGATTTTGTATTTCAATATAATAAGATGTCATTACGCTTTTTTTCCTAAAAACCAATACATAGCCGCGGAACAAACCGCACACAGAGTCATAACCAAAATCATCGGCCAGGCACTATTTCCACTTGGCAGCATCGCAACCACAACACCAATAATAGATCCTGTACCGAAACGAAGTGTTCCTGCCAAAGATGACGCCGTACCCGCCATACTAGGATAGTTAGTAAGCAGCAGTGCCATAGAGTTACTACCAATCGTTGACATAGTTCCAATGTACAGCATAACAAATGGCACAATGCCCCATAAACCAATATCCGCCAACCAACCAAAAAACAGGGCGATGCCAGCTATAAGCTGAATACTAATGCCAAAGGCTAACATCCATTTCGAACCCATTTTCTTAACGATACGACCATTCAGGCTGGTCATTAACGTTAAGCAGATAATATTTAAACCAAAAAGGTAACCAAAGTCTGAAGGGTTAACTCCATATATATCGATATAGACAAATGACCCTGCGGTTAAGAAGGCAAACATCCCCGCAAAAGAGAATGCTCCAGAAAAGATCAATCCCATAGCGACGGGGTTGGTACATAACCGCATATAGTTTTGCATCGTGGTCTTAAACCGTAGCGGCTGTCGCTTCTCTACGGCGAGTGTTTCGGGGATCTTCCACATAACTGCAGCAATAACCACACCAGACACAAAAGTGAGCACCCAAAAGATAGAACGCCAACCAAACCACTCTGCTAAATGTCCTCCCAGCATAGGCGCAATAAGAGGAGCAACCATCATCACCAAAGTGATAAAAGACATGGTTCTGGCAAAGTCTTCTTTATCAAACATGTCTCTAACGACAGCTTGAATAATCACCGCAGCGGCAGCACCAGAAAAACCTTGGGCGGCGCGGATATACTTCAGCGATTCAATATCGCTGGATACCGCACATAAGATTGAACCAATCGCAAACAAAAATATACCAGCCAGCAGTATTGGCCGGCGACCATAGCTATCAGAAAGCGGTCCATGCAGTAGCTGCCCAATGGCAAAACCGGCAGTATATGTGGTAAGGGTGATCTGCACAGCCCCGGCTTCAACGCCCAACTCTTTAGCAATACTTGGCATTGCCGGTAAATACATGTCTATGGCCAGTGGTGTTAACGCACCAATAGCGCCTAAAATAATAAACATTAGCAAGCTAAGCTGTGTGGATTGACTCTGAGTCATATGCCCCCTGAATAGTCGGTATTGGAAATATATAAAGTATAAGGTTTACTTAATATGTTAATATGTTTTCACTCACTTGTCATAAAAGAATCAGCGCCAAATCGAATTAACTTCATCTTCAGACAAATAGCGATACTCTCCAGGTTCTAACTCATGATCCAATTCAATGCTACCGATTTGTTCTCGATGCAGTGCTTCAACCTTATTACCTAACGCCGCAAACATTCGCTTAACTTGATGATACTTGCCTTCGGTAATGGTTAATAACACTTGGTGTGAATCGATAATCTCAAGTTGAGCGGGCAACGTCGCTTCACGCTCATTTCTTAGCTCAATACCTGCTTGGAACTGCTGCACATAGTCATCTTCAACGGCGTCCACAAGCCATACCCGATATCGTTTCTCGCACTTGTGTTTTGGCGATGTGATCTTATGTGACCATTTACCATCGTCTGTGATCAACACTAAGCCCGTGGTATCTACATCTAGGCGGCCCGCGAAGTGCAGTTTGTCCATATTCACTTCATCAAGCAATACAAAGGCAGTATGATTAAAGCCATCTTCATGAGAGCAGACATAACCTTGTGGTTTATACAGCATAATGTATCGAGGCCCGTGCCTGTTAATTTCTCTACCTTGCCACTCCACACAACTCTCTTCTGTCACTTTAAAAGCACCGCTCTTCTGTACTTTTTCGTTGACCGTGATGTCACCACTTTTAATGATTTTTGTCGCTTCTTTGCGCGTAGCGCCTAATGCGTCACACAAAAATTTATCTAACCGCATGAATACCTCTTTTCAGTTAAGTGGTTTATTATAAGCGTCTTATTAAAAATAGTTGAGCTATTTCACACTTTTAATGCCTATGTACACACTTCGTCCTTATCAAGCCGACTCGGTAAAAGCGGTTATTCACTATTTTCGTAAGCAATCTACCCCTGCCGTTATCGTCTTACCAACGGGTGCAGGTAAAAGCTTAGTGATCGCTGAACTTGCTCGTCTGGCTAAAGGCAAAGTTTTGGTGCTCGCCCACGTCAAAGAATTGGTAGAGCAGAACCACGAGAAATACCAAGGGTATGGTTTAAAAGGCGCGATATTTTCAGCGGGACTTGGTAGAAAAGAGACCGATCAACAAGTGGTGTTTGCTTCTGTCCAATCGGTCGTTCGTAATCTAGAGCATTTCTCTCAACAGTTTTCTTTGCTAGTCATTGATGAATGCCATCGTGTTCCTGATGATAAAAAAAGCAGTTATCAACGAGTCATAAGTCATTTAACTGAACAGAACCCAGAAATTAAGATCTTGGGATTAACCGCGACGCCATATCGATTAGGAATGGGCTGGATATATCAGTACCACACGCGAGGCCAAGTTCGCAGTGAAGAAGCTCGTTTTTTCCGAGATTGCATATTCGAGCTCCCTATTCGTTATCTACTGGATGAAGGTTTTTTAACCCCCGCCAAGCTGATTGATGCCCCGGTACTTAGTTACGATTTCTCTCAGCTTGTGCCCGCCAATACCGGACGCTATAAAGAGTCTGACTTAGATTTAGTAATTGAGAACTCCAAACGAGCCACACCACAAATTGTGCAGCAGATTATCTCCCATGGAGAAAATCGACAAGGCATCATGATTTTCGCAGCGACTGTCCGTCATGCTCAGGAGATCCTCTCCCTACTGCCGCAACCGCACTCTGCACTCGTCATTGGCGATACACCTAGCCCTGAACGTTCAGACATCATTGAGAGATTTAAGAATCGGCAGATCAAATATCTCGTTAACGTCTCTGTTCTAACCACCGGATTTGATGCACCTCATGTGGATTTAATCGCCATTTTAAGGCCAACAGAATCCATTAGCCTTTACCAACAAATCGTCGGAAGAGGCTTACGACTGTCAGAAGGAAAAACAGAGTGCTTAGTGTTAGATTACGCGGGTAATAGCTATGACCTTTATCAACCTGAAGTTGGCAACCCTAAACCAGACAGCGATAGTGACATTGTCACCATTCCCTGCCCCGCTTGTGGTTTCAATAACAACTTTTGGGGTAAGTTAGACAACAACGGTTTTCTCATTGAACATTACGGCCGTCGCTGTCAGGGATACTTCGAAGAAGAGAACGGCGAACGAACGCATTGTGGTTATCGCTTTAGAGCCAAGTATTGTCCCGATTGTGGTGCAGATAATGATATCGCCGCTCGTATATGCCACGAATGCGATGCCACCCTTGTCGATGCTGATAAAAAACTACGTGAAGCACTTAACCTCAAGGATGCCCTTGTTTTTGAATGTCGAGACATGCAACTCTCGACTCACAAAGGCCCTTCTGGGAATAATCAACTCAAAGTCAGCTATATTGGAGATGATCACGTTCAGGTGCATCAATTTTGGTCTCTCACCACCAAAGCGCAGAAAAAAGCCTTTTTTGCTCAGTTTGTACGACCATTCCTAGCGGATCACCACCGTCCTTTCCATGACAGTTCACCAAGCAAAGTGGTGCAAAATCAGCACCGATTTAGATTGCCGCAATTTGTGATAGCACGAAAATCCGGACGATTTTGGAAGCTCAGGGATATTGTTTTCGCCGATGAGCTGTCACAATAATTCGCATCTCAGTGAGCAACAAAGCAAATTATGCCTCCACATTCAGCTTTTGTTCATGTTTTCTGTAGTATTGTAATCAAATGTGTAACCACGAATAATGTGAATTAAATGAAAGTTCTAATTGTTGAAGATGACATTACTTTAGCCAAGCAACTGGGTCACTCTCTTGAGCAAGAGGGTTGGACCACAGAAAATGCAATGGATGGTATTGATGCTCTCTATCGTGCTACCTCAGAATCCTGGGACGCCATTGTGTTGGATCTCGGCCTTCCTAAGCTTAACGGCATTGCGGTTTTAAAAGGCATAAGAGACGAAGGGATAACGGTTCCTATCGTTATATTAAGTGCCAGAGACACACTAACTCAACGTATTGAGGGTCTCAATGAAGGGGCAGATGATTATTTAATAAAACCATTTGAAATGCCGGAACTAATTGCTCGACTGCAAGTACAAATTCGACGTCAATCAGGAACCGCTTCTCCCGTCATTCGAGCAGGTCTTCTCTCTCTTGATACCGTTAGCTCCAAAATATCATTGAACGGAACCGTTCTTATTCTTACCGCATTAGAATACAAGGTCCTTTCGTACTTTATCCGCAATAAAGACAAAGTCATTTCACGAACCGAGTTAGTAGAACACATTTACAAACAAGATTTTGATCGAGATTCAAATACCATTGAGGTTTTTATCGGCCGTTTACGTAAGAAACTGGGTTCAGAACGAATTAAAACGGTACGGGGTTTAGGATACCAATTAAATGCAGAGTAAATTGAACGCCTGTAAACAGTATCTCAGCAATCTGTTTGCTCATTTTAGTATACGAAATCGACTCATATTAGTAACAGGATTATGGTTAAGCTTGATGGTATCTATCGCAGGCATCGTTATTCCTTTGCTAATTAATTATCAACTTGAGCAAAATGCAAAAAGTGAACTCGAATTTACTCAAGATGAGTTATACAAACTGTTAAAGCAGAACAAGTTACCAACTACCGATCACTTTATTATCTCTAACTCCAAACTGTATGAGAACAAACAGAGCCGATTTTGGCAGATAGAAACCGACGACAACACCTTTAAATCTCCCTCTTTAGGAGATAAAGACCTAACCGATAAATTTGAGGATAAATATCACGAAATTATCCAAGTTTCTGATAAGTACAAAATCGATGGTTTAGGTAAAGTGAAAATCAAGGTTGCTTTAGATAACGACGAAATAGAAGAGAGCGTTGTTTTACTAACTGGAGTACTGTGGTTTATTCTCGGTTTGCTATTTGTTGGCGTACTGGTGCTGGTTGCTTTTCAGCTCACATGGTCGCTACAGCCCCTGACGAAATTACAACAAGCACTGATCAAACTAAAACTTGGGGAAGTTAACCGAATTGACGGTAACTACCCTAAAGAGATCGAGCCATTGGCCAGCAGCTTGAATGACCTTCTTTTTCATTATCAAGAGTTATTAAAAAGAGCACGAAACCATACAGGCAATATGGCTCACGCCCTTAAAACCCCTCTCACTGTACTCAAAAACCAGATAAAGCATTACCCAGAAGAAGAGCAACAACCTCTGCTTGTGCCCGTTAATAATATTCAGCATTACATCGATTATCACCTCAGCCGAGCTCGTCTCGCGGGTTCTAGTTCTATTCTTTCGGTTAAATCGTCTCCTGCAGAAAGAATCGAAGCCATCAATATCGCTTTTGATAAAGTCTACGCCCATAGAGAAATACTGATGATCAATGAAATTGATGACGATATAGTGGTGAATGTTGATACAAATGACTTGGATGAAATGCTTGGAAACCTGCTAGAGAATAGCTACAAATGGGCCAAATCGACAATTCGTATCTATAGCGAAAGCTATTCTGAACATCGATTACAATTGATTATCGAAGATGATGGCTGTGGCATTAGCGAACAACAGTTCAAACATGCCTTACAGCGAGGGGCGCGATTGGATGAGAAAGTAACAGGAAGTGGCCTTGGTTTAAATATTGTGCAAGACATTGTTGAGAGCTATCAAGGCTCTATACAGCTTGACCACGCCTCTTTGGGTGGCCTAAAAGTGATATTAACTCTGCCTTGTTAGCTATCAAACTCAATTTATATCACATCGATCTCATCTTAACTTAGAGTAAGACACTAGGGTCTGTTGATCTTCTAATACAGATTATATTCAATCGGAAAGAGGTTTGAGGAGAGCAGCATAGTTTTCTATATGCGACTCAGTACGGCAACTGTAGATGAACTGAAGATTAACAATCCTATCAGGCTTGGTTAAGTCCTTTCCGTTTAATCTATCCCTACACTACAAGTTGAAAGGATGTTGCCATGATTAAGCCTATTAGTATCGTTATTATTACATTGAATGAAGAAAAGAACATTGGTCGTTTGTTAGAGGACATAACCCAACAAACAAATCAACATTTTGAGGTGGTTCTGGTTGATTCAAATAGTGAAGATAACACTATTGAAATTGCAAAATCGTATCAAGAGCGTTTACCCAAGCTGACTATTCATAAAATGACCAAACGAGGCGCCAGTTTAGGTCGCAATCAAGGTGCATTAATTGCTAAACATCAACGACTGCTATTTTTGGATGCTGATGTGCGTCTATCTGAGAGCTTTTTGGAAAAAGCAGATCAGAACTTAGAAAAAACAGGATTAGAGGTAGCGGGTGTTTATATGAACGCAGAAGGTCTGCCAATGTTGCATAAACTTGGCTACGGACTGTTTAATTTAGGCTTCTTTGCGACTCAATACGTTTTCCCTACCGCTGTAGGTGCATGTATTTTCTCGTCAAAACGAATTCATAAAGCAATTGGTGGCTTTGATGAGTCCATTTATTTATGTGAAGACTGCGACTATGTAAAGCGTGCAAGCAAAACCTGGCGTTTTCGTTTTCTACCCATGACGTTCCGTTTTGATTCAAGAAGACTTGATCAAGATGGCGTATTTAAAACGGGATTCACCTACCTAAGAGCAAATGCCCACCGCATTTTTAAAGGTGAACTAAAAGATAGTCAGATAAAGTATGAATTTGGTCACTATAGCCAGTCATAGCAAGTAACCTGAGATAAAAAAGCCAGTGGCTAAAACTGAACTGACCCCCAATAGTTGGACACCAATTATTGGGGTCTTTTTATGCCCAAATACGGCCGAGCGTTGAAATGCTCAATTGCTAAACAATATTTACAAGGTGAGGGCTCGATTTCAGGCTTGAGCAATATAGTCGCAAAGCGAGTAACAACAAGCCTAGCTGCGTGTTTTTTATCTAGATTATTGGTGATTCTATTGCTCTTAACAACGTAGAATGATAGTATCCGCGCTCGCTTAGCGGTAACAACCAATTACCTTAAGCGTTGAGCACTGCCAGCAAGGTCGCTATGTCGGCAGTCATCTTTAACTATTTTACTAATTTGAGAGTAAATACTATGAAATTTGAAGCAGTAGTACGTACTGAACTAGGTAAGGGTGCGAGCCGCCGCCTACGTCACGCTGGCCAATTCCCAGCAATCGTTTATGGTGGTGAAGCAGCACCAGTATCTATCGCGTTGAAACACAGCGATGTGATCAACCAAATGGATAAGCCAGAATTCTACGAAGCAATCACTCTAGTGATCGACGGCGCAGAAGTTAAGGTTAAGCCACAAGATGTTCAACGTCACGCATTTAAGCCAAAAGTTGAGCACATGGACTTTATCCGCGTTTAATTCTCTACCAAGAATTAACAACGATAATTCCATACTTTTTGCTTAGAAGATAATCGGCCTTACCATCCGAGAAATCTAAAAATTAGAAACCCCAGATGCTACCAACATCTGGGGTTTCGCCGTTTATAGAGATGGATTAATTCACTAACAGATAAAACCAAACTAACCCCTTAATTCTCCTACCCAAAATGCGGCATCAAGTTCACAGCTTATGGTTGTCTCTTTCGCGACATCTAATTGTTTCTCTATCTCACTTATTTGTTGCCAATTCGACGCTTCAATGGCTTCAACAAGTTTAAGCAACGCTCCTAGCGTACCTTGATGCTCAAGTAACGCTTCTTTAATCGCCATTTCAATATTTAGCGGTTGTAAAATGTCTTCTATCTCTATGTCCAGTACAGCGTCAATAAGCGACAACATTCCACAAAGATAACCGATGCTTTTTAATTTCTCTTGCCCCATTCGACTGAGCATACTTTCAATAAACTTGGCTCGGTGCAAAGAAGTGATAGAGAGAATATCAGGCTTGTTATCCCCCATTTCAGCAAGAGCTACATAAGAGACAAATTTACGTAAGTTATCTTCCCCTAGATACACCAATGCTTGATGAAAAGAGTGGATAGGTGCAGTAATTGCCGCACAAGCATTAACAAAGTTAAGCAATTTAAATGACAGCGCCGCATTGCTAGAGATAATTTTTTCTACATTATTAAAATCAATGCTGTTGTCCGCTACCGCCCGGCACAGTTGGATACTCGTCATCAATGACGAATCGACAGTACGATTTTTAATGATTTCAGGTCTGCTAAAGAAATAGCCTTGGAAATAATGAAAACCCTGTTTCTTTGCAAAGCTATACTCTTGGTATGACTCAACTTTCTCCGCCAAATACTCCAATGTTAATCCCGAGGTTTCGTCCATATAATTGCTAATTTGTTGCCAAGAGGTCGCTTGTAGATCAAATTTTATGATATCCACTAGAGGCAAAAAGCGTTTCCATTCATCAGAAACAACAAAATCATCTAACGCGATAGAATAACCTTGCTTCTTTAATTCTGTTAATGATGAATACAACTCTTCCGTTGGTCGGCACGTTTCTAACACTTCAATCACATACTGCTTTACTGGAAAGTCCAATGGCACTTTCGAGATGATTGTGTCATAACCAAAATTGATAAAACCTTTCTTATCTCCAATAACCCGACCTTGCTGAACTAAGCACTGCTCGACAAGCAGCTCTTTGGTTGCAATTGATAAGTCAATGTTTGGAAACGCGTTTTTCTCTCCATCTCTATACAGTAACTCATAACCGATCACATCGAGTTGTCGGTTTAAAATGGGCTGTCTTGCAACATAAGAATACATCTATTCAGACTCCTTAAGACAAACATAGCGCGGATCACGCCAAAATATTCAAACTATCTTTAATCAACCTTCAGCCAGCTGTTCAACCATTGAAAAATCAACGCCTAATGACTTAGAGATATACATAGCTTCATCAGCCAATGTTATTAATGTCGACAAGTCACCATGATCTTGGGGGTAAATGCCCATACCGATGCTTGCCTTAATAGTTATACTCACATCACCATTGTCTGGATAAATAGGGTGTGAAACTAGTCGATGGATTTTGTTACTCATGGATTCTAGCTCATACTGATAATCACTCTTGTTCGCCATACGAAATATCACAAGAAACTCATCCCCTCCAACTCTAAACACATAATCATCAGCACGTAACATGTTAGTCAAACGTTCACCTAACTTAGCAAGCAAGACATCTCCAACATGATGCCCATACAGATCATTAACTGACTTAAACTTATCAAGATCAAAATAGGCGACACCAAACGAACTCGATAGGCTGATAGAGAAATGTTCATTTTCAAGTAATTGATGAAGGTGCCTTCGATTTGCTAGCCCTGTGATTGGATCTGTATTTGCTTCACTCTGTAGCTCATTGATTTCTCGTTGAATTTGTGAGTAATCTTGGACAATAGCGAAACCATAAACCTGACTGTCCATTTCAACAAAAGCAATGGAGACTTTTGCCTGAAAGACCTCACCAT
This sequence comes from Vibrio sp. 99-8-1, assembly GCF_013114595.1. Classification (GTDB taxonomy): domain Bacteria; phylum Pseudomonadota; class Gammaproteobacteria; order Enterobacterales; family Vibrionaceae; genus Vibrio. The sequence continues at coordinate 44,184 of NZ_VTXE01000026.1, read as the reverse complement.
TAGCATCAACACAAGGTAAAGCATTTCGCTTATTCATGACCTTCGCTGGCTTACGCGCCTCGATGAAGTTGCTCACTTCTAGACGGTGAGTATTGGCATAAACTTCTGGCATTAGCGCATCCAATTTCATCGAACTAAGCTCAGATTCAGAGTAATGAAATAGCTCTGCACAAGCAGAGTTCACATAGACGATATCAGAGGAGTGGTTGACGACAATTACTGCATCACCTAAGAACTCCAGAAAAGAGGTTATATTGGATAATTGAGCCATATACATTCACTAACTAAATACCACTTGTTCATTATAGTAAGAGAGACGCTCTGTTTGCATTAGAAGTCGCTAAACTTTGAAACCTCTATCAGTTTCACCTAAATATAAGTGACAAAAGACACACTAGCGCACAAAACGCTTCAGTTTAGTATCGGCAAAGACGCTCTCCCTTTAACTTGACGCATCGCCATATGAGTATGAATATCCTTAACATTGTCCACACACTGTAGTTGGCGAATAAAAAGTTCGTAATCGTTCAAATCTTGACTCACCACTTCTAATAAATAGTCATACGCTCCAGACACAACATGACAACTGACCACTTGTTTCATTTCTACTATTTCAGACTCAAACTTATCAATGCTTTGTGCTTGGTGATTACTTAAACTCACCTCAACAAAAACCGTCATTGCGATACCTATTTTTTGACGATTTAATAACGCGCTGTAGCCTTCAATAACGCCCTGCTGTTCCAGCTTTTTCAATCTACGAGCACACGGAGAAGCAGATAGGCCAACACGCTCGGCTAGCTCCACCGTGCTTAATCGTCCATCTTGCTGCAATAGTTCTAATAAATGTTGATCAAATTTGTCCATGCTTATACCCATCAAATCACTTTCTTATGAAAAATTGGCTTTATTCATCTCAAATAAGTTATTTTATTATCATTTCCACCAATATCTAGGCAAAAACAACCATAATTAGCCTATTTCCACCATCTAAGACGATGCATAATACTCTTATTATTTAATAACAAAAAGTTAACATTTATGATTCTTGGTCATTTGGCTATTTTTGTTACCATAATTTTGTGGTCAGGCTTCTTTATCTCACTCAAAGGTGGGGCAAACTCAGAGCTCACTTCTGCCGATATTGCTTTAGCGCGCTTCTTACTGCCAACAATATTATTACTACCAGTTGTTATTAATGCTCGTCATCAGATTAAAAAGGTACCGATAAAATACTTAATCGGTATCTTTATCGGCAGTGGTCTCCCCTACTTATTAGTAGCCAGTCATGCTATGCAGTATGCACCGGTTGCTCATGCAAGCGCCTTAATTCCTGGAACCTTACCGCTATTTGTTACTGGTATCGCCATTACCTGTTATAAACAGCCTTCTGGATTACATAGGCGAGTTGGATTGATACTAATAAGCTTTGGCATTGTTCTGTTTTTGTTCAATAGCTTAGCAACGTCTAACAATAGCTTGTTCACCGGTCAGCTCATGTTTCTTGGTGCCAGTTTTATGTGGGCGCTGTTTACCATCAGTGCACGAGTAGCAGGCTTACCCCCTTTGGTTTGTGCGGGTTTGGTCGCTTGTATATCAACATTATGTTTGTTTGCTGCTATCGCCAGTCAACTATTAAACAGTTCGTTAATAAGCAGCAACATTGTGCACTGGCCATGGCAAGAGGTAATTGGACATATATTACTGCAAGGGATTGGAGCTGGATTACTGGCATCGTTCACATATCTGTATGCGATAAAACAGCTAGGAGCAGAGCGTTGTGCGGCATTTGCAGCAAGCACACCAATCGTAGCTGCGTTGCTTGCCTTTGCCGTTTTCTCTGAAAAGTTGGATGTTGTGACGACACTAGCTTTACTTGCAGTATGTCTTGGCAGCATTGTGGCAAGCACCATACTTGAAAAGAAGCAGCCATCTAACAGATTATCTGTTTCCAATTAATTAGGTTTTAATTTTCTAATATAACCTCAACTCGGGATAAGAAAGTCAAAATTCCATATTTAATAATAAGTTAAGCTTTAACTAGGCGCAGTGCTGCTATTTTAGATGAATGACAAGGCAAAATTATAAGTGATAGTTATTCTATCACGTTGATTTTAACGAAATCAGACGCTATAAGAGCAGTACTGAGCGGCTTAAATTATCCCGAGCTGAGGTTAATATATATCAGTATGCCCTAATTCTTACTTGGTCATTAGTTAGCAAAGAAAATAAAGGCGTTTTATACTCCATAAATACTATTTCACTGTTTTACATGACATTTTTGTCAGTTCGAGTTGGTACATTCTTAGAACTTGCTATATATTATGATTAAGAATAAAAACATATAATAAATTTATGGCTAAGTTAAAACAGAAAATCTGGGCTATTTTTGCACTCATATTTATCATTTCATTATTGGCTTTTGGCTTTGTTACTGTTTATATGCACGATAATACGGTAGAACGCTTTCACAATGAGCAAAAAAGCAGCATTACTCTGTTTTCTAATTCCGTTCACGCTTTCTTTCGAACACAAGATGCTCTGCTACATATTTTAGGGTTACAAATGGTAGCAGAGTACCCAACTCTTGCTCATCCAGTTCACGATAAAACATTAGATGAGATCATGGTGAACTATCCAGCTCTATTAGGACTTGGCCTAGTGGCCTATGATGGCACACCTTTAGTTGCCAGCTCGAACTTTGATCTTAATAAGCTGCCAAACCTTATGGAGCTTCCACAAACAAAGCCATCATTTCAAATAGCTCGTAGTATCGACAAAATATCCATTGGCCCAACTTATTTAGTCAATGCTTTAAAAACAAAAACCTATGCAATGCCAATACGTCGTTCAATCTATGCTGGTAAAGACCGAACTCAACCTATTGCAGTCATGACGGCTGGTATCCGAATTGATAATTCACCTCTATTTGGTGTAGGAGATGAGCTAAATAGTTATCACAATATCCAGATTATTCGTAAAGATGGCTACAATCAGTACTCTTCTGATTCTGATATAAATTACTCACAGAAAAGTAACCAAGACTTGCTCCCGTTACTTAACTCTACCTTCTCTGAAGCAATCAGCAATGAACTACCGTCTATCCAATCTATTAATTACATCATTGGCGATAAAAACCAACGCTTAGTCGTGAAATACGACCCATATTCAGAACTGTTTTTTGTATCAAACATTAAACAGCAATATATCAATCAAGTTTTTATATCCAGATTTACGGTTATCTTGGGCTTCTTTGTTAGCTCAATGTTTATTTTATTTATTCTTATCCGTTCAATTGCCAACAGTGAAATTAAAACTAACAGCAAGTTGGTTTATCAAGCTCAACATGACTCTTTAACCAATCTACCCAATCGGCAGTATTTACGCTCTTGTATCAATGAATGGATTAACTCAGAGTCCGGCAATAACCCACCTTTCGCCTTGATGTATATCGATATAGACAATTTTAAAAGCGTAAATGATAGTTACGGTCATGAATTTGGAGACAAAGTACTAATCCAAGCAACACAAAGATTGAGCCAAATTTTAGCTTCAGATGGCCTACTAATTCGAGAATCCAGCGACGAATTTATCTTTCTAACCTATTCATGCGAACATGCGCAATTGCAATATACCACCAAACTTATCTCAACCAGTTTAGCCGAACCTTACATAGTCAAAAATAGCAGTATTCTCTTAGGCAGTTGCATCGGTGTCTCTCGCTATCCAGAGAATGGCGTAAAACTAAATGAGTTACTTAGTGCTGCTGACATAGCACTTCATAGCGCGAAAAAGAAACGTAACTCTACCTGTTTCTTCTCCAGTCAGATGCAAGAAGAGCATTATCAACATGTCCAACTTGAACAAAAATTGAGAGTCGCCATAGAGCAAGAAACGCCTTTTATGGTCTATCAGCCACAGGTTGACAAAAACGGTGAGATTTATGGCGTTGAGGCACTCGTTCGTTGGATAGATGAAACACTTGGTTTTGTCAGCCCTGAGAAGTTTATCGCCATTGCAGAATCGACCGGACTAATGAGTAAACTAGGGCAACTCATTATCGACAAATCTTTAACAGACCTATCCAAATTAAACCGAACCCTTGATAAGCCACTTAAGCTTTCAATCAATATTTCCGTACGTCAATTTACGGAAGAGCTGTTCGCAGAAAGGATACTCGCCAGTATAAAAGCGTTTGGACTCAGTCCCGAAACCATCACTTTAGAGATCACAGAAAACCTATTCATCGAGGATCTCAATAAAATTAAACCTATTTGTGCTTATTTACAGAAGCAAGGCATACAGATATCACTAGATGATTTTGGTACCGGATACTCTTCATTGAGTATGTTAAATGAGCTTGTTATTGATGAACTTAAAATCGATAAGAGTTTTGTTGATAAGATTGACGAAGATTCTCGCTCGCTGGCCATGATTACCAATGTTATTTCTATTGGTCAGCGTTTAGGAATGACCATAATTGCGGAAGGAGTAGAAACCTCAGCTCAGAAACAGTTACTGATAGATAATGACTGCTTTCAGTTCCAAGGCTACTACTTCTCTAAACCGCTGCCCTATGATCAACTGTGTCAGTATATGAACGAGAAGTAATCCATTACTGAAATCTGTCTTTATCCACTAGTGACAAGTAAAATAGAGATTGGTTGTACAGCATTGTGTGATAATCAAGCATAAAACAGTACCCTTCGGTGCCGTGTTTATGGGGTTGGAAACCAATGCTCTTCAACAATCTACATATGGGAGACAACTTGTTTGAGGAGAAATAGACAATATTTTCCACTTCTCTTGATGTTAAATTGGCAATCAAGAAAGCCACCATATCTAATAAAATACTTTTTCTCGTGCAATAGATACTGTTAATGGTCAATATGGATTGGCTAAACAGCTCTTCTCTCTCTTTTAGGTCGTAATCAAGTTTACCTAGCAAGTTTCCAGAGTCTTCATAATAAATCGAGTATTCTAGTTTCTGTCTATCTGATTTAACTGACGTCTTTACCGTGGTGTCATTTGAAATAAAATAGTCATCCCCTTCATCACAAGCAAAATCCCAATGGCAATTTTCAAATAAACTCTGTTTAAAATATCGCTCCAAAGCTTCGCCATCTATATTGAAAAAGCGACTTCCTTTGAGGTATTCAAAATCAAGATTCAATTCAGTAAATATTTCTATCTGCTTTTTGTGGGGAGGAACAACACCACCACCCTCCCAGCGACTAATAGTACTTGTATCACAAACACTACCCGTTCGAGGTTTAGAGATAATATAGGCCACTTGTGCTTGAGTTAATCCTAGAACTTTTCGTGCGAGCTTTAAAGCCTCAAAAAATTTAAATATTTTCATATCATTCAACCTAGTTACTATTGCAACAAATCCTCTCAACGATTGATACTAACTCTGAATTTTTATAAAAATATCAGATTAAACTTAATCAGTATTTTCTTATAACAAAACAACATCTCTTTTAATTGTCTACAGTGACTATTGAGTTGCTCAGCATTACAGTCTCGAAATTTATTTAAATAATGAAGACACTCATTAAACCCTCCGGTAGCCATACTCCCTTTTATTTTATGAATGATATCTCTTCTTTGTTGAGGAACTTCTATTGATGACAGCGCCTCAATATCAGAAACCGTGTTATCAAATAGCTCTTTATACATTGATGAAAGTTCAGACACATCAATATATTTTAAAAGTTCATTTATTCTTGTTATAAATAAGTTGTACAAGATACTATCGATGTCGAAATAAGGTTTAGGACAAGAATAATAAAAGCCTTGCACTTCAGTACACCGCGTCGTTTTTAAAGTATTTAACGTCGATATATGCTCGACACCTTCTGCTACAACACTTTTACCTATATCAACCAGGTAATTGATTACCGTAAAAACCAACTGCTTATCTGAAACAGAATGTTCTATAGCGCATATTAGTTTTCGATCAATTTTTACTTCGTCATAAGGTAGAGATTTGATTCTATTTAAGTTAGAAAAGCCTTTTCCAAAGTCATCAATTGAGATTTTAAAGCCTTTCATTTTCAGTTGTGCCAGCTTAAGGTTGCAATCTGATCCAATTAACTCAGATGTCTCCGTTAACTCAAAAGTAACCCAACGACTCAACATCGGTTTGTTTTCTATAATTTTGTCTAAATCTTCGATAAAACTAGGATAAGAGATCGCCATTGGATCGATGTTTATGGAGTAATTAAAGCGGTAGCCTTCCGTTAAGAGCTCTTCAATCACTAACATAAATCGTTCAATCACCTTAATATTGAAAATGTACTGCTTTTCTATGCTGTTTAGTTCTGGCAAAAATGTAAAAGGAAGGACAACACCATGCTCAGGGTCGATTATTCTCGCGAGCAGTTCAAAACCACTTACGCAATCATTCTTTATATTCACTTTCGGCTGAATGAAGGGGACAAGGCACTCATCTATATAATGTGCAAAATCTGATAAATCAGTGCTCATTAGGCGAGGTATTTTGGGACCATCAAACGACTCGCATTCACTCTTAAAACCATGGATTATCTGTTTTTTATATCTCTCTATTTCCTTATATAAGCTTCCCGGTGAGTTTTTGGAAACCACTTGCACAATATTAAGCTTGGAATCAGAAAGAGACTCAACAATATAATTCACCAAGCTCTCCTCTAATGCTGTCAAAATAAACAGCGGCACTTCATTCTTATGAAGAGAAGAGAGCTTATTGAGAACACTAACACCATCGCCATCATCCATCTTCATGTCTAGAAATACGATGTCTAGTTCTTCTTCATCCAAATCCAAATATTCAGAAAATTGATTACCACTTGAAAAATATCTAAATTCAAACTCTTCACCGAATAAGCTACTAAAACAAGTTTTAACTAAATCGTTAACAAATCCATGATCATCAACAACGCATACCACTTTCTTTCTCATAGCTAAGCACTCATAAAAAATTAATTTATTAGAAATAACAATGACAGGTGCACATTTTGAAAAAAACTTACGTACAATGCCACGGCATATAAATATCTATTAAATTATTAAATGTCATTGACCAGTATTTAAGAAATAAAAAAAGGCCTGACTTTTCAGTCAGGCCTATGTGGAGCGATTTTAATTTAGCTACTTTATAGCATGATTATTTTTACAATTTAGCAAGAAACCCTTCAATTTTTTCTTTATGCATAGCAAGTTTTTCTTCTGTTGGCTCTTTAATTGACTTATGAGTAAAGTAAACCAAAATAGCCATTTGCGCAGTTAAGCGGTTTTCGGCTTCATCGAACGCAACGGAATATTCACTCTCCAATGCTCCACGCGTCACTTCTTCTTTATCATTTGCAGGTAGACAGTGAAGTAACATTGCTCCTGGTTTTGCTTTTGCCATCAACTCTTCACTAATAACATAGTCTGGCATAAAGGCAGCTAGACGCTCTTCTTTTTCATCCATTTGTGTTACCCAGTAGAAGCTGTCACCGTATACCACATCACAGTCACTAATTCTTTCTACATCATCGGTAATTTCAATATGACCACCAGACTCTTCACAGAAAGATTGTGCCATATCGATCCACTCTTGCTCCATTTGATACTTCTTAGGACCAATTTGCTTAAAGCCCATGCCATATTTAGCACAAGTTAGCATAAGAGAGCGACAAACATCGGTAGCGTCACCCATAAATGCCAAAGTTAAATCTGACAACGTACGGCCGTCAGTGATGTGCTCTTTGATTGTGTATAGGTCAGCAAGCATCTGAGTTGGGTGGAATCGGGTATCTAGACCGTTAATGACAGGAACAGTCGACATTTCTAGCAAGCCATCAAGAGTTTCAGGGCTGTTGGTACGCGCCATAATCACATCACACATACGAGACAATACGCGAGAAGTATCATCAATGGACTCTTTGCCACCTAAATGGATATCTTTAGGAGATAAGAACAGGGCATGGCCGCCCAGTAGTGTTGCAGCAACTTCAAATGATACGCGAGTACGAGTAGAACCCGCTTCAAAAATCATACCGACAGACTTGCCTTTAAATAACTGAGGAACAGCATTGTCTTTTCTTGCTTCTTTAAGATAAGTCATCAGCTCCATCATGTCGTCCATCTCTTTTACAGAGAAGTCTTTCATTGAAACCATATGTTCCAGATTAGCTTTGTTTAGATCAGTTGCACTTGAAGATGGCAGTTTCATATTTGTGGTTCCTTGTATACGTTATTCGTGTTGTCGTTAGCATTTAAATGTATGCTGACTATGTTTTAATCTTTGGCTGGTCAATTAAATTCAACAACCAATCTCGATGGATTTAGTATCCATAAATACAAATCTCATTTCTAAAACTAGAATCACTAATCGGCGTATTTGGGACGAGTCTGAAAATTTACATGACAGAGTTCACAAACTAATTTTATCGCTACTCTATTTTTTCGATATTTGATTTTAATAGCGATAAAAAAAGGCGCTGAATAATACAGCGCCTTATATATAACAGAGACAAATTAATTAATTTTTGGTAGATGCTTGGGTAAATAAACCCCTAAATAAGCCTCAGTTAAAACAATCGCTTCTCTTGCCATCTCTGGAGCAATCTCTCCATTTTCACGATAATTCATTGAGTAAACTTTATCTGCAACCTGTAAAGCGATTGCAAAAATATTCACATCTTTAGGCAGTTCTGGCAAGGTGTAAAATTGACGATAAATCGCTTCTACACGTTGACCTAACAGCTGATCATTTTGTGCATCGGCATGACGTACTGTCGCGTAGGTGTGCTGGCCTAATAACGTGTGCTGAGCCAACGGAGTAGACATATAATAGTCAACAAAACTCTGCTCAATCATACGGTTGATATCACTCCAATGTGTCACTTTATCAGACTCTACCGCGGTATCTAAAACACTGAGAAAATCATCAAAAACATCATTCATCAGTTCACAAATCAATGACTCTATATTTGGGTAATGATGGTAAACCGTTGAAGCGGCGATCGCCGCTTCTTTAGCAACATCATAGATAGAGATTGAATTAACATTTCTTTGTGAAGCTAATTGAATAGCAGCTTTGTGTATTCTTTCAAGTCTTTGTTCTGTAGACTCTTTTTTCATTTTTCTACCTTATTCTTATCAGTATTTTAGCTTACCAGTTCATACAAATTTGTTACGTTTCAGCTTAAACAGCGACCAATCCTGCATTTCTGTTACTACTTACCCAGTGATAAAGCTAATCTCAATACCCCGTATCCTACTGCTATCTACCAACTATAGCCATTAAGTATCTCTTTAAATGCCCAAAAAATGCAGAACTCTAAACTGCATAAATTCGCCAACTCTCAATTTACTGGGTATCCAAATATATTGCATATTTATTGTTATAGAAAGATCTTTCCAATCTTGGAAGTGTTGTCTAGCCACTTTAAAGAAAACTTGATCAGAATCAATTTTCTCAACTGAGACAATTCAACCAAGCTTATTTATGGGTGGCGTCACGTCTTTCCCTACAATTAATATATGAACACCGATAAGTGATTCTAATAACATAAGAACAGATTCAAAGTAATTAATATTTATAAGGTCGAATTGTAATTTAAATTTCACTAAGTAAATAATTTACTCGTGTGAATAAACACGGAGAATAATATGGAAACGCAAAGTTCAAGCGGAAAAATGGGTGTAGGTAGTCTAGCCCTATTTAGCTTATGTGCTGTTATTGTTGTTGATACATTAACAGCATCAGCCTCAATTGGGGTTAGCTCTATCGGCTGGTGGTTAGTCACACTGGTTATATTTGTTATCCCTTACGGTTTAATCACTTCTGAACTAGGAACGACTTATCCGGGAGATGGTGGTATCTATGACTGGGTAAAAAAAGCATTTGGCTACAAATGGGCAGTAAGAACAACTTGGTTCTATTGGATTAACGTCGGCTTATGGATGCCAGCGGTATACATAATGTTTGCAGGTATGTTTGCAGAACTTTTCTTCCCTGATCTTTCTCTTATGGCACAAATTGCTATCTGCGTTGTACTCACTTGGTTAACAATCTGGATATGTAACGTTTCTGTCGATGTTGGCGTTTGGGTCACCAATATTGGTGCCATTCTTAAAATCACTGTTATCTCTGTATTGGGTTTTGGTGGCTTTATCTACGCAGCCAAAAACGGTGTTGCAAACGAATTCACTATTCAAGCAATGATGCCAAGCCTGGATACAGGTGCTGCTTTCCTTCCAGCATTGGTCTTTAACTTAATGGGTTTTGAGTTGGTTGCAACCATGACCAAAGAGATGAAAGATGTGCGTGACATGCCTAAGTCTATCTTCTTGGCGGCTGGTATAACTGCGTTCCTATACGTATTTGGTACTGTTGGTATCCTATTAGCACTTCCAGTAGAAGATATCGGTCTCGTTGCCGGTATTATCGATACACTGCACAAGCTATTTGGTGACAGCGCATTTGGTCAATTCATGGTGAATGCGATCGGTGTTATGGCTCTGCTCACTTTCATCGGTAACATGGTGACTTGGACTATGGGTGCAAGCCGTGCAGCAGCTGAAGCGGCCAGCGAAGGTGAACTTCCTGAAATCGTAGGCAAAATGTCTGAGAAACACGACACTCCTGTAGGTGCCAACAATATCACAGGTATTATTTCTACTATCGTAATCTTAGCGTATGCCCTGTTTGCTCAAGACAGTGATGAGCTATTCTGGTCAGTATTCGCATTCTCAAGCTGCGTATTCTTACTGCCATACCTATTTATGTTCCCGTCATATCTAAAACTTCGCATTGCAGATGCGGATACAGAAAGACCTTTCCGAGTACCAGGTGGAATGGGTGTTCAATGGGCACTTAGTATTATTTGCTTTATTGTCATTGCTCAAGCTGTAGTATTATTTATCTTCCCTGACTTAATCACTATGAGTGTTGACTGGGTATACAGTGCACCCGTACTAATCGGTGTTATCGCCACCATCTTAATTGGCGAGTATTTATTAAAACTGGCAGTCAATAAAAAGAACAACGCTGCACCTGAAGAATCTGACAATTTAACTCATAGCCATTAATGTAGGAGGCCTGAAAATGAGCAAAAGAATTAATTCAACACCAAGACAAGACGGATTTAGAATGCCGGGTGAACATGAGCCCCAAGCAGCGATTTGGATGGCTTGGCCAGAAAGAACAGACAACTGGCGTTATGGCGGTAAGCCAGCTCAAACAACATTTGTTGAAGTTGCAAAAGCGATAGCCATGACAACACCAGTGATTATGGCAGTGAGCGCTCAGCAGTTTGAGAATGCGCGGACGTTACTCCCTGAACACATTAAATTGGTAGAGATGAGCACAGATGATTCATGGATGCGTGATATCGGCCCTTCATACGTTATTAATGATAAAGGTGAACGCCGAGGTGTAGATTGGCACTTTAACGCTTGGGGAGGCCTAATTGATGGCTTGTACTTCCCATGGGATAAAGATGATGCTGTAGCACAAAAAATATGTGAAATACATGAAGATAACAGCTACCGCGCTCCTATCGTATTAGAAGGTGGTTCAATTCACGTTGATGGCGAAGGCACTTTATACACAACTGAAGAGTGCCTGTTACACCCAAGCCGTAACCCAGATTTAAGCAAAGCAGAAATCGAGCAAGTTCTTTGTGATTATCTGTCTGTAGATAAGGTCGTCTGGATACCAAACGGACTGTTCAATGATGAAACCAATGGACACGTTGATAACTTGATCCATATTGTTCGTCCGGGTGAAGTCGTCCTGACTTGGTGTGAAGATGAGAACGACCCTCAGTACGCCATCTCTAGAGCGGCATTAGATAGCTTGTTGAGTCAAACCGATGCAAAAGGTCGACAAATTAAAGTACACAAACTACCAATGCCGGGACCACTGTTTATCTCTGACGACGAAGCAAGTGGCGTTGACGTTTCTGAAGGAATGGAAAGAACACCAGGCGAACGCCTAGCGGGTTCTTATGCTAACTATTTGATCACTAATGACCATATTGTTTACCCATTACTCGACGAAAAACTGGATGCAGACGTAGAAGCACTACTCAATGAACTGTATCCTGGCTACAAAGTAACCGGTGTTAATGCACGAGAGATACTGTTAGGCGGTGGTAACATTCACTGTATTACTCAGCAGGTTCCTGCGGTTTAATACGCTTTAACAATATTACGTAAACAGCAAAATTACGTAAGCAGCAATATTACGTAAACAACAAAGGACTAAACGGCTACTGTCGCTTAGTCCTTTTTATTCATTATCAAGATCAAACAATCCTTGCTGAATATTCTCCAATTCGGAATCCATCACAACCTGTTTTTTAATCTTTTTGTTTTTACGCAAATACCGTTGACGGCACAGCTTAATAACATGCAGTTGCTGGGCAGGCGTATAAGAGAGCCAATTAAACCGCTCCTCTCTCTTTCTCATGCACCCTTTGCAATACCCTTTCTCATCGGTAGTACAGACTCCGATGCAAGGGCTAACAACAGTAAAAAATTCTAATTGTTCCATACAAGCTCAATTTGCTGGTTATCTTGTTTAATTATATATCAAAGTAATTTTTAGGTTGTTTGAGTGCAATTGCTTACTATTTGTAAACAACAATTGCTCACTATTTGTAAACAAATAGTAACCTAAGCCTTACTTTTTGCTGACATAGGGTTAGACTAAATAAGTACTCTCTATATTTCTTACAGATTGGAATAGTTATGAAAAAGATTTTAGCAATCCTCACCTTACCTCTTCTGCTCGCGGCATGTTCTAAAAGTAGTACAGAACAGAGTAGTATCACAGCAGAAGATCTTCAGCATCACAATTGGACGTTAGTGAAAGTAAATGATGAACCATTTGTAGCCGCAAATAATATGCATGCACCGAATTTAGAGATCGGTGAAGGTTTGATGGCAAATGGTAATGCTGGCTGCAATAACTTCTTTGGTCAAAGCGAACTAAAAGACAACCAATTTCGTATCGAGAAAATGGGAATGACCATGAAAATGTGCGTTGGAAATGCGATGAATACCGAACGCCTATTCGCGGAGTCTATATCGGACTGGAGTGACATTGCTTTAACTGACAAACAGCTAATACTAAAAGGCAAGAGCAACACTCTGGTGTTTGAACTGGCCGACTGGAAACAGTAAGCGTAAATGGCTGACATTAACCGGATAAAACAATCATTCTGGTTATTCTAAAATGGGCGTTTAGCCCATTTTACTTTTGTAGCGTTTTTCTGTTCTGGCACCGTTACTTTGCCAAAATCTCTCCGTACTAAAGTGACTTAAATTGATTAGTTAACGGGTCATACTGATAACCCAGCGTATCAAGTTTATCCACTAAGCTATCTACATCCATCTCATATCGACGAATCAACTCATCAAAACTGTCACACTCTAAACGCAGTTTCTCATTAACAATACCTAACAAAATACTACTGTCAAAACGTTTAATATTACTTAAGTCCATTGAGTTTTCTCTTGCTGCGCATCCTTTATTAAGCGTAGACCTAACTGCTTAGTTTGGAAACCAGATTTCCCCGAGTAAACTCAGATGCCAAATTTAGAGTTGCATGATTGGATAAAAACTTAGACATGCCGCGTAGAGCATAACCAGAGCAACAACTAACCGTGCTTTGGTAACCGCGATAGTGCTGGCAAATAGATGAACACTCCAGATCAACAGACCAGAGATAAGCAGCAGTAAGCCGATAGATAGAGGCCAGAGCAACGTGGTTAATGTACTTTCTTGAATAGAGAGCAGTTGAACAAACAGTGTGGCAGCGAATGCGATACCACTCGTTAGACCAACAAAAGGCAATAAACGGTGAAATGCGTCTAATCGACTTCTAGCGATTGTTAACGTCAGGTTAGCAAAGACTGCCCCCAATAAAAAGACATAGAGAATCCAGCCGCAATAGGCAGCAATAGAATCAAATTGAGAGAGCTGACTCACGACAAAGGCAATAGCTAGTCCGTTGGCAAAATAGAGCATCCAAAGAGGACCTTTGTCTTTGGTTTTACCCACTTTTACCTTTGAGTAAAAGTAGAATATTGCACCTGCCACCAAAAATGCCAGCAGCTCCACTGACGTAATTGCCAGCCAAAGAACACCTAATGCCGGTAGTAGCTTATGAACCCTACCCCTTTGACCAGGACAAATTTCCCCTTTCTGAAGAACTAAGGTAATAATTATTTGAGCGCCCAATAACATTGGTGCAAGAAGAATAAGTGCTGAATAGGTCATAGAATTAGCTAACTAAAAAAAATCAGCGGCGATGATAGCATATCTCCACTTCTATGTGGTCGATTACAGGCGGAGAGCAAATTTAGACCCTAGCAACCGCAGGAAAATGCTAGACGACCAAGCAAGATTTGGTATGATGCCCGCCTGCTAGATTTGAGGTCAAAAAATGCACAAGGCAATACTGCACAAAGAAGTTACTCCCATATTCGATTACAAGCCATTTTGGGCTGAGTGCTTCGGCACAGCACCATTTCTTCCTACCAGTAGGAAAGAAATGAAACAACTCGGTTGGGATAGCTGTGACATTATAATTGTGACAGGGGATGCCTATGTTGATCATCCAAGCTTTGGTATGGCGATTATTGGCCGACTATTGGAAGCTCAAGGTTTTCGGGTAGGAATCATTGCCCAACCTGATTGGAGCAACAAAGAGGCATTTACTAAGCTAGGTAAACCCAATCTGTTTTTTGGCATCACCGCTGGCAACATGGACTCGATGATCAATCGCTATACAGCAGATAGAAAACTGAGACATGATGACGCTTACACACCAAACAACGAAGGGGGCAAACGCCCAGACAGAGCCGTGCTCGTCTATTCACAACGTTGTCGCGAAGCATTTAAAGAAGCTCCTATCGTTCTTGGTGGTATCGAAGCAAGTTTACGACGAATTGCTCATTATGATTATTGGTCTGACAAAGTACGTCGTTCTGTCCTGTTTGATGCAAAAGCCGATATTTTACTATTTGGAAACGCTGAACGCGCACTTATCGATGTCGCGCACCGTCTTGCAGCAGGCGAGCCAATCTCAGCATTAACGGATATTCGAGGCACTGCGGTTAACCTTGCGCAAGCGCCAGAGCAGTTTAAGATCATTGATTCATCAAGAATCGAAAAACCGGGTAAAGCATTTGTACCGATTAACCCATATCAGGTTGAGAGCAACTGCGATGACAAGGTAGAAGAAAAAGAGCAACAAGCGACTGCAATTACTGTTCGCCCGTCACGACACGATGCAAAAACCACAGCAGTCCGTCTGCCACCTTATGAAAAACTCAACAATGACCGGATATTGTACGCACATGCCAGCCGCGTAATGCATCTAGAGACTAACCCATACTCTGGTCGGGCATTAATCCAAAAACACGGTAATCGAGAGTTGTGGGTTAACCAACCGCCTATTCCATTGACAACCGAAGAGATGGATTACGTGTTTGGTTTGCCTTTTGCTCGCGTGCCTCACCCTATGTATGGCAAAGCTAAAATCCCTGCTTACGACATGATCAAAACGTCAGTCAATATCATGCGTGGATGTTTTGGTGGCTGTTCATTTTGTTCTATCACTGAACATGAAGGGCGTATAATCCAGAACCGTTCAAAAGAGTCTATTTTGACCGAATTAGAAGAAATTCGCGACAAAGTACCCGGTTTTACAGGCACAATTTCCGATCTTGGCGGCCCAACGGCGAATATGTATCGCCTCGGTTGCTCTGATCCTAAAGCAGAAAAAAACTGCCGACACCCATCTTGTGTATTCCCGAGAATATGTAACAAACTGGATACCGATCACCAGCAGTTAATCGACCTTTATCGTTCTGCACGAAAAGTAAAAGGCATCAAAAAAATAATGATTGCATCGGGCGTCCGATACGATCTCGCCATTCAGTCACCCGAATACGTTAAAGAGTTAGTTACTCACCACGTAGGGGGTTACCTGAAAATTGCCCCAGAACACACGGAAAAATCACCTCTGGATAAGATGATGAAACCGGGTATGGGCAGCTATGACACTTTCAAAGATATGTTCCAGAAGTACAGTGCAGAAGCAGGGAAAAAGCAGTATCTCATCCCCTACTTTATTTCTGCTCATCCGGGAGCAGAAAATGAAGATATGCTTAACCTTGCCTTGTGGTTAAAAGCCAACAATTTTGAGTGTGACCAAGTACAAAACTTCTATCCGTCGCCTATGTGTAATGCAACCGCGATGTATTACTCAGAAACCAATCCTTTAAAAAGAGTGAAGTACAAGAAACGAGAAGATGTTCCCGTTGCTAAAGGGGAAAGACAAAGAAGATTGCATAAAGCACTGCTACGTTACCATGATCCGAAGAACTGGCCATTACTGCGAGAAGCCCTAACAGACATGGGCAAAGCGCATTTAATAGGCGATAAACGGGGCTGCTTAATACCTGCTGAAGATAAAGAGAGTAAAACGCCTGCCCAACGCAGAAAGTCCGGCAGGCATGGTGCCAACCGTTTTGCCACCAAACACAGCAAAGGGCAACCTGATATTCGTACTGATGGAAATAAAAAGCCCAACAGTAAATCCGCTAAGAACCCATCGGAAAGAGGCAAAGGGAAAGGCAATCAGAAGGGTAATCGACAACGCACTCGATAAGCAGCATCAGAACTGGACAGCCGTATAAACTCGCTGTTCAGTTCTATATCACGCACTCTCCTGCCCTTCAGTTCGTGACATTAACTTATCTATAGGCAGCGGGCGGTCAAAATAATAACCTTGGACAAGGTTACAGCCGTAGGACATCAACTGCTGATACTGTTTTTTTGTTTCCACCCCTTCCGCGACAACTTGCATACCGCACGACTCCCCAATAGCAATAATGGCTTTCACCAAGGTATTACTCTGCTCACTAACCAATAATTTATCCACAAAACAGCGATCTATTTTAATTTCAGTAATGGGTAAACTATTTAAGTAACTTAATGACGAATAACCCGTTCCGAAATCATCCAATGAAATACCAAAACCAAGATTTCTCAGCATATTCAATACCGGAGCCACTTTGTCCATATCATTAATTAATACATTTTCAGTGATCTCAAGGTTAATTCTCTCTACATCAATCCCGACATCATTGGTAATGGTTAGCAACTCTTCGGCGAACGTTTCTCTCATTAACTGTTTAGGGGAAATATTAATAGAAACTTTAATCGCGTGACTGGAGTTCGGTGAATAGCTCAAAATATCTTCACACGCGGTTCTAAATACAAATAAGCCAATTTCATTAATCAGCCCCATATCTTCTGCGATAGCAATAAATTTACTTGGTGATACACAACCCATACGGTCATTATTCCATCGGGCTAATGCCTCGACAGAGACCAATTTTTGCTTCTTAACGTTAATCTGAGGTTGATAGAGAACAGACAACTCACCTTTTTTCAACGCACGCCTTAGCTCTTCTTCAAGCAAGAAATCAAGCTGCACTTGTTGATTGATTTTGTTGTCGTAAAACATTACGTCGCCTTTGCGAATCGATTTTGCTCGATATAACACGATATCCGCTTTACGAATCAATGACTCAGCATCGTCACTGTCATTCGGGTACATACTTATGCCGACACTACAATTACTGGATAATATTTTGCCATTAATAACGAACTGATCTCGAAATACATCCTTAATTTTACTGACTCGTTTCTCCGCCTGAGAAATATCATCCAACATAGGAAAACAAAATATAAACTCATCACCACCAAAACGAGAAACCGTATCATTGTCACCAAGCAAGGTTTCAAACTTACGGCTAATAATTTCTAACAATTTATCACCCGATGAATGTCCATAAAGATCATTTACTTTCTTAAAATCATCTAAATCAACAAAAATAACCGCTAAATAACTGCCATTTTTTCTACTAATATCAATACCTTGATTGATGTTATCCAGCAGTAGCAGTCGATTCGGTAAGCCAGTTAATGCATCGTGTAGCGCCATATGTTGCATTCGATCTCGGGTCACTTCCAGTTCACAAAAATCATCATCAATTCTAGATTGAAAGCGCTCAAAACGTCTCGCCAAATTATTACTAAGCAACATGGACAAGGCCATTAATATACCTGTAAGTAGCACACTTAATATGGTAATTTTTGTTAGTTCAGCTCTATTTTTTTCTTCTAATAAGCCACGCTGTTTCGAGAAGTAGACTTCAAAATCTTTAAGATAAAAACCAGTACCTATATACCAGCCCCATTTCTCCACTTTTTGGATATAGCTTATCTTTTCTTCTTTTTTATCGCTCTCTGGCACAGTAGGAATATCATATCGAACAAAACCACCATCAGCATCGCTGTTCAATATCATTCCCCGCATCTGCAAACCTGCGGGGTCTTTAAAATCCTTTAAATTAATACCGACATAAGAAGGTTCTCGATGCGACAAAATAACGCCGTTATTATCAACAACAAATATGTAACCACGATTGTCGAAGCTATAATTATTTATCCAGTCTAACACCTGCTTTTGAATATCATGTTCAACATCGGCTAAATACTCTCCAGTACCAATTAGCCAATTATAGGGTTCAAACAATTTAGCAAAACCTATCTTTTCAAACTCCATAGTTTCCGGATAATTCGGTTTTGGATACCACCATCGATAATACGCCTCGCCACTTTGACTCACTAAGTTAATATGCTCTTTGAGAATTTTCGTTCCTCGCACATCTTCAGAGTCAATAAGGTTTTTTCCTTCCACATGAGGACGTAAACCATGCATCACATTGGTTCCGTCCATATTAAATACAAAGAAATAACCACGGCCATCAAAAAAGCGTATTGGCCGCAAGGCTTCAGAAATAATTTTGCTTATCTGCTGTTTGGATTTATCTAGATTAGTTTGGTGTAGATTAATTGCGATTTGGTAAGCTTCTTCTACTCGATTTTTTGCTTGGGTCTTAAGCACATTTTCCGCTCGAGATTGATGATAACCAATTTCATTAGTTATTTGATCAACATGTTGTTTGATAATTTCTTTTTGACGACGAACGACTTCAGAACGCAATGTATCAATACTGTGTTCCGCTCTATCCGAATTTTCTTTAATTACAATAAAATTAATCGCGAGGGCGAAGACCCCAAAAAAAATAACTGGCCCATATCGAATTAACTGAAATAACTTATTGTCCTTAACCGCTGCCATAATCCCTCATACGCAGTAACGACTCATTGGTATAAATCTACCTAATGACCTCTAGCTGCCGCATTAAAACTAACAGCTAAAGGTTACTTGGCTATAAGTATAGTTCAAGATAAGCGGTTTACTCGCAAGTATAGGAGCAACCAATAACGAGGTTATAAATTTTTGATCTTTATCGTTATTTAGAGCTTGAGCACTTGTTTTTCCAGTGCTGTTCCGTTCGCTCTTCTAACAGGCCTAACTCAAGAGGTTTATCAAAATAGTAACCTTGGACAAGGTCACATTGGTAGTCTAGCAATTTATGATACTGTTCAATGGTTTCAACACCTTCGGCAACAACCTTCATTCCACAAGACTGTCCAATTGCCAAAATGGCCTTAACCAAAGTATCACTTTGATCACTAATCAAAATCTTATCTATAAATGAGCGATCAATCTTAATCTCATTAATCGGTAAATTATTTAAATAACTTAATGACGAGAAACCTGTACCAAAGTCATCAAGGGAAATGCTAAAACCTAACTCCCTTAGCTCATGTAAGATAGGGGTGACTGAAGCTTGATCCTCCAGCAGTACATTTTCGGTAATCTCGATGGTTACCCGACTAATATCGATACCTGAGCGCAATATTGTATTGTGAAAATCATCAGCAAAATGTTTCAATTTCAGTTGCTTGGGGGATATGTTAACCGAAAGCTTAACCGCATCATCTCCATTCGGATACGCAGCGACAATATCACTGCACGCCTTCTCTACCACAAACTGGCCAATAGAGTGAATAAGATCAATACGCTCCGCAACATCAATAAACTCCACCGGAGAAACAAAACCCAAAGCTTGATTGTTCCAACGACAAAGAGCCTCTACCCCAATCATTTTGCCCGATGAGGTACATATCTGCGGTTGATATACCAAACTAATTTCGTCTCGACCTAATGCACCTTTTAATTCACTCTCTAACTTAAAGTCATATTCCAACTGCTTAGCAATGGCGGAATTAAAAAAGATGACAGTCCCTTTTTTATCGCTTTTAGCACGGTACAAAGAGATATCGGCATTACTCATCGCTTCCTCTGCACTAAATGAATCTTCCGGATAACAAGAAACACCAACAGAACAGCTCGACTTTATCTGCACATTATTTATCAGTTGTGCCTCAGAAAATACGCCTTGAATAACCGCAATTTTCCTTTCAACTTCATCTTTAGAGTGCAAATTCTGAATACAAAAGATGAATTCATCGCCTCCAAAGCGACAAACGCTATCACCTGGATCCAATATAGCCTCAAACTCTCTCGACAAGATGGTCAGTAATTTGTCACCAACAAAGTGCCCGTACAGATCATTAATTTTCTTAAAGTCGTCTAAACCAACCAATATTACAGCCAATAAATTACCGGTCTTATCAGACTCTGTAATCGCTTGACGCAGTAACTGTGTGAACTGTAATCGGTTAGGTAGGTCGGTAAGAGAGTCATACAAGGCGAGGCGTTGCATCGTATTCTTAGCATTTTCTAATTCGCTAAAATCTTGGCTTATCTTAGATTGAAAGCTCTGAAAGCGCGATGCGACCTTTCGACTTAACAATGCGGCAACCAATGTCATTACAAATGCCAATATGGCACTGTATATCAACAATTTAAGTAATTCATCACTGTTTTGCTGTTTTATGGTTTTCTCTTTAATTGCCAGATAAATTTCTGAGTCTTTAATATAGAAGCCTGTACCTATAGTCCAGTTCCAGTCACCAAACCAGCGGACATAACTTACCTTTTCACTATCATCAATGCTCATAGGTTTAAACAAACTATGATAACGAATAAATCCACCGCCAGACTTGGCCTTGTTAATGATGTTCTTTATATACTCGTTACCTTCTTTATCTCTTAAGTTCATCCTATTAGTATTAATTATCGATTTATCCTGATGAGCCTTTATTACGCCATTTTCATCTAAAACAAAAACATAACCATTGCTGCCGTATCGAATTTCAGAAATCCTAGCTAATAGTTTGTCCTGTATATTTTTCTCAAAGCTATCGACATATTCACCGGTTCCTATCATCCATTTCATTGGTGAAAAATACTTAATAAAGCCGACTTTTTCATGATCTCGCTGCTGATTACCCGGCTTGAAGAACCACCAACTGTGGTAGCCTTCTCCCTTATTTTTAGCAATATTAATAACATCTCGTGTTATATAAGCACCTCGGCTATCTTGCATATCCCAGCGAGACGTTCCTTCCATATGAGGCAAAGGTGGCAGCATTACATTTGTTCCATCCATCTTATAGATGAAGTAATACCCTCTCCCTTCATTAAAGTGCAATGCTCTTAATGCTGTAGTGATCCGTTTAGTAATCTCTTGCTCTGATTTCTCTTTATTCTTCTCATAGATAGCCGTCGCTATCCGATGCGCTTCATAAATTCGCGCTTTAAGATCGAGCTTAAGAGCGTCTTCGGTCTGTTTTTTTTCATAGGAAATTTGTCGATAAACGCTATCAACTTCTTGTTGAATGCGTATTTTTTGCTGTAAAAGGTAATCTTGTCGGAGGGTTGCTAAGTTCTCATTAGCTTCAAGGCGGTTATCACGAAACATAACAACGATAATAAGAAATGTCGCCACGGCAATAATAACAACAGGCATAACCTGTATAAACCTTAGCAACTTTCTATCATTAATATGAACCATCAATAACAACTCGATACAACATTCAGATTAATGAAGTATATCTAACTTTCTCAGTAAATTCCGGATTGAGAGACATTACAGAATAACCATTTTTTGAAATTGATAGCTTTATCACCATCTTAAAAAACACTTACGACCACCTGTACGGTTAGATTTTAAGCACTTGATTATTATTTACACGATTGTAGCCAAGCCTCCTCCCCCTATTACCAATACTCATACCCTCAGAATTCATTTCCATTGCCACTGTCGCTTTTCTAGCACAGTATAAATTTTGTTCAGATCAATACAGGAATGGTCCCAATGACACACGTTTTTCATCGGCATTGTCATGCAAGCTTGCCGGTAATATCAAAAGGAATAGGCGCTTATCTATATGATAAGGAAGGAAAACAGTATTTAGATGGATGCGGAGGCGCAGCCGTATCAAACTTGGGGCATAGCCACCCGCATATTAAGCAGGCAATCATCAACCAATTGAACGATATTCCTTACGCTCATACCGGTTTTTTTACCAACACACCCAGTGAAAAATTGGCGGAGTTACTTTGCTCATTAGCGCCCTCCTCGTTAAATCATGTCTATTTTGTTAGCGGTGGTTCTGAGGCAGTAGAATCCGCATTAAAAATGGCAAGACAGTACTTTGTGGAGACAGGACAACCGCAAAAAAAACAGGTAATAGCACGCAGGCAGAGCTATCACGGTAACACTCTGGGTGCATTATCAGTGGGGGGAAATGCTTGGCGAAGAGAGCCATTCAAGCCGTTATTAACTGACGGGCATCACATCGCGCCATGCTACGCCTACCGTGATCAAGATGACAATGAATCAGAACAACAATACTCTCTTCGAGTGGCGAATGAGCTTGAACAAAAGATCGTAGAACTTGGAGCGGAAAATGTGATGGCATTTGTCGCAGAGCCTGTCGTCGGAGCGACATCAGGAGCCTTGCCGGCAACAGAGGGTTATTTTAAACGAATTCGGCAAATCTGTGACCAATATAATGTGCTGCTCATTCTTGATGAAGTGATGTGCGGTGTAGGAAGAACTGGGACATTCTTTGCTTTTGAACAGGAACAAGTGGTGCCGGACATCGTCACCGTTGCCAAAGGATTGGGCGGCGGATACCAACCCATTGGCGCCGTTTTAGCCAGTAAAACCATCTATAACGCCATCGCTCAAGGAAGTGGCTTTTTTCAACATGGTCATACATTTATGGCTCATCCTCTCGCGTGTTGCGCCGCTTTAGCTACCGTACAAACCATTATCAAGGATGATTTACTATCAAATGTAACTAAGCAGGGTGAGCGTCTTAAACAGCAATTAAACGCTCGTCTGTCCGCGCTACCTTATATAGGAGACATAAGAGGAAAAGGACTTTTTTTGGCAATAGAACTGGTTAAAGATAAACGCAGCAAAGCTCCACTCTCGAGTAAAACCCTTGCCCACAAACAGATCAAAGAAATGGCCATGTCGTTTGGCCTACTTTGCTACCCAATGGCCGGAACGATTGATGGAAAACAGGGGCATCATGTGTTACTTGCGCCACCCTTTATTATTACTGATGAACAGATAACCGAGCTGGTAGACAAGCTCCATCATGCAATCACTGAGTCGGCAAAAACATGGGACGTTTAACAATGACAAATCACCAAGATAAAATTGCTATTATTGTTGCTCCTAACGGTGCGAAAAAAACCAAAGAACATCACCCTCGACTGCCAATTTCAGTTAATGAAATTGTAGATGAAGTCATTGCTTGTCAACAAGCGGGAGCGGCAATGGTGCACTTGCACGCAAGAGATGGCAATGGGCATCATTCATTAGATATTGATACCAACCAAAGGCTACTTGACGCGATAAAATCTGAGTTAGCAGACGAGATTATTGTTCAACTCACCACTGAAGCTATCGGCTTATATACGCCAGAACAACAGATGGAATTAATTACTCATACTCAACCAGAAGCGGCGTCTTTTGCGCTTTGTGAACTCATTCCTGATGATTCTTATCTACAAACCGCCGAAAAATTCTTTCATTGGCTAACAGATAAGTCGATTATTCCGCAATATATCCTCTATTCTGAACACGATCTCTTGCGTTACTTCTCACTTATTGAATCTGGTATTCTGCCAAATCACCGTCATCATATCCTATTGGTTCTAGGTCGATATCACAAAGAAATGCAAGCAAACCCAATGGATCTCATCCCTTTTGCTAACCATCCGCTTAATACACTAAAAAATCGCTGGGCGGTATGCGCCTTTGGTCGAATGGAACAGAAATGCCTAATCAGTGCTATGCTAATGGGAGCCGACGTAAGAATAGGCTTTGAAAATAACCATATGAATTGCCATGGATTAGAAGCAGCAAGCAATGCTGAACAGGTGAGCAAATTACTGCAAATAATGACCTTACTTAATATCGAGCAGCACAGCGCTAGCAGCTTTAAAGCGGAATTAATCAAATAGATGATATCCGCAATTCAGAATTCATCGTGGACACGTTCATTTTTAGTAAAAGGAATTATTATGTCACGTTTAAAATCCCTATTAACCGCCACCGCAGCAACCGCTCTGTTGGGTACGTCACTGTACGCCAGCGCACAAGATCGTTTTGTTACCATTGGTACTGGTGGCGTAACGGGCGTGTATTACCCAACAGGTGGCGCAATCTGCCGCTTAGTAAACAAATCGAAAAAAGAGCATGGCATTCGCTGCTCTGTTGAAAGTACTGGTGGTTCAATTTACAACATCAATACCATTCGTGCCGGAGAGTTAGATCTGGGTATCGCACAATCAGACTGGCAATATCACGCCTATAACGGTACAAGCAAATTTGCTGATAAAGGCGCTTTTGGTGATCTACGTGCTGTATTCTCAATCCACCCAGAACCGTTCACCGTTGTTGCTCGCGCCGACTCAGGCATCAATACTTTTGACGACTTAAAAGGCAAACGCGTCAATATTGGTAACCCAGGTTCAGGCCAACGCGGCACCATGGAAGTACTTATGGAGCGCTATGGCTGGACTGAAAAAGACTTTAAACTGGTCTCTGAGTTAAAAGCTTCTGAGCAGTCTAAAGCGTTGTGTGATAACAAAATCGATGCAATGGTGTACGTTGTAGGTCACCCAAGTGGTGCTATCAAAGAAGCAACCACTTCATGTGACAGTAAGATTGTTGCGGTTGACAGCAGCACAGTGAAGAAACTTGTGGACGATAAGAGCTTTTACCGTACCGCAACAGTACCTGGTGGCATGTACAATGGTAACCCAGATGACACTGCTACATTTGGTGTAGGGGCAACCTTTGTTTCTTCTACTCAAGTACCAGATGACGTTGTGTATCAAATAGTTAAAGCCGTATTTGAAAACTTCGATACCTTTAGAAAACTGCACCCTGCTTTTGCTCACTTGAAGAAAGAAGAGATGATCAAAGATGGTCTTTCTGCACCCCTTCATCCTGGCGCAGTTAAGTACTACAAAGAAGCAGGATTAATGTAATTATACTCAAGTAACCAAACGGTATTTGTTTATAAAAATAATTAGACCAGCCCTAGTGGCTGGTTTGTTTTTTTAACCAATAATTTTTAAAATGCTCCGCCACCGAAGAGGCTTTGCCTTGAGGTTGATAATATAAGTTCAAGCTCCAACTACTGGTCTGGTACTCCGTTAACAGCTGTTCAAGCTCACCATTTTCAACTTTCTCTCTGACAAGAAAGTCGGGTAGATAACCAATACCAGCGCCATTACACACACCTTGTAACAATAAATCACTGTCGTTTACTTCAATTGATTTAGGAATTTTGACAATTTGCGATTCGTTTTCCTTAGTAAACACCCAGTCATTACTCCCTGTTAAACTGGTAGCAAATAAACAGAGATGCTCCTTTAGTTCGCTTGGCTCCATCGGTGCCCCTCGTAATTGCAGATACGCCTTGGAGGTAACCACAACAAACGGACAAGCAATCAATTCACGACGTACAAGCAACACGTCGCGCTCCCGATACCCTTGATAATTGGCAATCGCACTCACAGCAAAATCAACGTTGGTGGCATCATCAAGTGCCCATGGAGTGATATTTAAGTTAAATGTAATACCGGGATGCTCACGCAGATACTCACTCACAATCGGCATTAAAAAATGATTGGCATAAACGGGCGTACAGCTAATATCTATATGCCCTTTCTGGCTTGACTGAAATCCTTGTACTTCACGAACAATCACCTCGGAACGGTCAACAATAGGCGCGTACTCTTCAAACAGTTTAATTCCCGCTGGCGTTGGAGTGAGCAAGCGATTATTTCGACGATAAAGAGGTGTTCCCATCTGCTGCTCTAGCTCTTTGAGCCAACGGCTACCAGCAGAAACCGAAATATCAAACTGCTTAGAAGCAGCAGAAATTGAGTTGAGCCTAACCACATAAACAAAAAATGCCATTTTATCTAACATACATCACCTTTTGCAGCTTTTGCTGCTGGAATAAGCGTCTCATTAAGCCATTGATTAAATTCGTATATTTTTCGCGATGCCAGCCGGTAGTTGGGTACGATTAGGTAATAACCATAACCACTCTCAATAGACAGATTTAGTGGATTAATAAGATGGCCACTTGTGAGCGATTTAGCCACCATAAAATCCGGTAGCAGAGCAACCCCACCGTGGTTATTTACCGCTTCTAAAGACATATAGAAATGCTCAAAACCCACGCCATAAAAGCGATTCAGTTTTGGTAATTGCTGTTCTGTTTTAAACTGTTCCCACAGTTGTGGTCTGGTAATCTGAGGAATAAACACCATATCATCAAGAGGCGTTTTCCCTCCCTCAGGATCGGTGTTCATTTGGCTATTTGCACTTATAAGCAACAAGGTCTCTTTCTGTAATAGCGAGGCATTTTCATAGTGTTTAGAGAGAGGTAAACAACGAATATATAGGTCACTATCACTGTTAATACTCTTTACCATGCCATCCCCTGTTTTCACCCTGACTTGAATATTGGGGTGTTTCTGATTAAAACTTTCGATAGCAGGGATCAACCAAAGACTCGCAAATGAAGGGGTTACATTCACGGTTAACACTTCTTCCACTTGCTCAGTTTGTAGCAAGCTGGATGTGGAGTACTGAATAATCTCCAAAGCTTGAGAAATTTTTGGCAGATAGCGCTTACCCGCATTTGAAAGGACAATTCCGTTAATGTGTCTTTCAAATAAAGGCTGCCCTAACTGCTGCTCAAGAGCCGCAATTTGTTTGCTAACCGCCCCTTGCGTTACGGATAGCTCATTAGCCGCTTTCGAAAAGCTCATATGATTTGCCACTGCAATAAAGGTTCTCAACGCCTTGATTGAAGGGAGCTCACTTCCTTTAAGCATGGTCCCACCTATTCCTCTGGTTCATACAGGCAAGAATATTCTTTCTAATTTCTGTTTGCAAAATAATCAGTTAATTAAATGTAATCTGAATAAAAAGCTTACCAAACAAGCGATGCAAGTCCACATTGCAAATATGCAAAGCCTGTTCCTGAATGTGCCCCTATGCTAAATATGAGTTTTGCTCATACACTGTACAAAATAGCGACATGAATTAATTGGGATAAACGATGAAAAAAATAACCGATACTGACATCGTTACGTCACACCTTAAAAGCGGAATGACAGTAATGATTGGTGGCTTTATGGCCAACGGTGCGCCGGAAACATTGATCGATGCCATTCTTGACAGTGATATTCGTGAATTAACCTTAATCAGTACCGATACAGGTATGCCTGAGTCTGGTTCCGGTCGGTTGATTTCTGAAAAAAGAATTAAAAAACTCTACGCCTCTCATATCGGCTTAAACCCATTAACCGGACAGCAGATGAACAGCGGAGAACTTGACGTTGAACTTGTTCCACAAGGGACATTAGCTGAACGAATTCGAGCCGCAGGAGCAGGTCTAGGTGGTGTATTAACACCAACAGGCCTTGGAACTATCGTCGCAGAAGGGAAAGAAATTATTGAAGTCGATGGAAAGCCTTACATATTGGAAAAGCCACTACACGCCGATGTTGCATTAATCAGAGGCTCCATTGTCGATACATCTGGTAATGTTTTTTATAAAAAAACCACCCAGAACTTTAATCCACTGATGGCAACCGCAGCCGACACTGTTATCGCCGAAGCTGAAACAATAGTAGATATCGGCCAAATACAGCCAGAGTCTGTACACACGCCTTCTATCTTTGTCGATTTCATTGTTCAAAGCCGCCACTCAGAGGAGCGATAAAAATGAACACTAACAAAACTATTGAGCCGAGAGAGCGGATCGCCAAAAGAGTGGCTAAAGAACTCAAAGATGGCTATGTGGTTAATTTGGGCATCGGATTACCAACAATGGTGGCAGATCAAATCGACAATGACGTTACGGTATTATTTCAATCGGAGAATGGCTTACTTGGCATAAAAGGAATGGCCACTGAAGCTGACTCTGATCCCGATCTCGTTAACGCTGGCGGCCAAGCAATTACGGCTATTGAGGGTGCCGCTTACTTCAACAGCTCTGAGTCATTCGCCATTATTCGCGGCGGTCATGTTGATGCTACCGTACTAGGCGCCCTACAAGTGGACCAACATGGCAACTTGGCAAACTGGATCATACCGGGAAAAATGGTTCCGGGTATGGGCGGAGCCATGGACTTAGTGGTTGGCGCTAAAAAGGTTATTGTGGCAATGGAACACACAGTGAAAGGAAAACCAAAGCTACTTAATCACTGTACACTGCCTCTCACCGCGCAGGGGCAAGTCAACTTGATCGTCACAGAGTTAGCAGTGATCGAGATTACCGCAAACGGCATGACCTTAATTGAGATAGCAGAAGACACAAGCGTTGAAGAAGTACAAAGCGTCACCGAAGCGACGCTTATTATTGCCGATGACCTTAAAGTGATGGCGTGATCATCGCTCCACTTAAGTGAGCAGATATATCACTCACTGCTGTAATATCTTAGGGCCAATTCTCACCCTAAGATATTACAGGCTATTTAGCAGGCCATAGCCAAGCCGCGCCGCGCACACCACTAGAGTCACCATGGACCGCAGGTTTTATTGGTGTATGACATTCACCGCCAAACGTATGCTTTTCAAGCAACTTAGGCACATTCTGATATAAACGTGAAATATTGCATGCACCACCCGCCAAAACAACCACATCTGGATCAAGTAGATTGATAACGCTAGCAATGGATTTTGCTAAACGTCGTTCAAATGCTTCTAATGAGAGCAACGCCGTTGCATCTCCTTGTTCTGCAAGATCTGAAATCTCTTTACCAGTAATCAACTGACCTGTTCGGCGCTGGTAATCTGCACACAAGCCCGTTCCAGAGACAAATTGCTCAACACAGCCACTCTTGCCGCAATAACAAGGGGTTGAACGAGAAAATGCTTGTTCCTCATCATCCTGCCACGGCATAGGGTTATGTCCCCATTCCCCACCAATGCCATTACCACCACGATGCGGGATGCCATTAATCACAATGCCGGCACCCGCGCCAGTGCCTAAAATTAACGCCAACACAACACCGTAGCCTTTCCCGGCACCATCAGTTGCTTCAGATACGGCCATGCAGTTGGCATCATTCGCTACTCTCACTTCTCTATCAAGCAGAGCAGACAGATCAACATCTAAAGGCTGGCCGTTTAACCATACTGAGTTAGCATTTTTTACTTTTTTAGAGTATGGCGAGATGGTTCCCGGAATTCCAATGCCAACCGTACCCGTTTGACCCGTTGCCGATTCTGCATCCTCTACCAAACCTTTTATAGCGTTGAGAGTCTCTGGATACGATCCTTTTGGCGTACTCACTCTTTTACGAAACAGCTCTTCACCGGAATCCGATAGTGCAATAACTTCTATTTTCGTCCCGCCCAGATCAATACCTATTCTCATTACTTATCTCTCTAAATTAGTGAAGTCTCAATGGTCTGTTGACCTGCGTTTAGTTTGAATAATCTTGATGCAAGTGTCTGTGCTAGCGGTCAAAAGATAATAAAAAGCTCTAAAGCCGCTAAGCTAAAGAGCTGGGTTTTAACACCGTAAATTGAAACTCAGTGATGCAGAGATAACTTGAACTTATAGATCTCTTAACAATAAAAACTCATCGATATTATCCAGTAACAGTCGGGTGAGTTGAGGATCAAATTGCTCACCACTCTGCTCCTCAAAATAGTCCATTACATCGGTTATGCTCCATGGCTCTCGATAGCAACGCGGGCTGAGTAACGCATCAAACACATCCACTATCGCCGTAATTCGAGCAAAAATATGAATGCTACTGCCAACTTTATTATTTGGATACCCTTTACCATTCCAGTACTCGTGATGATCCAAAGCGATCATAGCCGCTAACCCCATCAACTCCCCTTCACTATTGGAGAGCAATTGATGCCCAATGACGGTATGTGTTTCAACAATCAGTCTTTCATTATCCGTGAGTGCCCTCGCTTTCATCAAAATCTCCCGCGGTACACCGATTTTGCCAATATCGTGCATAGGACTAAGCTTCTCAATCACACGCTGCTCATGCTTTGTTAACCCAGCAAATCGCGCTAGTAGCCCCGTCATTTCTGCCACACTATTAATGTGATGACCAATGCCCCCTGAATGCGCCTCTATCGCATCACTCAATAGATGAATAAAGTTCTTCTGTTCTGCCAGATTCTGTTCCTGAATTTCGATTAGCTGCTGTTTTTGCCGGTTAATTTTACGCTTTCTCTTCAATGAAATAGACAAGATCAAGATGACGATCATCAATAAGACCAGCACCACCAGCAAGAACGAAAGTATCCGTATATTTTTTTCTACATAAGACTTAGGCTTGCCAATTACATAGGCCTCTTCAGGCAGCAACGACATAGGAATTTGGTAACGATCAATTGAAGAGAAGTTAAAAACGGCTGCATGTTCTTTTTCTACCGACATGGTGACATTAATAGACTCGGGCAGTTTCGCCCCTAACAACTCCACCGCCTGTACCCCCATTTTATAGGAACGATTTACGTAACCACCCAGCACATCTCCCTGAATATAAAACTCCCAGAAAACAAAGATTGGTGCCGCACTTTTTGCAGAAAGCCGTCTCGCTACTTCCTCGTATCCATAGTAGGTACCCGTATCTAATTCGGTATTGAAATGCGTCAGCAATACTGCATCATCCGGGGAGATTTTCGATAACGTATTTCCTGCTTGAGCTAAGCTTTCACTGCGGATTTCAGCCAAAGCGATATCCGTATGTTTAGCCAGTTCAGTCAATATTTTTTCACGAGTGATTTTTGAGGTAACACTATAGTCAGAGAGAAAATAGAGTGTTTTGAGGTTGGGTCGTAGTCGTTTTATTAAGCGAATATTTTCGACAATATAATCATTTTCATAGATAACCGTTCCTTTACTGGTTGATGAGTAAAGGCTGGCTTCTATATTGTTGATACCCACAGCAACCGTAGGTAAGCCTTTTAAATTATCTAGCTTCAGACTATTAAAAAAGGTCAAGGCATTGTCGTCTGTGAGTATTACACCATCAAACTCGTAGCTATTGTATTTGTACTTAATGTACTCCCTCATGTATTTATAATATTCAGGGTTGCTAATGCGCTTAGTATCCAAATACTCTACCGAGAGCTTGATCGGTTGTGATGCGGTTTTAATTGCGTCTTCTATGCCATGCTGTGAATCTACCGTCCAGCCATAGGATGCATCGTAAGAGTGCAAAACCAATATATTTTGCATACTTTTAGCAAATAAAACCGCAGGTGAAAGCAGTAACCATAAAGTTAAAAAGCCATATACTGTTTTACAACATCTAACCCTTAACCTATTGTTCATACTTATCACATTCCTTGCTGTATGCTCCTTTTTAGTATAGTTCGATATTCAACGAGTTCACCATGAAAGCGCATAACTAGATGAATTTTTTATTAATCAGCAAAGAATTAAGGCAGCATGTAGGCCATTGATGTACCAAAACGCTTTATGTGTCGCCACTTTCTTGCCAACGTGGATGAGGTAGAATAATAGCGTTCAGAGAACTTCTGCGTTCCACTCTCCAGCTCTTCAACACTCATCTTACTTGGCTGATAAACAGCATGAACACCGTCATACAGAGACCAGTCTCGTGTCAAAATTCGCCCTTGTTGTTCAAGATCTTGATACAGAGGTGTTCCTGGAAATGGAATCATGATTACCGGATGACAAACATCCAGATCCACATCGTGAATATAGTCCCATGTTTGGTCGAAAATATCCGTCTCGTGCTCATCAAAACCAAACAACATGCAGGAGTCTACCACTATGTTGTGTTGATGAAGCTTGTCGATATACTCTTTCGATTTATGGATATTATTAAAGCCTTTCGCCGCTTCTTTAAGTGCCCCTTTAGAAGGGGTTTCTAATCCCACTAATAGATAACTCAGACCGCTTTTGCTGGCAGCAACCAACAACTCTTCATCGTCAGCAAAGCGTAGGTTAGTTTCCGCCACCCATTGAATATTTAAAGGTGTCATCGCCTCAAATAACTCCAAGCAGTATTCTCTATCTGACGTTAAATTATCCGCCTTGAGCTCAATATATTGAGCACCACTACGCTTAATCTCATCCACCACTTGTCCGATAGGTCGATAAGTCTGACTATCAAAAAAACGCGGAATGGTGCAGTAGTTACATTTAAAACGACAGCCGCGAGAAACCATAACCGACCAGATATTCTTATACACTCCGGCAGATAGGTATCGCGTTGGGTAAGGGTTAAGCTGAGCGAGATCGTAAGGTGACGACGATTGATAAATAGGTTGCATTTTATTGGCTGAGACATCCAACAAAATCTGCGGCCATAAAGCATCAGATTCGCCTTTAATAATAGCGTGAGCGTGCAACAAGGCTTCTTGTGGCATAAACGTTGTGTGCAGCCCAGCCAAAATAACTTTTACTCCGTTCGACATCAGATTGTCCGCGAGAGAATATGCTCTTATCGCATCAGGAGTGGACATAAAAATAACCGCAAGATCAACAGACAGCTTGTCAGGGCATTTCTTTGCTGATGTCTCATCGTACATTACGATATCGGCAATACCTTCCAACACAGCAGCGGCAGAAAAGATACTCTGTGGCGGCGCACCCACATACTTTTTATACTCTTTAAAATCACTCTGCTGGCTTGCTTTAATCAGTGCAATTTTCATGGTCGTCTCCAAATCTCATTCTATATCGAAGCACAACTTACACCCCAAATCGTTAAGATTTCGTTACCGTTCCGTTGTCATTAACGCCAATAAAAAACCCTCAACGGTTAAGCAGAACCAATTGAGGGTTTCAGATAATTTATACGATAGATTTATTGAACAGGATTAACTGTCATCTGCTTCTCCAAGCGCTACCCAAGTATCCAATACCGTATCGGGGTTTAGAGATAAGGAGTTGATACCTTCACTGATCAACCATTGAGCGAAATCTTGGTGGTCTGAAGGACCTTGTCCACATATGCCAACATACTTCCCTGCTCGGTTAGCAGCGTCGATGGCCAGCTTGAGCATCGCTTTCACTGCCAAGTTACGTTCGTCGAAAAGATGGGCGACGTCGCCAGAATCTCTATCCAAACCAAGAGTTAACTGAGTCATGTCGTTAGAGCCGATAGAAAAACCATCAAAGTACTTTAGAAACTCATCCGCCAGTACCGCGTTGGAAGGTAGCTCACACATCATAATGACCTTCAGTCCGTTATCAGCGCGTTTTAAGCCATATTTTGCCAGCAAATCAATCACTGATGAAGCTTCTGATGGCGTTCGAACAAATGGGATCATGATCTCGACATTGTTCAACCCCATGTCATTACGCACTCGCTTAATCGCGGCGGTTTCCAGTTCAAAACAGTCCTCAAACTCAGGAGAAACATAACGAGATGCGCCCCTAAAACCGAGCATTGGGTTCTCTTCATGCGGTTCGTACTGCTTACCGCCAATCAAGTTACTGTACTCGTTAGATTTAAAATCCGACATTCTCACTATCACGCGCTTAGGCCAGAACGCTCCTGCAATGGTAGCGATACCTTCAGTCAGCTTAGCAATATAAAACTCAACCGGATCCGCATAGCCGGCAATCATCTGGTCAATTTTCTGTTTGATTTCACTAGGCTGTTGTTGGTAGTTAAGCAAGGCTTTAGGGTGAATACCTATCATTTTATTGATAATAAACTCTAAGCGAGCTAACCCCAC
Source organism: Vibrio sp. 99-8-1 (assembly GCF_013114595.1). Taxonomy (GTDB): domain Bacteria; phylum Pseudomonadota; class Gammaproteobacteria; order Enterobacterales; family Vibrionaceae; genus Vibrio. The sequence continues at coordinate 10,053 of NZ_VTXE01000026.1, read as the reverse complement.
CCCTTCATTCGGAATACAAGCAAAATCAAATGCTCTGTCAGGATTACCCACGTTCATCATCATCTTGGCGGGCAGTTGCGGCAGTTTCCCAACTTCTGAGCGACGAATATCAAACTGCAACTCCCCTTGATAAACATGGCCTGTTTCACCTTCCGCACATGAAACCGTCACCCGTTGTTGATCTTGTAACTGCTCGGTTGCGTCATGACAACCTACAATAGCTGGAATGCCAAGTTCACGAGCGATTATCGCCGCATGACAAGTTCTTCCTCCTCGGTTTGTCACAATAGCGGACGCTTTTTTCATGACCGGTTCCCAATCAGGATCCGTCATGTCTGTCACCAATACGTCCCCTTTCTGCACCAGTTCCATCTCGCTCAGGTCACTCACTAACCTTACTGGGCCAACTCCAACTCTCTGGCCTATCGCTCGCCCTTCAACAAGCACTTCGGCTTTGTCTTTCAGTTGGAAACGTTCAATTACATCGGCACTATTTTGCGAGCACACAGTCTCTGGACGAGCCTGAACAATAAGCAGCTCGTTACTGACACCATCTTTGGCCCACTCAATATCCATGGCACAACCGTAATGTTGCTCAATAATCAGCGCTTGCTTAGCAAGAGAAAGAACGTCTTGGTCATCAAGTGAAAATTGAGTTTGTTCATTAGCGTCGGTGTCACAAATGGCGACTTGCTTCCCTAGTGCGCTGCTATCGCCATAAATCATCTTACTTCGCTTCGAACCGAGTGTTTTTCTCAAAATGGCGTCGTTACCCATTTTAAGCATCGGCTTATGTACATAAAACTCATCAGGATTGACCGCTCCCTGAACCACCATCTCTCCAAGACCCCATGATGAGGTGATAAACACCACTTGATCAAAACCAGATTCAGTATCAAGAGTAAACATAACCCCTGATGCTCCTCTGTCCGACCGCACCATTCGCTGGATCCCTGCAGAGAGCGCAACACCGCGATGATCAAAACCTTGGTGAACGCGGTATGAGATCGCCCTATCGTTAAACAGTGAAGCAAAAACGTGTTTGGTCGCTTCAATGACGGATTCTATGCCTGCAACATTTAAAAATGTTTCTTGCTGACCGGCAAAAGAGGCATCCGGTAAATCTTCCGCGGTAGCAGATGAACGGACAGCAACAGAAATCGATTGGTCACCATCCAACAACTGCGTGTAGCAGTCGCGTATATCCTGCTCTAACGCAGGTGGAAAAGGAGCTTGTAGAATCCACTCTCTGATGGTTTCTCCCGCCTGCCTTAGCGCGGCGACGTCATCCACATCCAGCGTATCTAAAATGCTATGAATTCGTTCATCCAATCCTTCAAAATCTAAGAACTGATTAAACGCATACGATGTTGTTGCAAATCCATTTGGGACAGACACTCCGGCCTTTGCCAAACTAGATACCATTTCACCAAGTGACGCATTTTTTCCGCCAACCTTATCAACATCCTTCATTGATAGAGTGTTGAACCAAAGTACGTTCTTTTCCACGTTTTTCTCCTATGCTTAACAGCAAATGATGTAGGGGGTAAGCAACGAAAATGAGACGTTTCTCTTATTCCAATATTGAGAAGTGTGACCATTAATCCGATTGCTTGATAGAGTTATCAGTATTATCCTTATACAAATATAAAATATTTTTGAAAGATTCAACAAAATATGCAAAAAACTATCGAAAGACGTGACGTGTTTTATATTTCTGATGGAACAGCCATCACATGTGAAACATTAGGAAATGCTGTATTAGGCCAATTTTCATTTAAAATTCACGAGCAAACGATTCCCTTTGTGGAAAACAGTGAAATGGCGTATCAGGCGTTGCAACATATTAAACAGGCGAAAGAAAAGACCGGCACTTCTCCCGTGGTGTTTCTTTCTACCGTGATTCCAGAAGTCAAAGCAATTATCATGACGGCGGATGCTCATATTTATGATATTTTGAGCATGTTGACTAAGCCTATTCAGCAAGACCTACAGCTAGAAGCCAAACCTAAGCTTCAGCGTTCGCGTAGCGTAGGAAAAGATGAGAAAGCCTACTATGACCGAATTTCTGCCATTGAGTACACGTTAAGCCATGATGACGGCGTATCTTTGAAAGGAATTGAGCAAGCGGACATTATTTTGCTGGGTGTCTCTAGAAGTGGCAAAACACCAACCAGTTTATATATGGCACTGCATTTTGGATTGCGGGTGATCAACTACCCGTTTATTAGTGACGATATACCCTCTTTAGCGTTAGCAGATATTTTTCAAGTCTATCGGCATAAACTGTTTGGTTTAACCATCAATAAAGAGAGATTGGCTGAGATTAGAAATGAACGTTTAGCCAACAGCGTCTACGCCAGTGAAAAGCAGTGTGCCGAAGAGCTACACAGCGTTGAGCAACTGTTCCGTCGTGAAGCGATCCCCTATATCAATACCTCTTCACTATCGGTAGAAGAGATCTCTGCACGAATATTGCAGCAAACGGGACTAAAAGGACGTCTTTACTAGCAAAAAATGGGCGAGCGCCCATTTTAATTTATATATTCAGATAAATGGCAATCATTAACATGGTAAAGAGTCTATATAAAACTCTTCAACAAACATGTAGTGTTTATTAGTTAATGCACCTTCTATACGACTATAGTAACTATTTGGAATATCAGGATAAACTGTTTTTAATTTATGATAAGCATTAGCAGAACCTAAATTCTTTAATTCATCAACGCTTTTAATACCAATATTATGTAAAGATAGCGCCAAGCTTTTAGTAATATTAGTCATGTTTTCTATAGAGGCCACACGAGGTGATTCACCTAAATTATACCAGTAGTACATCACTCGCTTTAGTAACTCTAAACAACTGTTAGAGATTGGTAATGAACAATCTTCATGAATCGATAAATAGGACATGGTTTTGGTCACTGTTGAATAGTCACAAACTACCTGACCATTCTCTTGCAACAGTCGCTCTTTAAGCTGTTTACTATTACCGTATTTAAGCGCCAGTCGGCCATCGATAACCATTGCAAAAGCATGACCATTTAGGCTTAAAACATGATACTTAAACATGTAGTGTACTTGAATGTTGCTTCGAGAGATCTCGCAAAAATCCGCGATACTATCTAAAACAAAATCTTCGTTGGGAAAGGGTACGATATTTTCCATATTGACAAATATATTACCTAGTAATTAATAAGAACAGGCCGTCATTCCTTTAAAAAAGAAAAATAGAGCGCGGCGATTAACAACAAAGATATAATAAATCACCTCGGCAGCTCAATAGCGACACACTATATTTTTATATTAACAATTATTATTGTGAGATATCTCACCTGAGTAATAATAGACTAATTAAATAAATATCAGCATATAGAAATATCAATGGTAATTTTCACACACCTTATTCATATTTTTTAATAAAACTTAATACTATTTAAAAGAATAAAAGGCAGCTAATGCTGCCTTTTCCATTACTCTTGCAAAACATTACTCTCGCAAAAGTTTGCTTAGAATGTCTCCCAACTAAAAAAATCCTAGCGGATTAACATCATAGCTAACCAGTAAGTTTTTGGTGTTTTGGTAATGATCTAGCATCATCTTGTGCGTCTCGCGACCAATACCTGATTTCTTGTAGCCACCAAACGCGGCATGAGCAGGATAAGCGTGGTAACAGTTAATCCATATTCTTCCCGCTTCTATATTGCGCCCCATTCGATAAGCTAGGTTTTGATCTCGTGTCCATACACCCGCACCTAAACCATATTCCGTATCATTTGCGATGGCTAACGCTTCTTGCTCATCTTTAAAGGTCGTGATTGCAATCACGGGTCCAAAAATCTCTTCTTGGAACACGCGCATTGAGTTATCACCTTTTAACATGGTTGGCTGGATATAGTAACCAGAATCAAGGTCACCCTCCTGTACCGCAGGCTCACCACCGACTAACACTTCCGCACCTTCTTGGCGGCCTATCTCTAAGTAGCTAAGAATCTTATCAAATTGCTCTTGAGACGCTTGTGCACCAACCTGCGTGGATACATCCAGAGGATCTCCCTGTACGATGGTTTTAGCACGCTCTACCACTTTCGCGATAAACTTATCGTAAATGGACTCCTGCACAAGAACACGCGATGGACAAGTACACACTTCCCCTTGGTTAAAGAACGCAAGTAACATCCCTTCGACACATTTATCCAAATAATCATCTTCATGATCAAACACATCGGCAAAATAGATATTCGGGGATTTCCCCCCTAGTTCAACGGTAGACGGAATCAAGCTTTCTGCCGCACACTTCAATATATGGTGACCAATTTCCGTAGAACCAGTAAAGGCAAGCTTTGCGACTCGCTCACTGGTTGCCAACGCTTGCCCCGCTTCATGGCCAAAGCCATTAACCACGTTCACCACACCCGCTGGTAATATATCGGCGATTTTTTCAATCAAAACGAGAATAGAAGTCGGCGTCTGTTCTGCAGGTTTCAGCACCACACAACACCCCGCAGCAAGTGCTGGAGCAAGTTTCCAAGCAGCCATAAGCATAGGGAAGTTCCACGGAATGATCTGCCCTACAACCCCAACAGGTTCAGGAAAATGGTAACTCGCGGTGTTAACATCTAGCTCAGCCGCAGAACCTTCTTGAGCACGAATGCATCCAGCAAAGTAGCGGAAGTGATCCACCACCAATGGCAGATCCGCCGCTAGGGTTTCTCTAACTGGCTTACCGTTTTCCCAAGTTTCAGCCACTGCGAGCTCTTCTAAATGCTGCTCTACTCTATCGGCTATTTTCAATAAGATATTTGAGCGCTCTGCAACGCTGGTAGATCCCCATGATGCTCTCGCTGCATGAGCGGCATCAAGCGCTAAATTGATATCTTCTTCCGTAGAGCGAGCCACTTTACAAAATGCTTTGCCATTAACTGGCGAAAGGTTATCAAAATATTCTCCTTTTACCGGTGCTACCCATTCACCACCAATAAAATTATTGTAAGTCGAGTTGAAGCTAACGACTGAACCTTCCGTTCCTGGTTGAGCATAGATCATAAAATATTCCCTTGTTTTAGCTGAGTTAGACACACTCCACATCCGGAGTATGACCTCACCTAACGCAAGTCACAGGCCAACTTTACAAAACTTGATCACAACAACATGTAACACTATGATTACATTTCATTAACAAGTCGTATAAATTTAACTAGGCAAGGATCGTTATCAGTCAAGCCGTGTTCAAGTGTCACCAATTGACACACCCTTATTGTTACAAAATGGAACAGTTATGCAGCTCCCTACAAATGAAACAACTGATTGGCTTAATTGCTCATGGATGAGAAGCAGTGATGCAGGTTTACACGAACGGCGTTTACCTCAGGAAGCGAGAGTCAAAAAATCACAGCTCAACGAACGCAGAGCGATGTTAGCGACGTTGATTAGTGCAGTTGAAAAGCTGGCACTTCCTTTCTTCAATCAGCTGTTCGCCAGAACCAATAGTCGGCTCATTTTAACCGATACCGATGGCGTGATTATTGGATCATGGGGACAAAAACAGTTTCAAAGTAAGCTCACCACCATAGCATTGGAAAGTGGCGTTTGCTGGAGAGAGAACTTAAAAGGCACCAACGCCATTGGTACCGCTATCGTAGAGGAAAAACCGATCTCCATTATTGGTGACCAACACTTTATTCATCAACACCGCTTTATCAGCTGTACCGCTAGCCCTATCTTCGACCACAATAACAATATGTTAGCGATATTAGATATCACCAGTGAACAGCAAGTTCACCATGCCAATACCCAACACCTTATTCAAAATATGGTACAAAACATTGAGAGTGAGCTGTTATGTCAGTTGCCACAAGGCACATTGCGGGTTGATCTTGCCATGGATAACTCCATTCTAAATAGCGGCTGGCAAGGTATTGTTATTGCTGACCAGCAAGGGCAGATCATCGCGCACAATAAAGTCGCCTCACAACTGCTTGAACATGAACAGATGATAGGCAGGCCGATTGAACACCTCCTGCAACAAGAACAGCAAAGCTTTGTGTTTAAAATTCACCCTCTTTCAGAACAGAAGAAACAGAGTTCCACCACCTACTCTCAAGCTTGTTCTCTCCACTACGGTGATGAGAGAGTTGAGCACGGTTGGCAACAAGCAAGCAAGGTCATTAATAAACAGATTAATCTCCTCATTTTAGGTGAAACGGGTGTCGGCAAAGGCGAATTTGTTAAAGCATTGCATAAACAGAGCAACCGCAAACAAGGACCGTTAGTGGTGGTTAACTGCGGTGCTTTACCAAAGGACTTGGTTGAATCTGAACTGTTTGGTTACGCTCCCGGCGCGTTTACAGGTGCTAACAGTAAAGGCTATCAAGGCAAGGTGCGTCAGGCAGACAAAGGCATACTCTTTTTAGATGAAATCGCCGACATGCCCTTAGATGCTCAGTGCCGATTACTGCACGTATTACAAGACAAGGAGGTGGTTCCTGTTGGTTCAAATAAGAAGATTGATGTGGATATTCAGGTCATCGCGGCGACGCACAAAAACCTAGAGCAGCAAGTAGAACTTGGTTTATTTCGGCAAGATCTCTACTACCGACTCAATGGTTTGTTAATTGAAATCCCACCGTTAAGGAACCGAAAGGACAAAGTGGCGCTGATCAACAAACTACACCAGAAACACGCATTAACAGAACAAACACTTAGCCCTGATCTTGTCGAGCTATTAACGCAATATCCATGGCCGGGGAATATTCGCCAATTGGATAATGTTATTAAAGTGGCATCACTTTTAGCCAGTGACGAAACGGTTCTCTGCCTTAAACATATACCCGATAACATCGCCCGTGAGATAACCACCACCACACCCAATAACACGACTGCAGAGACAAATTTGCAAACCACAATTGAAGACAAGTTACTTGCGACTTACCAAGCAAACCAAGGCAATATAAGCCGCACCTCTAAAATATTGGGAGTAAGCAGAAATACCATCTACCGAAAGCTAAAGAAGCTTGGGATGTAGTTTAATATTCTCAAACATAGTGATAGAGACTGATACGCAAAAATAATCAGGAAGGAATTCGTGGTTTTGCTCGTTTGGAAGTACATGAGTAGGCTTAGTTGCGTTACGGCGCGTTGTCACCAGCCTTAATCCCCTAACTGTATTTACACTGTGGCTGTGTTCTTATACTCAAGTGACATCAAGGTGCTTGCGTATATAGTAATAACGATAATAACCGACCAAATTACTGGTAATAAAAAGCACTTCCATCACAACCGCTGTTGGAGAGCCAACCATATAGTTGTGTATTAACCACAGAGCAGTACCGATTATCATTAACTCTCTTAAACGACGGTCATCTTTATTAAATGCAGCAACCGTCTGAAAAACCGATGCGAAGCAACTAATAACACTTACTAATCCAGAATAAGTAACAACGGCAGAAATAACGGAAGCAGTACAAAAGGCATATTTTAACTTTTGAGAAGTAGAGAATATGCTCACCAAATACCTGACTGTAGCAATGATCATAAGAGTTGCCGCCGTCCATTGTTCAAGCAAAATGAAATGGCTGGAAATCAAACTACCCGCAAAAAATAGGCAAGTTACAATTTTTTTCCTATCTTTGAATTGGAATGACATCAAATCAAACCCAATAGCCACTGCAACTAAAATCTGAGATAAAAAAAATGGTGTCACAAAAACTCCTATTGATATATCGCCGCAGCTAAGTGTGAGTCAGGCAAACTTCATACTGACGACTCGCTAGATGGTTCATACTACTCATAATTAAAATGCCACTCAGGACATTTCTATCGTAAACGCTTAGTTATGTTTGTTTCTCAAGTTTGAGTTCACCGGTCACCTTAGCCAAACGTAACGCTACGGCAAAACAGACCAAGTATGGGCTGATATACCAAAAGACTTGCTCCATAGGATGCTTTACTTGCGCTGAAATCGTTTTGTTATACTGATTTTTTTGCTGATTGTACTGCTCAAGCATACCCTTGACCCAAACTACATCATCTTCAATCCATTCCAGACTAAGACCATCGGTTGGGAAGCTTCGACGACTCACTTGGGGCAATGAACTAAAATCTAACGACTTTAGCTGCTTGGCTATGGATAGATACCAACGACAAGGGTCTGAATATATGTCTTCTCCACTAACTGATGTGATTCCCGAACACATATCACCTCTGATCTGTCGAACAGAGAAGTCATGAATAGATTCAAGAGTAGTCACTGCGCGAGTTTGTTCAGTTGCCGCCCAGTTTCCGGCTACAACGGAGCGAATTTCAGACACGGCACCCAACATACCAATACCAGCTAACAAAGGCCAAAGATAATCTATGTATTTCCATCTACGTTTACAGAGGTTAAATCCGCACCAAATAGGCAAATGAAATGCTAACACCAAAGCACTGGTAAGCAGCACAAAGTGTAAAGAGTTAGAGAGCATAAACTCACTCTCAAAAAAGCTTCCCATAGGCTATCAACTCCTCCATAAACAGATGCCGCGGTAAGTCGTTTTCAACGCGGTCATCCAGCCTAAACTATTGCTGCTTAAATACCAAAACCTAACCTTAAGTTATAAGTTCCAAGCTCAACCTAACTCACCGACAATGCCTTGTTAGCCGATTTTTTCGCCTACCAGCGACTTCGACACTAACCAACGTAATGCTACCAAGGCCGCAACAGAACAGACACCTTCATCATTAGAATCAATAAACCGGAGCTCTTCAATTTCGGCATCAGCCGCTAACTCCCCTGAGAATTCCGCAAAATAACAAGTTAGTTTGACAGATACACCTTCTGCTTTGCCATCAGCTTGAGCAACGAAAGTTTCCATGTATTCGATGCTATCTGCAGACAGTTCAACAGACAACTCTTCTCTGATTTCACGTATTAGTGCGTCACTGTCACTTTCACCGAGTTCACGTTTACCACCGGGAAGATAGAAAAGATTTTTCCCCTTAGATCGAACAGCCAACAACTTGCCATCTTGAACCAAAACCCACGCCAGCTTATCAATAACCTTACTCATTTTACCGCCTCAAACTGAAATATTATGTCAATCACCCAATGCCGCGTTAATACATAAGCAACGCGGCCACTGAGTCTAACCTATTGTGCTGCCATCACTAAAGCTGATTCAAAGCAAAATTGCAGTGCGTTGCCAATCTCTATTAAATTTTTTACTAGCCGATACTCTCAAGGGCAATCCTCGATGCTTTTAATTGATGTTACTATACGCTATTCGATACCAACAACAGCCAATGAGACACGATTAATGTCAGCTCAAAAACCTCGATTAGATGAAGTAATGCTCGCTTTCCAAGTTATCCCAAGAGTTAAAGAAGGGAACAATTTTGAAGTCGTCGATAAGGCGATTCAAGTTGTTAAAGCATCTGGTGTTCCATTCCAAGTGAGTGCAATGGAAACCACATTAAAAGGTGAGTTAAACCAATTGCTTGAAATCGTAAAAGACGCACAACAAGCGTGTTACGATGCGGGTGCTGTAGAAGTAATAACCAACATTAAGATTCACAGTAAAACCGACGCTGCTACCGACACTTTTTGCACCTATGACAGAGGTGTAACCAAAGCCAACCACATGTTTGTAGACAACTAAACTGATTGTTATGCCGTCACTGATGTTTTCGACGTGACGGCTAATGTCACATTAAGTATCTTTTTCATAACTAGAAATGATTGTGGTATGGAAAACTGATTTATCAAAATACTGAGCTTTCACTTTTACATATTCACTATCAGAGAAAAAGGTATCTGCTGAAGTTTGGTTAGGAAAGTGAATAGTAAATACTCGATTTATAGGGGTATCAACTTCAGCTAACAGCACTTCGGAAACAACAAAATCGAAACCAAATCCACCGCCATATGAAGTTAAGATAGGTTTCATAGCAGCCCTATAGTCAGCGTATATAGACCCTGTAAATAATTCTGTGTAACTGCCATTGGTTACAAGTATTCAGTTAATCGGTCTTCGAACATAATCATAAAGCGGTTCAGCGCTTGCTTCCAGTTTC
>NZ_VTXE01000025.1 GCF_013114595.1 Vibrio sp. 99-8-1 | reverse complement strand
GCCCTAAGGCTGCCTTTTTTATTTATAAATATAGGTTTATTTAATCGTTACCTTCAAATACCAGCATTAAAGCCGGATCTGCCGCACTAACACCTGTCGTTATCGTTAAACCAGCTAAAAGCGCAAAAACCATGTATTTACCAATTATTATTGCCATTCCTATTGCATTAATCACCTTATTCATATATTCACCTCAATTATGCGATACATATTTATCAATATTTAATTACTAAAATTAATCTAACAAAGGAATGTGATTATTTTGTCAATTTATTGTCAGCAATAGAACTAAGTTGAAATTTCATGACATAGAACTAACAGTTAAAATAAAAAGCATAATAAAAATCGATAACACCTTAATCGGGACATCTTTGATTAAATATTAAAACTCAAACTAAAGAATAAAGTTAAAACAAACCAATCTGTTAATATATTAATTTATTTTTCTTATCTATACTCAAGTGACCTCAAGATGCAGGATTCAGAACAACATCAACAAGTTCAGTTCAAGAAAGATAATTGAAGGAATGGCATTCCCTTTCAAGATTATCTGCCGCAAAAATGGGCGTGTTGATGTGCTCCCAAAGGGCGAGTTTTATTGATTGCTGCATAGGCTAACCTACCCAATGAGTCACCGTCTGCTTCAGTTCATCTACGGTATAGGGTTTGATAAGCATGTCGTTCGGCATGATTAGTTAGCCTACGCATAAAACAACCCCAGCTGGCCGTTTTGTGATAACGGCAAATACACATTTTTGTTAGACCAGTTACTATGCTCTATGAAACTAAACTCATTTTCAAATGCAACCTAACTGCATGGCTCACACATTAATCTGCTGTTTATTAAGGCAATAATAATGAAACTATCATTAGTTTATAAGTACATCATCCCCCCTGTATTTTCTGTTTTACTAATGGCGAACAGCAGTACCAGCTATGCTGACGACTACCAAGGGGGCAACTATCCTCGCTTCGCTTATGCGCAACTATTTTCGAATGGAGAAAGCGTCAGCGAGAAGCCCAATGTCTTATTAACTGCCATTGAGAACGGCGACGCTATCCCATTACACAACTTACAAGATGTAAAAAGCAGCAAGAGTTATCTATTTCCCAACCATTATTTTCTCTCTTCATACAATGCGGATAAGTTAGCTTCACAAACATTTGTTGATGTCATGTCTAAGGTTGTGGGTGAATTTGCCTGCGCGGAGTACCGCTTTAGGAAGGGGTTAGCCGAAAAAAGAGAGTGTAAAGGTTATGTTGCAGATGAAGATATCAGTGAAAGCATGCCGTTTGTGTCGGGGCAATATACAACCTCACCCTTAGAGGTAAATGCCGATGATAGACGAAACAGAGTGAGCTTTTACGCCTACCTGCCAAGTGCAGAAGAGAAAAGCCTTGAATCTGCTTTCGGTAGCGTACATGAGTTAGGCACCTTCTTTGGTCGCTTCGCTCATCGTCGCAGCTTAATACTCAGCATCAGTCTACAGGCCTACTGGTTAGACTCTGACAACATGAGAAAAGATAAAATCAACCAAGATACAGTCAGTTATTTTGTGGTACTGCCTAGAGCCGTGGATATAGCGGCACAACCGAATGAATCGTCAGCGGCACAATTCGCCATAAAACAGGCAAAACTGCTGATACTTGAACAGTGAGTTTAAACTAACTGTCACCCAGATACACAAAGAGCCAGTTACTACATTAGTCATAAAAAAAAATGGGCATCACGCCCATTTTTTTAGTCACTCATCAATCCGATTGTTTCGAAGACAGCATTACTCAATAATGGCATCTTCTATGTCACCATCTGGTGATGATACAGAGTCGTCTTTGATTTCAAGTCTATTTTCAAACGCATCCACTTCTAGAGGTTTTTCAAAGTACCAACCTTGGAACAAGTTGCACCCTTCTGCTTTCAATAACTCAAACTGCTCTTCTGTTTCCACCCCATCGGCAGAGACGGTAATACCCAACTGCTGTGCCAGCGACATAACTGAACGTACAACAGCAATGCCCGACTGATTACTACCTGCAAGGCTATTAACAATTGAACGCGCCAGTTTTAAACGATCTGGTTGGAACTCACTAAGCTGAGATATGTTGGTGTAGCCCGTACCAAAGTTATCAATATAAAGTTTCATGCCCATATTATGAAGCTGACGAATCTTATCTTTGGCTTGCGCATCATTTTTCATGATTGCGTCTTCAGTCACTTCAAAGGCGATAGAACCCGGCATTACGTTGTACTGCTTGGCTATCTTCTCTACTTCTGTAATAAAGTTCGGTGCTAACAATAATTCACTCGAAGCATTAATAGATACCGTTGACTCTTCTTGCCACATACCTTTCTGTTGCCAGATAGAAACTTGCTGGATGGTATTACGCATGACCCAGAACTCTAACTGAACAGCAACCCCTTCACCTTGAGCGATCTTAAACAGTTTATCAGTAGGTATCAGTCCTCTTACGGGTTCCACCCAACGAATGTAAGACTCAGCACCAATGACACTCTGAGCGTGATCAAATTGAGGCTGGAATACCAAACTGAAGGCGTTATCTCTTAATGCAGCCTGTAGTGACTCTTCCAATGGAATCGCAGTAGAGATACGTATGTCATGCAAGATGTCCGACACATCTTGCAGCTGAGTATTGGTACTGCTTAACGCTTGATTGAATGAACTGTTAGTATTGCTTAACGCTTCATTAAACGAGGCACTGTTGCTGCTAAGAGCTTGATTAAACGAATCATTGGTATTTTGTAAGAACTCATTAAAAGAAGCATGTACTCGTTCAAATACTTCACCATTTTGGTTAAGTGTTCGATTGGTACCTTCTGCTGTCTGCTCAATGGTATAACCCATTCGATCAATTTCTGACGCCATGTTGGTAATCGCATTCACCATGGCATGCGTTTGCTGCTGCATATAGTGAGTGTAATCATTCAGAGAAGCTTCCAACTTCTGATGCACGTTTGCCTGCTCAGTATAAATCTGCTCAATTTGCTGCGACTGTTTCATAGCCAAACGGTTATTTTCAGCCAAGTTATCACTAAATGACTGCACCACGGTTGAGCCGGAGTTGTTCTCAAGCAGGGTAAACAGATCCGTCCACACCTTATCTTTGCTATTAATAAGCTCAATGGTGTTGTCTATGGAGTTCTGCATCTGCTTAAAGTTTTCATTGATAACCTGTTGCTGACCTTCAGACAAGCCATTAATAGCATTCTTTTCCTCTTCATCATTGCTGTTTTCACCGTGCACCAACTCTTTCTCAAAAAAGTTGTTGAGATAGTTAGATGCTAACAACACACTAACTGAACAGCTCACACCCAAAATGGAGGTTAAAAAAGCAAAAGACATAGAATCAAGAGCCACGCCGATAGAACCAAGCAGCGCTTCCATCTTCTCAGAAAAGTCCCCCTCAGCTCCCATACCAGCAGCAATACCAGAAATCATCTGCGATAAACCGATAAAGGTACCGATAAGACCAAAAGAAACCGCTAAAGATGAGGCTAGCGTTACCTGACTTCTAAAGTGAGCAAGATGCACTGCATCCTTGTACTTTTTAATGAAACTGTAGGCAAAAATAGCAAGGGGATAGAAATACGTTAAAGTGATTAACACCGTTATTTCTGGTGAAAGAGCGAAACACTGCTGTACAAGAAGCCTTGCAGGCTCAACGGTGTAAGTTAATACCGGAATCGCAATATAGAGAATTAAGCCAAAGATATACATTTAGTCTATCTCCCATTGCACTTTAGATAATACATTTGTTGTTGGTTGCATAGAGGTTTCAACCTTTATATGTGGTGGTAATTGTAAATACTTTAAAAGTCTTATTAAATTTACGGTGCTCTTCTTGATGTCATCACGACTGTAAATTGTAATTTTGATTTTCTTTGCGTCGAGCAACTGGCTCTTGATCTTATCTATGAAACTCTGTTCCAGTTTAAAATTCACCAGATACTCAAATTGATGTTCATCCAGATTAGATCGCATGACGTCATGGTAAACAATGGGGTTGTACTTGTTTTCCTGAAAGTCGTTAAGTGATGTCTGTTTCGCTGCCGAATTGAGAGAAGTGGCGGTTTGCAGCATAAAAAATATACTCACCAAAACCATCATAATCAGCGCGGACGATAGCGCATCCACAAAAGGGGCTAAAGTATCGTCATTCATTATTCTCTCCCTCTTTCTCGGCAAATATATGTATATCGATATAGCAGCTGTTCATTTTATCCTGCTGAGAAACAACCTTGATGTTATCCACTGGATAACTGCCTGCAAAAAACTGATTGGTGGCGATATAGTTAAAGGTCGCGATACGTGTCATCTCATACTCATTGGTATTAAAACCATAATTACACCCAGTCTGATACGACTTAATGCGATCACTGATACTCATATCCCCAACGGTTAATACCAAATCGGTAAGCAACTCACGGGTAACATACGGCGTTTGCATGTTGTAGCGATACGTTAGCTCATCGATTTTGACCAGGCCTGTTGTCGGTATTATCGACTGAACAAAGCCGATTAAACTGGCGATAACCACCAGAATAATAACCGCTAAAGAGGCTGATATTGCCGCGACAAATCCAATCACTTACCACACCTCAAACTTTATATCGTTGGGCAACACACTCAAGATAAACTCAAGTACACTGACTTGGTCATTGACCACAAATACTTGTACGTCCATTCCCAGCTCCAATGACAATTGCAAAAACTCTTCATCTGGCTGAATGGTGACACGATAATATCGCTCACCTGTTCTTCCCTGATCTTCATAGCTAATAGAGTCAGAACTAAGGTCCGTTATGGTGCCATTAAAAATTTCATTAAAACCGGGGGTATTGATTTTTAAGCGTACCTTTCTACCAATGCTCAGAAAGTGTCGATAACGAGACTCAAACTTAGCTTCCACTTGCTGAGAGGTGCCCTTTTTCTTGAGCACAAACAGTGGCGAGGCTTCTTGAATAAAGGTATCGGTGGATAGCCCCTCAGTTAGCTCTAAAATACTGCCATCAATAGGCGAGCGAATAACCGATTTTAATTGCTTCTCTTCCAATAATTTTTTTGTATATTTTGCTTGAGTGATCAAAGGCTTTATTTTGTCTATCTGTTCTTCTAGTGATAATAAGCGCTCAGAGCGACGCATTTGGAATATCATCAATTTATCATTAAGCTTTTTCTTCGCATCAATAGACGATATTTGAAAATTGATCACTTCAGTTTTAACGTTAGAAAGTTCAGTTTCAACATCATAAAAACTGACGGTTGCCCCTTTACCTCTTCGCAATGCCGTTTTCTTTTTGGTTAAAATATTCTCTTTATTAAGTAGCTCACGCTCTTTTCTATACCGCTCTTTCTCTACATTAAGAATGTACTGCTGCTCTTGCAGATAATCCTCATAGAAACTGAGTATATATAACCCACCAGCATTGGCTAATGGTTGATGATCGACACAATCTTCAGCCAGTTTTTCTTTCGTCACAGAAGCAAATTGAGGACCGGTTAAAAAGCAGCGTTCATTGTGATAAATAGAGAGCAATTTTTCATTCAGATCGAGCTCTTCTCCGGTCTGTTTTAAACGGTATTCATCTTCTAAATTTCGATATTTTAATAAAGGGTCGCCTTTATTAACTTCATCACCCTGCGCGACCATCAGTTGTACAATATAACTGCTCGTTGGTGCTTTTACTGAAACATTACTCTGTTTAATTCCAGTTAAACCTGTTCCAGGCGCAACGACTTCAATCTGCTTTAAAAGAAGAATATAAATAACAATACAAATCGCTAGCCCTAGGACTATTAATTTATTTCTGTTCTTAGCTATATTCTTCAACATTTATACATTCACTCAACTAAATTAAACACTCAAAGTATTTTCTCTGACGTTAAAGTTCCTATTTCATATAGGGTATCAAATAAATTCAAATCAATATCCAGCAAGGTTTGATTCGCTTTATTTAACTTTGCAATACTCTCTACAATATCTTTATAAGTAACTTGATCGGTATATATTTCTTCTTTCTGATTCTCAATCAACTCAGCTAATATCTCTACCTGCTCAGCTGTTTTTTCTCTTTTTATTTTTTGCTGATTATAATTAGTTAAGCTCGTTTTAAATGCATCCATTGACTGCTTATACTGCTTATCAAATCGTAGTCGTTCAGCTTGATAGAGTTTAAACGCAGAATCTTGATCAGATTGAATATCATTATTAAACAGGTCAATCTCAACATTTAACTGTACATAAGATTTATCGGTATCACCAAAGTCATTTCCACCCACATCACCCGTGGTTACAAAATGATTCTCTGAACTGATCTCAACCACCAAGCGTTCACGGGTAGACTGCGCAGAATATAGCGACGATTTCATGTTCTTCTGCGTACGTTGTAACTCGGCATTAGTTGCAATCAACTCTTCAGGGCTAATCTGATTGATCTCTTTTGCTAACAACGGCTTAAGACGTTCATAATCAATGCCGATTCGCTGATCTGCCCCCTCTTCATCGAGACCAAGTTCAACTCCGGTCTCTTCACTTAGCTGCTTAAAATACTGTTCAATATTTGACACAACCGAGTAGACTGAATCATCAAATTCCGCCACAGAAAGCTTTGCTTCCATCGCGTCGGTTTGAGTAGACACCCCTTCATTAGTCGAGTTGACCTGCTTTAAGTAATAGGTTTCTATCTCTTTGCGATACCCTTCCGCGACCTGTTCATACTTTCTGGTTAATTCTATTTTTGTTAAGTATTTAAGCACGGTGTAATAAACAGATATTTCTTGTGCTTTTAAACTAATATTACCGGCTTCTAAGGTTTCTTTACTGGCAGCGATTTTATCTCCTACTGCACTACCATATATTTTGGAATCAAGCTTAAATATGAAATCTTGAGTTTCATCAACACTTGGGTAAGGCGTTCCATAATACTTGGTCGTTTCAGAATTCAATGTCGCTTTTGGATAAAAATAATTCTCTTCTTTTTCTTTCAGAATAACTTTTGAATCGACTTCTTTACTTAGTGCGAGATACTCTTTTGACGAGTCAAGAGCCAGTTCAAATACGTCATCAAACTTGAGTAAATAATCTTGCTTATTTACTGCAATATTTTGTGCAAAATCAGTATCAGAAGGAGATTGAACATCTGTACTAATTATCTGTTCAGAGCTATATCCAATCCCACTACAAAATAGACCACATAAGACAAACATCAATTTACAAATCTTGCTGTTATCTACAGCAATGCAACTGATTGTCCTGTTATTATTTTTCATCTGTTTTTACATACCTTAAACAAATAACTTCTTAATATTTATAAATATTGCAAATATGCGCGCATAGTAAATTAGCTCAATACTTAAAGCAATAAATTACTCTAAGCATGAGCTTATACTAACCTTTAGATATCATTTTCCACTTGTGTTTCATTGCCCGCTAAATCAGTGATGGTAATCACAATATCGTGACTCGCATCATTGTGAGTGACACCATGACCGGACGTGTCCACCGTAGCCTGATCACCACTAAACGAAACTGGCAGATCGGTACTTCCATCTAAAAGCGCACTAATATTGCTGCTATTCATTTCAACACCACTTGCCGAATCCGTCACATCAAAACTTAAAGACGATACAGCGCCACTATCGGCATTACCATCATCGCTATAAGTTAGCGCGTTATATTCCGGCGGCGTTGTGTCTACTCTCAATGAACCTGTTGTGGCATTTTCTAATGTGTTGCCACCGTTATCCGTAATTGAGATTGAGTAACTGTGGCTACCATCACTAAGAGGGGTTCCCGGAGTAATACTCCAGCTGCCATCTGTCGTTGATGCCGTTGCTTGATACTCATCGCTACCAATGGTTAACGTCACTGTGGCACCATTTTCTGTGGTTCCTTCAAAGCTTGGCTGATTGTCATTAGTCCACGTACCATCTGACACATCAGTCTTACTTCCACCAGCCACATCATCATTCACTTCAAAGTTGGTTAACGTCGGCGCTTGAGTATCAACATTCAGCAGAATATCTAAGTTATCTATACTATTCCCTGCGGTATCAGTCGCTTTAATGCCGATGTTTGTTTCTACGCCATCACCCGTTAGCCCTAATGCCGCAGCGTCAATGCTCCAATCAGCAGCCGAAGCAACATTTAGTGTCTTATCAACACTGCCATCATTATCTATATCAAAATGCAGAGTAATGGCTTCATTACTATGACCTGAGATGGTATTGGTTTCGGTTTCAACTGAAACCAGTGGTGCAGTCGTATCAATAACTAAGGTGTTACCTGCATTAACGCCGGCAAGTTCCGTGGTTGTTGCTCGACCAGAGCTGTCCACTTGACGAACTTCAAGCTTGGATATCGTACCGTTGGCCTCAGACAACATAAATTGAGCTGACGCGACTGTATTAGAGTTGTTGGTTCCACCCGTGATCCAACTGCCATCATTGATACGGTACGACCAAGTCGCGCCTTCCTCAATATTGCCAATATTTACCTGACCATCAGAGGTCACGCCATCTACACCGCTATTATTAAGGGCAACCGTAAGTGCATCAGGATTGGTTGCATCGTAAATAACTGTTTTACCCGCTACGCTGGTATTGCCTGCGCTATCGGTCACTGCAACCTGAATATTGTTTGCGCCTTCACTCAGCTCACCACTGATCAACTGTGAAGGACCTGTCCAAATCGCTGAGCTGCTCCATGTCGCGCCATTATCCAGCGAGTATCTCCAACTTGCTCCAACTTCCACACCAGAGATGGTGAAGGCATCTGTATCTGTTATGCCGCTAGCTCCTGACTGTGTGTAGTCAATGGTAGCAAGATCAGGAGACTCCGTATCCAGAGTCACTGTCACTGATGAAGGCGTTAATGAACGGCTACCCGCTTCATTGGTTTGCGTTGCACTAATGACGTAATCCCCATCAGAGCTCGGTAAATCAATTCTGGCGATACCATTGGTAACAACCGCCGTTTGCTCAGTACCACCATTAATGGTGTAGCTCCACTCCGTCTCGGTGATACCGCTAATGGTGACCGTAGTATCATTAGTTTGGCCACTCTCTCCAGTCTGGTTGTATGAGATAAATGGAGAGTCAGGTTTACTGCTATCGACCGTCAGTTCGCCAGCAGTTACCACGGTATTGGCAATATCAGCCGTTGATTGGACCGAATTCATTTGGCGAACCTGAACGCTATCTGCCGCCGAATAGTCACCATCGGCTAAGGTAAATGTCGCCGTTCCTGCAACCGCAGTGCTACCTGTTAGCCAAGAGACACCACCATCTACTGAATACTGCCAACTTGCACCATCAGCGATGTTATTTACCGTCACTAGATTCGCTGAAGTCGTCGAGCCACTACCCGTGATTGCAGGTAGAGTCATCGATAACTGATTCAGTGCTCCTTGTACATCAATATCGCTGCCTGATGAAGCGATGCTAATGTTACCTGCCGCGTCAGTCTGCTCAACTTGAATTTGGCCAGCGCTATACTGACCAAGCGCGCTAATATCAAAGCTTGCAGTACCGGAAGCAGACGCTGTTCCTCCAGCAGTCCAACTCGCTCCACCGTCTACTGAATAGCGCCAGCTTGCACCTTGTTCCAAACCAGACAGCAGAATGGTGTTATCGGTGGTGATATTGTCACCGGTAATCCCTGTATCCGTAATGGAAATACTGGCTTGATCGGGTGCCGCAGTATCAATGGTAAATACCGTTGATTTGGCCGCGTCACTGCGATTATTCGCGTCATCAATTTGAATCACTTGAACCTGTTGTGAAGAGTAATCACCATCAGTCAGTTCAAAGGTTTTACTTGCAGAGCCCACAAACCACGTTGTGCCACCGTCTACCGAATACATCCAGTTATTGCTACCAATACCCGAAACGGTCACGGTTGCGTCATTGCCCGTCGGCCAAGTCACTGTTGGCAGAGTTAATGGCGAGCTAATTGTAATCGCTTGCAGTGTTGAGACGGCTCCATTACCGGCTGCGTCAATCTGCTTAACATCAACGTCACCCGCAAACCCTTGCGGCAGTTCAAAGCGATCACCTGATCCCTGTGTCCAAACTTTATCTAATGCATTGCTATCTTTACCATCATTTGACCAGTACCAAGTCGCCGCTGGTTCAATACCAGAGACAATGACAGTACCGTCTGAGGTTTCATTGTCTCCTGTTGTGCCGGTATCATTTTCTAGTGTGATAATCGCTGCGTTTGGATTTATCGTATCGACCGTGACACTACCCGTTCCGGCGGAAACGGCGCTCCCCACACCAGCGGAGTCCACTTCTCTTACCTGAATATTAGCAAGGTTGTAACTATCATCTGCCAGCGTAAATGTGTTGCCGCTGCCCTGAATCCAAGTGACGCCATCAGTGGTGTACTGCCAGTTTGCACCGCCAGTTAACCCTGTTACCGTAACGCTGTTATCATTGATAAAACCACTAGTTACATCAGCCATATCTATAACTAGACTGTCAGATAGATCCGCTAACACCTGAATATCCGTTAACTGGGCAACGCCACTAACTTGACCATTCCAGTCTGTTTGACGAACGTGAATTGAACCATCAAATCCATCCGCCAACAGCAAGGTATTACCAGATACCGTCACTTCACTGCTATTACTACTTAACCAGATCGTGCCATCTAACGAGTATTGCCACGTTGCGCTAGTCTCAATGCCCACCACTTCCAGAACACCATTATGGGTAATATTGTCACCAGCTGTGCCTGTATCTTCTGTCCACTGTAAACTTGGTACTGCAGGCGCTTGAGTCTCTATCACTATCTGCTGTGACTTCACCTCACTGATATTACCCACATTATCGATTTGGCGTATTTGCAACTCATAGCGACCATCGGCAAGCGTAACTTGCTGGTTATCACCTCCGGTAATCCAGCTAGTCCCGCCATCTAATGAGTATTGCCAGCTTGAGGCATTGTCGTTGTCAGACGCATTGCCTTTGGCTATCTCTATATCAATGGTGTTGATCTTAGAGGTCATCACGCCGGCATCTGTGGTAACAACGCCTGCCGGAGCACTCTCTTCCCCGCTGAAACTAAAGTCTGGTGCTGCAAGTGCCTCAGTATCGAGATAGATGGAGTCACTCATATCAACCTTGCCAGATACGTTACCCGCATCATCTCTTGCTTGTACGGAGATAGTATTCTCAGCATTCGCGGTTAACTGACCGTTTGCGAAGGTGTACGACCACTCGCCACTATCTGCAACCACTATATTACTGGCAACAAGCGTACTACCAACCCATAGCGATAGAGTGCTTCCTGCATTGGCACTGCCTTTCACTGTCGCGGTAGCAATATTGGTACGGTAATCACTGCTCTCATTCTCGATGCCAGCCCCTGCGGTAGAATCCGAATCAGTCGCTAAATCTACCGTAGGTTCAGAGATAAATTTGTCGTAATCGATGTTGGTGACATACTCGGTTGTCGTGTTGCCATAAGCATCTGTTACTTGTAACTCAATACGGTACTCACCAGAGGTATCCCCAAGAGAACTAAAGGTGATGGTTTGATTGCCATCGGCCTGATTCAGTATCTCAGTATGAGAGTCAATTGCCGTTGAACTGCCCGCTTTATAAAGCTTGGCAACAACAGTGATGTCACTGCTGCTCTGAGTAGAGAGCTGCAAGTCAAACTCGGCATCATTGGTGTGATACGCGCCACTTGACGAGTCCTTAGCAATAACGTCGCCGTTATCTTTCACCAGTTGATAGCTTAAATCGTCATCATTAATCGCCGTCTTGACGGTAAAGTTTTCATCCACTAGTTGAGTCTGGTTACCCGCCTGATCTTGCGTCACCAAGCTGTAGCTGTGTATGGAATCAGACAGATTATTTACGGTTAACGACCAAGCCCCCGTTGTTTCGTTGAAGCTAACCCCCGTTGAAACTGATGAGGCATCATCAGAGCGCAGCACATAGCTCTGGCCGTCTACGGTTAATATCACCTTGTTCTGGTTGGCAACATCGCTGAGGTTAACAACGCCTTCGAAGGTATAGCTGTTTTCTGCGACCACACCGTCAGGGTTATTATCAGGACGAGTGGTTAACAAATTACTGCTATCAATACTATCCGGAGCCGTTTTATCCACGACAAAGGTGTTGTTCGTCGGTGTGAGCTCTGCGGTATTTCCTGCAGCATCGGTACTGATGACCTTAAACGAATAACTTCCTTCCGCTAACGAGTTGTCTTTAAAGGTAAACTCTCCATCGGCTCGCACAGTAGCGTCTTTCAATACGGTTGCGCCACCTTGCAGCGTTAACTCAACCTGTACTGTTGCACCCGCTTCCACCTGCCCAGTAATGATATGATTTTGTAGCGCAGAATCATTGAAGTACTCTTCACCATCTTCAGCTTTGCCACCAATGGATAAGTTGCTAATGCTTGTCTCGGTATCTTTAACTAATTGAACCGAGTCAATACGACCACCCGCTTCGATGATAAATTGATACTCGCCACCTTCTACAAGGTTTAGTCCCTGAATATTAATGGCATCAAGATGCCATTCGCCGGTTTCTGCATCCGCTGTACCATTGTATTCCGTGCTACCCGCAATCTTGGTGCCACTCATATCCGCTAAGTAAACGGTGTAACTCTCACCTAATAACGCTTTACCACTAAGAGAAATAGTCTTACTGGCGTCTTCCTCAATATGGTTATTAACCACCAAATGTCCTGCAAATTGACCCGTGGTAATCTCGGTTAGTCCCGACGCATCAATGGTAACTTCAACCGGACTGATGGTAACCGAACCGGCTGGATCCAGCGTAGTGACATTACCGGCAGAATCCGTTGCTCGGATTTTATACTCGTAAGGAGTATCTGATGCTTCTAACGTCTTGCCGTAGTCATAATAGAAATGGCCATCATTACCTACCGATGTCACGCTATGCCATTGACCAGCCAGATAGATCTCAACTTGTGAGTTGAGGTTAAGAGCATCGAGGTCTCCGGCAATACGAACCTGATTATGGAAGGTGCTACTATCAACCCCTTCCGTAGTCATGCCATCTGCTATCACACTGCCCTCTTCTGACAGCGCAGACACCGCAATATTAGAGATTACTGGCTTGTCTGCATCGATGCTGAACTCACCTGATGTTGAAGCAGTAAAGGAGTCTCTACCCGAACCATCTGTCGCAGAAACAGTATAATCATAACTTCCACTAGCCAATTGTGATGGTGTATATCGCCACACACCATTCGCATCAGACGTGATACCAGAGCTGGTTATCTTGCTTCCATCGGGTTGGGTGATCTCAATGGTTACCGATACGTTAGCATCTGTGACACCGGTTAGCTCTGGTGTCGTATCGTGGGTTAACGTGTCATCCTTGCTACCACCGTTTGATGTCGCAGCTAACTCTGCCGTCAGTTCCATCTGCTCATCAACAATCAGCGTTTTACTCAGGGTCGTTTTATTACCGTGACTGTCGGTTGCCGTTAACACTAATTGATGGGTACCAGCCTCTAAGTTGAGAGTCGAAAGATCATAGCGGTAGCTACCACTATTGATATCAACATCCATTGAGCCGCCACCATCAACCGTCAGTGTTAGGGTGGATAAGTTATTCTGCTCATCGCTTAACTGTCCAGAGATCAATAACTCACCTTGAACACCGCGAATTAACCACTCTTCGCTCTGATTAAGATCGTGCGCATCGCCGACGATTCCTGCTTCTAAAACAAGCGCGTTATCGGTAAATATAGGGTTGGTATTATCATAATCTACCTGATGACCTTCTCTCGCACTCTCGTTTCCTGCTCGATCCGTGGCGGTAAAGTTGTAGGTAAACTCACCCAGTGGGACATCGCTGGTATTCGCATCTATGCTCAATCTCCAGTTCCCATCAGAGCCAACATTTGCGGTTAGCGTTTTTGCATCATCTATGTTGCCTGTAGATGTAAAGTACAGGGTTACCGTCGAATTAGCTTCCGCTTTACCTGTAAACGTCATCTCGTTAAGGTCTGGAGCAGCAGAGTATGAATCCAGATCAACGCCATTCACTTTAATATCCGATGGAGCAGCAGGCGCTTCTGTATCTACGTGCACATATTGGGTGATGGTTTTAGATATACCTTTTGAATCAACCGCTTTGATCGTGTACGAGTAATCACCTTGAGCTAGGTCTCTAAACTCTAGTGACCAGCTCTTCGAACCATTAGATGCAGTTCCAAGGGCAAACTCATAATCATCAGAACTGACGCCGTTTACCGTTACCGTAATGTCGTCAAACTCAACATCGTCCTCTACCACACCATTAGCAGTAAAATTAGATCCTTGGGTGTAATACTGACCACTGACCATATTCCCTTGAGATATATTGTCATAATTAGAGAGCGCCAGTTGCAATTGGTCGATAGTAAAGATATCCAGATTATCGCTGTCGTTTTGAGTCGACTTGCGCGTTCCTTCCATATCATTACCGGCGGCATCTACCAGCCAGACGTCATAACCAAATTTCACAGGGTCATTGGAGTTGCTATTTAGATTTAACTGAGCGGTCCATGTTCCGGCGGTATCACCACTTACCGAAGCGGTAGATTCACTGCTGATGCCTCCCGCTTTAATTGAACCGTCCGCGTTTAGCTCGTAAGCCAAGACATGAACTTGAGAGCCCGCACCAATTTCAGAACTCGCTTCTCCGCTGATATAAACGGTATTACCGCCTATCGTGTTGTCTCTGTTGCCTTCATCATTCTCTTCAGCCGTCACGCCGCCAATAGTATTAGCCAGCGGAACGATGTTCGTTAAGTCTCCGGAATCTGGGTTATCAGTATCGATATTAATTGCGGCAATGGTTCTTTGTGTCTGGTTACCCAACAAGTCGGTTGCGGTAATTCGTGCAGAATAGACACCGTGCGCCAATGCATCTTGCACCTGCGCTTGCCAGTTACCATCACTCGCCACAACGGTTTCAGTTGTGGTCACGACATTTTGCTCAGAATCTAGGATTGCGATATGGATTGTCGCACCAGCTTCCCCTTTACCATCAAAATATGGCGTAGTATCAAAGGTTACTTTATCGCTGTTGCTAGTACCGGTATCACTTCGCGCAGATAGACGATAATCCGTCAGGGTCGTCTCGGTATCTAATGCAAAGTACTTAGTATCAACAAGTTGCCCGTCAACCGTTGGGTTCTTCACCACAATATTCGTGGTTTCAGCGCCATTACCTGCAATATCTGTTGCGGTCACTTGATATTTGTATTCTGCCTTACCCTTGTTATCCACTTGCAGCAACGGAATATTCAATGTCCAGATACCAACACCATTTTCATCATACGGTTCTGATACACTGGCGGTGTAGTCAGTAGAGACGTTGGTTGCAAGGTTAGTGATGGTAACCGTAACAATCGCATCTTTATCGGCTTCACCGCTAAACACTGGACTGGCGTCACCAAGAATAGGTGCGGTGTAACTGTTATCACCATCGGTGATCTGGGTTGTGGCGATTGAATCATTGTCAACCAATGACTTATCAATCCAGCTGTCATCTTCTACAGACTTATCGACATCCAATATCGCCGTCAGCTTCGCCGGACCTTTGGTGTCTATCACCACCTCAGCATTGGCGACTGAAGCGTTTCCAGCTACATCTTCTACCTTGACTGTATAGTTGTATGTTCCATCGAGTAGGCCATCACCCACTTCATTACCCAAGTCAATTTTCCACTGACCGGAGTTATCCGCAGATGTGGTGTAACTACCAGCGCCATCAATTTCGATGGTAATGGATGAGTTAGCTTCCGCTGACCCAGTAAAGACAGGTTTAGGGTTATTGGTTATATTGTCGGTTAATTCACCGGAGTTAACCTCACCATCGATATGATCTAAGAAATCTTCGCTGACTCCTAGGTCGTTTTTGGCTGCATCTGGTGCCGTAGAATCACGCTCAAATGTCAGAGGGTCATTCTCACTTACGTTTCCGGCCA
Organism: Vibrio sp. 99-8-1; assembly: GCF_013114595.1. Taxonomy (GTDB): domain Bacteria; phylum Pseudomonadota; class Gammaproteobacteria; order Enterobacterales; family Vibrionaceae; genus Vibrio. The sequence goes on along the minus strand of NZ_VTXE01000025.1, from coordinate 61,953 downwards.
GATCGGTCAATATTACTTTATAGCTATATTTGCCATCGGCTAGTGCCGGTAGTTGCACCGACCAGTCAACGCCATCTATCACGCCTGTGTAGCTAACATCACCGGTGAGATCGCTGTTGTCTTTTGATAACAACTGAACTTGCACACTGGCGATTAAGCCATTATCCGTCGCGGCAATAGTGCCTTCCAATGTTGGCGTTGCCGATTTAGTAATATTGTCATTTCGTGCCGCGGTAGCTTGCTCTTCAGTTTCATACACAGTTGCAGCACTGTCGGTATCAAAGGTCAAACCATTAAACTGATCAAACTCTGGGCCAGTTTTATCAACTATGAAGCCATAGTTCGTTTCTGCCGCACTGTTACTAAGCTCTTTGGTTACATTATTAATGGTGACGGTTTCTACCGTACCATCATTGCTGATGGTTTTGGTTACGCCCAACGCATTGGTGGATGAGATGCTATAAGTGTATTCAGTACCATCGTTAAGCACACTATCGTCTGCAATGGTATAACTCCAAGTACCGCCACTAACCGTGGCTGTGCCGACAACCAGTGCCGTACCACTGCCTTTCTGATAGACACTAATTGTAACCTCAGAGCCGTTTTCACCGTTACCTGCGAAAGAGAGATTGGTGTTATCTGGGTTGGTGTAGTTCGCGCTATCATCCACACCAGAGTCTGACGGAGTTGTCATAACACCCGTTAAGCTGTTGTCTGTCTCTATGGTGAATGTTTTTTCTGTCTCTGCGACTCGTTTGTTACCGGCAATATCGGTAACCGTCACTGAGTAGTCCGTCTCTCCACTTGGTAGTTGAAGTGATGCGTGGTTAGACCCCACAGTAGAGAGATCAGAATCATAGTCCGACAGATCCAGTGTCCACTCGGTATCACCTTTCGCAACCGCAACATCAATATTATGTTCTAAGCCATTACTATCTGTAATGGTTACCGTGACGATTGAAGCATTTTCATCACTAATGGCACCACTGAATACCGGGCTAGTATTTGCCGTACGATCTGGGATGGCATCTGTGTCGGAAACCATATCAAAGTGAGTGATTTCCGGCTTAGTGCTATCCACGGAAAAACTGGCGCTGTTATCCGGGGTAATGCTCGTTTCAGTACCCGCTTTGTCGATCATTGAAATGGAGTATTGGTAGTTGCCATCCGACAAACCGTTATTACCAATTACCGCGGCAAAATCACTGGTATCGATGTTCCAGCTATAGTGACCATCAACCGCGGTACTTTTCACCCTAGTGGTGAACTCTTTGGCGCCCTCTCCTGCAAGCGGATCGCTATTGACAATAGTCAGTACGACAAGTGCGCCAGCTTCACCGAAACCGCTAAATACCGGTTTGCTATTGCTACTGATATGATCTGAATTGCTGCTTCCGGTATCATTCTCAGCGGTATGTACATAGCCTTTGCTGCTATCACTCTCAACAGTACGATCAATGGTAAAAGACATATTCTCTTTTACTGTGTCGCCGTCAAATTCTTGGGCTTTAACAACCGATGGATTGCCAGCGGTATCGTAAGCGATAACATTATAGGTGTAGTCACCCTCCACAAGCTCTTTTGGATCGGCTACATCTCCGATAATATTCTCTTTGGCTAATGAAGCTGTCCAGCTGTTGCCAACAATGGTTCCTTGGTACTCGTTAACCACATCACCATTGCTATCAAGCACCACCACTTTGAGTGATTTCGCGTCATTGCTGCTGCCATCTGGGTTAGTAATTGAACCTTCAAGAACAGGAATGCTGCTAGTTACGTTATCGCTGTTTTCTGCCGCGATGTAATTGCCATCACCATAAGCAACACTGGTAGAGTCCGAGTCATCAGTTAGGCCAGATGCAACGATAACATTCGCGGCAGAGTCGAGGTTAAACGTACCTTGAATGGTCTTATTGTTGCCCGCAGCATCTTGTGACGTGATGGTGTAAGTGTACTGACCTTCATCAGCGAACTCAGTGAAATCTGAACGGCTAGAGAGATCGATCGTCCAATCCTTGAGCTGTTGTGGATTAGCGTCATCAGCCACAGTGACAGTGGTTTGATACTGCTCAGCGCCACCATAACTGATGGTTAGTGTGACCACATCACCCGCTTCCGCCTGCCCTGTAAACTGTGGGGAACCGTTGTTTGTAACAGTATCCGCCATGGTTACTGTTAAACCATCAGAGGATGTAACTGAGGCAGCACTGCTAGAATCTATTCGCGGTGCGTCAATGTTACCTGTAAGGTTGTTTTCTAAATCCAAAGTAAAGGCAAGCGGATCGCCGCCAGCAGTAGTGGTAACTTGACTGGTCTCATTACCAGCCACATCCGTCATCTTCACAGAGTAGCGCCACTCACCCGCCGCCAATTGCTGATCACTCGCGACAGGGATTGTCCAGTCACCACCACCAGTAACAACATGTGTCACTGTTTTACTTTCTACTACGCTTCCATTCTCTACTCGCTCTAAAGTCAGTTCTATACTGCCAGCTTCATTCGCTGTACCACTAATGCTAGGAGTACTGTCGTTGGTATAGTTATCAAAACTAGAGTCCCCTGTATCGCTGCCAGTCGCTAAACCTGTAACGGTCACTGTTGCTGCAACGTTGTCGACAATGAACTCTTTCACATCAATTGTATGTTCATTGTTGGCAGTATCGATCATGCTGACTTGATACTTATAAGTCCCGTTTTCGAGGTCTGTTGGGATAACAGTGCCATAACCATCGGTGGAGCTATCAATCGTCCATATACCCAGCTCATTTGCTCGGGTGACAATCGGCGTTAATGCTTGGCCATCGGTTCCATACAAGGTGAGTTGAACAACAGAGTTCGTTTCCGCTTCGCCATTAAAGATAGGCAGACCAGATTGAACAATATTGTCGCTAGCGATACCGCTATTAAAGGCGGCATCGTGGCTAATGTCTGCGCTTGCAGAGCCGGTAAACTCAGTATCAATCGTAAAGGTCAGCTGATCAGAACCGGTAGCATTTCCACTGTTTAGCTCCGTCGCTTCTCCCGCTGAGTCATAGGCGATCACTTTATAGCTATATTCACCATCTAATTTACTCGCAGCCAGGCCATCTAAACGGATTGACCACTTGCCATCGTCGGCTAAGTCAGTATCTTGATAAACCGTTGTAACAGGCAGAGGACCACCCGTACGACTGACTAACACCACTTCAACTCGTACTGCACTAGTGGCAAACCCTTCTAAAACAGGATCAAGATTGGTGATGTTATCAGTAGACTCTGCCGCTTTTGGGGCAACGGCGGGTTCGGAGTCTGAGGCATCAGTTAAGCCAGTAGCACTTAACAAGTTTCCAGCAACATTAAGCTCAAAATCACCTTGAATGGTTTTACTATTACCAGAAACATCAATGGAAGTTAGCTCATAACGATACTCACCATCACCCAATAGAGACTTAATCTCATACTGCCATGAGCCGTCTGCTTGTATCGCATCACCATCAATGACAATTGGATCGGTAAATACTTTGCTGCCATCTTTGAACAGCACTAATTCAATAGAGCTGTCACCCGCTTCTAACTGCCCAGAGAACCGTGGTGTTGAATCGTTAGTCAATCGTTCAGGATTGGTCCACTCTTGGTCCGAGATTTTGACAACAGTTTCGTCTGCATTAAGTTGTACACCAGAGTCCATAGTGGCGGTCATGGTATTAACCGTATCCAACTCAAACTCTTTGGCGCTGGATTCTGCTGATGTTTGACCCGCTAAATCTGTAGCGATCACTGTGTATTGATATTTGCCGTTATCAGACAGGCTTACTGGTAGCGTGTAACTCCAGCTACCATCATCTGCAGTTGCTATCGCGTCGCTAGTAATCTTACTATCTGTTAGGGGCTCGCCGTTATCACCTACAGGAGTAACAATGAGGGTAACAAAGCCTTTCTCACTGATCTCCCCTTCGAATTTAGGTGAGGTATTATTAGTTAGGTTATCGTCTTGATGATCACCAGTATCATTGGCAGCATCATGAACCAGATTGAATGATTCTACTTCAGGGCCTGATAGATCTACGCTGATCGCTTGATCGCTGGCGATGACCTTTTGGTTGCCAGCAATATCTGTCATGGTGATATTGTATTTGTAATCACCACCCGCAAGAAGCTGATCATAATCGGCATCATCGATACTCCACGCGGCGCCAGTCGCTTGACTAGACACGGTAGTGCTTGCGGTGGCGAGCACTTCTCCACTGGTGGCATGATAAACTTCGACGCTGACTGTCGCCCCTGCTTCACCTGTACCACTAAAATTAAGGCTCTGATCGCCAGTAACGGTGGTACCGTCAACCGCGGTCGCATGGGTCGAAGTGAGTGTTGGCGCTGGAATATCGGCTCCAGACTCAAGAACCACTTTGTTATCAAGAGTAAAGGTTAACGTTTCACCGGTGGTTGTCTCTGTAATGGTGGTTGGTGTCAAACCATCCGTTGCAGTTACCTGATAGCTATAAACACCATCATTACTGCCATCATCAATATCCAAACCGGTTAAGGCAACAGACCATTTGCCGTCAATAACCTCAGCAGTAAAGGTTGGTCCTACGCCGACAGGCAGATCTAAGGCGCTTCCATCTTTTGCTAGCAAGGTGATTTCAACGTCCATTCTACCCTGACTGTTCTCTACCGTACCTTCCAGTACAGGAGACAAATTCGTCACATTATCCGTATTAGAACGACCAGAGTCAGACGCTTCGGTTAACCCTTGAGAGGTTACGTTATTTGGGTTGTCGGTATCTAGGCTAAGCTCACCAGTTATGGTGGCATCGTTGCCGGCGAGATCTGATGAAGCAATGGTGTAGACATAACTTCCATCCGATGGCAGTTCAAACGATGAACCACCCGCATTACTGACATCAATGCTCCAGTTTCCGGCAACATCAACAGTCGCTGTCTGTTGATAAACTTCCGCCTCAGTCCCCCCTTTAACCTGAATGGTTAAAGTGACCACATCTCCTGCTTCTCCTTTACCGGAGAATATCGGCGACGCGTCATTGGTGATCAATACACCCTCTTCTACATAGCCAGAATGGCCACTGTCTGCTTCAACCGAAGCGGTTAACGTGTTGTGAGTATCAAGAGTGAAGGTTTCTGACACTGCGTTACTTGTGTGCCCTGCAAGATCGGTTGCCACCACGCTGAATCGGTAGTTTCCTTCCGTGACTAAGGTAATATCATCCGCCGAAGAGAGGGCATGAGTCACTTGCCAGTTTCCGGCCGTACTTGAGGTGTCCCATACGCCATTACTGTCAGTTTTACCTTCAATGATATAGAAGGTGCCCGTCGGGTTATCGCTATCGTCCAGCAGTTCAACACGAACGGTAACCGTCGCTTCTTTATCAACCTTGCCTTCAAATTGTGGCGTTGTGTCTTTGGTGTAGTTATCCGCGGTAGAGTCACCTGTATCGCTGGTCGCAGATAGACGGATTGACTCTACCACTGGGTTATCCAGATTTAATTGGAATTTGTCGCTGTCTAGCTGTTGAACGTTCCCTGCAGCGTCGACAATACTCAATTTATATTGATACTCATTGTCGCCACTGTTCTCTATCAAACTTGCGTAATCCGCCGTAGAGAATGACCAGTTGGTTCCCGTTGCAATTAGAGTGGTCGTGCTACCTGAGGAGATATATTCTCCACTGGATGGGTTTAACTTAAGAATTTCTAACGTAACCGTGGCTCCGGTTTCGCCTACCCCTTCAAAAATAGGGCTTACCGAAAGAATAGGTGCGCCGCTGTCGGTTTCTTCAACAGCATCAATATTGATCGGTCCACCAGAAAAATCGGGATTAGAAATGGTATTGTCGAGCACAAATTGACCAGAAACTTGAGACGAGTTATTGGTTGCACTAACCGCAGTAACGGTATAGCTGTACTCACCATCATTGGCGCCATTGTCTAAATCTAACCCTTCGAGTTCGACACTCCAGCGGCTATTGGCAACATCGATCGTCGCGGCTACATTTGAAGCAACCACAACACCATCCTTGTCCATCACGTCGACAGTCACTGACTTGGCTGTGGCATCAACCTCACCCTCTAATACCGGTTTAAGGTTGGTAATATTATCCGATTTTTCTATAAGTTCTCTGGCACCAAACGAATCCGATTCATCGGTTAACCCCTCGCTGGTTAGCGTGGTGACGACTTCTCTATTCACCTCCACGTCACCTTGGTAGGTTTTTACGTTTCCGGCTAAGTCAGTAGAGCTAATATGGTAAGTAAATTGCTGTGCATTGGTCGCGGCTACATTCGTTTCATAGTCAAATGACCAAGCTTGTGTTGTTCCGTCACCGCGACTGTCAGTATCATCTGTCAGCTCAATACGTGCGACTTCGCCAATACCGTCGATGGTGATCACCACGGTATCTCCTGTTTCACCGCTACCACTAAACTGCAATAGAGAGTTGTTGGTTTGCTTATCCGCAAGGTCGATTGTTGTGGTCGAGCTGCCGTCACTATTCGATGAAATAACAGGTGCGCTATCAGCGGTTAAAGTTTCAACGTTATCCAGATCCGCTGTGAGTTTATTATCTAAATCCAAACGAACGGACTGTTCGTTATATTCCGTTGTATGACCAGATAGATCGGTAGCCGTAACTTTGTAAAAGTAGTTACCTGACTCCGTCATCTGGTAAAGATGGCCATCACTATCCGTTAATGTGCCGAGATCTACCGTCCAATCACCCGTCACTTCACCTAACTGGTAATCGTGGGAATCAATAACATTCCCGTTACCATCTTTTTGATAAATGGTGAAAGTAACGTCAGATACTTCATTCACCGTTCCTTCAAACACCGGTTTCGTTACCGCAGTGTGATCATCTGAATTATGTTCACCACTATCGGAATTTGCCGCCAAACCAACATCTGTAAGTTCAGGAGCCTCGGTATCAATGATTAAAGATTGGTCTGCCAGTGTTTTGCTGTTCCCTGCATCATCGGTAATGGTTAAGCCATAGCTATAGTGACCAGACTCCAGCCCATCAGCACCAAATTGATCCGCGTGTGCTTCGGCATTAATCACCCATTGACCATTGCTTTTCACTACCGTGGTGATCGTTTCTGTTGCCCCAGAAGGGAAATGAAGAAGCAGCGAAACCGTGGCACCCGCTTCACCATAACCACTAAACAGAGGTTTTTGCTGTGATGTTTTACCATCGTCCTGATATGAGCCAGTGTCGTAGATAACACTTTGATCCAATCCACCGCTAAATTCACTACCCTGATTGGCGGTATCCGTTAATTCGGAATCATAAACAAAGCTTTTCTCAATGCTGGTACTAACATTACCCGCTTTATCAACACTCTGAACCGAGTAGTGGTATTCACCATCGGTTTTAAGATTACCGTCAACGTCTAACAAGCCTTTAGCATCAAGTACTGCGTTGCCTTTTAGATCCAACGTCCAACGACCATCCGCGGAAACAACGGCGTTTAACTCAACCGCAGGAGATAATAGATCGTCACCGATTTGAGTTAGGGTAATGGTTACCGCGGCATCTTGCTCGGATGTCCCTTGCAGCGTTGGCGTCACTTTGGTTAATTGGTCGCTATTGCGCGGGTCGCTGCCCTCTACTGCCGATGGTGCGGTATCGGTTATAGCGGTAAGATCATCGGCTGTAACATTCGCCACGTTATCAATGGTCAACTCGGTGAAACTCGCCGTACTTGCATTGCTATTGCCCGCAATATCCGTGTAAACAAGCTTATATTGGTAGCTGCCATCAGCCAGATTATTGAGGAAACTGGCCGATGTCGCGTTTAGACCAGATGTATCTTTGTTGATGAGCCAGTTGCCTGAGTCATCCACTTCAACAATCACGCTACCCTGAAGCAAACCGCCTTTTTGCAATATCAGTTCTACGGTTCCACCCGCTTCACCCGTACCGTCAAACACAGGGTTATTATCCGATGTGTAGTTATCATCAGCACCATCAAAACCGACTCGGAATGTGTCTAGTGATGAGTCATAATCACCTGAGAAACCTGTTAGCGTTTTGTCGATTGTAAGAGTATTAATATTAGTCGGAATGCTTTCGGCATTGTCGACTTTAACGGCGTTGCCATCTGCATCAAGGTAGACCCAGTGACCATTTGGATCTTTCGCGTATAACGTGAAGGTATGATCTGACTCAGAAAGCGAGCTAGGTAAAGTTTTTTCCCAACTGACTAAGCTTCCTGACCCAGCAGTGCCGAATGTTCCAAGCTGTTGGCTAACACCATCCACATAAATATAGACCTCTGTTCCTGCAATAACAGTACCGTTAAAGGTTGGAGTATCTACCGATGTAATAAGATCCGTCGCTGGATTGTCTGCATTAAAAGTGTTGCTGTCATCGTCTAATTTACCGGTAAAGGTAACGTCCAGATCCACCACCAACGCACTGTCGGAAGTAAAGGTTTTACTGTCGGTATTTCCGGTGACATCACTCACTGAAACAGTGTAAGGGTACGACCCGGTATCGAGTCGATGGCCACTGTTGCTGCCACTGCCTATCTGAATCGACCAATCCCCATTCTCATCTGCTTGAGTCGTGTAGGTTTGGTTGTCGATAGAGAGTGTCACATCCGCGTTGGCTTCAGTTGAACCTGACAACGTCGGTTGATCTTGAATGGTTAAGGTGGCGTTGCCTGTTGATGCCTGAGAAACGGCATCCAACTGAGCGGCGATATCGTCAACTTTGGTATCAATAACCACCTTGTCTTCTAAGCTAGTGTATTCAACATTGGTCTTGTTTCCTGCGCTGTCTTCAACACTCACGGTAAAGCTATGAGCCCCTTCATCAAGGATTTGATCATCGGCGAGTTGTGCAGTCCAACTATACTTGCCATTGGCTTTGGCTGTTTGATCAATGGTAGCAATCACACTCATGCCTTGGATAACGAGCTCTACTACCGCATCTTTATCATCCACTTCACCGGTAAACAGTGGTGTCGTGTCATTAACAATATTGTCTGTTGGCGTCTTATCGGCGTGAATATCGCCACTGGCCACATCTTCTGGCGTATTGGCAACCTGTGTCATGGTTTTAGTTACAACCGGTGACACTCCATCAATAAAGACTTCCGCTTCTGTTGACTGACTGTTTCCAGCCACATCTTGTGCCGTGATGGTGTATTTGTAAGCACTATCTCGTGCCGCAATATCGATATTGGCAATAGTCCACTGTGCCATGCCATTTTCATCAGCAACACCTGTCACTACAACAGACTGTGAAGCAATATCTGAGTCGGTAAACTCAATGGTCACTGTTGCTCCGACTTCCGCTTTACCAGTAAACAGCAGATCATCGCTAATCTTAGTCACACCATCTGTGCTACTGCTGCCGGTATCGCTGCTTTCTAACAAAAAGCTGCTGCTGCCGTTAAGAGTAATAGCCGCATCGATATCATTATCGAGCACAAAAAAGCCCGACTGCTCATCCGCTTTATTACCCGCGGCATCAAATACATTGACCTGATAATCGATCTGTTTATCTACTGCTTGTCCTGCCGACAGATCATGCAGTACGGCCACGTCCCAACGCCCGCTGCTGTCACTTTGAGTTTCATAGAGATGACCATCAATGGTCACTTGCACAAAGCTATTGGCCTCAGCATTAATACCTGAGATAACGGGGTTAGTTACGTTAGTTTCACCACTATTACCAAGGCTGCTGTCACTAGTTGCATCCAAACTAAAGCTTCCTACGTCTGGCTTGGTGGTATCTATGGTAACGGTATTTGTTTGCGTCTGGTGATTGCCGGCACTGTCAATCACTTCAACCACGTAGGAGTAGGAGTTATCGCCATTACTATGAACAATCTGAGCGATTTTCTCTGCGTACTGAGTCGCATCAGTTAGGTTGCTAATGGTCCACGCACCTGAACTGTCCGTAGTAGTTTCAATGTAATCTGACGAGCTTGCATCCGCCGGGATATCACTGCGATTAAAATAGAAACGAATGGTGCTGTTCTTCTCCCCTGTGCCGCTAAAGACAAGGTTATCCACCAAGTTGGTGACGTCATTGCTCTCTAAATTTGTCGCTTTAGTTTCAATATCACTATGGGTAGTGCTATCTGGCGTTAAGTACTCATAAGCTGAGTCTGCGCTGTCGGCTAAATCCCCGTCGACAACACTCTTGTTGTCTATAGAAAGTGTCTCGGTTGTTTGCCCTTTGGCATCGGCAATAGAATCAACCTTCTCCACCTCGCCATTTGATTTCAGATAACCGATATTTCCGGATACATCTTGGCTATAAATGACATAATCATATTCGGCAACGTCACTCGTATCCGCTGTATCTGGCGCGGTGAGTTTATCACTTTGAGGGAGGGTAATTGTCCAGTTACCCGCACTGTCCATCGTGCCGTGTTCGGCATTGTTACTCGCGTAAACCTTGCCATTAATTGCCACGTAGACAACGGCGCCCACTTCAGCCAAACCACTAAAACTTGGCGTAGTATCATTGGTTAGCTGATCATCTGTGGAGCCACTATTACTCGCATCATCCAATTTACCAGTAAGTACCACAGCTTGATCCAGTGTCAGGCTCTTTGTTACTGGCGTGCTCTCATTGCCCGCTTTGTCGGTAACCTTTACCGTGTACTCAATATCTGTTGAGGTTTCACCTGCAGGAACAGACAGAGCCGTCGCGGTTCCAGACGTTAACTTATCGCTATCGGCGATGGTAATCGACCAGTCTCCATTGGCATCTGCTGTCGTTTGGTAACTACTTCCGGCAATAACAATCGCCACTGTAGCCCCTGGCTCAGTCGCGGTACCGTCACTCTGACTGCCACTAAAGGTAGGTGTGCTGGTGTTAATAACAGCGTCATTATTGCTGTCATCATCAATGGTGAATTTCACCGCCGTCACACTGCTGTCATAAGTGAAATTCTGAGTTACTGTAGAGCTGCTGTTTCCTGCGGCATCAACCGCGACAAAGCTATATTCATATTGGCCATCTTCAGTCAGTGCCGGAATATTTGTGTGATCCAGTATCCAGTTTCCATCCGCGTCAATCGTGGCTTCGACATTATCAACGTTGTAATCTTCACTGTCCGTTCCTGCTTTACCACGTATGCTAACAATGACTTTTTCCGTACCTTGTTCAACGCTGCCTTTGATGACCCAACTGTCATTCTGCTCGGCATTTACGTAACTCGCCACCGACCAATTATGGCTACTATCTTCAGCAATTCCCCCTTCGAGCCCCGTAGGTGCTTGGGTATCAACCTCAATGGTGCCATGAATCTCTTTGCTGATGTTGACATTGTCAGCGGCATCAACTGCCAAGGTGCTATTGCCTGCCGCATCCGTTGCAGAAATGGTGTAGTTATAGGTGCCACCAGTGTAATCGGCATCACCATCGGAAAGGTCGATTGAAGAAATAGACCAATCCCCAGCGCTATTCACCACGGTTGTGTAGCTATGATCAGCATCCAGTCTAAGGGTAATGATGTCCCCTTCGGTGCCTGTCCCTTTAAAAACAGGTGTGCTGCTGTTGGTGAGTTGCTCTTCCACCGTCCAGCCTTGAGCACTGCTATCGGCAACGCCACCAAGTAGGCTAAGTTGAGTGTCTATCTTAAAGGTCGCAATTTCACCACTGCTGTTTTCATTTCCAGCAAGATCTGTCGCAACCACTTTATATTGATATGTGCCGTCATCATGGCTATCTAAGGTAATCTGCCATTGGCCATTACTGTCAGCAATAGCTGTGTAGTGCTTGCTCTCGGTGACTTGATTGTTTAAGTCAGTGATGTTGGTAAGCACTAAATCGATACTTGAACCCGGCTCTGTCTCACCAGTGATAGTAACAACTTGATGATTAGTCACACCATCTTGCTCTAACTGTTCGGTCGTTTTCCCGTCTGCTGCACCCGCAGTATCATCACTGGATGCCAGTTGAAGTTTGCTATGAACTGGCGCCTCACTGTCAAAAGTGACTGAACCGGTATAAGGCTCAACCGTCATATTGCCAGCTTTATCTATTTGACTAATGCTGTAGTTATAACTGTTGCCATGGGTAAATTGAGCCACTAATTCATTATAGTTTTTAGCGCTGCTATCAATTGTCCAGCTGTTGTCTGCCGCGACTCTTGTTTGCAGGGTTAAGCCCGGATAATCGGTAAAGGTGAGTGTAATCTGTCCACCCGCTTCACCCACACCAGAGAACTCTGGCGTTGTATCCGAAGTAATCCCATCACTATTCAGTTGTAATGTTTCGCCATCAAGCAGAGCTCGTCCAGTATCTGTCTGTTGAGTTAATGCTCCCGAAACAGGCGTAGACAAAACATTGTCTATAGTAATATCACCGCTTGTTGTCGCGGCTGTATTACCTGTTTTATCCGTAATATCAATACTATAGTCGTAGTCACCATCCGCTAAATAATCTGGAACAGTAAAGGTCCATTGTCCCGAGGCATCCACCGTCAGTTGACCATTTGTTGCCGCATCCGCTTCACTATTTACGAAGGTATAGCTATGCAAGGTTGTGTCCGACGATTTAATAGTGACCGTTATTTGTGCATCTATCTCTGTTGTACCAGTAAATTGTGGGTTATGGTTTTGAGTAATTCCATCGCTTTGTGAATCTGCGTCTAGCGAGCCAGTATCAACACTAGCATCATGGCTTAAATGCGCGATGTCGGACTGCTGAACCGAGCTATCAACCGTTACCTTTCCTTGTAGATCACTGATATCGGAATTTGAGCTTGAAAGAAGATTTCCAGCCGCATCAATAACATTGAAACTATATGGGTAGTCCTGTCCATCACTTAATGCATAACCATCTGGCAGAGTTTGTCCCGCTTTTAGGTAATCAGAGGAGACTTGAATCGACCATTTACTTGGATCTGTCGAATCAAACTTAGCAAGGTAAGTGTAGCCATCGATGATCAACTCTACTGTTGAACCTGCCTCAGTAACACCTGAGAACACCAGTGGTAACTCATTGGTTATCTGATCGCTGGTAAAGTCACTGCTGCGTCCAGAATCGGAGTCAAGTTTTGCACTAAAGCTGTCTACTTGGCTGTCGAGTTTGAACGTGTCACTTTCTGTGCTGCTGGTGTTACCCGCCTTATCAGTAACAGTAACCTGATAACTGTACTGCCCATCCGCTAATTCTGCGCGTTGATCCGGTGTTAATTGATAACTCCAACTTCCATCGGGATTGATAGTAATAGCGCTGTAGCTGTGTTCCGTCCCACTGCTATCTTTGATAACCAGTTCAACTTTAGAATTGATCTCTGCGTTATATTCCGTGCTGCCAGAGAAAACAAGATTCTCACCACTGTCTACTAAGTCTACGCCCGCCTGTTCACTGTGGCTACTGGCTAAATCGGCACTAATATTGGTGGCGCTATCCAAAGTAAAGCTGTCGGTTGCGGTAGTGATGTTACCAACCGCATCTTTGGCGGTAACCGTATAATTGTAAGATAAACCTGCCGAGTCAGTAGTGGAGGCTAAAGGTGTTAACCACTGAGCCTGCCAAGTCCAAGGCCCTGTATCACTAGCAGCACTTTCATCCGTGAGCGTGGCGGTAATGGTTTCCGATCCTATGGTCACCTGAATCACCGCTTGTTTGTCATCCGTTGTGCCGGTGAAAAGTGGCTTCAAGTTATTAGTGACACCGTCACTCTGACTAGATAGATCCGACGCAGAGCTACCAGAAAAGCCTGAATCGGTACTTTCATCCAACGTAGCGGTAATTGCTACTGGGGTGCGATCAACCGTAATCGTTTGATTTTCCGTGCTGGCTAAAACACCCGCGATATTGGTCGACTCGACATGGTAGCTATAGCTGCCATTGTCCGCCAGTTCGCTACTGTCAAGATCTAATTGCCATGTGCCACTAGCAACCGTTGCTTCAAACGGTGTGCTTTTCCCGTCGATATAGACAAATACTCGGGCATTATCGTCAACGCTGCCTTGCAAATGGATCTCTGTTGTATCGGCGTTCACAACAGAGTCTGATGCCGAGAGATCATCGCTAACATTGTGCTGATTATTAAGCACTATCGTTGCGGTTTCCGTTGTGCTATTGCCAGCAGTATCGGTATAGGTAACGTTGAATATGCGCTCACCTTCACCAGTAAGTTCAGCTAAATCGACACGCCACTCACCAGTGGTTGCATCGGCTGTGGTGGTGTAGGTGGTAGCGCCTACTACACCAACTTCTTGTACTGAAATCGCCACGCCATTTTCTGCTACACCCGAGATAGTCGGTGAGGTTTCTTTGGTAATACCATCAGCGGTTAAATCGATATTAGTTGGATTATTGACCAAATTAGCGTCAGTTGGAGAAGAGTCATCCGCACTATCCAGTGCCGCATGCGTTGTAATAACTGGCGCACTATTATCGATGACAAGAGTGCCACTATTATCGGCACCCAATGGCGAGATATTTCCCGCTTTGTCTTCAGCAACAATCTTGTACTGGTAGGTAGCGTTATCCAGTAAGTTGTCGCTCTGTTTTAAAGTGATAACCCAAGAATTGTCAGACTCACCAAGCACAACCGTCTTAACAACATCGTTACTGGTATCAGCACCATCCGCTTGATTATGTAAGGTAAGAGTAACCGTTGAGCTACCCTCTGCGGTTCCTTTAAATATAGGCGTGGTACTTTGGCTGATTTCATCACTTGCCGACACCCCTGTATCTGACGTTTCGCTATCTTCAACCTCACCAGTGACACTGGTTTCCGTATCCACTGTCATCAGTTCAGATAAGGTTGAGCGGTTACCCGCCTTATCTTTAGCGGTGAGTTCATAGCGGTAAGTACCTTGGCTTAGCGTATCGCCATGCGCTTGTAGATCAATATCCCAACGGTCATTGTCATCAATGGTCGCGGTATAGGAGATGCCTATATCTTCCGTTACTTCGCTGTCTGTTCCTTCTCCTGAGATAACTCGCTTAACCACCAGCGTAACGGTATCTCCTTCATCTCCTGTTCCTGAGAATTTCGGGGTCGAATCATTGGTATAGTTATCAAAGTTAAAGTCTGAGCTGGCGCTCTGCGCTTTCGTATCTGAAGTGGTATCTAAACCGCCAGTAAAGTTCAACGAGTGGTCAATATTTAGCGTGCCATTAATCGCACTTGAGTTTCCTGCCGCGTCTTGAGCGACCAAGGAGTAGCTATACTCTTTTTCCGCGAGATCTGCTGGGAACTCCACATGCCAGTTTCCTTCATTATCAACGGTTGCCAGCTGTTCTGGTTGCCCATCAATAGCAAGTTTAACCGTGCTACCGGCTTCAACTCGTCCAGAAAAATAGGGAGTAGCATCTTGAGTGTAGAGAAGGTTACCTTCTGCTAAATCAGAGTTGTATTTATCATCATCCAATTGAGCACTGAATTCAGGTGCATCAAGATCAACGGTAAAGTTCTCCCCGGCAATAGTTTTGCTGTTTCCAGCAGTATCCGTTGCTGTAATGGTATAGCTGTAATCCCCACTCACCAGCTTATCGGAAGCACTATTTGCAATGGTATAGGACCAAGGATAGTTTCCATCGGTATCAGCGTCGCTTGACGTTTCAATACCTTCAAATTGACGAGTAACAGGATTACCCGATGCATCGACACCAGTAATGGTGATGGTAATGTTATCGCCAGCAGCATTACCCGTTCCGCTAAAGGTCGGAGTATCGATATTAGTTAAAATATCCGCCGAGCCCGCATCATTAGTTTTGGAGTCAAAATGAGTGGTGAGATCACCATCATCTATAGTGAAATCAAGTGTAATGCTTTTTTGCACCCCTCCTTCATCAGAAGAGCGGCTATTGCCTGCCTGGTCTGTTGCAGTGACGGTATAGGCAACCTCCCCTTCAGTGCGAAGTGGTGTAGTCACCTCGATTGACCAGTGATACTTACCTGTATCTGGGTTTTGCGTTATGGTTGCATCTGTGTACGTTTGTCCATCAATCTCGAGGCGAACGATGGCATTAGGATCATTAATCTCACCAGTAAATATCGGCTCTCTTTGCGAGGTGATTTCGTCAGTGGTCACGCCGGTATTGCTGCTGTCATCAAGACCAACGGTAAACTCGGGAGCGGTTGTGTCCACCGTTAGATTGCCGGCAACTTGAGTAGCCTGATTTCCGGCTAAATCTTGAGAATCTATCGTATAAGTGTAATTGCCGTCGCTAAGCTTACTCTCTTCCGGTAGCTTAATTGACCAGATATCACCTTCAGCAAAGCGTGTCGTCACGCTATAAGCGAGTGTTCCGTCCTGATTCTTTATCACTAACGTGACATCTTGACCTGAGGCGTCAGCAGGACCGGTAAAAGTAGGTTGAGTCTCTGTTGTTAAAATCTCATCAGGGGAGATATCTAAACCCGCTAATGGTGCGGTGTTGTCGATATCGACAGAAGTACTGGTTTGAGCAGAATTACCAGAACTGTCCGTTGCTGTCGCGGTATAAGTATATTGGCCATCCGTTAACGCAAGCTCTGTGGTGATAGACCATGGTGCAAATGACTGAGTCACACCATCGACTTCTAACTCAACCACATCAGTGTTAGCGACTGTAGTAACAATTGGCGTACCTACAGGGTTGCCATCAGCGTCGGTAATCACCACACGTATGGTGTTACCTACTTGACTTAAGCCACTGATTTTTGGCAACTGATTTGAGGTGATGTTGTCATTAAAAGTGGCATCTGTTGCTTCATCTACACCTGACAGACCTGTTTCTGATTCTTTATCCAGATCCATATCAAGGATCTTAGGCAGGGCTTTTTCAACAGTGAAGTTACTGCTAATTGTCTCAGAGTTACCCGCCTTATCTGTTGCTTGAAGAGTGTAGGTGTAGTTAGTTTTATCGGTTAAACCTTGCAACAGAGCCGTCGCACTCGCGTAGTCAATGATCCAACTGCCATCATCACTCACTGTGGCATCAATAGCATCAGTCAAGGTTACGCCATTGAACTCCGTTAACTTAACGCTACCACCGGTTTCAATCTTGCCACCAAAACTCACTTCTGTTGAGCCTAGGTAGGTTTTGTCGTCCGCAATGGAGACGGTCATGCTGGAATCCAGCCCGCCACTCCAGACCAATTGCGAATCCACCGTTACCGTTCCAGAAACCTCAGCTTGATTGCCGGCGATATCTTCACTAGTCACGGTATAGTCAAACTCTTGCGCACCGGTTTCAGCATCCACCGATGTCGCCGCTAAACCTGTAACGTCAATGGTCCATTTTCCATCAGACACCGTCGTTGAGTAGCTTTGACCATTAATGTCAAAGGTAATGCTGGCACCATCTTCTCCCGTACCAGTAAAGGTAGGAGACGTCATGTTGGTGTAGTTATCCCCTTGAACCCCTGAGTCCGAACTTACAAACCCAACGGGAACATCGGTAAAATCAGCCTCAGTTTGTAGGTGGGCAGTAACTTGAGTTTCAGTATCTACCGTTAAGGTATTGGTCACACTGGCGGTATTACCTGCCACATCAATTTGTGTCAGAGTAAATGACTGATCGGATACGTCACTCGGTAAAGCATCAGTAACAGAAATCGTCCAGCTACCATCTGCTTCAGCCGTGGTTTCATATTTATGGTTGTTAATCTCCAACAGCAAAATAGAACCCGCTTCTGCGCTTGCTGCACCACCACTGAAAACAGGTGTGAGCACCTTGGTGATTAAGTCCCCTTTTACTCCTGAATCGGATGCTTCACTCAACAGTTCACCTGTTGGAGCGAGAGTTTGTTGATCGATAGTAAATGACTGTTCTGACAGTGTGCTCTGGTTACCCGCTTTGTCTGTTGCCACCGCGGTAAACGTGTGCTCACCGCTGGTTTGAGCATCCAGTTGCAATGACCAGGCAACGACTTTATTGCCATTCACATCGGTTGTAACAACCAATTTACCATCAGCATCTCTGTCGAGCTCAGCGGTAATTGGCGTGCTGTTGCTAGGATCATCTAAGAAAACAACCACACTCTCTATATTGTCGGCGTCAACCGTACCACTGAGCAGAGGTGTTGTATCTCTGGTTATGCCGTCCAGATCGTTATCAGTGTAATCACCTTTGATCGCCTGTATTTTGCTTAGCTGACCATCGGCATCGGAGACAAGATCACTTGTTGCATCCAGTGACCCCGTTAAAGGCGTTGGGTTCTGCGTATCTATTAATAGCGGAGTCGCCGCTGTTGTCACAGAGTTCCCGGCAACATCTGTCGCATTTAATGTGTAGCTGTAGCTCCCATCGGCAAGGGTGCCATCATATTCACCATCATCGGAACCATCTGGATTTTCACCATCATCCAAACGAATTTGCCATGTTCCATCATCATTGACGATCACCTGTTTCTGGATCGCAGCAAGATCAGGATAATCAACATTTTGAATGGTTAAGGTAACCGTATCTCCTGCATCACCTAAACCTGAAAATAGTGGGTTATTCACATTGGTATTGCCATCACCCACAACAGCCGAATCGCTAGTACTGTCTAAGCCGCCTGCTAATGTTGGCTCGCCAAGATCAACCGTTACCTTGTATTGCTGGTTATCATTAAGCGTGGTCTCATTGCCTAATGGATCGGTCGCCTTAACAGTATAAATATGAGTCTGATTGTCACTTGGTAGAGCATCGGCATCTGGAATGGTGATTGACCATGTACCATCGCTGGTATCGGACGCAGCAAGTGTGTATGTTTTACCATTTATGGTCAGCGCGACGGTACTCTCAGGTTCTACCGTACCACTAAAGGTTGGCGTATCATCTTTGGTGATCACATCATCTAATGCGCCACTATTCGAATCATTATCCAACTGAGCAGTAAACGGGATAACCTGAGTATCTAAAACGAAGTTTTGACTGGATGTTGAGGTTTCATTTCCAGCAATATCAACCGAAGAAATACTGTAGCTATAGTTACCATCAATCGTTTCTCCCGACAGTGATAACTGTGATGGATCGAGGTTAAATTGCCATTCGCCGCTATTATCCGCATCCGCATCGGCGGCTACAGTTAGCTGTTGTGTGTATTCAATCTCTTTATTACTGTCATCCAACCCTTTGATGGTTAATGTCACTGTGGCTGACTCTTCTGCACGGCCAGTAATAACATGTATGTTGCTGTTAATCTTGTCGTCTAGCGGCGTAACTATGTCAATGCTGGTAGAGGTATCAATGGTAAACGTATCATTTATTTCTGTGCTGTTACCTGCTACATCTTTGGCTTGGATAGAGACATCGTAATCACCTGAATTTAGCAGGTTAACCAAGTTTGTGTTGCTGTCATTTTTAGTGAGGTCAACAGACCACAACTCACCAACAGCCTCGGTTTGGTAGCTTTGAGTATAACTGCCATCTTTCGCTGTCACCGTCACTGTTATTTGAGAACCCGCTTCAGCGGTGCCCTGTAGTACCGGTTTTTGATTTGAAGTTATGTTGTCATTAACGAGCTGGTTATTTGTGTTACCAACAGGGGCAGAATCGGTGCTTTCCGTCAATCCTAAACTGGTGACAAAAGGGGCCAATGTATCGATAACTAGCGTCTGTTCTTGTGATGATGAAACGTTGCCGGCAACATCTTCATATTCAAAGTGATAGCTATAGCCATCACTATTATTCTCAATATCATTGTCAATAAATGCCGCAGCAAAATCACTGGAGTCTTTATCAATCGTCCAAACACGCTTCCCATCAACCATCGAATACTGACTTTCAGTTGGCGTAACTGTATAGGCAATGCCATCAATATTAATAACCAGTTTAACTGTTGCACCTTCTTCTAGAGTGCCGGTAAAGCTTAGCTGTTGGTCACTGTATCTGGTGATGCCATCATTCTGCAATTCACCTGTATCGGATGTTGCTGCAAGCGCACCTTGAGTATCCTCTACTTGAGTATCAAGGGTAAAATACGTTGACGCATCACTAACGGTTTCAGAGACATTACCCGCTTGGTCAGTCGCAACCACTGAATAGAAGTACTTCCCATCATCGACCCCATTTGATAACGCTACCGTTATCGACCAGAGGCCGTCTTCACCGACTGGTGAGGATTTATAGTCAACACCATTGATGGTTAAGGTAACAACTGAGCCTTGTTGAGAAGTTCCTGTAAAGGTAGGTGTTGTGTCTGAGGAGATTTTATCACTGTGTCCAGTTGTGTTTTCATTAAAGGTGGCGGCAGTATCCGACTCTTCCGTCAATACCACGGTTGGTGTTTCCGGTGTGGATGTCATGATCACCAGTTGCTCGGTGACGGATAAGTCTTCACCTGACTTTGATGTCGTCGTTGCTTCAATTTTGTAACTACCATCGGCGTATACATCAGCAAGCTCTACCGTGTATTTTCCTGTTGAATCTGCCGTTACATACTCTTCATAGATAATGGTGTCACTGCTATCTGTAGCAACAAAATGAACCCTAGATCCCGGCTCAGACTGACCATTAAAGGTGAGGTCGGTGTTAATGTTGGTAACAAAATCACCCAGTTTACCGGAATCATCCTCTCCTTCTAACAATAGGGTTAAGTAGGCAGCTGACTCTGAATCAATGGTTTTACCACTGCCATCATCCACGGCTTTTCCTGCGCTACTAGACGAGCTAGAGCTAGATGAACTCGAAGAGCTGCTTGAGGTCGAGGAGCCGGAAGAGTTACCTGTCTGATTGGGTAATCCTGTGGCTGGGGTCGGATTTGTGTTACTGGCATTAGCAACCGCTGCATCACTAGCATCTTGCTTTGACTCTATTAACGCTTCAATAGCATCAACCAACACGGTGTTGGTACTGGAACCACCAATACTTTCGCCACCAACCGATCCTGTCTCTACATCAACCCCATCACCTGCTAATTCGACGATATAGTCTTCAACATTGTGCTGGCCGTCAATTTCACTGTTACTAATGATCGCTTCCGCCAAGCCAAATAGGTCTTCTCGCTCAGCGTCAACCGCTGCCTTTTCCGCTTGCTGGGCTTGGGCTATTTCTGCTAGTTCTTTTCTCTCTTGCTCAATAGCCAGTTTTTGGGCATCTAGGGTCGACTGTAGCGAAGACAACTGGGCAAATTGCTCCGCTAAAGCTTGCTGGCGCTCAAGTGCTGCTTGAGTAATGGCTTTGTTTAATGCTTCTTGAAAAGCTTGATCTGTTGTTCCATCTTCTAGTTCACTGGATATACCATCACTATTTAATATACCTAGCTCATTCTCAAGGCCTTCTAACGACTTATCACCATCACCTGTCAGTTCATCTTGACGACTTCCTTCACCAGCGAGGTCCCCTTTAACTGAGTCACCTGTTGCATAGAGTTGATTTTCTAGAAAAACACTCGACGCTGTCTCTAAGTTGATTCCCGTCTGATTAATAAGATCGTTCATAGAGAACTCGCCTTCTCGAGTTTCTACACTCAAGTCGCCAAGCGCTACGGCTACGACACCATCTTTAATCACCTCAACATCACCATTCGCCAAGGTAATTTCGATGTCGAAACCTTTAACATTAATATCGGAAATAGATTCAACTACAACTTTTTGCATAGTAACAGACCCAACTAGCTTAATTTGCCCAAAAATTAATCAAAATTTAATCAAAATATAATAATGATAAAAAAAATGTGGTTATTTCCAAATGTTAATAATGTCACCAGAACTTAATATAAAAACCCGTTCGCATTATCCAAATTAAAACAACTCATTAACACTCACCTTATCAGAGGTGAACTTATAACATAAAAATGAGCCAATCACGAAAAGATATTGATCTATATAGATAAAAATGGACACATTATTCAGCCTAGCAATACCAGTAAAACGATTGCCAACGACCATTGATAATTAAAACAAATAACACACTAATACGGTATTATAACACCGTGTAATATAAGACCGAACATTATATCAATAACTTTCCGCTATATGCAGAAATAGAATAAAATCTGTTAGCTATACCTATGCGATATGATGCAATGGTGACAATCAATATATTGTAACTATCTGAACATGACGACTTGAAAACAAAATGTTACGTGCAAGTAATAAAGGGTAAGGAATATTTCAGATTAGATTGTGCTATTTACGAGAGAGACTTATCATACGCCATTGACCTCAAGGTGCTTGCTCAGCGTCAGATAATCTTGAAAGGGATGCCATTGTGAATCCTGAACCTTGAGATCACTTCGGTATGCAGGCAGTTATTTTCGATGAGACCTTTATGAAAACAGTTATCACACGGCTTGTAAAACAAGCTCAAGCCAGCTTTGATTGGAAAGCCTTTAAACACATAGAGGGAGAGACACTTGATCAACTTATCTCGCAACTTAAACCGCTGTTTATCGATCCTCTATTTAGCTATTCATTAGAAAAACGACCGGTAAACTCTGTCAATGATCTGCCTGAAGCCTTTATCATTTCCGATAATAATCCTTCGTTTGTGCAGCGTGTGGGTACCAACTTAGTCAATGACAGACATGAACAGATCGAGATGACAGATGTCATCGGTAAAGAAGTTGTATTTATTGAGGCATACCCTAAAAGCCTGAAAACCCGTGAATTTGTCGAAGTTATCTACCAACTCTTTCCTAAGATTAACTTTTTCCTTTTAGCGGCGGTTCCATTTGTTCTGATTCCTGCCTTTTACAGCAACTTATTCAACACACGACTCATTTTTAACTCCCAAGCTTCCACGCTTGTCTTTGTTACTCTGGCTTTTTTAATTTTATGGGGGTGCGAGTACGCCCTGAAACACATGATAAAGCATGTCCATTTAAGAAAAATCGACAAAAATGCCATCAAAATAGAGCGTTACTTACTCGCCCTGATGCCGGGCTTTAAACAGAAAGATAGCTTAACCAAAATGCGCATGGTGGAATCCAATAGAAAAGTTATCTGGGATAACCTGCCCAGCATAATCATGGACGCCTCCATATTTCTATTGGTGATCTCTCTTCTCTTCTTGTTTATTGGCAGCTACGCCCTTGGATTATTTGCCTTTTATCTAGTTGTCATTGCCGCTGCAACCTACATGCGTTATCGAAATTACAAGGTGTTTATTGAACTTGAATCGGCTCAACAAGATCTACTCAATGAACGTATTTCTTACTACCGAAACAACAAGCAGTTAAGGTTTTTGAACAATCAATCTATGCTCAATAACTTTGAGAACTCATGTAAGAAATCATTTGATAGTGACCATAAGTTAGCCAGTTTTAACTTTAACTGGGAAGAGTTTGTTCGCGTTAGTTCATTTGTTGCCAGTTTCATGCTGTTTATCGTGCTGTTTTACACCTCCAAAGTCGACACCAGCGTATTTAACGTCCTATTTGCTTTGCTAATATTGAATGGTCGAGCGGCCTCAAGTGTGATCAGCTTTGTGACCAAGAGCTTCTTTGTTCTGATCTCAACCTACCACCTAAAACTCGCTGTTGGAGAGTTGTTGGACAACCTTGAACCTAAGCTTGTTCAAAAAGGTCTGCATATTGAAAACATAACCAATGTTAGCTTAAAAAACGTCGACATCACCGCCGAACAGTCTCCGCTGCTGAATAATATTAATTTGCAGCTAACCAAAGGAAATACCTACGGGTTTTATGGCCCTATCGGGTGTGGAAAATCAACATTGATGGCAGCCATTGTTCAGTCTCATACCGAATATAGCGGTACTATTCTGTACAATGACTTCTATAATAGCGCCGATATTGATCCTAACGTATTTGCCAAACAAGTCGTCTTTATCGACCCTAACTCTGAGTTTATTCGCGGCAGTGTCTATGCCAATTTTTATATGCGTGGTGTCACCGACGTGAACAAAATCACCAAGATATGCAGCTTGATTTTTACCCATGCGCCTATCGATTATGAATTTGTTTTCCAGAGAGATATTAGCCAGATCGCCATGTCGACAGGGCAAAAACGCAAACTGCTCATTTTGATGAGCATCGATCCTAGTAAACAGATAATTATTCTTGATGAAGCTCTGTCTAACCTGTCAACCGCGGATGTTAGCGCTCTGCTTCAGTATATTAAGCAAGAAGCGCCTGACGCGATATTACTGGTTGTTTCTCACGATAAAGTGACCCTAAATCAGCTGCCCAACCTCTATGAAATTAAAGAACAGCAGCTGGTACAGACTAAGAACTCTATTATTAAAATTCCATCCTAATTGGATCATGCATACTCAAGTTCCCGCCACCAGCCAGACTGGTGGCGGGCATTTCAGCAGCTAAGTCATTACGAAACGAGGTCATTGTTAAACTAAAAAGAGTTAGCGACCGTTTTTACCCAAAGCGTTGGCTTGCGCTAACTTGATCTTAAATCCTTCCTTATCAATATCTCCCATAATACGGGCAGACTCCATCTCACCAGTTGACGAATAAAAGAAGATAGCAGGAGGGCCATAAACGTTCTTGTTGTTTAACCATGCCATCTGCTCTGAAGTACTGTCAGTGACATCGAGCTTAATCTTTTTCCACCCATTCAGTTGTTGCCGTATTTGCTCATCAGCAAACACATTCTTTTCTATCACTTTGCAAGAGACACACCAGTCAGCATACAAATCAATGAGCACCTTATCGCCACTGCTTGACGCATCATTAATGGTAGCTTCCAATTCATCAATGGAGGATAGTTTTATGAAACGGTTAGCCAATGAAGGTTTAGAGACAGAGCTACTTACCGAACTGTTCTTTTGCAGCGGGTCAAAAGGGTCGCTACCGCCATTTACTAAGCCCACCAACATGATTAACCCATAGAACAATGGCAACAGGGCAACGAGTTTTCGGGTTCTAGGCCAACCCGGATTGGCCGACTCCAATGCGCCAAAATGTATCCCGGTTCCAATGGCGAGCAGTGCCCACAGCGCCATAGTATAAGACGCATCAATAAAGCGACTTAACAGCACAATTGAGACCGCCAGTAATAGCACACCAAATATCTGTTTCACCGACACCATCCATGCACCGCTGCGTAACAGAAGTCGACCGCCACTTGCACCAATGGCGATCAAGGGTACGCCCATACCAAGCGCCATAACAAACAGTGTTGCGCCACCAAATAGCCAGTCTTGAGTCGTTGAAACATAGAGCAAAGTCCCCGCTAAAGGAGCGCTAACACATGGAGAAACAACAAGAGCAGAGATGGCGCCCATAGCAAAAACGCTGGCCATTTTTCCACCGCCGAGCTTGTCTGAACCTTGATTCAGCCTCTGCTGTAGTGCCGCCGGTAGCTGAAGTTCGTAGAATCCGAACATCGCTAAGGCGAGCAAAACAAAAAGAGCAGCAAAAATACTAAGTAACCAAGGTTGCTGCATTGCGGCTTGCAAGTTAACGCCTTTTGCTAGTGTTGTAACCAAGATACCTGTTATCGCATAGCTGGTGGCCATGCCAAAAACATACGCGCTAGAAAGTGCTGCCCCCTTTCTGCCCGTCATCGCTTCTTGGCCGCCAATGATGCTGGCTAAAATAGGAATCATAGGCAGAACACAGGGTGTCAAAGATAAACCGAGACCAAGCAAGAAAAACACTAGCAGTGCTTTAGGCTTGCCCGCAGAGGATAAGAATGATGAAAGAGTAGAGGTATCTGTACTAAGTGCTGCGAAATCGAAGTAGCTTTCATTCTGTGATTCCGTTTTAGGCGCTAAACTTGGCGGTAGTTGAATGGTCTGCTTCTGAGGCAGATAACACAACCCTTTGTCCGCACATCCTTGGTACCTGACAGTCAGTGTCCCTTCCCCCGTATAAGGCAGCGTAATTTCCAACGGTTGGTGGAACACCACCACATTGCCCATATATGGATCTTGTTTTTCTTCCCCTGCTAATGAATAGCTGGGTTGAGAAATGGACAGAGCTTCATCTCCTTTAAAAGAGAAACGGGATTTATAAAGGTAATAGCCTTGTTGGGTATCAAATGTTACCAACACCGCGCCCTGTTCATTGAGCTGCCATGAAAAAGGAAAAGCCTGTTCCACAGGTAAAAAATCACTCTCTTCTGCAAAGGAAAAAGCAGAGACGAAAACAAATAATAGAGTTATGAAGTAACGCTTCATCGCAATAGAAACTCCGTGTCTTGATGAATAGTCAGCTGGTCATCGATAAAAATAGCGGCGACATTTTCTGGTATGGTTAGGGCCGGCTTTACCGTAAGTGAGGTACTTAGCGCCCCTGCTTCCAACACGGTCTTTGCCACGACCGTAACAGATAGTATTTTTTTCTCGGTTTCTGTTGCTGACAAAATATGAGATGTGTTTTTATCTGCAAACTGAAAACGACGCTGATAATGCGCAGAGGTCGTCAGCGCAGCATCTTCAACCGGAAGAGCAAAATAAGGCTCTGTACTCTGCTTCGGGTTAAGCACTGCTACATTATATGGTGCACCATCCGGTTTTTTACCCAATGCAAAAATATCGCCGCCAAAATTGACCAACATAGACGTTATGCCATAGGACTTAGCAATCGCAACCGCTTGATCAACTGCATACTCTTTAATTACACCGCCTAAATCGAACTTTGTCTCTGGATGTTCAATGATCAGCCTGTTCTCTTCCAGCGTCCAACTCTGCTTACCCATCGCCCATTTTAAACGCTGAAATGCCTCTCGGTGAGAGAGCTTGGGCTCTCGCTGCAACAGGGCTTTTACGCTACCAACCGTCGTGTCGAATACATCATCAGACAAGGTTGCTAGAGTCTCTAGATGCTGAAAGATCACCAAGGACTCATCATCTAATATCACCACGGAGCTGTTACGCTGATTCACCTTTTGACTCAACCAAGAGCTGTCTGAATAAAAGTTATATCGGCTCTCCAACCGTCGAGTATTAAAGATAATATCGTCTACGATACTCCCCACAGGCACACTCAGTTTTGTCGGTGTAAACAGCTGAATCTCACATGGCACCGTCATAGCCTGAAAGCGATGAACGAAGGGCTCATTAGAACGCATAGGTCGCTCCTATTGCCCACCACTGTGCTTTAAATCCGTTACTCTGTTGATAATATGCCCCAAGAATATTCAGTCGTAGCTGTTTGATAACTTTGTAACTTGCGCCTATCTCGTAGGAGTTTGCAGTAAAGTCACCCAAACGAAGGTCTGACGTTGCGTATCCCGTTGCCGCAAACGACGGGTTTGAGCTCTCAGGATCCCTATAAAAATCGGCCCCTTGTTGTTTGTACCAGAAATAACCCGGCGCTATCGTGAACTTCTCATTGAGCTGCCAAGACATTTTTCCGCCAATTTGATGAGAACTAACCCCCCAGTCATCTTGGAACCATTTGTACCTTGGCCTAACGACCACATCGTCATTAACCGAATAAAAGGCCTGAACGTTAATGCCACCTGACAAGCGAGTATCCGGTCGGGAATCTTGGCCAAGGAAGACTTCATCATTGTCAATTTGGTTATTATCATTAACATCAATTTCACGAAGAACGGTTAAATAGTGATTACTTAGATACCCTTTTCGATAGCCAGTGTAACCGGTAAAAACGGCATAGAGAGCAGGAGTAAATGTTTGTGATAGCCCAGCTTCAATGCTACCGGTAAAAATGTCTTTCCATTGCTGACTATTGGTAAAATTAGCGTATCGAGTAAAAGCTAAAGTCTGGTCGAATAGCGCGGAGCCACCCAAGCTGTAAGAGCGGTTTTTTGACCGATCAGCATAGACCAGCCCCTTGCCATTAATACCAAGACTCTCGTAGTCATCTTCTTTTGAAATATTGCCACCCAAGGTCCACTCATTTCGCTTTTTGTCACGATAAGTGGCACTTAAACCAACAGACTTACGGGTATCTTCTAAACTGTATTTTTGAACTTTGTAACCGCTTCTGTGTGGATCGTAACCTGACCGAATAACCTGATCTGTTTTGCTCTGTGCAAGTTCTGTTTTTTGTGCTCTCGCCAACGCATCAGCCGGACCAGAGATTGGTGTGGTAGGCCCCCAAGAAGGAGACGCACCGGATACGGTGTCGTAGCCTAGCTCGGCATTCAAAGTCCAGTCCAGCCCAATGCTTTTTTCAATAGAAATGACCGAATCATTTGCCGAGACTTTATCGTCATACTCTTTGTAGCTAAGAAAATGCTGCGAAATATGATCTTCTGCCATGGCACTGTTCGCCATAGCGGCTGCACCTAGCAGCGTAATTGGTAGTTTTTTCATTTTAATTCTTACTATCTATAAAAGTCTGTAGACTCTAGTTACAACCGCAACCGCCGCCGCCGACACCACTGCCACCTACGGAGCCTTGCTTATAGGCAAATACTTTTTCTGAGAACAGGTCAAACTCAGGAATAAGGCCACCGGGCTTCATCTCTTTTTTGGCCAGCGTGCCCTTTTCCCATGGTTTCACCTGTTCAATACCCAAGGCCTCATCAACAAAAGCTAAAGCGGAAGGACTCTCCTCTTCTGGCTCAATCACGGTATCTTTATCTAGCTGAAACTGCTCACTACGTGGTTTAACCAACTCAATATTTCGGCGCACACCTAAGTCAGAGCCGGCACTGCTGTACACCTTGCTAGAGATAACTTCTTCTTCAAAATTGCCGTTTTGTGAAACGACGACTTGCGTCTTCTGACTCTTGTTACCCAAGCCACTTAAATCGATTTTTACTGAAGAGTGGGCAAAGCTTGAGAAAACCAGCGCACTCAAGATTAGCGTTCGATTAGCCATCACAATTGCACTCCCATTGCGGTCAAATCGCCAATGATGACGTCGCGGATATGGTTAATAGCACCAAAACGTATTTTGAGTACCTGACCTTGGTAGATGTAATACAGAGCAGGCATTCCAATGGGTTTAAACTCGGCGATAAGTTCTTGATTAGGGTCGTTAACAACAGGGAATGTTAGCCCTAGCTGTTTCTGAAACTGCAATCCAACCTCAACACTCTCATCCACATCGACACCTTTAATTGAGACGCCTGTCCCTTCTAGCTCATGAGCTAACTGGTTAACCTCGGGTAACTCCTCTTTGCAGGAGACACACCATTCAGCAAAAAAGTCGACAATGGTTAATTCACTAGAGTCTATATTGAGTCTAATGAGCACTTCTTTTGAAAGTGTGTCACCTTCTTGATAGGCCGATACCGGCAAAGAAATAGATAAGATTAAAAGAGCAAAAATCCTTTGAAACATACTGTTCTCCATTATTTATTATTAGGATTATTTATTTACCAAGCAGCAACTTAGCGGAATAAGTCACGGCCAGAATTTCCGAAAAATAGTGATCGAGTTGAGTTTTATTCTGAGCACTAAACACTTTTTTAGGATCGTTTGTACACTGTTGAAACTGGGCAATTCGAGCAGCAGTTACTCCGTAACCAATGAAGTTCATCTCGATGTCATATTGATCAATTACTTTGCTGCAAAAACCAGCATTCACTAACTCATCAAATCGGTAATCGTTGTCTGCACCATCAGTAAGTAGCACCAATTTCTTCCTTACTTCTGCTGATGTATTTACCTCTACTCCCCAAGCCTGTTGCCAACTTGGTAACAACTGACGAACCCCCCATATCAACCCTTGGTAGGACGCAGTTCCACCGCTTACCGCTAAACTATTAATTTTGTTCTGCACCGTTGAATATCGATTGGTAAGAGGCAATAAAGTAGAGGTAGGGCTGCAATCCGATAACCAGTTGTCAACCAACGCGTACCGAACCGCTCGACGAAAGTGTGGAGTGGCCAAGTTATCCACCGTCAAAGACGCCGAGAAAGTATCGTTTTGGTAAGCTAAGCCATCTATACAATAAACCCCAGAAGAGACATTGCTTAGCCAAGGTGGCTTAGTCGTCGAGACTCCAGACTCAAATGGAACAATAGATATTCTTACCGAACCCAGAGCATTTGCTTGTTCACTGTCATTCTCAATGGTGCGTAATGCGTCCGTTAAAATGGACTTAAGTGAACTTATATTGCCTGCCATTGATCCTGAAATATCCAGTACCAGAACCACTTCTGTTGGAATAGGTGAATGAGACTGCTCAATTCTAGCCTGTAAGTTTCCACCTGCTGCCACGACATTGCTTGTAAGATCTGAATCGGAAAACCATGGTAATGGCAATGACAACCTATTACTTAAACTAAACTTGCATTTACTGTTGGTTGGTAGAAATTGATAGGAGCCAGAAAACTTTGAACTGTAGTAATCTTGGTAGGCTTGCAACATGCTGGAATCAGCTTTATCCGCAAAAGCACACGCCAATGATGCAGATTCAGCCCCTTGAGCTGCCCTATTTGCCGTCATCAATTGTGCAGAAATAGCTAGCGTCATTGAAATCATCGTCAGAACTGGAATCAACATAGCCAAAAATGAAATAGTGATAGAACCGACCTGACGATTCGCTTTTCGATGAAGACTGGATAAATGAACAGAAGAGCGCATCATAGATTTTTGCCAATTAGAACAGAAGAACTGGATAGACTTGTCGGTAATGGAAATATAGACTCATCTTCAAATAGGCCATTCACACAAAGACTCAACTGCAGCAGTTTTGAATTCTTTTCTGACGTTGCCTTATATTTCTTTGTGCCAACAACTGATAGATGTTTATTCAATTGGTTAATCGGCCTATTCACTTCACAAGGCACCCCTGAATGATAAGGCTCCGGCACCCAAAGTTTCTTTTCTTTATCGTAAAAGTAGCTTTCTATAGTGATGCCTATATCACTCTCTTCGATACTGTCAGGAAGGTATCGATCGGCGAGCGTCACCAGAGTCTGCGCTAGATTGAAATTATTAGGTAGATAGTTCTTTATATTCCCTGATGTGTCTTTAACAGCATTCTGCGTTTTAGAAACCGCATTAACTAAATTATATGCGACATTATCAAGTTGAATTTGTGTGTAGCACAAACGAAAAACAGCGACAAAACCCCATAAGATAATCATGAAGATCAATACGATAAGTGGAAACTCAATGGCAATTGAACCTCCTTGATTCCTTGGTGAATTATTTGAAATTTTACCAATTGGCATACTGTTATTTATTGTCATAGCTAACCAATACCCGTCGATTCAACTCTGTCATATCGTCGATTGAATCTGAAAAATAGTCAGACAAGCCTGGCAATATCACCAGCTCATAATTATAGGTAATCTGATACTCAGCCAGAATGGCATCCCTTTTGAGGACAGGCACCACGTTGGCGATATCATTGAGAGAGACGCCATAGCCAGTTGCTGTAATAGTCAGATTATCTACGTCGAGCATGGGAAATTGGTCAATTTCATCGCGAAATGTCTGCTCCGCACGAAGACCCTGTGGCAATACACGCACCTCGCGAACGCCGGCACTGACCGCTGACTCAAAAATCGCACTGACCAACAAAACACGGCTAATCTCAAAGAAACCAATAAAGAGCAGCAAAAAGGGAATAAGTACCATGGCAAACTCAATACTTTGGCTGCCTTTTTGTTGGCGTATCATTTCGCTTTCTCTCTATCTACATTATCCGCAAGGGCTTGATAGTAGAGACTGTTATTAGCAAATTCCGGCTGAGACAAATCGTCTCGGGCAATCACTTTTGCTGACTCGCTATCCCCCTTTAATGCATAAGCTAATGCGAGGTTAAGACGCAGCTTTTCACTGGCGTCACCACGCTGGAATATTGGGTACAAAATTCGGATAGCTTGCTGTGGATTGCCATCTAGCATCCATGCAAGGGCAAGGTTGTTTCGGTATTCGATACTTGAAGGTTTATGCTCTATAGCAAGCTGGTAAGACTCTCTCGCTTTGGCGTACTGCTTGTTGAGTGAGTAACTGACCCCCAAACTGTTTAATGCCACATCATCATTGGGAATCATCTTGGCAGCAATTTCTAGGGTATTAACCGCCTCCGCAAGCTCACCAATAGCCAATTGAGCCCGTCCTAGCTCTCTCAGCATAATGCCTGATGGACGAATCTCACGACCACGCTTTAAGTAATGCATGGCCTCGTTATAACGACCTGATTGATTGGCCGCAGAGCCCATCAGTAACAGCAACTGAGCATCGCTGGGCGATGCTTTTAGCATCTCACGATAAAGGTCCATGGCACTTTCGGGGCGGCCATTTGTTAGGGCCAGCTCTGCCACTTTTAGATTTTGCTGATATTCATTCTGCACAGTGTTTGTGGACTGACAGCCAAATAGAGCCAATAGCAATAGTAGTGAACAAACACTCTTCATAAACTTCCCAACGTTTTAAACAGACTTAACATAGTAGGAGCAACCATCATCACAACAACCGGCACCATGATGAGAACAACAAGGGGTAAAGACATTTTTGCTGGAATCTTCCCTGCCCACTCTTCCAGCTCTAATAAGTGATATTGACGACTGTCTGACGCAATCAAATTGAGCGCCTGAGCAATGGGAGTACCGAACTGCAGCGCTTGATTCATGGTGGTCACTAGATTTTTGATATCTGGCAGTTGCACTCGCTCATCTAAGTTCACCAGTGCTTGTTGAGGTGAATCGAGAACGGCAATCTCAGTTGCGGTCACCAACCATTCGCGAGATAAGGCAGCAGAAATCGGACGCATCTCTTCTCCAACACAGCGAAATACAGCTTCAAGCGTTAATCCAGAAGCCACACACACCACCATCAGGTCCACCGCATCGGGAGTGACTCTACTGATCTCCGCTCTAACCTGATTCACTCTCCAGTCCAATAACCGATCAATCAAGATGCCTGAAACCATTGCCATAACAATGCATTCTGCTAGAGAGAAAGGCGTGAAAGTGTCAATATTTGAAACGTACCAAGCAAGGCCAGCTGACGTCATTAACAGATAGCGAAACACAACAAATAGCGCTTCAGCATTCGGCTGTTGCCAGCCAATCAAAGTGAGCTTTCTGCGGCGGGATTTATTGCCTTTAAGCTTCCAGCTACTCAACCATGATCTGTTCCGATATGTGTAGTGAGAAATAGACATCAACCGTCGGCTAACAACGTCTCTCTTAAATGAAGAGAGATTGGCGACCACAATAAGCACCATGGCTAGTGTCAATAAAGTTACCGAAAGATAGATCATAATTTGAATCTCTTATTTCGGGTCATTGCGTTGAGAGAGAGAATCCCCAAAACAATGCTGCTGCCAACATAAGTCATGACACCTTGCCCGCTGTCGGAATCAAATAAGGGGCTGACCATGGTGGGTTCCCACCACACCATTATGCTGAGCAAAGCAATAGGCAGAATGGATAGGAACATCGCGGTCATTCTCGGTTCTGAAGTAAGGCTTTTTACTTTTTTGCGCATGGCGCGATTGTCGTGCATGGTTCGGCTTAAACTGTGAAGAATTTCTCGCAACTGACCACCGTTAGCCTGATTTAAGATCAGAGCGACGGAGAAATAACGAAAACTGCTATACGGTAGGCGAATACAAGCGTCATCAAGTGCAATTCGTAGGCTTAAACCGAGCGCTAAATTATCTCTTATCCGGCTGAACTCTCTTCCTAACACTCCCGGCTGTGTTTGCGCCACTTGATCTATCGCTTGTGGAATAGACAATCCAGCAGACACCGCACGCGACACCAGGCCGAGTACGTGAACTATGCCTGTTTCAAACTCCTCAATTTGCAAGCGCCTTCGATAAGTCGCTAGAGCAAAAACGGATAGCAACCACAATGAAACTGAACCTGCGAACTGAAACTCAACAGCAATATCGGCAAATGAAAAATACCCCCCCACAGGTAGAGCGATAGCGAGTAAGGCGATGAACACTCTATCCGATGAGGTGAGTAAGCCGTCTATGCGAATAAGTAGTGCATATTTCCTATTGCCTTGAAACGGTATTATTTTCTTGATAGAAGCTTCAGCAGTGCGCGTTTTCTGCCCACATGACAGTTCAACTAGACGTTTTCTGACCTTACTGCGCTTTGAATGGCTTTTTAAGATAAAAATTGAAGCCATCATCATCAATGAAAATAGGAAAAAGTAGGTCATCTCTCCAGCTCCATGACTTGACGCAACTGAGAGTCCAACTGGAAATGGCGACATTTCTCAATGAACGACGGCATGCATTTAGCACTCTCATGCACCCCAACGAGATCACCTTGAATGTCTTCGCCTGTGGACTTAAAAGCGAATAGATCTTGTGTTACGTACTGTTCACCTTCCAGTCCGATCACTTCAGTTATAGAGATGATTCTTCGTTTACCATCACGCATTCTGTCTACTTGAACAACCACATCAATGGTGTCAGAGATTTGGCGGCGCAAAGCAAACAGCGGCAAAGTTGCTTGGCTCATCATCAGCATGTTTTCCATACGAACCAATGCGTCAGAAGCTGAGTTGGCGTGCAGAGTACACAATGAACCATCATGTCCGGTGTTCATCGCCTGCATCATTTCAAAAGCTTCATCTCCGCGAATTTCGCCTAGAATGATTCGATCTGGACGCATACGAAGGGCATTTTTCACTAACTCACGCTGACTTACCTGAGCTAAGCCTTCTGCATTGGCTGGGCGAGTTTCAGCACGAACAACATGAGGCTGTTGGAGCCGCAGTTCAGCGGTATCTTCAATGGTAATGATGCGTTCTTGAGGAGAAATGCTGAAAGACATTGCATTTAACAGCGTTGTTTTACCCGCACCAGTACCACCAGATATAAGTACGTTAAGCCTAGAGCGAACGATAATATCTATCAGCTTGACCATTGATTTCGACAGAGTGCCAAATTGCTCTAGCTGACTTAGGGTTAACTTGTCTTCGCTGAACTTTCGGATAGAGATATAGGTCCCGTCCAGTGCCAAAGGAGGAATCATGATATTGACACGACTACCATCTTCGAGTCTGGCGTCCACAAGCGGGGTTGATTCGTCAATTCGACGTCCTACTTTACTGACGATTCGTCGAGCAAGGTTCAGCAACTGCTCTTCGCTTCTAAATTGAACCGCTGTTTTTTGCAACTTTCCAGACCGTTCTACATAGACTTCCTTATGACCATTAACCATGATGTCGGATATCCCAACATCATCAATTAAAGGTTGCAGTGGCCCGAGACCTAAGAACTCATTCAGTAATTTGTCGACAACTACCCCTACCTCTCTATGGCCAAGAGGTAACTGTTTACTGCTTACAATATCCGTCACTAAACCTGAAATGCGAGATTCCAGCTCTTTAGCACTTAAGGTAACGACAACTGACGGCTCTATAGCTTGGAGCACCTCAGTATGAATAAGGTAGTAATACTCAATCATGCTCGGATTCGCGTCTTCCGCTTGCTTTATCAAGGATTGATGCGGAATACGAGATGTTTCGATTTTTCTATTGCTTCCAAACATTACGCTCCCCTTTTCCAAAAGCGGCGACGCGTTGGATTAGCTTGTCCTGTAATTTTCTCCAGTAATAGCTGAAAGGCTGCTTTTACTTTTTTATTACCTACGTAAGCAGGCTGACCAAGTGCTGATTTTTCGATGAAATGATTAGGTGCAAACGGGATAACAACATCAATGGAGACGCCCAACGCTTTCTTTGCATCATTAACGGAGATAAGCGAGGCGGTGTTCGACTTCGTATGATTTAGCACCACTATATTTTGTAAATTAGATTCGGCTTGGAGTTGCTTCAGTATCTGGTTGGCATTGCGAAGTGAACCTAACGTTGCATCAACCACAATAATTCGTAAATCGGCGGTTCTCAAAGCTTGAAGACCAACTTGATCGCGCAGTGAGTAGGTTGGGATATCCATAACAACATACTCAGAGCTTTGTAAACAGAATCGATTGAACTGCTCTAAGGCACTTTTTTCAGGCCAGAACGGAGCACCGTCTAGCGGAAGGTAACCGGTAAACAGAGTGTGCGTTTTAGAGACTTCCACGCCACTGCGCTCAAATAAAATCGGTTCCAGTCGCTCTGGATACTGCAGTAACTCAACCAGTGCGGTATTACTCTCAACATTTAGCAGTAAATCTAAATCTCCCATTGCGAAGTCGAGGTCAACGCTGGTAACGGTTTGGTTTTGTCTGGCAAGTAGCTGCGCCAATGTCGCTGCAATTGTTGTGCTACCAAGGCCTCCCTTCGCGCTAACAACAGAGATAATCTTGCCTTTTTGAATATCATTACTCTTTTCTGCAACAAGAGAGATTCGTTGTAGCATTTCAAGACCGACAGGATGCACAAGGTAGTCGCTCGCTCCGGCTGACAGCATATTTCTGTATGTGGCGATCTCTTCAGACTGACCTATTGCAAACACTTTACTGCTAGTACGGGTAACAATACTTTGAATGAGTTTTTGCGCTTCAACCGTCTCAACCGTCATCACATCTAAGAAAAGAGTTGTGATGTTTTTTCTCAGTACTTGGCGAATGATATCGTCTTCGTTAAGAGAACAGACGGTTACGTCAACGATGCCGAACTCAGCCAATGTGCGGGTGAATGAAAACGAATCAAGTTGTTCTGAGGCTGCGACTAAAACGGTTACGTCACTAACATGTTTCATTGAGCCGCTCCTGTTGTTCCATTAGTGTTATTTTGATTGCTTTGCTGAGTTGAAACCGATGGCGATAAATAGCCATCAATAGTCGACACCGCTTTTTCACCTTCGGTGTTTCCCAAAGATTGCCCAACAATGAGATCTTTCGGATTTGCCACCATTTGTGCTAATGCGCTGGCGTTAGCACAACCAAAGTTATTCTGGCCCTTGTAACTCGACATAACACTTTTGGCGGCTTTTCCGGCATGACATTTGGGCACTTTTGCACGATAAGATTCGACAAAAACAGCGATGTCACCAGACCCTTTCACCTCGCTATTTAGCATGGTGATTTGTGATGGATAAAGGCCATTAGCTAGCAGCTGTTTTTTCACTTTAATAAGTTGCTTTTTCCCTTTAGGCGTATAACTTTCCAGCTTTACCATCAAATTTGACGGTAAGCCCTTTCGCTCAATAAATTGGGCGATATCAAGTTGCTCCGCCTGCGTTAAAGAGGAGCCAGACAGGTTGATGGTTAAGGTATTCGTCACTGCAACCACATCTATCGATGGTTCACGTGTAACTGGAGTTGGCGCGCAGCCCACAACCACCAAAAATAGCGGCAGTAATAATGTAGTTTGTTTCATGCTTGCCTCAGTAATAGAATCCGTTGTCACCCAACAGACGAGGTTTTTGATTGTCTGTATAACTGGCTTTGTTTTGCGATGTAGTTACCTGTTTTCGAGGCCATGCCAATAAGCGCTCTAAGTCGCTTAACGGAACTAAACCATCGGTAGGAAGTGGCAAGGAGTCAGCTCGTGTCGGCTGAACCAGATACGCGGTAACAATAATGACAAGTTCGGTCTCTCGACGAGTAAACTCTGTAGAGCGAAAGAGTGAACCAAGAATAGGCACTTCACCAATAAACGGGACTTTCTGTAGCTGCTCAATTTCTTCTGTTTTTAGCAAACCACCAAGAGCAAAACTCTGACCACTGGCTAATTCAATGGTGGTAGAGGCTCGTCTGGTTACAAATGAGGGGTAGGTGTTTTCACCTAAAGTGGTTTGCCCATCAATCGAGGCATTACTTACTTCAGGAGCTACTTTTAAACTGATCTTATTTGAGCTCAGAACCGTAGGCGTGAAATCCAACTTAACACCAAATGGCTTATATTCGATCTGTGCGGTATCGGCAAATACTAGAGGTAACGGAATTTCTCCACCGACAAGAAAGCTCGCTTCTTCCCCTGACACTGCCGTTAAGTTAGGTTCTGCGAGGACAGTCATCATACCGTTAGTGGCTAATGCATCGATCAACGCCGAAATAGTTGGTTTATTCCAACTGCTCACATCTGGCAGTTTGGAGAACGAGAACTGACCAATACCATCTGCAATGGAACCCCATTTGATGCCGAGTTTATTGGAGACATTTTTGGAAACTTCAGCAATCTTTACCCGGATATTAACTTGGGTTGGCATGGTAACAACCAAATGATTCACCAGCTCATCTTCCGGCGTGGTTGGTGAAGATGATGTCGATGATGATGTGTTCGATGAACTTTGTCCGTCTGACGAATTGGATTTCGATTCGCTGCTACTTACTTCGACCACTGGCGACAGATACCCTTTCGCTAACGCAACAATTTGATGCGCCATAATTGGAGAAGGAACCTGACCTTTTAACCATAACTTGCCACCAAGGGATTCAGATGTCACCGATGCTTCAGGAAACTTACTCTTCACCAGACGATTAAACTCACGGCTATTGTGGGTAACTCGAACCTGATTGGTGTAGATAACGCGCTCATTTTCGTTTAACACGGTGATGGTTGCGCTGCCTGCTCTCTTACCAAATACCATTATTTTGGTGTTGGTTAATGTTTGGTAGTCAGCAATATGAGTACTAGAAATAAAAATGGACTTTGCTTTTTCAGGCAAGGAGATCATCTTTGCTTCATTGATGGTGACATTTAACACTGCCGCCGAGGAAACAAATGAAATCAATAGGCTTGAAAGTAAAATAACACTCGACAAAAAACGTGAATTAGTCATTATCATCTTCTCCCGTTTTATTGTTTACCTGTTTTTTATCTGCTCTAAACTCCACCAAACCAACGTCAGGTAGCACTTGTGCATTATCTGGAGAAATGGTGTTCACCGTTGCTGTTTTAACCAGTTGCTCAGCCATGCCTTCAACATCAGATTGGTTTTGACTACGGAGCGCTAACGTCAACTTGCCAAGCTGCTTTGCCAGTACAATCTGGTTTGCTTGCTCAGGCGTGACTTCTAAAGAGACTGTGCTGTTATCAGGAATTCCCGCTTCACTATAAGAGTCTCTGGCTTGCTGGAATGATTCTGCAGACAGAGTATGGTTGAACGCCAACACTCTGACACCGCTAACAATAGTAGAGACGTATAAGCCCTGTGATGAGTTGCCATAACGTTGCAGCTCGCCATCTTTTGATGCCAACAAGAGAATATCGACACTATCACCAGGCTGAATAAAGCCAGAGTTAGCGGTGACTTGATCAACAGGTACTGAAATCGCTCTAAAACCTGCTTGCAACTTTAGCGACAGAGAGTAGCCGCCCTTTGGCTCCACAATATCTGCTAATGAAAGCACCTGCCCTTTGGTGAATTTTGTACGAGCGATTCCCGATACCAAGTTCACTGACTTTATATCTTCAGGTGTAACATAGTCGATGTAGTCCACCAGTTCGCTGTTAGGAAGCTCCTTCCAACGAAACATATTTGGGCTGTATGACTGACCCACCTGAATAGTTTGCGTAGAGATAAGTACTTTACTATTGAGCTCAGCAGCAGGTTGGACGCTGCTGGCGGTTGCCTTATTATCTTGTGTCAGTAGCACGAATAACGCGACCACTGACATCAATAAGGACAGCAACATAAGTCGCTTTGCTGTCATGATTATTCCTTTAAATACTTTAGACTTGTTGGTAGTTCAATGAATGACGCATTAATCAGACTGCTGAGCCGATTCAAGCTTTTTAATGACAACCTCATAGGTGCCATTGATCGCTGTGGTTAACTTTCCATCTTTTCCGCCGACAAAATAGAGCAACACAACTGACATGGCAGCGGCCAGTATTGCGTATTCAATGGCAGCGGCACCGCGCTGTTTCTTCTTATTAAACATGGGATAAACTCCTGGGTATAAAACAGCCTCTCCCGAGGCTGGTGTAGTAATTAGTCTGCGACGAAACGATACAAATACGCTGAACCATAACTCGCTGTAGTGACGTTCGTTTCGCTCATGATTTCCATATCCAGCGCAATTGGGCGATCGTAAAGCCCTTTGTCACTGGTTATGTATGAGTCGTAACTGCCACCGGTGGCGTTATTAAATTTGAATACATCATTGTTGAGTGGAATTAAGCCATAAAGCTCTGACTTAGAAGGGAATCGCCAACTGCTTTTTCCACAAACACTGTTGCTGTTTTGGCTGCTTAGCAACGGTTGTACATCGACGTATTTTTTAAATCGACTGCTGTCTGCCACAGAGAACAGTTGCCAAGTAAGACCGCTGTTCTTATCGCGAGCACACATCGCTGTAGTTCGATCTGTCACTACGGTTCCACTTGTATCGAGTAGCTCGTAACTGCTAGATTCCTCTCTTACCAGACGAGCCAATACAACACTATTTTCCGAGCCATCAGTCGCCATACGAGTTGTTGTTTGGCTGTTTTGCTGGCTGTCATAGCTGAGAGCATATTGCCGACTTTGATCGCTAGCATTGGTCCAGTAATAGAAGCGAACGCCGCCAGACCATGAGGATTTGTCATATTCAGGCAGTAATGCCAGATGATTGGGGAAAAAGTCAGTGTCTAAAGTGACTTTAGAGCTTGAACCTTCAACCGCCTTAGTTTTGATAGATAGCAGCTGCGCGATATGCGGCACTGTCCAATCTGCAAAACCGCAAAGCTTGTCAGTATTGGTACTTGCTAAGTACTCACCTGATCCCAACACACTGGCTATTCCAGCCGAGGAAGCATCGTAAGCAACATCATCTTTACCGTTTGGTTTACCTTCTTTAAGTAACATCCAAACTCTTCGCTTGCCCACTTCATTGACATCTTCAACACAACGCCAACCTTGCTGAAAAGTCGCACTGCTAGGTAGGTAATGACCAAGCTCATCAAGTTTTGCGAATCGATTACCCACAAGCGAATCTGACTTAGAGACGGTGAAACCGCTGTCGCTTGCGCGTTTTAAACCATCTGTAGCAACGGTTTTAGATTGTTCTAAATCGTGAATTGCTGCTGTTATGTTCAACTCACTAATCAAGTTTTGATAGAGCGCAATTAGGGAGCTGAAGCCAGAATCCAAACTATTGGCTGACGCATTCAGTGTTTCAATAAAGCCATTTATCTGAGCATATTGAGTCTCTACATCGAAAATAGCGTTATAGAGATTGAGCGTTGCTTGATGTATTTCCGCAGCCAGTGACGCAGAACTAAGTTCCGATGTCGCCACTGTTAATGCTTGGGATTTAATCTGCACTGTCGCCATTTTCTGGGCAAACTTTGCCCCTTCAATCAGCGAGTTGAGCCCTGCTATGTTCTGCTGCAACTTGATAACTTGCTGTTTGTAGCTTGCTACGTCACTAACAAATTTTTGGCTTTGAGCATCTAGACGGTTTCCCGCCATATAGGCCTGAAAATCAAACTCTTTAAGCTTGTTCGTCACCGCTGTCTGCTCATCTAACCAAGGTTGTGACAAAGCATCGAGTTGAGTAATTTTTGCTTGAGCTTCCGCTTCAAGTACGGTGTAGCTCTTGCTTTTATTCTGGTTATCCGACAGCCATGTTGTTAGGAACGATTCTGCATTACTGATAACTGCATTTTGAGTAGATAGTTCAGCAGTGATTGCCCCATTAGCCGTATAAATAGCAGCAACGAGATCCGCAGTCGGAGCAAGACGCCACTTGGGATAAGCGTATTTGGTTGACCACTGGCTTGGCGTCACTTCAACACCTTTGGTGACCGTAACGGCGACACCGTTTTTATCCGCCCAAATGTTTGATCTGTTGTCAGACATGAGAGATGAAGCTAGCTTGGAAGGTAATGAACCGGCATCTCGTGATGATAAAGTGATCACTTCCGCTATTTTCGGCAATGTCCAACCAGTTATTCCACAAGCATCGGCAACTGAAACTTTCGCAAATATGGTATCAGCGTCACCGGAAATGGAGCTCGCCCAGAAAGTAGGTTCACCACGGCCCTGAGCATCATATTCAGCGATACAGTTCATGTCATAGGTGTTCCATGAATCATCATAGCTAAATCCTGCCACCGACGTTTTGCTCTTCATTGGCACATATTGCTGAGCAACAAATCGACTTGTGGACGCCGTTGCCCATAACACATTACTACTAGTATTTGACTGACCCGAAATAGCATTCTCTTTTACACGAATACCAACTGCGGATTTGTCGTAAGCTTCGCTACCAATATATTGAGGTTTAGAGACAACCGGTAGCCAAGTCAAACCTTGGTCACGAGTAAACTCGTAATATTCAGGCTGATTGAATGCCACTGACTTACCATTAACTTGGGTGGTTAAATAGTCCCACTTAAATCCATTACTTTGCACCGGATTGTAACCGTCGAATGTATTAACAATGACCGCATTAGTCGGTGCAGGCAGCTTAGGGGTTTGAGTAAAGGCGGTGGTATTGCTGGCTGTAGCACCCGTTGGCATTCCGTTTACAGGGTTCGACGCAACTCTTAATTGAATGTGACCAATCTCTTTATCAATATCACCAATCACAATAGGTTTATTCACAACTTGGTCCCATACAGCACCTGAGTTAAGTGATACCTCATACCGATCCGCTCGATCAAAGCCACTGACAAATGTCCAATCCAATGTGTTGGCATCGTCGTCCGTTACAAGATTTGTAGGAGCAGAAGGTGCGGACGGTCTTTTCGTTAACGCGGTTCTATTACTGGCGATTAAACCGGCAGGACGACCATTGATAGGGTTTGCTTTTACCCGAATTTGCACACTTCCAATAGGGTAAGCTTGATCACTGAGTTGGTAAGGAATGGCATTGACTGTCATCCAACCTGAGCCTAACGGATTTATTTCATAATCACTTTCATCGCTGTACTCAGCTAACAGCGCCCAGCTTAATGTGTCTAGCGCGTCATTGACGACTAAATTAGTTGCAGCTGCCGGCTGTAGAGGTGTGACAGAATAAGCTTTATCTGAACAAAGTGGTTCCCCTGCTTCATGCTGAGGGCTCGTGTTGGATTTAACTCGAACGCAGACTTTGCCAATTGGATAATCAAGATCCAAGATAGATTGCGGGTTGGCCGAAACCGAATTAAATGTTAAGCCGCTGTCTACCGAGTATTCATACAAAGTCGCATTTAAATAGCCTGGGACATAGCTCCAAGCAAAAGTATTGTTCGCATCATCAATAATGGCGGATGTTGGTGCTGCAGGCTGATTAATGGATTGGGTAAAATCCGTACTGATGGTCAATGCGCTACCTACAGGCCTTGCATCTGAAGCGTTGCTTTTTACGCGAACTTTGATAGTACCAGCGGCAATAAATTTATTACCAACGTTATACGGAATAGCCGTGACATCTTGCCATGTTGAGCCAAGGTAAATCTCATAGTCGGTTGGTAATGTATAACCAGAGGCCCAATGCCAATTAATAAGATTAGTCGTATCATTAACAAAGTCTAAAACAGGCGCATCTGGCGTAGCAGGCGTTACTGTCATTTCATCGGTTGAACGAGCCACTAATCCGTGAGGACGTCCAGTTGAAGCCTCTTCTGCAACTCTAACCAACAACGAACCTGCCGCAATATCGATGTCGGCAATAGTTTGAGGATTATGAGTTGCCGCCAACCAAGTTTGACCATTATCTAGGGAGTACTGGTAATCCGTTGCATCACTAAAGCTACCGACAATATTCCAATCAAATGTGTTTAAAGCGTTGTTAACATTCACCTGACTTGGTGCCGCTGGCACGCTGGTTAACGAGAAAGCTTCTGTGGACTTTAATGCCGCACCTGCGGGGGTATCATTTTGTAGTGAAGCCGCAATACGAACTTGTACTGAGCCAACGGGTATAGCTTGGCTGCCCACAGAGACGGGTTTAATCGTTACTGGATTCCAAGATAAGCCGTTATCGGTAGAGTATTGGTAAAATTTAGTATCGCTAAATCCAAGCACCCAATCCCAGTCAAAAGTATCTGCTGAGTCATTAACCTGACCATTTTTTGGTGCTAACGGGCGAGCCACAATGGTATCGCCTTTGATCTCTTCAGGAGTAATGGCTAATTGGTCTTGATATTGGTTGCCCAGTTGTTCAAGCGCTTGGTCGGTATTTTGTAAACCATGAGAAAGACGATCCGTTTCTTGCTTTAGTGCCGCAACATCAAGTTGCGCCAGTTTATATTTTGAACCTTTACGGGCATTTTCTTGGCTTACCCCTAAGTTGATCGACTCCTCTTGCGCACTTTGCAATACACGAGTCACTCCTCGCGCAAGCATATGCACTTCCTTGCTTTCTGCCGTATCTAATGCGGCATAGTCGGCATCAAGTAAATCAGAATCGACACCAATTTCTAACGCTACCGCTTGTTTGGCTTCACTAAAACTGATGTTGCTGCTGTTGGACACACTTGCAATGACAGCGGTTAACGGACTGATTACATTAGGAACTGACGCGGGAACTTCAAAGGTAAACGCAGATTGAACGGT
Source organism: Vibrio sp. 99-8-1 (assembly GCF_013114595.1). Classification (GTDB taxonomy): domain Bacteria; phylum Pseudomonadota; class Gammaproteobacteria; order Enterobacterales; family Vibrionaceae; genus Vibrio. Next base: position 17,867 of record NZ_VTXE01000025.1, on the reverse strand, counting down.
TTGATTAGGGGTATCCATATCTATAGTTAGCCCCGGAATAGCTTCGACCAACAAACTATACCCGCTGGTATTGCCTTCAATGCTCAGTTGATATTTCCCTTGAGCATCCGTCAAGACAGTTTCACCATCCCCAGAGTCACAAATAGCATTGCCATTTTTGTCCAAACAGATCTTCGCTTTATACAAATATCCATCAAGTACTACTCCCGACAACTGGTTAGCACTTGAGCCTTTAGCAGGAGAACTTAATTTAGAATCAGACTCTGCTCCTCCACATGCAATTAGTGCTGTCGAAACGGCTAAAACACCTATCCATTTGTATTGATTTTTCGCCACTAGTTACTCCAAAAAAAAGTTAACTCATCATTGATAAGGCGCCAAATACTAATCTAAACGATAATTATTATCAATATCATTTGATCTTTTATTTGGTAAAGTGTTTTAATGGAAGAATTAAATGCTATCAATCTGGATATTGAACAATATTATTGGTTATAAAATGCAAACAAATTTTTTACTGTCTAAGTTGGCACTGGCAATTACTAGTGCTTTAGTTGTTTCCGGTTGTGGTTCTGACGAGTCAAGTTCACCCACTAATTCGACCTATGCATATCAAAACTCAACGGTATGTGCAGACACTGATTTGAGTGGTAGCTGTAGTGATTATGAGAGTCAATTATTATCAACATCGGGCTACTCAAAAATGGTCAACTATGGAGGAGCAGTACTCACCGCTTCAGAAGCGATGACTATCGTTACCCCTTTCACAACACTCATCCACAGTGAAATGTTGTTTAACCCAAGCGTTGGCAACAATGTAGAAAGCGCAAAAGCGTCGCTACAAACAAAACTGGGAGAAAAAGCGGGCATCGATTTCAGTACTTTAGATACATCGCATGGTCCAAAGGCTCAATCAGATATCGTGTTGAAATCACTTAAGAAAGCGCAAAATGACGGTAAACAATCTGTCTATGCCAATATCTCACATGCCCTCGATCTGATGATTGCAAATGAGACATTTGATCTTACTAACATTAACGTGGCCGGAACGCCTTCTCGTCATATGGATCTCGATGGATCCGTGGTTGTTCATGGGTCACAGTCGCTGCCCGACTTAAATGGAGCCAAATCCACAGAGATTAATCCTGCTAACGGACAGCTAGTACTGATTACCAGCTCTGATGAGGTAAAACAGATTGATACCATGGCTCGCAATCAAAATATCGCGGTACAAGCACACGCTTCATTAGCGCTAAAATATGACGATGATGACGACGACGATGATGATGATGACCACTACACAGGCGGAACCGTTGGTAACTTACCCGGCTATCAAAATGGTCAATCAAATCAAATTATTCAGCTTGTACCCGCTTTAAACAGTGTTCAAGCCTATAAGGTTTACCAGCCAACCAGCTCAGTAGCAAAACAGGCAAGTGATGTTTGTACAGCTCAAGGCAGTAACGGCATATTTTTAACCAGTATCGCCGAACCACTTAAAGCTCAAACGAGTGCAAGCCAGAGTGTTACTGCTTTTGCTATTGATACCTATGCAGGAGCAAGTGGTGTGGTTATCCCCACTCCTACTCCCGCTAAACCTACCGTGCCAACATCCAGTTCAGCCTGTTTTAACGACAATTTTGAAACCCTATATCCGCTCTACCAACAAAAATCTCTGCTCGCGGTAAAGGCCACCAGCAGCTATGGCAACAAAGAGTTAAAATTGCTAGACAGTACCGATTTGTCGATGAAAGCAGTGAGCTATTCGTTAAAAACGGCCTCATCGAGCATCATCACGTCATTTGATGAGACAGAAGTGTTGATCCTTGATACCTCGTCAGGCTCCGGCACAAAGTTTATGCCTGAAATTATTGACTCCAGAACTCTATTGAACAAAACCACCCTTGATAAGCCGAATGTGGTTGCGGGCACTTTCGTGGCTGAAAATCAGCTGCTGCTAGGGTTGAATACTAATGTCATTCAATGGGTCACGAAGGCGATTGATCCAACGACGATAAGTGATTTATCGCTAGATGCCGCCATTAAACTTATGGCCACATCACCGGACGGTAAAGTGAGTGCCATTTCCACCACGTCATCGCTCTATGTGGTTGATAACGTTAAGCGAAAACTGATTAAGCAGTTTGCACTTTCTGGCTCAGCCGTGGATAAGCTATTTGTACTGGAAGACAAGGTGCTCACACTCTCTGCCGCGAAATTGGATTACTATCAATTTAAAAATATAGAGGGCCCGACCTTAAAACTCGCCGGACAACTGGTTACCAAAGAGCTTTTAAAGCAGTGGGAAACTCAAGGAAATTCAAACTGGGACTCAACAAATTTAGGCTATATACTTGATCAGGTTGGCATTGATGCATCGATTGCTGACAGTTTCAATAACATAAGCCTGAGATTTAGACCAACGAATTCAGTAAATGCCAACGCAATACAGGGCGTTGATATTAGCGGGCTGGAACGTGGACAATGGGTTTCTTTGTATAAATCGCTGTAGTCTTTGATAAGCCGATATCAACGAAAAGATATCGGCTTATTAATTCTATTCGGTTATCACACTTTAAATACCGACACCGACTTAGATAGTGAGCCCGACAGTTGAGTGAGCATTTCACTCCATGACTCTGTCTGTTCACTCTCTTTTGCTATGTGAGTTGCCGTTTGACTCACATTATTGACACCTTCACTCACCTCTTTGGCAACGGCGTTCTGCTGTTGAGCCGCCGTAGCAACTTGCATATTTAACCCTGTAATCGTATCAACACTTTGGTGAATCGAATCAAGAGCAGCGGTTACTTCATCAACTTGTTCTTTATTGAGCTGCACTTTTTCCAGACTCATATGCATGGCATTAGCGGCTTTATTGGATTCTGTTTGTAACGTCTCTAAAATCGAACCAATTTGACCGGTTGATTCTTGCGTTCTTTGAGCTAACGAGCGCACTTCATCAGCGACAACCGCAAAACCTCTTCCTTGTTCACCGGCCCGCGCTGCTTCAATAGCGGCATTTAGTGCTAATAAGTTAGTCTGTTCCGCAATACCTTGAATAACACTAATAACACCAAATACCTGCTTACTGTTTTCACTTAATTCACTCACAATTTGGTTTGTACTAGAGACTTCCATCGACAACTGATCAGTCACATCGTTAAGCTGCCCCATCGTACCAATACTCGATTTGATCGCTTTAATGCTTTTTTCTGCCGATGAGGATGAATTGCTGGCGATCTCTGCTAACTCCTCAGAAGTGCTTGCCATCTCTTCCGAGGCAGCAGCCAACAGTTGCAAGCTGGTTTGTTGCTCATCCAACCGTTGTCTATTTTCTATCGCTCCACTTGATATCGCATTTGAGGTTTCTAATAACTGATTAGATGACATAGCAACGTCTTTTATTACAGGTTGAGTCTTATTTAGAAACTCATTACAGGCATTAATTAACAGTCTAGTCTCATCATTGGTTTTTGGATCAGTTCTTACAGATAAGTCACCTTTCGCGACCTTAGACAACAGTTCGACGGCCTGATGAATAGGTTTAACAATTTTTCCTGCTAATAAATAGGTCAAGGTAACGCACAATAGAGTGACGATTAATGCCACAATTATCTGCTCTGTGCGAGCAGAGTCATTCTCCGCAATAATACTTGCTTCTAGCTGCTCAATATCGCGATATACCACAGCTTCTGATATTTGATACACAATCGACCAATTAATCCCAAGCTGCTCTATTTTTATCGGCGATGATGCCGTGATCACACCATCGGCAATGGAGATATTGGTCTCACCACGGTTTAGTTGAGACAGTATGGATTGGTCATCTTCACTATCGCCTACTTTTTTCTGTTCGCTACCACCCAAAACAAAACCGGTTTCGGTTAGGATGGTAATAATACCGCTTCCATCAAACAACTCTCCAGCCACTTTTTTAGCAACCTTATCGAGAAAGCGCATGTCCATATCAATACCAACAACACCGTAAAACTTATCCTCTATCATTATCGGAGAGGAAATAGACGAGACCAATTGACCGCCATTATCATGATTTTTATACGGTTTTAAGAAGCAAGCAGTGCCTCTCTCTTGAGGGCATAAATAATACTCACCAATGCGACTGCCTGATGAAGAAGACGTTTCATCATCAAAATTGTCTAACGCGGTCACCACCACATCACCAGCTTGGTAATGCCAATAAGGAGCAAATCTTCCCGCTTTGTTATGACCGGGTTGATGTCTGAAAATTTTGTCTGCACCACCTAACATATTTGGTTGCCATACAGAGTAAAGCGCAATGTAACTGCTGTCTGACTTTAAACTCTGCACCAACATATTATTTAGCAACTGTCGGATTTCCATCGGCCCAATGCCACCAACAGACTGCTCTTGTTTTATCGATTCAAAGCTCAATGTCAACGAATCTAAATAGTTTTGTGCCGATTTAAGTTCATTGCTTACCATGCCTGCAACACGCTTTGCGTCTGACTTCACGCTTGCTTCAGTAAGAGAAACAACTAGCTTCTCGGAACTCTTCGTCGTTAGCTCTAGTGTTCTCTCAGAACTAAACAATGAAGTCATCACTAAAACGATAGAAATCACCATAGAGCACAAAAAAATATATAAACCGATGCGCCCTTGAATCGTATTGAATTTCATTATTGCCTCCTATTCCAGCGCCAAATACTTTAGCAAGCATATATAAATCAAACTGTGATAAAGAGCCCAACAACCAAAACCGGTTTTGGTTGTTGGGTAACTTAAATAAATGCATTTTCACCTGACAATATCAGAAGTAACTAGGCTCTATATGGGCATCTTTTGTGATAGTATTTTGCCAGTTAATCGTCAACGTAACATTTGAGGAAAATCCCATGGCATCAGATTATTATGGCACTAGCGCCGCCTATGGCCGCCAAGAACAAGGCTACCGAGAAAAAGCGTTAAAACTGTACCCTTGGGTATGCGGAAGTTGTGCTCGAGAATTTGTATACTCTAACTTACGTGAATTAACGGTTCATCATAAAGATCATGATCATACCAACAACCCAGAAGATGGCAGCAATTGGGAACTATTATGTTTGTACTGCCATGACCACGAGCACTCCAAATACACTGAACATGATCAATACGGTTCAGAAATAGTACCGGGAGAAGATAATCATCAGGGTGCTACACACAACCCATTCGCTGATTTAGCCAATATGCTAAAGAAATAGCACTGCAAAGGTTGCCTGTTGAACATCTCGCTCAAACAGTTAAATGTATTTTTTTCCATTACTCAGCACGGAAGTCTCACTTGCGCAGCAAACGCTTTGTGTTTATCAAAGTCTGCGGTGAGCATGGCCTTATCTGAGTTGGAAAAACAGCTTGGGACTGCGCTGTTTGATCGTGTCAATAATCGATTAATTCTTAACCTCGAAGGTAGAACGTTATTACCCTTGGCTGATGAACTAATCGCTCGTGCAAATGAAATAAGCACATTGTTTACAGAGGGGAGTTCCTCTCTCTCGTCCCTGCGGATAGGAGCCAGCGAAACCATAGGCAATCAAGTCGCCCCGTACCTGTTAGGAGACTTGGCCAAACAAGCTCCGGATAAACTGCATCGACTGTTTATTTCCAATAGCGCCGCAATCTGTGAAAAGCTGCTCGATTATGAACTTGATGCTGGTCTTATTGAAGGTACAACGACCCACCCAGAGCTAATATCTCAAGTATTTAGCGGCGATGAGATGGCTATTATTGCCGCCTCGTCATCTCCATTAGCAGATGGAAAGAAAGTCTCTATTTCTCAGTTAAATAATCAACCGTGGGTACTTCGAGAACCGGGGTCTGGAACACGTGAGTTCTTCTTACACTCTATTGCACCAAACCTAACCGATTGGCACGAGTCGGTGGAACTCAACACCACAGAAGCGATTATAAATTCTGTATCTGCTGGGTTAGGGTTCGCCTGTTTATCTCAACTTGCTGTTGGCTCGGCAATCGCGGACGGAAGAGTCAAAGCCATTCAACTCGATGTGGAAATGAAGCGACAATTCTACTTGGTTTACCATAAACAGAAATACTTGAACCCTCAGCTTAGTCGGCTAATCTCACACTGCTTAAACTGGCAACCTTTAATACAAAGGTGATTGATACACAAGCAATAAAAATCGTAAAGTTGCACACTCGAAACTGTGCAACTTTACCTACCTATGGTTTAATAATATATGTATTAGTATTGCCATCAACTTTATCTAACGTTATATCTAAACCAGAAAACTCCCGAAAACTTTCGATATTCTCAGCACTGTTGCTTGCTGTATATCGATATACTTTGTTTTCATCTAATAGCAACAACCAGTTGTTACTTACTTCCGTCTTTTTTTCTACACCGTTCATTGTCGATAAGTAATCTCTTAAAACCTCTCTTGAGTTCGGGTGACCAATATCAATAAATAACTGCCCTGCTTTCATTCTATTAGCAAAGAATGGGCTATAACTACTCGCAATGATAATAAACTTATCTGATGGCTCAACGGCTTTTCCATTGTAACGAATCTCTTTTATTCGTCCTTCACCATCAGCTACCTTATTACCAAATGAGTTAAAAATAGAAGGCTGACTAATATCGATCTTGTATTCAAGATTTGGAATGGTGTAATACAAGAATGTTAAATGATCACTTTTAATAATGTTATTAGAGCTCGAATTTGGTTCAGAATACATTGACGCTGAAATTTCCAACCACTCTTTTACCTCTTCTCCTGTGATCTCTTTCGCTGCAAGAGTAGAGGAATAAACCATAGCACCTACATCACGCATATTGACATCGCCTTTTGAGATCGCAACATAATGAGCAGGATCATTACGATGGGTTGCAACTGGGGATGATGATAATATCGGAAGCTCACTATCAATATGATTAATAGCATACTGATATTGCGAATCACTCACTATTTGATAAACAGAGTCATTGGCTAATAAATTAAAGTCATTAGTTATATCTACATCTACAGTACCAACTCTTTTATTAAACGCTTCAACAATTTTGTCATGTTGCTCTTCAATACATCTATTGACATTAAATACCTGTTTTTTTGACTCTTTTAGCTCCTTATTAGAGACAACAAATGCTGAGCCATCCTTTATTTGCCAACCGTTGTCATAAAGTAACTCAAGGTCAACAATACCGATATGATCTCCCCACTTACCAGGTTGAGCAGCAGGTATACCATTTACTGTACCTTTCTTAATATCGACATTTTTGGTTTTAGCGTACTTCTTGCTAGGAAACGGTTTATGTGTGTGTCCAAATAACATTGCGTCGACATCACCTACTTTCGACAGATGCCACGCCATGTCTTCCATACCTTCTATGTACGCTACGTCTTTCATACCAGAGTGTGCTAACGCTACAACGATATCTGCGCCATTTTCTTTGGCTACCTTAGACCATCGTTTCGCTTCTGGCAGAGGATCAACGATATCAATTCTACCCTTAAGCCATTTACTATTTAGATCCATTGTTTGAGTAGGCACAATACCAATATACCCCACATTCAATGTGTAAAATTTACCAGATTCTGACTGTACTTTTTGCGGTACTATCACATACGGTTTAAAGTAAGGTTTATCACTTCCATAATGATATACATTGGATAAAACCGTTGGAAACTGCCCCTTATCATAATTGAAATGCAAATATTCTAATCCATAATCAAAATCATGATTTCCAGGAGCCGCTATACTATAATTTAGCGTATTTAGTACACACATTATTGGTGCATTATTATCACTATCTGGCTCAAAATTAGTTGCTAAATAGTCTCCTAATGGATTACCTACTAATAAGTCTCCGGTATCAGCAAGCACAGTATTTTTTACTTCCGAGCGGTATTTTTCTATCTCAGCAATAAGGTTAACTAACCCATATTTATCAGTATTACTGTTTTTATAGTAATCAAAGTTACTGATATACGAATGCAGATCGGATGTACCTATCAATCTAACATTCACCTCGTCTTCTGCCATAACGAAACAGCTACTAAAGTATAAAGTTAGGAATATATAAAGTTTATTTTTCATCATAATTGCCTTAAGGCCAACATAGTTGGCCATCGTCTTGAAACTCAAAATAACAAAAAGAAACCAGCAATGGTGGCACTCATCATGTTTGACAAGGTTCCAGCCAGTATCGCGTACATGCAGAGTTGAGATATTTCCGAGCGGCGCTCTTTAGCCATTGCGCCCAAACCACCAAGTAGCATCGCAGCCGCCGAAAAGTTAGCAAAACCACATAGTGCAAAAGTAATGATGGCCGTACTTCTTTCCGAAAGCGCATTCACCGATAAGAACTCAGTAAAGTTTACGTAAGCGACAAACTCGTTTAGCACCAGCTTTTGACCAATAAAGGTTGCCGCCGTCATCGCTTCCTCATAAGGAATACCGATAATCATGGCTAACGGTGAGAACAGATAACCTAAAATCATTTCTAGTGATAATGCTTCAATGCCAACAAAACCACCCACCAAACCGAGTATCCCATTCAACAATGCGATTAATGCGATAAACGCCAGCAGCATCCCTCCGACATTGATGGCAAGCGATACCCCTTTTGATGCACCATCTGCTGCTGCATCTATAACGTTGCTCGGTTTCTCTACCTGAATAGAACTGCCACCCGTACCATGACGAGAGGATTCAAGCTCCGCCATATCTTCCGTTTCAGGCAGTAGCATTTTTGCAAATAACAATCCACCGGGAGCTGCCATAAAGGAGGCAGCAATCAGGTACTCCATATTGACGCCCATCGCGGCAAAACCGCCAAGTACAGTACCCGCAATTGAAGCTAACCCTCCGCACATTACTGCAAATAATTCCGAGCGCGTCAGGTGCTGAATAAATGGTGCAATAACAAGAGGTGCCTCAGTTTGCCCGACAAAAATATTGGCTGTTGCTGACATAGATTCAAATTTGCTGGTGCCGAGTACCTTCTGTAATCCGCCACCGAGAATACGAATAAATATCTGCATTATGCCTAAGTAATAGAGCACAGAAACCAGAGCGGAAAAGAAGACAATGACGGGGAGAACTCGGATAGCAAAGACAAAGCCACCACCGCCAAACACTTCAAACATTTTGTTATCGGCAAGGCCACCAAACAAGAAACTAATACCATCTTTAGAAAAACCTAGTACAGCATTCACTCCCATAGAGACATACTGCAAAACGTCTTTTCCTATCGGCACAAAAAGTACGAATGCCCCAATTAAAAACTGAATCAAAAAAGCACCGATAACTACTCGAGGTTTAATCGCTTTTCGGTTCATCGAGCACGCATAGGCGATGGCTAGCAAAGCCAACATACCAATTAAGCTAAATACAAATTGCATAACATAATTTCCTTGTGTTAATGAGCGGCAATAGCCGCTCTTTTCGAGGGGGTCGTTAGTGGTTGATCCAGTGATAACAGGCCAACTCAGCGACTTTCATCTCTATATCGTAAGGAACAGGTTGAGGTGTTTTGCTTAAGGATTTTGCATCACATGCAATGCGCTCTAAACTCAGTGTTTGTAACGCTAGCCCAAGATCCATGATCTCAATTGGGTTGCCATCTCCGGCAGATAAGTTGACTAGGTTTGCATCTGAAAGGACATAGATCTGTTTATTATTTTCAACAAGCGTATAAGCGGTAACGTGAGGACGAATTTTCTCTTTGTTTATGCTCAGTTCTTCAAGTTGCGGCAAGTTAATTTCACGTTGAAAATGGCCAGCGTTCGCAACAATCGTCTTATCAGCCATTAAGGCGAAATGCTCTCGTCGCAATACATCATCACGACCCGTAATAGTGACGACCATGTCGCAGTCCGGTAGTGCCTCTTCAAGAGTTGCGGTATAAAAACCTTCCATATGAGCTTCAAGTCGGGTGAGAGAATTGCTCTCGACTACCGTAACGTGAGCCCCCATTCCTCTTAGTCTTTGCGCCGTGCCAGCGCCACAATATCCATAACCAATCACCACCACTTTTTTGCCATGCAACATCACGTTGGTGGCACGCATAATGCCATCAACAACCGATGAACCGACGCCAAACCTGTTTTCTATGATTTTTTTAGACATGGTGTCGTTGATGATAAGAGTGCTCCACAGATCGGACTCAAAGTTTTCGCGAAGGCGATTGGCCCCCGTGGTCGTCTCTTCGGTTGCACCAAGCAGTTTCTCTTTGATAGCTGAGAATTCACTGTCCGTAAAAACCAGTTCATGTAGGTCGGCGCCATTGTCAGCAATGATATCCGGATTAAAACTCAACACGTTTTTGCAGTAATTGATATGGTCTTCAAACGTTTCATCTCGGCGAGAAAATACGTGGACACCATAATCTTCCACCAGGGCGGCAGCCGTCTCATCTTGAGTCGAGCCTGGAGACCCAGTCAGAGCGACTTTCGCACCGCCTTTAATTAATGCTTCCATCCATACACCTGTCTTTGCTTCCACATGCAAACAGATACCGATCGTTAGGCCTTTAAAAGGTTGCTCTTTTTCCAAGCGTTCAATAAGACTGTTCATGATCGGCATATGGGCTTTTGCCCACTTGATTCGCTTTCGGCCTTCAGCTGCTAGGTCGATGTTGGCAATATCACAGGTAGGTAGTTGTTTTGTTGATTTACTAATTTGAGACATAGTGTTTTTCCTCTTGTTGTCCTTTTCATCATGGACAAATCGTAAGAAGAGAAAAACGAAGAAAAAAAGAAACAGTGTTTCCTGACAAGAACGATAATGAGAGCTAAGCGATAGATATTTATTAGGTTATTGATTTAAAAATGGTTCATTTAGCGCAGAAAGTCATCTGTATTGTTTTTATATAGAGACAGTTTGTTTCTTGAGATGAATAATGATTGAACTTACATCAGAGAAAGTTACAGGCGTTGGTTTATACTGAACCAGTGAGGTGACAGATGAAAAATATCAATCTAAATTTATTAACCACGTTCTATACCGTAGCAAAAAACAACTCGTTCACCCTTGCTGCTGAAGAGTTGGTATTATCAAAATCGGTAATTAGCAAACAGATCCAACAGCTTGAAAAAGAGCTACAGTGTATGCTCATTCAAAGAACCACAAGGACGTTATCTCTCACTGAGGAGGGCAAGTATCTATTCGAACAATATAGCCAAATTATCGATAACATCCACCGCTGTCACGATACCTTAAACAAAAAAAATGAGACGTTAGGAGGCATACTACGAATTCGACTGCCAATTGTTCTCGAACACGATAAACAGCTAGTCAGTGCCATTAGTAGTTTTGTTTCTCATTACAGCAATGTCGAGCTTGAAGTGACTTACGGCTACACCTTAGAAGATCTGGTAAAAGACAACATCGATCTCGCATTCCATATTGGTGAGTTGCCAGATAGCAGCTATAAATGTCGAAAAATCAAACAGATTCAAACCTATGTAGTTGCTTCCCCTCACTATATTGAGCGACACGGAACGCCACATTCACCCAGCGACCTTAGAAATCACACCTGTATGAATTATCGAAGTTGCCTAACTAAAGACAAATGGAAGTTTCATTTTGATGATAACTCATCAGAGATGGTCAACTTACAATCAAAAATACGCTCTGACTCCGAATCCATGCTGGTACAAATGGCGAAGGATGGTTTAGGTATAGCATGCTCTCTCGATTTTCTGGCCTCAGAATCTATCAAAAATGGCGAACTAATTAGCCTACTCACTCAATACACATGGGCAACTGATTTGTATATTGTTTATCCCAGCACAACGGTGGCACCATTTAAAATCCGCACTTTTATTGATCACATCGTCAACTATGTTTGTGACACAAAAACCTAATTAATTGCAAAGCAAGCCGTTGTTTAGCATTTGCCTGCCACTCTTTCAGCTCTATCTAATTTCGCCATGGCGCCCTATTTCTAATGATCATTGCATCACTTTTCACCCTGTTGCTAGCTATTGACAAATTAACCATTAAAATTCCATATCATTTACTCTACATTCACCTCCTCTAAGAGAAACTATTCACCTCGGTCAACTAACAGAGAAATTACATGAAAAATATCTATCTATTAGCCGCAGGCATTATCCTTAGCAGCTCTGCCTATGCGGAGTTAGGAGAAGAAGGTTTAAGCGGTGAAGTCAGTGTGCTTACAGGATATGGCAGCGGTAAGAACAACCTAAGTACAGAAAATGAGACGGCTAAACAAAATAGCCAAGCTAAATCCAACTCTGATTTAGGTTTTTCAGCATTAGGGCAGTTACGTTACACCTTTGGTGATGACAATGATCATCAACTCTATTTTGGTAACGCTCGTAGCGATATTATCGAAGGTATATTTGCTTTAGAGCTTGGTTATTCCTTTGAACTAGCAGATGAATCGGTGCTCTCTTTTGGTTACTTGCCGACGGTTATTAAAGGTGAAGTGTGGGAAGACCCGTATAAATTTACCGGCAAACGCAAAAAAAGTGATATTTCAGGCAACACCTACCGTTTCCAGTATGAGTACATGTTCGGCTCTCCTATCTCTATGGATTTTGCCTATTACAATCAAGATATTAAAAATGAAAAGTCCGCTAGCCATTTAACTGCAGCACAGCAGAAAGTGATGCAGCGTGACGGTAAAGGTTACTACCTATCTTTATCCAGTGAACTTCCTATAAGTGAAGAGTCGTTTTTCTCTCCAAGCGTTTCGTACCATAATTTTGATGCCGACGGCAAAGCGATGTCATTTGATGAGTATGGTTTATCTCTAACTTATTTAAGACGTTTCGATCAGCATGCTATGTCCTTTAACATGGATTATAACCACAAGAAATTTGCTGCATTAAATCCTGTTTTCTCCAAAACACAAAAAGACAATAGCCTAAGTTTTAATGTGGGCTACGAATACGAAGAAGTATTTGGTTGGGAAGACTGGGGATTCAATGCGCTAGTTGGCTACGATAAAACAAACTCAAACATTACTTTTTACGACAAAAGTGAATACATGGTTGGTGTTGGTTTAACCTATATGTTCTAGAGCCTACTTGAGTAACTCTTTATTTTAAATACTGTATGTTTCAGAGGCTATGAACAAAAACATAGCCTCTGATGCGCTGCCTGTCCTTTTAAGTAGTAAAAACACTAAACCTATCGCAAACCATCAGTCAGTTGTTGACATAGAAACTCAATAAAACATATGCTTACCCCGCACTGGCAAAATCCAGTGTCGGGATTAGTACCCTGCTTTTTAACCATCGGCATGTAAATGCCAGCTTTATGCTGGTTTTTTTATATGCGGCTTTGTCACACCTGAACACGGTGAATTTGTCTAACTAATGGACAATAAACTGAATTATGGTGGACTGAGCGAGGCAACTTCGGTTGACCGTGTCGATGGTGCGGTAGTACTAACCTTGTTCAGTTCACCACCCTTTGATTAGTACCTTTGAGTGGTGATATAAGCTAGAAATGAACCATCGGAGGTCACCATGGCCCATCAAAACGAACCTGATTTCTATCTGCAAGTTGAAGACTTTATCCTTAACGCAAACTGCGATAACACCCCAATTGATAACGAAATACGTGTTTTTCTGCTGACATTGCTTAACCAGTTTAAGCATCTGGATGAAGAATAATAGATAAAAGACAGGCACCATTGTCAGGTGCCTTTCTTCATGATTATCTTAATAAATTCAATTAGCTATTAAAGATTGAAAACTCTACAAAAAACTTATATTAGTTTTTTCATGAGGTGCATGTCCCTGTTAGATTCCTGTTAGATTCTGGGTGGTTCAGGGAAGGAACGCCACTCGGATGAGTGGCGTTCTAAGAGAATATTTACCATTTTTCAATTTATCGCGGGAGTAAGCAATACCACAACGCAACAATACAAATCAAAAACTTAATAAATCTCTGAAGCTGAATACCTTGACTATCTTTTTCATACTCAACCAAAATGGTGCCAATAGGCATTGTTCTATTATTTAAAAAACACCACATTAAAAAAATTAGATACAGTGCTACTAGATGCAAAGCAGAAACCGTGTTTAGATAACTAAAATGGTAATAAATTGAGCCAACCCATAAGACAACGACTAGACCCATGATCATGTTTCTCATAGTCAGTCCTATGTACTTGTGTGGCCATATTAGGTTATTTAGTTTCATCATTTTTAAAATACTCTATAACTGATTTTTTTACTTCTTCGTCTTTGGGTATCGTTTAAACCCATAAGATGCCTATCCCTTTCATAATCCATTTTTTTATTCGATGTCTATAAATCACAAAATTTATATGACTATTTAAATAAGGCAAATTCCATAGATTATTAAACTACCAAAAACAATTATAAGCCTAGAAGACTGACTACTTTCATCATCCGGTTTATATTCAAATGAAATCGTTCCAATTGGAAGTTCTTTATCATATAAAAAGCTTCTGACAACTAGGATCATATAAAGAGCCAGAAAGTGTGACACTCTAATTGTGCTGAAAGCCCCCCAATACTCTATAGCTCTGAACAATATAAAGCCAATGAGGGTAAATATTATCAATAGCCTAGACTTTTCGCCTAAATACTTGTTTGGCCATAAGACCCTATTCTGTAGCACCTTGAACATATGATTTAAACTCTTCTTCTATAATTTTACCTTCAGGCAGAACTTCGCCTATATCTCCAATACCCAAGGTATCAATATAAACATTTACCTTTTTGACACAACGAGCATGACACAACGAGTGGACACAACGAGGACATGCATCTTAAGATCATTAAGATGGCTATCCTCGTTAGATCCTGTGATTGGAGTTTCTATGGAAGTAATCAGGTGTCGTTTAGATTAATTCAACTGATAACTAGCACAGCGAGGACATGCATCTTAAAAAAGATTCAAACCAGTCAGTTCTCATCTGCTCAGTAAACTAACAGGACAAGCACAATAAACTTGTTTATTAAGGTGGCTGTCCCTGTTGTTGTAATACTGATTTACCCTGATATTTAGGGGCATCGAGGAGGTGATTTGGGGACGGATTTTGTATAGGTGGTGAGCCTGATCTGGTAGGGGATCAGGCTGCGTAGCAATTCAATTCAACTACCCCAAAAATACATCAAATCTTCGATCATTTCCCTCTCACCTTCAGTAAAAGTAGTGTAGTCAGCCTTAGCCTTTCTATACGACATAAGCTTTTGGTGTAAACCTCGCATCGGGAAAGTTTTTCTATCTCTCGCATCTTCAAGGAGCTCTAAAAACTCTTGCAACACTACTTTATCTTTGACGACGCGACTGATAAATTTTGAAAAATCATCAATTGCTAAGTTATATGGGTAATCTTTAATCAACCTCACCCCTTAATAACATTGACGTTACAATTGTCTGCCCGTTTGGCCTAAAACATCAAGGAAAATAGATATATTTTTCTTACGCAACAAATTGCTCTTGTGCTCAATGGCATAACATTCTCCATACTCAAGTTCACCAACAACCTTCATTGCTTTATCAAATTCATTAAGCCTCAGTATTTGCAACATAAAATCAGGAGAAGCGACATTTTTATCAAAAACTGCGGATAAGCTATTACCAAGCGCAAACTTCCTAAATTGATCAACTAGAACAATAAAAAACTTCTTCTCTCGGCCACATGCATAAATAAAGTCTCCCCAAGCAGTTGTAGCAAGTAGTAATGGTTTATCTTTTATTAGCCAAGACCAGCTTCTTAAAAAAGAGTCATCAAAACCTTCATCAACAACCGTGATAAGACCCGAACTATATTGCCCAGATTTCATTTTCGTCCATGGTTCAGCCTTAGCAAAAGCACTAAATTTTGGTTTCAGGAACTCATTTTGACTGGCTAACTTATATTTATCTACAAACACTAATCACCTGCGTTATTTGTTATGTTTATTAAGGTGGCTGTCCCTGTTGTTGCTTCACCACTTAATCTGGCTTTCCTTTCCGTTAAGTAGTTATGAAGAAATCGCACGAAAATACGTACCCTCTCTGTGGCAAAAACATCAGGATGACTCAATATCCAGCATGGAGAGCTTTTAAGCTGTTGCTGCCCTTTCACCCTAACTAGATCCTCATCATTATCACCGACAAAACAAAATAAGATGGAAAACCCTAATCCGTGTTTAATCGCTTGTACATGAGAAACAGGATCATAAATGCGATGCTTTACACTGCAGTTCCGAAATGGCGTCTTATTGTGCCACTTATCCATTTCCTTACCATTAGCAATCCATCCAACCCATTGAGCTGTGGGAGATTGTCCGGTAAATCTATGCTCTTTCGTGTATTCCTCTGTCGCATAAACTGCACTGGCTAAGTCTGGTAATCTGCGTCCGATTAAATGATCATCCGGTTGCTTCTGTACTCTGATAGCAACATCGGCATCATGCCGGCTTAAATTACTTAGTTGATAACTGGAATCAATTTGAAGATCAATTTCAGGGTAAAGCAGGGAGAACTCCTTCACACATGGCATCAGCAAGTGTTGAACAATCTGAGGGATAGCAGTGATACGAATGACTCCAGCCAGAGTCGAATCTTTTCCAAACACCTCTCGCTGCATACTGAGGATCTCAGTTTCCACCCGTTCTGCCCGCTCAACCATAGCCTCACCCGTTTCAGTGAGAATAAAACCGTTCTGATGACGCAAAAACAGTTTTCTCTCCATCTGCTCTTCCATCGCCTGAAGCCTGCGAGATATCGTTGAATGACTTACCTCCATTATACGGGCAGCTGAGCGAACTGAGCGCCCTCGATAAATAGCCAGAAAAACACGTAGGTCATCCCACTCAAATTGATTTGTTACCACATCTGACTCCTATTTCTACTGGTGCATTAATGGAACAGCGGATTTCAATTGTAGCTAGTTACATTGCACATGTGAACCAAATATAATTTTGTTATCAACTAAGTAATTGAAGAGACGAATCAGGAGAAGGTATGAAGATCGCGCTATTCGGAGCAACCGGCATGTTAGGAAGAAAAATTGTAGCATCAGCCCTCGAGCAAAAAATTGAAGTCAAAGCACTGGTTCGTAGCCCGGACAAACTAGGTGAACTCAGTGACAAAGTAGAGATCGTCACCGGCGATTACTTTTCTCCTCAAGATCAGGCAAAAACCCTAGAAGGGGTCGATTTAGTAATCAGCACAATCGGACCACCATCTGTACGAAAAGGGGGGCCTAAGGCAGAGCAGTTTGGTAAGGCAATGACGTCACTCATCAATGAAATGAATGCCAAAGGAATAACCCGAATTGTTAATGTAGCGGGTGCAAGTGCTTCATATAAGGGAGAAAAAATTACGATTTCCCGTCATATTATGCGCTGGTTAATGAAGTTAACTGTACCGGAAATAACGCCGGCTAAAGAACTTGAGATTACTTTGTTGCGCTCTTCGGGGCTTGCTTATACCACTTTTCGACCACCAATGATTACTAATAATCTGGCGGGCAGTATTCAGTTTTCAAATACTAAAACTATGGGGATGAAAGTCGATGCCGCTCAGTTGGCAGATCTTATGTTGGACGTACTGGATAAGCCTGACTGGCACAATAAATTGCCCTTTGTAGCTACCAGCAGTTAACAGGTATTCAGTGTCAAATAAAATAGAAGGCGCTTATGCAAAAATGCCAGAGGCACTAACCTCTGGCATTTTCAATTAAAACTTCAACAGAGATATCTGCTTACTTATAAAATTCCGAGCACAACGTGCACAACGAGGACATGCATTTTAAATATTAAGATGGCTGTCCCAGTTGTTACTTTTAAGTAGTAAAAACACTAAACCTATCGCAAACCATCAGTCAGTTATTGACATAGAAACTCAATAAAACATATGCTTACCCCGCACTGGCAAATTCCAGTGCC
>NZ_VTXE01000024.1 GCF_013114595.1 Vibrio sp. 99-8-1 | reverse complement strand
GATGCAGTAAACGAAGTGTACACAACCTTCTTCAAAGGTGACCTTCCAGCAAGAACCGTTGTCGGTGTTTCTGAAGTATCTATGGGTGCGCTAGTACAAATTGACGCCGTGGTTTCTAACGGTGAAGGTACGCCTCCACAAGCATAATCGTTATTTGCTTACGCACAATTAAAAATAGCCAGTTACTTTTATGCAAAGTAACTGGCTATAATAATCTCACTGTTTAATTTTGCATAATTCCCATTAACCATTCACTAATAAACGGTCACGGTTTACTGAATAATAGAAATTCAAACTTATCTTATCTTATCTTATCTTATCTTGTTAATTTTATGTTCTAGCATTGTTAACCAACAATGAATTTCAACCAGAAAATAATATACTCATCAATTTATAATAACTATTAAAACTACGACTTAATATCATTCTTGTATATTATTTGTCAGTTATTATTATTTTTAATTGTAACTTAAGTTCTGATTGAGCTTATCAACAACTTTAAGCAACTCTTTACGCGTATTTTCTATATCTTCAATATGATGATGTACAGTTCGAGAGTCTAATGTCATAAATGGAATAGTTATCACGGCCATAATATCACCTAATACACCGATTATAGGTGCGCTAATATTTGTGACCCCTGATATCTGTGGACTCTCACCCACAAAATACCCTTTCTCACGTGTTGACTCAACAAAGCTTAACGCATGTTCCATCTCTTCTTCAGTTGCGTCAGATCGAGCCAGTATATCTTGTCGCTCTTTCTCCGAATGATAGCTCAGCAACACCACGCCAGATCCTGATGAACAGATATCAAGTTTAGAGCCTAAACGTAGACTAAACCCCATTTTGTAAGGGCTCTCTTGGCGAGAGATAACAATAAGCTCACCATTTTGATAACGACTTAAATGACAGGATTGATTCACCTTATGGCACAGTAGTTCCATAAGAGGAGAAGCATGTTTAAGTAACTGTGCTATTGGTGGATGCTGATTAGATAAGGCAAACATTTTTAAAGACAAAGAGTAACATGAGGTCTCAGTATCAAATTCAATATACTGTTTATCGGCCAGTACAGATAGCATCCGAAAAATTTCGTTAATACTTCTATCGAGTTTTTCCGCAATCTGCTTCTTGGTCAGAGGTTCTTCTTCTGCCGCCAGCAACTCCAAAATATCCAAGCCCTTCTCTAATGCTGGCGCTCTATATTCTGTTTTTTTTGAATTATCCATTGAACCTCTAGTTATCAGCGATGAACACTCTATTAGGCAGATTTAACAAGGTTTGTTCTCTCTAATAGAAACTCAGTGCCATATTTTGAGCAATATCGCACTGAATGTCACGTTCAACTACTTAATTAGTCCCATCATTTCAGGAATAGTCATAGAAACTGCAGGAATATAAGTCACTAGCATAAGAACCAAGAATATCACTAAGAAGAAAGGTAATAGCGTTTTTACAACACTGTCTATACTAATTCCACTTACCTTGCAGCCAGTGAACAATATCGGTCCCACAGGAGGCGTTATCGTCCCTAAAGACAAGTTAAATACCAATAAAATACCGAACTGCACAGGATCCATTCCCAAGTCCATGCAAATTGGCAGAAATATTGGTGTAAATATCAACACCGCTGGCGTTGGGTCCATAAACGTACCAATAAACAACAAGACAACATTAATGATCAATAAAATGATTATTGGGTTGTCCGTGAGCGATAGTAACCCTTCCGCTATCATGCTTGGAATCTGAGTAAATGCCATAACCCATGACATGATGGACGAAGTACCTAGCATAAAAATGACAATCGCCGACATTTTTGCAGTACTAAGAAATATGTCAGGTAGCGTTCGGAAGTCGAGCGAGCGGTAACATAAACTTAAAAATAGAGCATAAACGACTGCAATTGCAGATGCTTCAGTGGCGGTAAATACCCCTCCCAAAATACCACCAATTACGATAACAATAAGTGATAAGCTAGGCACTGCATCCACAGTCACTTTAATACAGTCCGCTAGTGTCATTGAGTGCTTTGCAATATAGCCACGACGTTTCGCCATGAATCCAGCGACCATCATCACACCTATCCCCCAAAGGATTCCTGGTACATAGCCTCCCATAAACAGAGCAGAAACAGAAACACTACCGGCCACTGTCGCATACACAATTAAGGTGTTGCTAGGTGGGATCAACATTCCTGTTGGCGCTGATGCTATATTCACCGCAGTACTAAATGCAGGGTCATAACCTTCTTTTTTCTGAATAGGTGACATTATGCCGCCAACCGCCGCCGCCGATGCAACACCAGAACCGCTAATTGAACCAAATAACATATTTGATACAACGTTAGTTTGTGCCAATGAACCGGGAAAGAAGCCACTTATTATTTTTGAGAAATTAATAAGTCTAATTGCTATACCACCATTGTTCATGATGTTTCCCGCCAAAATGAAGAACGGAATAGCGAGTAGCGCAAAAGAATCTAAGCCGACAAACATACGTTGTGCTGACGTGACCATCGCTCCTTGAGGAGGCAATATTGCCAGCATGGCAGCAAATGACGAAACACCAACACTGATACTTATTGGCGCACCAATGATGAGTAAGAAAAGTGTACCGCTAAACATAATGAGTGCGGCCATTAATGCGAGATCCATTACATCGCTCTCTTATCGGTTAGTTGATTTAAACGGCGAATCAAATTCAACTCGTTATAAAGAAAATAGAACACCATGATTCCCCCGCTAATAGGAATGGCGGCGTATATCACGCCCATTGGGATTTGTAGCGCAGAGTCTAACTGCCACATCTGACGAACTGCACTGCTATACCCCCCAATAATCATGATTGATATGGCAAACATAACGGTAACAAGCTCAATAAACATATCCACTAGTACCTTAGTTTTTTCGGCAAACTTGTCTTTGATAAAGCTGATAGCCATGTGTTCTCTTAGACCAAAAACATAAGCACTTCCAAATAAAATAAGCCATATAAAAAGGTATCGAGAAAGCACTTCACTAATAGCGCTAGGGCTATTAAACAAGTAACGAGCAACTACCTGATATGTGACTAAAGCTGTCATGGCACCAACAATTAAAATGCATACGGTAGAAATCAATTTATCAACTAATAACTTAAAGCGATTCACTTTCTCAAAAAAAGTAGAGGCTGGATTATTTGACATAAAACTATTAAACCTTAAAGGGGCTGGGCGTAAACTGCCCAGCCAGATTATTAACACTTATTGCAACGAAGTAATCTTATTAAACAGCGCTTTTTGAGCCGATGTTTCTATCAAGTTATCTTGAAGTTTCTTACAACTTTGCATGAATGGTGAAATGTCGACGGTAGTAAATGTCGCGCCTTTATCTTGAGCGGTTTTCTTCGCGCTCTCAATTCGGTCGTTCCAAATTTTGAACTCGGTAGGTGTGCTCTCTTTAGCCAATTTCTTAATGATTTTCTGATCAGCATCAGACATTCCAGATAGGAAATCACTGCTAATGACTAATAAGTCAGGAACCATTAAGTGACGAGTAGATGAGAAGAAGGGAGCCACTTCATACTGCTTAAGATCAGCATAAGTAATTTCATTATTTTCTGCGCCATCAAGTACACCTTGTTGAACAGCGGTATACACTTCACCTTGACTCATTGGTACACCTACGCCGCCCATACAATCAAGCATCTTAATCATAGTGTCAGACTGCATAACACGAATTTTTTTACCTTTCATATCTGCAACTGATTTTACCGGAGCATCTTTGGTATACATACTTCTTGCGCCAGCGGTATAGGCAGTTAAAACTTCAAAACCAAATTTTTCTGTTGACGAAAATAACTGATCCAATTCACCAGATGTAAATACTTTTTCTTGATGTTCAGGGCCTGTGTAGATGTAAGGCAAGCCAATAACCCTAAAGGTTTTGTCATAGTTTTCAACAAGCGGGTTGGCGACCATTGCTAATTGAATAGCACCGTTTTGGACAAGTTCTAATGCTGCACGCTGATCCCCCAGCATTTCATTAGGATAGATTTTCAGTTCATAGCGTCCATCGGTTTCCGCCATTAACTTTTTACCAAAATCTTGTAATGCCAAAAACTGAGGATGGTTCTTAGATTGGTTAAACGCTGTTTTTAACTCTGTCGCTGCTGAAGCAATAGAAGAGAAACTAACTGTGCTTCCGATTGCAATTGCCAATGTAGCTAGTTTTAGTGCTTTACTCTTAAACATGTGCTGTCTCCATAAATATTGGTATAAATTGATAATTAACAAATAGAGTCCATATCAACGAAATCCATATCATCAAAGGTTTGGTTTTCGCCTAACATACCCCAAACAAAACTATAATTTTGAGTCCCACATCCAGAATGGATAGACCAACTGGGTGATAGTACGAGTTGCTTATTACGAACAATTAAGTGACGCGTCTCTTGAGGTTGTCCCATAAAATGGGTAACGAACTGAGACGGTTTGATATTGAAATAGAGGTAAGCCTCCATTCTTCTTTCATGGGTATGAGCTGGCATGGTATTCCATACACTACCCGGTTTCAGATGAGTTGCCCCCATACACAATTGACATGTTGGTAGAACATCAGGATGCAAGTACTGGTTAATTACCCGAGCATTGGCATTTTCTTGATTGCCCAGCTCTACCTGTTTTGCTTGATCTCGTGTAATGAGTCTTGAAGGGTATTTATGATGAGCCGGAGCACTCAAGCAGTACAGTGTTGCGGCTTCTCCCTTTTGCAAAGAAACAAATTCAATATCTTGTTCTTCTTTGCCTAAGTAGACCGCATCTAGATGCTCAAGAACGTAACTCTGTCCTTTACAGCGAACTTCAGCTTTACACCCAAGGTTAATGACGCCCATCTCTCTTCTTTGTAAAAAGAAATCAGTGCCAAATGATTTTTTATCGATAAAGTCATCCAGTTTTAGTGGCTGCTCAACTGGGCTAGCACCAATAGCGACAATTCTGTCGATATGGCTGTAAACAACACCAATACTCTCTGCGGGAAAAAGAGACTCATTGAGAAACTCAGACCTTAGTCGTTCCGTGTCATATTGTTTGGCATCAACAGGGTTGCTGTTGTAATTGATAAACATGTAAACCTCCTAGAATTTGATCTCTAGATTACACCCCATTCATATATAATCAATATCGATCATATATGAATTATCTATTTTTGTGATCGGCGATTTACTTTTTTAAAACTGCGTTTCATTTTTATAATTTTGAAAAGGTAATTTTATGCAACTCCATTCCATTACATGAATTCCACCTTCAACATCACTGAATGACAGACAAAAAAAAGCCTGTCTACACGACAGGCCCTTCTACAACTCACAAATTTTGTTGCTTAAACAAAGATCTTTTTATGCTGGATATTCATAAAAACCCAGTTTCTCAGAAATATTTCGCCCCGCGTCCTGTAGCAAACCGATGTAGTACGATTTTCTTTTTTCATCAAAGCGAATGGTAGGAAACGATATAGAAACGCCGTAAATAATATTACCGAAGCGGTCATAAACAGGGGCTGCTATGCAGTAGAGTCCCGGTTCCTGTTCTTCATTATCTTCAGCATAATGATGCGTTCTTGCGACATGGACCTCTGAAAGCAACTGATCGATATTTTCTAATGTTCTATCGGTGCTCTTTTTAAATTCGACATCCTTCATAACTTGGCGCACAAAGTCATCACTATGTCCCGATAACAATACTTTACCGATTGCAGTTGTATATATAGGGTTTCGCCTGCCGACCTTAGAGTGCATTCTGAGGTTATAGCTTGAATCAATTTTATGAATGTAAATAATTGAGCTGTCATCAAGCGTTCCTAGGTGAACCGTCTCATTGGTCTGCTCAGAAATAACACGCATCTCTTTTTCTGCAAGAGATATGACGTCAACATACTCAAGAGATTTCGCCCCAAGTTCGAACATCTTCAAAGTCAAAGAGTACTTATCCGCTTCTCCCTCTTGTGCTACATAGCCCTGCATCTTCATCGTTTGCAAAAAGCGGTATGTTGTCGCTTTAGAAGTGAGCAATCTTTGTGATAGTTCAGAAACACCAATCTCTTTCTGCTCCCCTAGAGCTTCTAAAATATTAAATACTTTAAGGACAGATGAGACCGCTTCTGGCTGGGTTGATTTTGTCATTACATAACTCTTAGTAAAGCCTAATAGCTGCATTATAACCAATCAACTAATATCCACCAGCAATTTAAAATACCATTTCAAAAATCCCTTCTTCTTTCATCTTAAAAATACACGTCCCAATATAAATTTTTAAAACATCATTTCATTTTTATATTGATCATGGTTTATTTTTGCTGTTATGATTTGCCAACACCAAATACCACGAACATAGCAACGGGGAAGTACAATGAAACACAATTCATTTAATTTGGAAGGGAAAACAGCAATCGTTACAGGATGCGATACAGGCTTAGGCCAAGGTATGGCTTTGGGGCTAGCTCAAGCTGGTTGTAATATCGTTGGCGTCAATATCGTAGAACCTTCTGAAACTATTGAAAAAATAGACGCCATTGGCGGCCAATTTCTTGATATACGCGCAAACTTAATGAAGCTCGACGATATCCCCTCCATTATTGACCAAGCCGTTAGTCAGTTTGGTCGCATTGATATCTTAGTGAACAATGCCGGCATCATAAGAAGAGAAGATGCCATCGAATTCTCAGAGCAAGACTGGGATGATGTGATGAATATCAATATCAAATCAGTATTCTTTATGTCTCAAGCCGTAGCAAAACAGTTTATCGCTCAGAATGAGGGTGGCAAGATCATAAACATTGCTTCAATGCTGTCATTCCAAGGTGGTATCCGAGTTCCTTCCTATACTGCATCTAAAAGTGCCGTCACAGGTGTGACACGCTTAATGGCTAATGAATGGGCGAAACACGGCATTAACGTAAACGCAATTGCTCCAGGCTATATGGCAACAAACAACACTGCGGCACTACGAGCGGATGCTGCCCGAAATCAAGCGATTCTTGAACGTATCCCAGCAGAGCGTTGGGGAACACCAGAAGATCTTGCCGGCCCTATAGTATTCCTCTCTTCAGAAGCGTCAGACTATATTAATGGCTATACCATTGCAGTCGATGGCGGCTGGTTAGCCCGATAACAATACTAAGCATACATGCACATGAATAATATTGAGTTTTGGGCACAACTGGTTGGGTTTGGCAGTTTCATACTCGGTTTACTGGCCTTTTATCAAAAAAACGACCGCAACTTAAAAAAGATAATGCTGTTGTTTAACTTAAATCACATGTTGCATTTTGTTTTGCTCGGCTCCTCAGTATCTGCCCTATGCGCCGCTATTGCAGCCTTAAGAACAGGGACATCTATCTACACAGCCTCTAAAGCTATAGCCAGTTTCTACATGGTGATCGGCATAGCCATTGGAATTTATCTAGCTGAAAGCTGGTGGGCCATTTTTCCTATCATGGGCAGTGCTGTGGGCACATTCGCTATCTTTTTTCTAACAGGAATTAAAATGCGATGCTTTTTCCTTTTTGGCGCTGGATGCTGGTTAATTAACAATGTTGTTGTGGGGTCGTATGGAGGAGTGTTGTTAGAAGCGAGTTTAATTTTTATAAATAGCATCACCATATTTCGACTCGCTACGGCTAAATTGCCACAACTGACTCGTGAACCAACTTAAATTCGACAACCGTGAAGCCTTAACATTACAACACGCAGGAACAGAACTATGTGCCTCATCAATATCGCCATAATTGGCGAATGCATGATTGAACTTAAACGAGTAAATGGTCGACTAGAGCAAGGTTTTGGTGGTGATACATTAAATACCGCTATATACCTATCGCGTCTTACGTACGGTAGTCATGTAAAAACCACCTACGTAACTGGACTTGGGATAGATCCATTCAGTACTGATATGTTGCAAGCGTGGCAACAAGAACACCTTAATACAGATATGGTCTATCAATTGAATGACAAGCTCCCTGGCATGTATGCGATTGAAACATCAGAGAATGGAGAGCGCAGCTTTTACTACTGGCGTAATGACTCTGCGGCAAAACACTGGTTAAAAGAGCAAAACGAGAGCGAGCTATTAAGCAAGCTTAGCCAACATCAGATAATCTATTTAAGCGGTATAAGCTTGGCAGTATTACCCATTGAAGACCGAGCCAAACTGCTTAATCTACTTTGTCAGTGCAAAAAACTTGGAAGCGTTATCTATTTCGACAATAACTTTCGTCCGGCTCTTTGGCAAAGCACCACCGAAGCCCGCTACTGGTATAGCGAAATTCTTAAACTGACCGACACGGCATTTCTTACTTACGATGACGAAGTTATGTTATGGCAAGATCAAAATGAATCAGACACTGTCACCAGAAGCCAATCATTCGGCGTTAGAGAAATAGTGATAAAACGAGGGAAAGACGAGTGTTATGTCATCTCTGACAATAGCCAGTTAAGTGTCTCCCCTCGCCACGTAGAGACCGTTGTAGATACCACCGCCGCAGGAGACTCGTTTAGTGCTGGCTATATAGCCAAAAGAGTACTCGGCGCATCAAGTGAGCAAGCCGCTCAATATGCTCACACACTCGCAGGGGAAGTTATCCAGCACCACGGTGCCGTAATCCCTTTGTCATCAATGCCCAACTGCTAAGGAAATCATAAATGAAACACCTCAAACAACAACTGCAAGATCTAAAAATTGTACCTGTGATTGCGATAAAAGACGCCTCTAAAGCGGCCATGCTGGCAAAAGTATTAGTTGAAAACGGCTTACCCTGCGCTGAAGTCACATTTCGTACCGAGCAAGCGTTTCAGGCTATTGTCAATATGCGAGAAGCCTACCCCGATATGCTTGTAGGGGCTGGGACGGTATTGAACAAACTTCATGTTAACCAAGCGATTATGGCAGGTGTTGATTTCGTTGTGAGTCCGGGACTCAACCCAACAACTGTCGCTTACTGTCAGCAAAAGAATATGCGGATTATACCGGGTGTTAATAACCCAAGTCAGGTTGAACAAGCGATGGAACTGGGCCTTGATACGGTTAAGTTTTTCCCCGCTGAAGCGTCTGGTGGAACAAGTATGCTTAAAGCACTAAGCGCAGTTTACCCGGTTAGTGTCATGCCTACCGGCGGTATAAGCCCCGACAATGTTCGTGATTACTTAGCACTGCCTTCCGTGATTGCTTGTGGCGGAACATGGATGGTGCCCAATGCATTAATCGAAGAAGAACGTTGGGATGAACTTGCAACTCTTGTTTCTCAAGTCGCCACCATCATCGGCAATAAAGGTTAATAATGTTAGCAGGAAATACAAACCAGCCAGAATTAGTCCGTTATATCGACAGTCGTTTGCTGCTATGGATTAATCAAGCCCTCGCAATTGCGGATAATCACCACGAAGGCGAATATCCACTCTCTGACCAAGGGGTATTTGCTGTGATTGTCAATACAAGCACAGAACAACAAGCTGACAGAAAAGCAGAAGCACATAAGTACTATGTCGACGTACAAATACTGCTAAAAGGTTCAGAAAAAATAGGCTATTCCCACTTACTGCCTAATGATTTAAAGCAGCTTGAAACTTACCCTGACGACGTTCAGTTCATCGACAATGTGGAGAATGAAAACTACATCATATTGCAAGAAAATGACTATGCCGTGTTCTATCCAGACGAAATACATCGACCTCTTTGCGCGGTAACTCAACCAAGCAAGGTGCGAAAAGCCATTATAAAAATTCCGGTCACCTTGTTTAATTAATCTATTAGCAGTGACTATAGCAACCCTCGCCTGTAGTCGCTGCACCTTTTAGGTTAAACTGAATTTAAAGGTGTTTTAAATAGAAAATTTTGTCGATACCTTTATCCAGATAATCTTCATAGCGGCCTATCTCCTTAAAACCTTGAGATTGATAAAATAGTGGCGCTTGAAAGGAATAGGTGTTCACAGCAATATTTTTAATGTTTCTCGTTCTGCACTCCTGTTCAACCCGATGCATGAGCTCCCCTCCAACACCTTTGTTTCTCAACGTTTCTGACAGCCACAAATACTTAATTTGCACTGATGTTAAATAGATAGCCCCCGTTAGCCCTCCGACAATATTTCCTGTTTTGTCACGGACAAAAATAGCAAATGAGTTATCTTCTATTTGAGGGATGTTTTTATGATTGAATTCACTTAAACCATCATAAATACACGCAATTTCCTCATTCTTTGGTGAATGAGTCACACTGATATCCATTTAAGTTTCCTTGTATTGCTAGGGTCTGTTGACCTTTTCCGTATATATTTGCCGCTTTTTGTTGGTACTTTATACAAGGCAGCGTCTGTGCCGTGTAGTCAACGACACAATCAGGCGATAACGCAGTAGAAAATGCCAACAAATGTTGCCCGAAGGGTTCATCTTAGTGATGAAAATTACTCGACTAAATGCCGAAACTAACTGCCCCCATTTAAAAAAGCAAAAAGAGAAGTAACTATACCTCTCTTTTATTAACTCTATGATTCATTTTCTAAGTGAATAAACAAATCAAATTAAAGCAAACCAGTTAGCAACGACCAACAGTGCACTTAAACCAACAATGGTAGGGGCAAGATAATATACACACTTCCCTCTGCTACTTTTTAGTTTATCAACAATGACTATTTTAGTGGTATATAAGGATGCAACCATACCAATCGCGACGATCACCATAGTCACAACGCCTTGCACTGTATCCGTAAAGAGTACATTGGCCGGCATAGCTAAAACACCACTTTCTAATAACTTAGCTGTTTGTACTCCAATTGGATCGGTCACAACATTTTTGCCATAACCAATATAGTGGTTTACAACATCCAGCATTTTACTCAAATGCATGCTGAATATAAGCGGTAACAAAGTCGGTGCTGTTTTTTTCGCTATCGATAGTAGCCCTTTTTTACCAGTCACAAGGCTGACAAAGTACGACGTAGTAAAAATAAATAGCGCAGGTAAAGAGAGGTTTATCCAGAAACCTTCCATCCAATTATAGCCAAATATTAGCTCTGGAATCCCCAGCCCTTTTAACCAATTTGGTACGGCCGTAATTAGATGGTCAAAGAACAGCCATGATTCTCCAAATTCAGCAATCATGATGCCAAAAAGTATCGTGATTAGCGCTAAGCCACCATTATTTTCTACCTTTTTTAGGCCGTGTTTGAAAGGTGATTGTAGCTTGAGTTCAATATTCGTCTTTGGACACTCTTCGACACATTTAAAACACATAATACAAGTATCTTTAAACGCAGGCTGAACCATACACAATTTCGCAGGGCAGCTTTGATAACACTCTTTTGTGGTGCATGACTTACAGATATCTCGCTCAATGGGTGACAACTCCACTGTACCTACTTTGGAATAAGTTCCGATAAACCCGTTTAATGGACAGAACGAATTACAAAATGCATTCTTCTCAAAAACGAGCCCAACAACAACGGCCAAACCAAGCAAACTTAATAAATATAAGCTGGTGAATACGCTATATTTATCCACACTGTATGAAATAATAATGGTGTGTAACAAAAACAAACCGATCGCGATAAATATGCCATTTTGCCGAACGACTTTAGGAACTTTTATATTAAAGCCAAACTTATCAACCATTTGATTTATAAATCGTATCGGACAAATTGAACACCATAAACGAGAGTTCAATAACGCAATCAAAACAATGCCCGGCCACCATACGCACCAAACCCAAAATGAGGTAATGTTGCTGTAGCTGATAGCACCTTCTCCCGCACCAAAAAATCCGGCAATAGAGAGTGTGACAAAGGCGGCTAAACCAATTAAATGTACCCAACCAAATATTGGCGTGTTATTCACCAAAAAGGTCAGAATTCTTCTCTTTCCAGAACCACTATCGTTGCTAGTCGAATGCTGCATAACAGAAAACCCTTACTTAATTATTTTAAAAGCACGGTAACGATATTTTGCATACGCCTATATCGTTACAAGTGAAGTAAAATAAGAATAACTAGGGCTGAATGAATTATTGATGAATACAATCCTCATCAATAATTCAAAATATTCGCTATGATCTGGCATTTTGTTTTGAGCATGTATTGGTAAGGCAACGAAGTAAATCATACTAATTCGGGCAATAAAAAACGGATAATGCTGATGCACTATCCGTCATATTCGCTTAATTATTTTTGGCCGTATTTGTAAGGCTATTGATTTACCTTCACTGAAACTATTATTTAGCAATACTCAACATCAAAATCGCTTTTAGGCCACCTATACTGCTTTTTTCAAAACACAACTTTCCTCGATAGCTCCTTGCAATTTCGGCAACAATATTAAGTCCTAACCCTGATCCCGGAGCAGATTCATCTAGCCTAAAACCGCGTTGAGTAATTTTCTCAAGCTGTTCTTTATCTATTCCTACACCATCATCTTCGACAAATATAGTGACTCTCTCTCCCTCTTGAACGCTGTAAACTCGTATTAAACTTTTTGACCATTTATAGGCGTTTTCAATAAGGTTACCCAGCATTTCATCTAAGTCATTTGGATCAACAGCAACTTCAATTTCTTGCGCCAGTTCATTTACCAAAAGCACGTTACGCGAAGAATATAACTTATCAAACGCTGCGGCAAAAGCATCTACCCGTTTACTGGGTGATGACTTTGCAGACAAAATACTCATCGCCCCTGCAACCCGAGTTCGGCTAAGATGATAGTCAATATGGTGCTGAACCTGTTTAATCGTATCAGATAGCTTATCCCTATCATCGTCAGTTAGTTCAGCGATCTGATTATTTAATATCGCTAACGGCGTTTTTAATGAGTGAGACAAATTTCCCGCATGATGCCTTGCTCTTTCAAGCAACTCAGTATAATGAAATAACATGGCATTTAAATCTGAGACTACAGGCTGAACTTCCATTGGGTAATTGCCATGCAAAGCCTGTTGTTTGCCTCCTTCCACTAATTTAAGCTCTGTTTGCAAATGGCTTAACGGACGTAAAGACCAACTTGCCTGTACCACAGTGAACAGCAGTACCCCAATAAATAACAACAACAATATCAACCACAAAATACTGGTTATATTCTTGATGCTCTCTTCCATTGGGCCTTCTTCAATACCAACCACTATGTTGTAAGCTGTCGACTCTCCTTTGAGCAATACTTGTTGCTCTAAAAAGTCCAGCTCTTCACCTTTTGCTCCGTATAACAGTCCCTTAGAGGTATCAATAGCAGTATCTACCAACGAATCTGATCTCAGTAACTGCCCATTTCCATAAACAATCCAGTATAAACCGCTGTAGGGTTTGCTATATCTCAGGTCGGTAGGATTCACAGACAATACTAGCTTCTCGTTCTTATCCACCACTAGCCCATTACTGATCTCATCCACCGCAAGCTGGAGCTGTTTCTGAAGTTCAACATGAAGATAATTTGAAACCAATGAAGGAATCACAATACCAGCTAATAGAATTAAGCTTCCCAGCCAAATACAGGCCGCTATAAAAAGACGCTTGCGTATACTGCTTTTTGTCAAAAAGCTCTGATTACTCCACATTCAATTTGTACCCAAAGCCTCTAACTGTATGAATAACATCAGAACTCATTTTCTTACGAATACGGCCAATGAACACCTCAATGGTGTTAGAATCTCGGTCGAAATCCTGCCGGTATATATGCTCTACCAACTCACTTCGTGAAATAACCTTGTCACTGTTGTACATAAAATAGGCCATTACTTTAAATTCCAAGGCCGTTAAATCAATCAGTTGCTCCCCCCAAATGATCTTGGATGTTTTTGTATCCAGTTTAAGATTACCAATTTGTAATATAGGTGATGCCTGACCCAATGAACGACGTAATAACGCTCTAACTCGAGCGGTCAGTTCTATCGTTTCAAACGGCTTGGTGAGATAGTCATCGGCACCAGCATTTAGCCCATCAACACGCTGAGTAAGCGTGTCCCTAGCGCTCAATATCAGCACTGGGGTATTAATACCCTCTTCGCGGATGCCTTTTAGTACGGTAAGCCCATCTAACTTAGGTAAACCGAGGTCGAGAATAATGACTTGCCACGTTTCAGATGTGGCGCGATATAAGGCATCAATTCCGTCCTGAGAAAGTTCAACAGTCCAGCCTGCACTCTCTAACGTAGCCATAATTTGCTGTGCTAATAAGGGTTCATCTTCAATAACAAGTATTTTCATTAATGTTGTACTCCTCAAAAAAACATTAAACCAATACAGCCCTGTAATTTAGTCATAGCGAGTTTTCACACATGAACTTTCCATTATCCGTTCCTGATAAAGTTGTCAAATTGTATCTATAGCCACATGAATAGAATGTGAAAATGGCAAGTAGATTCTGACTTTTTTATTCAGCAAATATTCAGCGTTGATACAACAAACTTAACGCCAATATCCCCTTAGTGAATTCATTATCGGGGCCGAAACAACCAAAGAAATACCAGAACTGCCGTTTCTTTTGAGGAGTCAGATATGGACAATATCGAAAAGGTCAACAGCCACACGGCCATAAAAAAAGAGAATCAAAACCATGTACAAATAATGGATGGTAATGCGGCAGCAGCATCTGTTGCTTATCGCTGTAATGATGTAATTGGTATCTATCCCATTACGCCGTCATCACCAATGGCAGAGATGTGTGAAGAGTGGAGCTGTGAAAAGCGACCGAATGTTAGAGGCATCACCCCTGAGATTTATGAAATGCAATCAGAGGCAGGGGCAGCAGGGCTTGTGCATGGTGCTCTAACCGCTGGCTCAATGGCGACATCTTTTACCTCGTCACAGGGTCTCCTTTTAATGTTACCCAACATGTATAAGATTGCAGGAGAGCTTACTCCTTTCGTACTGCATGTTGCTGCCCGGACCATCTCTACCCACGCTCTGTCTATATTTTGTGATCACTCAGACGTAATGGCAGCACGTCAAACAGGCTTTGCCACTCTCTGCGGCAACAGTGTTCAGCAAGCTCACGATTTTGCTTTAATTTCTCAATCTTCCACCTTAAAAAGTAGAGTGCCATTTCTGCATGTTTTTGATGGTTTCAGAACATCTCACGAATTAAATCATGTCAGCACAATCTCCGATGAAATCATCACTAGCATGATAGAGCGGCATGATATTGATGAGCACCATCAACGACGCCTAACCCCCAACGCGCCAAGCATTAGAGGTACTTCTCAAAATCCAGACTGTTATTTTCAAGCCAGAGAGGCGGTCAACCCATATTATGATCAATGCGCTGATATTGTCGCGCAAGAAATGAACAAATTTGGCCAGTTAACTGGCCGCCATTACCAACCATTTGAACTATACGGCGCTAGTGATGCTGAATCTCTTATGGTGATAATGGGCTCTGCTACAGGCGCTGTTCGTCAAGCCGTAGACAAACTTAATCATCAAGGAAAAAAGGTAGCGCTACTTTGCGTACACTTGTTTCGTCCTTTCTCAATCAAACACTGTCTTAGCGTTATTCCACAAACCGTCACCTCAGTAGCGGTATTAGATAGAACAAAAGAAGCAGGAGCAATAGGCGATCCCCTCTATCTTGATATTCTGTCAGCGGTACATCAAGGCTGGAACAAACAGCACAATACACCAGTACCTAAAATCGTAGGTGGACGATATGGCTTGGCGTCAAAAGAGTTTACTCCCTATCATGCAGAGACGCTCTTTCATCGTTTAGCAAACCAAACGCTATTTCACGGTTTTACCATCGGTATTACCGATGATGTCAGTCATCGTTCAATACCTATGGATCTATCCTTAAATGTTTATGACCATCAAGGAACAAGCGCTCTTTTCTATGGCATCGGTTCCGACGGAACAGTGGGTGCAAACAAAAACACCATTAAGATCATTGGTCACCATACTAACCTGTTCACTCAAGGCTACTTTGTATATGACTCCAAAAAATCCGGTGGTTTAACAACCTCTCATCTGCGATTTAGCGATACAGCTATAGATTCTCCATACTTAATTGATAAAGCGGACTTTATTGGCTGTCATCAATTTAGCTTACTTAACAATACCGATCTATTAGCTAACGCCAATCACGGCGCGACGGTTTTGTTTAACTCAAAATACGCCGCCAACGAACTTTGGCAAAAGCTAAAGCATCGTGATCAGATGTGTGTTCTTGATAAACAGTTAAAACTCTACACCATAGATGCAACAAATCTAGCCAATCAATGTGGGGTTCATGGCCGCATTAATAACATTATGCAACGGGCGTTCTTTTTACTAACAGACTTACTGGATGCTGACTCGGCTCTGCAACATCAAATAAATGCCGTTGTTACCACTTACGCAAGTAAAGGGAAAAAAATTGTCGACGCGAATCTCTCTGCAATTGAAAAAACTCAACAGGCTCTATTTTCAGTTACACCAGATGCCAACAGCATCAAC
Organism: Vibrio sp. 99-8-1; assembly: GCF_013114595.1. GTDB lineage: Bacteria > Pseudomonadota > Gammaproteobacteria > Enterobacterales > Vibrionaceae > Vibrio. The sequence goes on along the minus strand of NZ_VTXE01000024.1, from coordinate 68,234 downwards.
CCGCAAATAACAACATCAACTGCTTCGCAGACGCCAGAATTTATTCGCAATATAACCAATGAGCTAATGAAGAGCAGAGGTCACTTACTGCCTGTTAGTGCGTTCTCTGCTGATGGTCGTTGGCCGACCAACACCAGCAAATGGGAGAAAAGAGACATTGCTGAATTTGTGCCTCAATGGGATGAAGAGAGCTGCACACAATGCAATATATGCAGTCTAGTCTGCCCTCACTCTGCAATTCGAACCAAAGTCGTAGATAGCAATACGCCAGTCGAGGATCTACCAGCTTCATTCAAAATCACCGACTACAAACTACGGGATTTTAAAGGACATAAATATACACTTCAGGTCTCCCCCGAAGATTGTACTGGGTGCCAGTTGTGCGTAGAGATGTGCCCAGTTAAGGCAGGAGAAACGAAGCAAAATAATGCACTTACTATGGTGACGAGATCATCTGTTTCCGCTCAGCAGAGCGAAAATTTCGACTATTTCACTAAACTGCCAGAAATATCGCCAATCGACATTAAACGAATCGATGCCAGAAGCAGTCAGCTGTTAGAACCATTATTTGAGTTTTCCGGAGCATGCTCTGGTTGCGGAGAAACGCCTTATATAAAACTGCTTACCCAGCTTTATGGCGATCATATGCTTATTGCTAACGCAACTGGATGCTCTTCCATTTATGGTGGAAACTTACCTACCACTCCGTACGCAAAAAATGCTCAAGGGCTAGGCCCTGCGTGGGCTAATTCATTGTTTGAAGACAACGCTGAATTTGGTTTCGGCATGAGACTGGCTTTGGACAGTGAGCAAAAACGGGCAGTTTCAATGCTAGACGAGGCCAAAGGCTTGATTCCCGCCACGCTACAGAGTGACTTAGTCCGTTTCGTATCTGATACCTCTATTAAAGGTATCAATCATCAGCGTAAAAATGTTGAACAGCTAAAAAGCATGCTACCACCACGACACCCACTTCACTCAGTCGCCGATGATTTAGTCGCTAAAAGTGTATGGATTATTGGTGGCGACGGCTGGGCATTTGATATTGGCTATGGCGGTCTAGACCACGTTTTATCGAGCGACAAAAACATAAATGTGATGGTTCTAAACAATCAAGTGTATGCCAACACTGGTGGACAGCAGTCAAAAGCGACACCTACCGCTGCCAGCGCAAAATTCGCCAGCAACGGCAAAAGCTTAGCAGGCAAAGACCTCGGTATTAGTACCTTAATCAATGGTAATGCTTATGTTGCCAGCATCGCCATGGGTGCCAACATGAACCAGACGTTACAAGCCATTCAAGAAGCGGAGGCGTATCCGGGACCATCGCTAATTATCGCCTATGCCTCATGCATTACTCACGGAATAGATATGGCTCAAGGTATGGTTCAACAAAAACAGCTAGTGGACACAGGATTATGGCCTCTCTATCGCTTTGATCCGCGACGAGCTGATAAGGGTAAAGCCGCTTTACGACTAGATTCTCGTCCTGCAAAACTGGCGGTGGAAGAAGTCACCTTAAAACAGAACCGATTCAAGCAGCTTATCTCATCCAACAATGAACTGTATGAGCACAACATCAACTCATTACAAAAACAAATTGATAGTAAACAGGCCCTGTTAAACCAGTTAGCCAGCTGTAAATAGATTTCACTTATTCATGATATTAAGAGGAAAGAATATGGAAAATGTCGCCGTTTTTTATGCCAGTGACTCTGGTTCAACCGAAAAAGTTGCCGCTCTCATTGCGCAGCAGTTCTCAACAGAAAGTCACGATATTGCCGACGCAGATATTGAAGAGTTAGAAGAATATGACCTAATCGTATTAGGAACACCCACGATCAACGATGGTGAGATTCAGTCTGACTGGGGTTACGTACTGCAGGAACTAGAAGATCTCAGCTTAAGCAACACCAAAGTCGCTGTCTTTGGCTTGGGAGACCAAATTGACTTCCCTGATACTTTTGTCGACGGAATGGCCGACTTAGCGAATGCTTGCAAAGATGCTGGTGCGACAATTATCGGCCGCTGGCCATCTTCAGGCTATCAATACTCCGAATCACGTGCAGAAGATCAAGGTGAGTTTATCGGCTTAGCAATAGATGTAGACCGGCAGGCAGATCTCACTCAAGAGCGAGTAATAAAATGGACAGAGCAGCTAAAAGGCGCATTAGCTGCTTAAATTTTCAATACCATTAATCAAGAAACTCAAAATAACCTTATTGCTCTAACGGTCAATGAGGTTATTTTGCCTTAAAAAACTGACAAGTAGGGTAAGCTTTTACTCAGTCCTAATCTCTGGTCCACGGGTAGATAGTTTCATCACTTTGATTTTGAAAAAAATGATAATTGAGCTGCATATAATCATCTTTCTTCAGAGTTGTGATATCCCACTGGTTCAGATTGAGGTTGAACTCAAAATCCGAGTTAACCAGTTGTAACTGTTCAAACTTCCGTTTGCCAATTCGATAAAGGGCAATGCTCGGTGTCTTACAATCAAACGTTACCGTTTCGCTAGGTTTACCGTTAACAGTAAGCTTAGCCTGATAAGGTGTATCAGAATCGCACGGCACCTCTTTTACGAAAGTAAACAGGAAGTTGGCATTATTTGTCGTATTCAAAAATATTGCTAACTGATGCTTCAGATCGACTTTGCGAAAAATCAGCTGTTTGGTGTGATTTTCACGCGCACTTTGCATCGCAGTATTATCTAAACGGACAAACTGATCATCAACCCAGAGCCACTGTAAACCCTGATCAGCGAACGTCAGTGCTCGATACGATTGAAATCCCAGATAACCGAACCCCACCAGAAAACTGGCGAACAATAGCAATAAACATTTAAATAATTTAGACATCAGTACATCTCAAACAATCTGCAATCACGTTCATCTTCATCGCATAAAAACAGTCGTTTCTACTCACATTAATTTGGCATAATGCAAAGGTAAGCACCACACTGTCAAGCACACAGTTATCAATGTAGACAAACCACCTCTTTGAGAGTGTTCTATATCTCCTTGCTTACTCCTTTGTTGCTCCTCTCATGGCAATCTGTAGAAAAACAGGTACAATCCGTGCTCAAATTTTTCCTATCATACGGCCTTTACTATGCACTCACCTCAACACTGCTTTACTCGCTTCAACGTTGCTATCGAAGGTTATGAATTACCAAAGGAATTTACATTTCCGTTCTACTATACTCCGCACCCTTTATGCGTATTAGCGGCGGAACAGTTACAGCAGCACTTAGAAACTCAAACCGATTTCGAACATGATTTTGGATTAGAGAGTAAAAAAACAGGCCGAGGAAAAATGTTTGGGGTGCTGTTGGTCGAGAATCTTCAAGGAGAAATCGGCTTTTTGAGTGCGTTTTCCGGAAAGATTGCAGAGCAAAACTTATTGGCTGGTTTTGTTCCACCGGTATTCGATATGTTGACGGAAAAAAGCTTTTTTCTTGAAGAGACGGATGCGATTAATAAAGCCTATACAGATTACAATACCCTTTCACAAGATCCAGAAATAGCCGAGCTAAGCGCTCAAATTGAAACGGAGCGCACGGCTTATGAAAAAGAAGAGCAATCACATCGCCAAATGATGATTATGAATCGCGCTATTCGTAAGCAGCAGCGCGAAGAAGGCAAAGAAACTCTTGCACCAGAACGATACCAAAATTTACTGGATGACTTAAGCAGACAAAGCGTGTCTGAGAAAATAACACTCAAAAACTTAAAACAGAGTTGGACTGACAAATCAGCCCTCAAAGAACAACGCTTAGCGGAACTTAGCGCACAATTAGCGGCACTTAAGCATAAGTACAAAGGCTTATCTAACGCCTTACAACATAAGCTGCATAAACAGTATCGTTTTTTAAATGGTCACGGCCAACTGCGCGATTTAATTGATATTTTTGCTCCAACAAGCAACCCTGTTCCACCAGCAGGTTCTGGCGAATGTGCGGCACCAAAGCTATTACAGTTTGCTTATAAGCACGGTTTTAAACCACTTGCTTTCGCTGAATTTTGGTGGGGAACTCCGCACAAATCTGAAGTTCGTCAGCATAAAAAATTCTACCCTTCGTGCAACAGCAAATGTAAGCCCATTTTAGAGCATATGCTGCAAGGTTTGAGTGTTGAATCTAATCCTCTGGAAAAGAACTGGGCAGAAGATAAAGAGTTAGAAATTGTATTTCAAGATGATGCGATGGTGGTGATTAATAAGCCATCAGGCTTATTATCTGTTCCGGGAAAAACGATCAAAGACTCTGCCTATACTCGTTTACAAACGTTGTTCTCAAACGTAGAAGGACCATTTGTCATTCACCGCCTAGATATGGTGACATCAGGGCTATTGGTATTCGCATTAACCAAACGAGCCAATAAAGATCTGCAAAAACAGTTTATTACCCGAAATGTACAGAAGCGCTATATCGCTCTTTTAGAAGGCGAACTGAATCAACCAGATGGAGATATAGCCTTACCATTGCGCGGAGACCCTAATGACCGTCCGCGTCAACTTGTCTGCAACGAGCATGGTAAACATGCTGAAACTCACTGGCAATTAATTGAAGTGAAAGAAGGTCGCAGTAAAGTATACATGTACCCAAAAACCGGTCGAACCCATCAACTTCGCGTCCACTGTGCACACCATTTAGGTTTGAATATGCCTATGGTGGGAGACAGTTTATATGGAGAAAAAGCCGATCGCTTGCACTTACATGCTGAACGACTAGAGCTGGATCATCCATACAGTAAGGAAAGAATGACATTTCAAGTGGACAGTGAGTTTTAGTGACCGTCTGAACATTGGATAAAATTTGTTTTGGGGCCTACACCATAGCAGCCCTCTGCTGGTGTGTGCCCTTTGTTGCTCTTGTCTTTTGTTGATCTTGTCTTTTGTTATACGCAGTTACTCACCACACTTAACGGCAAAACCGATTCTCGCTTGATGAGCAATGGGTGAAATGCACGGGAGACAGAGCACTGCTTACCTTCTAATGAAATTCTTGCGGCATTAATTGCCATACTTTCTATTGGGCTGCGTATGGTCGTTAACTTTGGCGAAAAGTAGCATTGTGGTAACACGTCATCAAACCCAACAATAGAGAGTTGCTCCGGAATTGAAATGCCATGCTCTTTAAATACTTGAATTGCCGCCGCGGCATAAAAGTCATTAAACGCAACCAGTGCTGTCATGGGCAAGCCTTTGTTTAAAAAGTTGGTAGCAGCCAACGCCCCACCTTGCTCTCCAAACGGCACTTCTTCTATCCAATCAGGGTTAAACTGAATCCCCGCTTCCTGCAATGCTCGTTGATAACCATCAAAACGAAGAAATTTGTCATCCACTTCCGTATCACAGGACAAAAAGCCGATTCGACGATGCCCTTGTTCAATTATGTGTTTTGTCGCCTGATAAGTCCCTTCACTGTTGTCTAGCCAAACACATTGTTGCTCCATTGTTGGAACACGTCGATTGATAACAACGAGCCCAGGATTATGTTTTGCGTATTGCGTTAACGTCTCATCACTCATTACTTTGCTGTGGATCACAATATTGCGACATCCCTTACTCAGCATGAACTTTATCGCGTCTTCTTCACAGTCGGCGTCATAATTGCCACTAGCAACCATCATTTTCTTATCATACTGCTTGGCAATCTTTTCTACACCCTGACTTAATAAACCATAAAAAGGTGAATTAAACCGGCTAACAATCAATCCAATAGCATTGAGCCCTTGATTGATATTAAGCCTCTGATTTCCTTTTACTTTATATCCTACTTGAGACATTGCCGATTGAACGATTTCAACCGTTTCTGGTATCACACTGGACGATTTATTAATCACCCTAGAAACCGTTGCTGTCGACACACCTGCTGCTTTCGCTACATCGTTTATGGTTGCCATTTCTCCTCCTAATTTCCTTAAGATTAACCCAATGTAAATTACACTACAATTATCATTTTTTACATTGGTGAATAGGGTCACAGAAAAGCCGAAATTGACACGATAAGATCCATTTCGTGACCTATAGCGAACAAAAAGACAATAAATTCGACATATCGTTTTTATACCCTACTACTCATACTGGATGTAAATTACATGAATAACGAAACCAAAATTGAACCTTCTGTTGGCTTGGCACTCATGCCAATAGCAACCATGCTGCTCTTTCTTATTGTTGGTTATGGTGTGTTCGGCTTACCTATCGAAAGTTTACTTCTCTCCTCGGCAGTTGTCGCTTCAGCTGTTGCATGGAAAATTGGCTATAGTTGGGATGACATTCAAGGCGCGATCATCGACCGTTTAGCAAAGGCATTACCTGCGGTATTCATTCTTGTCTTAGTTGGAGGGCTTATCGGTAGCTGGATGATAGGTGGAACAATTCCTATGCTGGTCTACTACGGCCTGAAAATCATCAGTCCAGAGTACCTCATTTTAACCGCTTTCCTAGTCACCAGCTTAGTCTCACTGTGTACGGGTACTTCTTGGGGCTCTGCGGGTACAGTAGGGGTCGCTTTAATGGGTGTGGCATCTGGTATGGACGCCAACCTTGCGGCTACTGCGGGTGCGGTGGTTTCTGGTGCCTATTTTGGTGATAAAATCTCACCGTTATCTGACACCACCAATTTTGCTCCTGTCGTTGCCGGTACAGATCTTTATTCCCACATTCAGCATATGCTTTGGACAACAATTCCGGCATTCTTATTAGCGGCGGCGGTATTCTTCTTCGCGGGTAACAGTGATATTTCTGCCGATACACCCGACAAGATTATTGCCATCCTTGCCAACTTGGACCAACTGTTTACTCTAAATATATTTCTACTATTGCCACCTGCCCTGATTCTTTTTGGTGCTATCCGTAAACTACCAACCATTCCATTGATGGTGGCAGCTATCGCAATCGCTATCCTCAATGCCGTTATTTTCCAAGGGTTTGACTTGGCCACCGCGTTAAGCTCGATGCTTAGTGGATTTAATGCATCGATGTTTGCCAATGCCGGTCTTAGTAACGTTGAAGTGATTGGAGATGTATTAACACTGGTTAATCGAGGTGGTATGTCTTCTATGATGGGCGTAGTGCTGCTGGTATTTTGTGCATTCTCCTTTGCTGGCGCACTGGCGCTTACTGGTGGTCTGAATGTTTTAGTCAACCTGCTATCTAAAGGCATTAAAGGCACCGCGAGTCTCATTGGCGCCACTATCGTGACGACCATTACCGTGGTATGCACAACATCCGATGGAAAGCTGGCTCTTCTTATCCCATCTGAACTCTTCCGTGATACATACAAACGAATGCAACTTGACGCCAAAAATTTATCTCGAACAATCGAAGACGCAGGGACGGTTATTGAGCCGTTAGTCCCATGGACAAATGCTGGAGTATTTATGGCTGCAACACTTGGCGTCGCCACGCTTGACTATCTTCCATGGGCGATTCAAAACCTTTCTGGGGTATTTTTCGCAATGATTTGGGCCTCAACAGGTATTGGCATCGCAAAACTTAAATTGAGCAACACAGCGCAAGCATCATCTGCAGATAAAACCGCAGAAACCGCATCTGCTTAGCGTATTTATTTAACTTTACTACCTTAGCAAGGGCTCATTCAGTGGGCTCTCTGCTACCTAAGGGCTATTATGCAACACGAATTAGATACCGTTATTAATCGCTATGGTACGGACTGCCTAAAGTGGGACTATATGGAGAAATGGTTAGGTGTTCCTGAAGGTGAAGCGATACCAAGTTGGGTATCTGACTGGGATTTCAAGGCACCAGAGTTTATTACAAAACCTTTAAAAGATCGTATTGAACACGGCATTTTCGGGTATTCTGAACGCGGTGATGACTACTTCAACTCTGTCATCGACTGGTGGGCAGTAAACCACAATGTTGAACTAAAAAAAGAGTGGTTTCACACGACTCCCGGCAGTCTTCCTGCCATCGCAATGCTTATTGAACGTTGGAGTAATATCGCAGATAAAGTCTTGGTATTTAGCCCTGTTTATCATGCATTTTACCGTACAATAAAAAACACTGAACGAACATTAGTCGTATCACCTCTAGACGAGAATGACGGCTACTACACCATCAATTTCGAGCATCTAGAGGCACAACTTAAAAATGGCGTTAAGGTGTTGATGTTTTGCAACCCACATAACCCCGGTGGTCGAGTATGGACAGAGCAAGAAGTCACTCGTGTTTGTGAGTTATGCCATCAGTACGACACCTATATTATCTCAGACGAGATATGGGCAGATGTTGTTTTTAAAGGCAACACCTTCTATAGCTGTTTACGTGTTGATGCTCGCTATCTAGATAAAATGGCCGTTTGCATCGCAGGTACTAAGTCATTCGGTCTGCCGTCAATGCGGTTAACCAACACCATGATCCCAAATAAGCAAGAAGCAAAGGCGTTGAAATCAAAACTTCTTGCCTATGGCATTGATGTGTATAGCTCATTTAGCTTACTGGCGAACCAAGCAGCGTATCGCCATGGCCGTAAATGGTTAACAGACACGCTTCAGTACCTCGAACACAACAATAAAGTACTATCGGACTTTGTAGACAGCGAACTTTCTCTGGTGAGCTACCGTATTCAAGAATCCACTTATCTTGCGTGGCTTGATTGTCGTAGCATGGAGATGTCCGATGAAGAGCTAGAAATACAGCTTCATGGCGCGGGCGTTATCCCCACCATGGGTTACAGTTTCGGTGAGCAAGGAAGAGGATTTATTCGGTTAAATCTAGGTTGCCCCACTTCGGTTCTCGAAGAGAAAATAAAACGTCTGAAAACGGTATTAAAGTAATCAACCTGAAATAAGAGTAATGAATGAAACCGCCGCCTTAGAGCAGGATTACTCTAAGCGGCGGTTTTAACATGTTACGTTACGACATTGCTTAGTTAAACCTTATCCTGCCGGAATACCAAAAATAACAATCGTCATCGCGACAACACCAAGTACACCAAACTGCATAGCCCGCTTATCATTACCTTGACCAAGCGCTACCATTGTCGAGACTAAACACTGCAATGCGTAGAAAAGCGCAAACGCACGACTAGCTAGCGCGACAATTGACACCACATCGGTTCCCCATATAACCAGCACAGAAACAATGCCGATCAATAGATAGGCGTGTTTCGGCGTAATATGTTTATGTGTCGTATCACTGACTAACCCGCTTGCACCGATACTATCAGCAACCGAAGCGCTAAACTGGCTCGCAACTGCGCCAGCAGCAACCACATAAGGTAACCATGGCGATACTCGCTTTATCACATCAATAAATCCCGCGACATCAGATGACGAGGTAAAATAGGGGAAAAGTGGCAGCATCAAAATAAAGAAAACAATATAGACACATGTCGATATCACTTGTGCGCGTCGCATTGCCTTGATTCTTTGGTTAGGGTTATACATCTGCCCCATAAACCTTGTTGTCTCGAATCCCTGAACAATAATGACTAGCCCCATTAGAAAACGTACTGTATCCCAGTCAAAAGTATGGCTCTCTTGTAATACCGCTCCCCAGCTATACTCAGACGGTAGCGTAAAACCAAAAATAACTAATGAAACTAACAACGCGGCAATTACCGCTAAGTTGGCACTCACTGTATACTTTTCTGTTCGTTCAATCCCTTTCAGTCCCTTGGTTGCCCCTACTCCGCAAATCAAAAGAATCAAAGCAGTCGCTATCCCCTTGCCAACCATTGGGTTGTCAACATTTGCCATCTTTAGTGTAAAAGTCGCTAGTAGAACTAAGTAGTATGCAACAGAAATAAAATACGCACCGATTAACACCACATGTGACGCAGTTTCGATGGATTTAATCGTGTGGCCAGCCTCCGCCTTTTCTAAAATCGGCTCAGCGTTGGCAATATTAAAGCGAATCGACTCTCCGAACAGATACGCCAATGCTGTTAATCCGACCACCGCCAGTACTGCCCATACGCCAATCGCACTCGCCAGCATAGGAACTGAAACTAAAAAGCCACTACCAATAATGGAGGCTAAAGGGGTAACGGTAGCTGACCAAAGTTTATTGTTACGCACTGGAGGGCTTATCAAAAGCAGGAATGTAATAAGCAGCACTACACATAACGCTATGTCTATAAAATTCATCAAAAATGCCTTTTGCTTTATCTTGTCATTTAGTTGTTCTAATCGTGGAGTTTGCACTTGTTCCACTCGTGAGGCACTTCTAAGAAAGTCTTGCCACCCATAGAAAGAGCGATGTTACGAACAACTAGGGTTAGGCTCAAATTAAATATATTTATAGAGAAACTTTGCCAAAAATCTGCTAGGAACTCAGCAGAGATGACAATACTCTTCACTGAGGCCACTGCGCTAGATTAATTAGGTTCGTTTTCTGTTCGTTTTTGCGCTTAAGTTAGCGGTCGAAACTGGACTCTTTTGGCCACTATACCCTGCGGAGTCTATTGATAAGTCTAAACTAAAGCCGCGTTATCCCTTACATACCTAAGCTTCCACACTAGAAAAGAGCTCTAACACAGAGGGGGCTAATTACGAGGTAAGCGTATGTTTTCTTAGGTAGAAGTATCGATATGCTACTAGCTGTATTTGAGGGAGGTAACACAATATAACCAAACTTTATTCATCATCACACTTTGATAATCTCACGATTATATGACTCTGCTATCGCCTTGTTCGTATGTATTAACTGTGTAATACTTTGTTCATATTTTCGTCACATATTAGTGACACAGTTTTAAAGTAACAAGAACGCACAATCAAAACAAAACAGTTCAGTTAGGGAAAACATTATGACATTAAAGCTACGCACACTCGCTACCGTTGCAATAACCAGCGCCATTTTTCCTGCTTTAGCACAAGCAGATACATTACGACTACTTACTTGGGGCGGCTATGCTCCCGATGAAGTGATCGATATGTTTGAAAAAGAGACCGGTATCGACGTCAAGGTGACCACCTCCAACAATGAAGATATGATCTCCAAACTGCGTGCTACTGGTGGTTCTGGCTTCGATTTGGCTCAGCCATCTCAAGACCGTATTGCTGGAGCGCAAGCCGAGTTCAATATATACAAACCACTCGATTTATCTAAAATCGATGCCAATCAGTTCATTCCGTCAATGCTGAAATCCACACAAAATATCACGAGTGTAGACAACAGCGTATATGGTATTCCTCACATCTGGGGTACGAGTGGGCTTGTGGTCAACACTAAACAAGCTCCAAACGTTAAAGATTATACCGATTTATGTAATGCCGATTATCAAGGAAAAGTGAGCTACCGTCTTAAGCGTCCAACTTTGATTGGGTTCGCTTTTGCTCTTGGTGAAGACCCATTCGCCGCCTATGGTGATCAAGCGAAATATAAAGAGATTCTGGCCAAAGTTGAAGCTAAGCTTGTTGAGTGTAAAGCTAATGTCAAAACTTACTGGAGTGGCTCTGATGCACTGATGAACCTACTTCGTACTGAAGAAGTTGTCGCAAGTATGGCGTGGGATGCGGGCGGTTGGAAACTTAGCCAAGAAAACCCAGACATCGAGTACATCGCACCGGCTTCAGGCGCGCTAGGTTGGATTGATACTTTTGCACTTCCACGTAAAACCAAAAACGAAGCTGCTGCCTATAAATGGATTAACTTTGTTATGCGTCCAGAAGTTGCAGCGAAAATTACCGAATCTGCGGGTAACTTCACGGCATCTCAGGGTAGTGACGAGTATGTTAACGCAGAAGCCAAAGCACGATTCCAAAAAAGCTTCCCTAAAGCCGCCATCGATAACATTAAGTGGTATCCAGCAGTACCTGCCGGACTTGAAGAGATGGAAGGCATGACGCTAGACCGCGTTAAAGCATCAAGATAAACAAACATTAACACTGCCAAAATTCGTTAAGGTAGTTACCTCCCCCCTGCTGAGAACTGTCTCAGCAGGGATCGTATTTTTTAAAGGAGCGTCGACGAATCATTTATGTCCCAGCCCGATTACATTCTACAGTGCCATAAATTAGGCAAGCAGTTTGCGAAATTCACCGCAGTGCACAACCTTGATCTTAATATTCACGCCGGCGAGTTTTTCTCCATACTTGGTCCGTCTGGATGTGGCAAAACAACGCTATTACGCATGTTAGCGGGATTTGAATCTCCAACTCATGGCCAAATAGTACTCAATTCAAATGAAGTGACCGATACACCGCCAAACAAACGGCCGCTTAACATGGTGTTTCAGCATCTCGCACTGTTTCCCAATATGAGCGTTGCCGATAACGTTGCGTTCGGATTAAAACAGCGTGGCGAACCAAGCGACCAGATTAAACTCAAAGTAGAAGATATTCTTAAACGAGTTGATCTAGCAGGCAGCGGGTCGAAGCGAACACATCAACTCTCTGGCGGACAAAAACAACGTGTCGCGTTAGCACGCTCATTAGTGTTAGAGCCAAAAGTCTTATTGTTGGACGAACCATTAGGCGCGTTAGACTTAAAACTTCGAGAACAAATGAAGATTGAGCTTAAACACTTACAAAAAGCGTTTGGCACGACCTTTATTTACATCACTCACGATCAGAGTGAAGCCTTGATGATGTCAGACAGAATTGCCGTTATGAACGCTGGACGTTTCGAACAAATTGGCACCCCGAGTGAACTGTATATGCGTCCATCCACCCCTTTCGTGGCAGAGTTTGTTGGTGAAAACAACAGCATTACCGCAAAAGTGGTGGAACTGACATCATCAAATCTATCTGTTGTTACAGAACAAGGTGTCTCACTTTCGTTACCACGTTCGTGCTGTCATACCGAGCTAAAAACCGATCAAGCGATTAAAATCTACCTTCGTCCAGAAGCATTGGCGATGAGCGATAATCCCACAGATGGTGAAGCATTAACGGGCCAACTTAAAGAGCTACTGTTTGATGGTGCAGCGAGTGGAGCCATTGTTTCCACTAATCTAGGTGATCTCAGGTTGTCTATTACTCCGAATCAACTCAACGACCTACAGTCAAAACAGCAAGCAGAACATTCTGATGACGTCCCTGTGAACCTAAGATGGGCCCCTAACCAAGCGATTGTATTAGGAATATCAGAATGAGCAAAAAATGGGCACTAGCTTTATTTCTTACTCCCGCTATCGTGTGGCTATTAGTGCTAATAGTGATTCCACATCTACAATTAGTTGAACTAGCCTTCTCTGATAGAAGAGATGGATGGACGATTAAACACTTTAACGTCTTTTTTGAGCACAGCATCTACTGGAACACTTTTGTTCGGACTGCGTGGATGTCAATTTTAGCAACAGTATTTACCTTACTGCTTGCCTTCCCTGTCTCGTATTACATAGCAAAAGTCGCAACTGGCGCTAATAAGTTGCTTTTATTGATGATATGTATTCTGCCCTTTTGGCTCAGCGAACTCATCCGCGCCTATGGTTGGATGATCATACTTCGCGAGTCAGGCTTGTTGAGCAATGCTTTAATGTATTTAGGGTTGGCAGAGCAACGCATTGAGTTTCTTTATAATGATTACACCATCATTATGGGGCTGGTATACAATGGGCTTCTGTTTATGGTCGTTCCTTTAGTCAGCGCTCTAGACAGCCTTGATGATAGTCACATTGAAGCCGCTTTCGACCTTGGAGCCAATCGTTGGGTTGCTCTGAAAGAGATTGTTATTCCTCACGCCCTTCCTGGCATTGTATCTGGTTGCATTATTGTCTTTATGCTCAGCTTAGGAAACTACCTTATCCCTAACCTTATGGGCGGTAAGGACAGTCTGTGGTTTACCGAGCAGATTTTCACTCAATTCATTACCCGCTTTAATTGGGAACAAGGTTCCGCTTTAGGGCTGTTGCTATTGCTATTGTCTTCGGCGATGGTGTGGCTTGGATTGAAGGTCAGTGGCCAGTCATTACAGTCCACTGTAGGACGTTAGGAGAGTATATGATTCCTTCGGTACCATTTAGCACATCAAAAACAAAAGTTTATCAAAGCTTTATCGCGATCTTTTTTGTTTTTTTACTGCTGCCTCTGGTTGTCGTCGTGGTATTTTCGTTTCATGATGCCACTTATCCTTCGCTACCTTGGAAAGGTGCGAGCACCATTTGGTATACGGGTGATAGTTCACCCTATATTGGGCTTTTTAACGATAAAAACTTGTTATCTAGTGTACTCACAAGTGTTCAAGTTGCCCTAGGGGTAACCTTAGTATCCACATTTTTGGGACTCAGTAATGCACACTTGTTGATTCGCTTTCAATTCCGTTACAAAGAACTTCTATCTGTCTTAATGTTGATCCCTTTAGTCATTCCAGGAGTCATTCTCGGTGTTTCAATCCTGGTTACATCCAGCACAATGGCAAACTGGGTTGACGATGTTTGGGCATGGGAATGGCAATGGGCGCGACCCGGATTGATATTAGTCGTGTTAGGTCAGGCAGCGTTCATCACTTCTATTACTACGCTGGTCATATTAGCCCGTTATAGACGATTTGATCCTAGTTTAGAAGAAGCGGCACTCAACTTGGGTGCAACACCCCTAAAAGCATTTAGAGCGGTTACCCTGCCTTTCTTGCGCCCAACATTGATCAGCGCTGCAATCGTCGGCTTTTTAATGTCTTTCGAAAACTTTAACACCACCCTGATGTTGGTGGGGTCCGATTCTCCGCTAACGGTGGAAATGTTCCAGCGAGTACGAGAAGGAACAACTCCCGTGGTCAATGCCGTTTCCGTCGCATTAATGTTAGGCTCTACCATACTTGCAGGCTTGTATACCTGGCTACAGTATAAAGCTCAGCATACCAGCGCTTAACTTGTTAAAAGCTGTGTTCTCCTCGTTACCATTTGCTTATGGTAACGAGGACCCACCTCAATGTGACTCCAACTTCCTACAAACAAGCCAGTACATCAAAATCTATTGAAGCAAACTCATTATGCAACTAACTCGTTGAAAACGAGCTAAGTTTTCTAAACATAAATCTGCTATTCTGAAGAACAATAAGTCATATTCAATTGATAATTAACAATTGAATAGTATTCTACACGTCAAGAAGTCGCACTAAATGACGGACGTGTAAGCTCTAAGGTATTAATATGCAAAAAATAAAGTCGCTAATTTACGTCTGCTTAATGTTCTCGTCAGTTTCTATAGCCAGCACACAATTACCTTCTCCTCCAGAAAAAGTACTGAGTCCATATCAGGCAGAGTCAACAAAAAAACTTAGCTCAGCGCAAGAACTCATCAGTTTCTATAAAAATCGTGCTTATAGTCTCGATACACTTCAATCGACACAAAAGCTGCCTCAAATCTTTACAGAAAATTTGCCGCACAACCTAAATACTTTATCAACCCATGAAAAGACGTCAGCATTTATTCGTCTATTGCTACCCACTCTTAAACTTGTGAACGAGCAAATTCTCGATGTAAGAAGCCAGCTAGTAACACTGTCAACCAAGTCAATTTCAGACTGGAGCGATAAAGAATCTAACTGGGTAAATACGCTTTATGATTCCTATGGTGTAAAAAATAAAGACATCAACCAACTGTTATTACACATTGATATCATTCCACTTGGAATGGCCTTGGCACAAGGTATTGATGAAAGTGGCTGGGGCACTAGTTACTTTGCGGTTGCAGGTAACAACCTTTATGGAGAGCATCTTCCAGCAAGAGGAGGAAAATACCTGACAACCTCAAATGGAAAAGTAAAAGTCGCCGCTTTTGACGGGCTATACCAAGCAACAGCCAGCTACATGCACAACCTAAATTCAACGCGTGCATACAAAGACCTGTGGCAATTACGTTCTCGTTTACGTGCACAAAACAACTTGACTGGTTATGAACTTGTCAGCGCTCTATCACACTACTCTACTAGAGGTGAGTCCTATGTGGAAAACCTTCAAGCCCTCATTAAGTACCATCAGCTAGACGCATTTGATCATGTCGACTTTAAAAAAGAATCGGCCATTAACATCCGCTTTATGGATAAATAACCTTCAAGTTTTATCTTCAATATTTAGCTATGGTTAACCAATGGGTTAACCATTTCTTTTAATGATTACTATGTTTTTGGGAGACACTATTTTCTCCCTCTATGCACTGCCCCTATTTCTTGTCTCGCTACACACCTACTCACTATTTACAGCCAATTGTTACTCGATAAGTCTTGTTACTTTCTAACGTTCAGTTAAACAAAGATAAATCGCTCAGCCTCCAGAAATCGTACGCAACATGTTTGGTTTGATTACTAAGCAACTATCAGTTCCCTTATTCCCACTCAGGATGCAACCATCTATTGCGCTTTGGTGGTTGCAAAACATTTTATAACCACCTAACATATATAGAAGGTTAGGTATGGCGAATTATAAATACCATGAAATTCGTAACACTAGCCTGACGGACACAAACAAATAATATTAAAGGTATATAAATGAAAAATAACAAAGCTATTCGCTTATTAATTTTGACGTTGGTTTTCAATATCATGGCTGCTTTTTCTGTAACTGCAGAAGAAGTAAGTACTGCCCAAAAGTCTTTACAACCTGCGCCAGTTCAAATGAAACAGTTTGAGTTTCTAATTGGTAATTGGCATTTATCCAGCCAGCGTTTCTCTCCCGATGGAGCACTCCTAGGAAAGTATGATGGCAAATGGGAAGCGCAATATTTGGATGAAGGTAGAATGATTTTAGATCAGGTGACTTGGTTCAATCAGGATGGTTCAAAAGAGTCTTACTTTCCAACTCTACGCACGTTTAGTCCAACGACCAATCAGTGGGAAATGAGCTATATGTCCTCTCTCAGTTATACCCATTCACAATCTTTTCGCGGACAGTTTGTTGATGGAGAAGGACTTTTTGATGTGGTCGTTAGCTTAACGCCTGAACTATCAGCTTTAGCGAAAGTGCGCTTTTATAACATCAAAAAAGACAGCCTAGAGTGGTCAATGAAGCTAAGCGTTGATGGCGGAGATACTTGGTTTTTAGCTGAGAAAATTACCGGCAAACGTACACGTTAATCACAATTGTAATGACAGAGAGAATTAATATGTCACATCCTTATCCAAGAGCGTTTTCTCACCTTGCTATATCAGTACCCGATATCAAAGCGGCCGTTAAATTTTATACTGAGGTATTGGGTTGGTACTTAATTGCAGAACCCAATGAGATAAACAATCGTAATCCCGCTTTTTCTGAAATAGCGAGTGAAATTTTCGGTGAAAACTGGAGTCCATTCCAAATGGCGCTCTTATCTACAGGAGACCGAATTGGTATAGAGCTATATGAGTTTAAAAACCAACAAAGCACAATAGATAGTTTCGAATACTGGAAATCGGGTATGTTCCATTTCTCTATACAAGATCCGAACTTAGAGGAATTGGTTGAAAAGGTTGTTGCTGCCGGAGGTAAAAAACGAATGAAATCTCCTCGTTATCTATTTCCTGGAGAAAAGCCTTATCGAATTATTATGATGGAAGATCCGTTTGGTAATGTTTTCGATATCAAAAGCCATAGCTTTGACTTACAGTTCTCAGCAGGAGCATATCGTTAAATAGGTCTCAAGATAGTAAATAGCCGGACACTGATATAGCCATTAGCTCTTTCAGTTTATCCGGCTTTCTCTCTGCTTGTCATACTGATCGATTCTAACCAAAAATAACCCATCAACTCAATCATCAACAGCGTTCATAGTCACGATTATTCTACGTCAGACTGCTGTTTACGCTTATAATGCTCTCTCGACTTATGGCGAGAGCCGCATGTTTGCATTGAACACCATCGTTTTGTACGACTTCGCGTTGAATCATAAAACGCCCAACCACAGGTAGGAAGAGCACAACATTTAAATCGATCCCACGTTCCATTTTTTTGGCTCTCACTTATGATCTCGACAAGAGAACCAATGACTTTATGGTATGAATCTCCTGTAGACGTAAATCTTATTTCGCCATTCATATTAAATGTAACTTGAAAAGAGATATCCGAAGTCAACGTATCTAGGGCTTGGCCACTCTCACTATCCAAAATCCATGCACGTAAGTCACTGCGGAACTGAATAAGCTTTTGCGTTTGTTGCTGGGTTATTTGTTGTTCACCTTTCCAAAGATCAACACTTCTCAACCATTGTTCCGTTGATTCAGGGGTTTTGAAATCATCAATAGCCATTTCTCCTGACCATGTATTAAGAAACCCTTCCACTAAAACGAGAGGCCCTGGTGCTGGAGGTGTCCCTATCCGTAATTTTTCAGTCAACTTATCGTAGTTCATATTTTTCTATATCCCGCAATACATTCTTCGAGTATACCACCATCTCGTGCTCTTTAACCGCCTTCAGAAAATTACCTTCTATTTGCTATAGATGGTAATAATTTACTGGATTTAATTTTTATTACCATCTATCATACTTAGACGGTAACAAATGGAGAGATAAACATGTCACAACAAATTTCAATAACCATTGATGTAGAAGATCTAACCAAAGCAATAGAGTTCTATGTTCAAGCGCTATCTTGCGAGTTAAAGAGCAAAAATTCTCAAGATTGGGCAGTACTTTCACTAGCAGGTATCGATATTAATTTATTAGAAAAAAAGGAAGGAACGATCGCAGCTGCGGCACATAAACGCAGTTATGAAAGACATTGGACTCCCGTTCATCTAGACCTCAATGTCGAAAATTTAGACAATTCAATGGCATTGGTAAAACAGTATGGCGGTAAAGTTGAAGAGCATATCTCATCTGAAAATTCCGCATTTGCCCATTGTGCAGATCCTTTTGGCAATGGTTTCTGCATGGTTAGCTAATCATCAACTCGTATTCAAATTACAGTAGGCCTCTATTACGAGGTCCATACAAAACATAAAAAAGAGATCGTCATGATAAAAAACAAACTTATGTGTACTGGGTTACTTAGTGCGACTTTGGTAACGGCCTCAACGGGCACAGCTAGTGCAAGTACAGAAAATACGGATAAAATAAAACTGCTTACCGCGAACGAGATAACATCAACAATAGCTGACAGTACATTGTCTGGTGTGTTTGGTGAAGAACAAACAAAGTATGCTCAACGTAACCACAGCAATGGTATCGCTCTCGTTCATATTGAAGGTTCGGATGTCCGTTTTATTCCTTGGTTTGTAAAAGACTCTGGTTATTACTGTGAAGATTGGGCTAAAGATGGCGTGGCATGTTATCAGATAGCCATAAATACAGAGTCTGGAAAATACCAGTTCATTAATGCTGATGGAACGGCAACAGACACTCATTTACAAAAAGGACTTCATTCTATTAATTTTGAATAAAGATCAAAAAGTATCGACAAGTTCAAATAAGTAAAAGTCTATCTGGGTTTTGTTCCAGATAGACACTTTGACACGGATAAGTCCTAAAGTTGCTTTAACTGTAAGAACAACCCACACTCTCTGCTATGCTGGCAAACTGACACGCACGGCTCAATCAAATGGACGTTACTATGATAGATTCTCTTTCACTACCACAAGCCAGAAAGCTCATTCTTCATTGTCAAAAGCTTCCTTCAGCTAAACAAAGTGGTACTGCTCTATCTGCAACCTTGTCGGCGTTTGAGCATCTTAGTTATATCCAAATAGATACTATCTCTGTTATTCAACGTGCTCATCACCATACGCTCTGGAATCGCAATCCCCGATATAATCCAACTCATATTGACCAACTCCTTGATAGCGGTGATATTTTTGAGTACTGGTCTCATGCTGCATCCTATTTACCTATGTCGGACTACCGCTATACGCTTCCTCGCAAACAGACATTTGCAAGCGGTCAACAAAAGCATTGGTTTCGACGCGATGAAGGCTTAATGACTTATGTAAAAGATCGTATTGCAGCGGAAGGCCCTCTGATGGCAAAAGATTTTGAAAGCCAACAGAAAAAAGTCGCCGGATGGGGAAGCAAACCAACAAAACAGGCATTAGAAAACCTATTTATGCAAGGTGATCTCATGGTGCCTCGTCGCAAAAATTTTCACAAAGTATATGACCTAACGGAACGAGTACTTCCAACTGATGTTGATACACGAATGCCTAGCGACACAGAACTTGCCCGGTATTTGATTAACCGATACTTAACGGCAAATGGCTTGGGTCAAGCCAATGAGATTTGCTATCTACTTAAGAACACAAAATCTCTGATCTTATCGACGCTTAAGCAGATGGTTTATGAGCAAGAGTTATGCACCATTAAAGTAAATAATATCCTTTACTACACGCGACCCTCTTTATTGCAACTGCTCAACAAGCCGTTAGCAAGGAGCAAGTTAAAAATACTATCCCCTTTTGATAACCTAGTCATTCAACGAAAAAGACTACAAGCCATATTTCAGTTTGATTACCTGCTTGAATGCTACGTTCCTGAAGCCCAAAGAGAGTACGGCTACTTCTGTTTACCCATAATGTGGAATGGACAAGTGGTTGCTCGCATGGATTGCAAAGCCGATAGAAAGCTCGCCACACTGCATATTAATCATCTTGCCGTCGAAGAGAAACGATGCCCAATTGAATCATTTCTGCCCGCTCTGGTAAAAGAGTTGCAGCACTTTACTCAATTTAATCTATGCCAGACAATTGAGGTCCATAAAACCACACCAGCACAATTTAAACAGCCTTTACAAACATGTTTAAATGAGTAGCAGAGGCGATTGCTCTACTGCCACATCACCAAAATTGCAGCCACTGCAATCATTGTTAGCGCCAATATATCTTTTCGTTTCACCGATTGTTTTAGCCAGAAAAAAGAAATCAACATGGTAAAAAATACTTCGACTTGCCCCAATGTTTTCACATAGGGTACCGTTTGTAGGGACATAGCGCTAAACCAACCAAACGATCCAATAAAGCTTGATAAACTCGTGAACAGAACCAAGTTTTTATTGAGCTTTAACTGCTGAATAGTGGCTCTCTCTTTAACATAGATATAGCTAACTAAAATAATCGTTTGTAGTGCTATAACTGAAAATAGCACCCATGCAGCACGATGAGGAAATGGCAGAGACAAGCTTAGACTGGCTTCTCTTATCCAAAGAGATGTCAAAGCAAATGCAGTGCTACACGCAAGACCAATAAACGCTGTTTTCAACGACATACTTCTAAAGCCTTGCGGACAACTAAGGATGATTACCGCAATACCACCTATCAATACCCCTAACCAACCTAAGACACTCAGTGAGGTGCCAAAAAAAAGCACCCCTAAAAAAGCCGCTACTGGAGCTTCACTTTTTGCCAGCCCTGCACCAATAGCGAAGTTTTTCTGCTTAAACAGCACCACCATTAAAGCGGTAGCAATAATCTGCATAACAGAAGCGCCTATCACATAAAACCATGACATTGCAGTGAATGTCGGCAGACGGGCTGGAACAGCTTGGTATAAAGAGACAAGATAGACGAGTGCTAATGGGCTCGCCCAGAGAAAGCGTGCCAGAGTCACACCCGCTATACTGGTATCGGCGCTCAATTTACTTTGAAAAGCATTACGCCACGACTGGCTAAACGCGGCGAGTAATGTAAATAGTATCCAGCTCAAAATCGTCCTTAATCATCACTGAAAATAAGGCGCTATCATAATTGATCGTCCATCTGGATATCAAATAAATAGGCTAAAAGGTTAAGTGAACCGTTCTGCCTCCTTCAATATCTTCACTCGTAAACTGCCACTGATGTTGATCAATCAATTTTTTGGTTAATTTGAGCCCTAAACCAAATCCCAGCGCTTCGTTCTGTTCTAATGCATGACTATTTTGGTTAGTAATTGTTAACGACCGTCCAGTTTGAATAACAGATACTCGACCATCACTAGTGTGTTGAAAGGCATTACGTAATAGATTTGCCAGTACAATTCGGCACAAAGTAACCGGCAATTCAAATGATTGAGTATCAACGCTTAAGGTCACCTCAACACTTTTTCCCTCCAATAGATAATCAAGGTCATGAACCAATTGTTCTGTTAGTTCCCCTAGCTGAACATGTTCTGTGACGAGTGATTTACCCTCCGAGCGATTGAGCCAAAGTAGCGTTTCGGTTAAATCCGTCATAGTGATGCTTGCCCGCTTTATGCGCTCTATGACCTCGATCTGTTTTTCGGGGTTGTTGTTCACCGTCATCATTTTACTTAACAGCTCTGAATTTGTTCTAGTGACGGCAATTGGCGTCCTTAACTCGTGACTGGCGTAACTTAAGAACTCTTGCTCTCTATCTAGGCTTTGTTGCACAGAATTAAGGCTATTTTTTATTATATTTGCCAGCATATTAAGTTCTGCGTAATCAAAGTCAGGGGCAGGTTGTTGCAATTTATTTTGGTCTAACGATTTTGCCCAATCTTTAAGCCTCTCAATAGGCCGAGCTATTTTTCTAATTAACAGTATTATAATGACAGCAAACAGCACGACACCACCTATCGCATAGAGCAGTAATGACACTTCATGCTTTGGTGAATTACCTAAAGATTTGGTGCGAGCAAAATCGATTCTATTTAGCATCTTCGCTACATAGCGAAGTTCATTTTGCTCACTTTGCGCTTTTATCAAAAAATAGCCCGTTTCTGGTGGTTCAAACATTGACTCAAATTCGAAATAGGTAAACAGCTCATACATAGTTACCGGCTCTGTTTCAAAACTATTTTGAATTTCCTCTGGAAGATCTTGCCAACGACTGGCGATATAGTAAGTGAGCTGATATTTAGGCTCACCATCTTCAACATTAGATGAACGCGCAACATCCAACATGGTCTTACGCATAGAAGCGTTTAACCCATCAATAAACGCATTCGCAGATAGCGCAGAGTAAACCAAAATTGTAATGGTACCAATGGCAAGCAAAGAGACAAAAAAGTAAAGTCGTAGCGTCGGTCTGATTTTCATAATCTATTCATCCACCTTGAGTGCAAATCCCTGCCCAGAGATAGTATGAATGAGCTTACGATCGAATGCGGCGTCTATCTGTTTCCTTAAGTTAAACATGTGCACTTTTAAGCTATTGCTATCGGGCTGATCATCTCCCCAAACGCCTTGCATTATTTTTTCGCGAGACACGGTATTAGGGCTTTCACGCATAAGCACTTCCAATATCTTTATTGCCGTTGGTGACAATGCTAATACGTTTCCGTTTCTAATCGCCTGTTTTTTATATAAGTCCAGATCAAGGTCAGCGACGGATATTCGCGCCACTTGCCCACTACGCCGCGTTGCCAATACGCGAACTCTTGCGATTAACTCCTCCATTGCAAATGGCTTCACTAAATAATCATCGGCACCGTTAGAGAAACCAACCAACTTATCATCAAGAGTATCTCGGGCGGTGAGCATCAGAACCGATACATCGATACCTTTTGTTCTTAACGACTCACACACTTTTAATCCGTTCATTTTGGGTAAGTTTAGGTCCAGAATAACCGCATCATAAGGGTGCGTTTCTATCAAATTCAGACCTGCAACTCCATTTGCAGCGTGATCACATTGAATACCTTCTAATTCAAAATAGTCGATAATAGCTCTCGCCAGATCAATATCATCTTCTACCAGCAGTAGGCTTAACTTCATCACATCACTATCCTTAGATTCATCTGAACACACTCTTCATTATTGTAATACTGGCGCCGTAGTACCAGTGATTTTTCTTTGTATTCTCGTCAATAGCGCTTTAACTTCGCACTGAATGAAAAGCAGCGATGGCGTTAATACTAGTGTGATAATACTGGCAAACAAGATGCCATAGCCTAATGCTGCCGCAGCCGGAATTAGAAACTGCGCCTGTAACGAGGTTTCAGCCAATAACGGAGCTAAGCCTGCAAATGTCGTTACTGAGGTGAGCAGTACTGCACGAAATCGCCCGGTGCACGCTTCAACTATCGCATCATGTACCGATACACCTTGTTTTTTAATTAACTCATTAAAACGAGAAACCAATAATAAACTGTCGTTTACAACCACACCCGACAAAGCGAGTACGCCATTGAGGGACAATAGGCTGATGGTTAGGTCATTACCCCAGTGTCCTAAGATGGCTCCAACTATACCAAACGGTATCGCGGTCATAATCAGCAGTGGTTGCACATACGATTTTAGTGGAATAGCCAGCAGCATATATATGGCTATCATCGCCAATCCGGCCATTTGTAGCATGGAGTCACCCGTCTCCTTCTGCTGTTCCGCTTCACCAGCAAAGTCTACCGTTAAGCTAGGATACTGTACCAATAAATCCGTCACCAATGGTGATTTGAGTTGGTTGACCAGCTCACTTGGTGAGATGATCGTTTTATCCACTACAGCAGAGATGTAAATAGCGCGCTGGCTGTCAATACGAGTAATTTCTGAATTTTGATATTCGGTATAGATATTGACGACACTACTCAAAGGAACCACCGTTCCGTTGGTTGTGCGGATGTTAGCTTGTCGAATATCCGCCATTGTTTGACGCTGATCTTCTGGGTAACGAATCCTGACATCAACTTCATCTTTATCGCGCTGAAATTTTTGTACCACTTCACCGCCGAACGACTGGAGGATCTGCTTGGATAAGTTGGCGGTATCTATCCCTAATGCTCGACCTTGCTCAGTTAACTCAAATCGATACTGAGGCTCTCCTAGATCCAAGTTATCATCAATACCACTTACACCAGCAATCTGTTCCAGATGCTGCTTAAACAATTCGCCAGCGGCTAATACAGTCTCTTCATCACTGGCTTTTAGCTCAACTTTAAAGTTGTCTACCATTTCTCTTTTGGAGAGAACTTTCAGTTTTTTCACCCCTTCCATTTCCCCAATCAACTGCTTCCATGTATTGGAAAACTCGGTAGATGTGTATTCACTATCACTGTTTAACTCTATTTGAACCGTGCCTGAATCATCACTTTCTGCGATAACCTGAAGGCTAAGAATATTACTGGTTTGCTGAGTACCATATTTCTCTCGTAGCAATTGATCGGCTTCCGTTGCGGTAGACTCCATCACCAGTAGGTTGCTATGGGTTTGGCCAAAGCTTGCATCATTTTGCATACTAATACTGGCTGACACCGTATCACCAGCCAAGTCGGGGAAAAATGCCACACGCACCGCACCTGTTAATGGCATACCTGCGACGAGAATAAGTACTGATATGAATAACATAATAACGGCATAACGAAAGTTAAGGGCAAACTCAATGACTTGTCGATAAACATTGCGATTAAACCACTGTAAACCGTTGTCCGCACCATGCTGAATCTTACTCCAAATGCCTTTGGCATTCTCACGATGAGTATCAATATGCGCTAAGTGTGATGGTAATATTAGTTTTGACTCGACCAATGACAGTAATAACGCAACCGCAACAACGGTGCCGAACTGCGCGTATATCTGACCTAAGTTTCCTGTCACATTAGAAAGAGCCAAGAAAGCCGCCACAGTGGTCAACACACCAAATACTGTTGGTGTCGCCACTTTCAGCGTCCCTTTAATCGTACTGGAGATGCTGTCTCCCTCTTGTTTACGTGTGGAGTAGATACTTTCCCCGACCACCACCGCATCATCAACAACAATACCGAGAGCCATCACAAAACCAAAGGTGGTTAACTCATTTATCGTCAGGCCAAGAAAGGTATCTGTCATGAAAAACATGGTGCCAAAAAACACAAATGGGATACCTGCTGCGACCCAAAGAGCCACACGTACATTTAGAAACAGGGCTAAAACGATAAAGACTAATGCCACCCCAGTCATTGCATTGGTTGACAATAAAGTAAGACGGTCTTTGATCAAGGTGCTTTGGTCGTACCAAGTGTCTATTTCAATATTACTCGGTAGCTTCGTGCTGCTATTCCAGCGTTCCACAACTTGCTCAACCTGCTCAACAACTTTAACCACATCGCCGAACTCATCCATAACCACTTGGATACCCATACTGCTCTGTTGGTTGTAACGAGAGAGAGTGAAGGTATCGTCATTAAAACTATCTTGAATGGTGGCAACATCTCCAAGTTGAACTTGTGAGCCATCATTTCTGGTAATAAGAGGAATGGCACGAAACTCTTCAATTTCATACGCTTGTGTAGCGGCTTTTAAACGAACAACTTTGTCACCATTGCGTAAACTGGTCGAAGTAGCAGTAGATGATTCAGCATTGATGACATTTGCTACATCACTCAAAGTTAAACCAAACGCTTGCAGTTTTAACTCATCAACCTCAATGGAGATAATGGGATCCGCTTTGGCTTTTACCGATAAGTCACGAATCTCGGACTGGCTTAACAAATCCGCTTTGAGTTGTTCTGCGAGATCCTGCAGTGTCGCTCTGTCTGCATCACCATATATCTGTATCCAAATGGCATGGTCCTGACGACGAGCTTTATCGATAACCGGCTTTTCTGCATCCGCTGGTAAGTTATTAATGGCATCAACTTTGGTTTTAACGTCATTAAGCAATGTATCCAAATCATATTCTGTGTTTTTCTCGATAATCAGATTGCTGCCATTAGCGTTGGAGGTTGACGTAATACGCTTAACACCCGAAACCGTCTCTAATGCTTCTTCTATTTTAACGGCGAGCCCTTCTTCTGCCTGTTCAGCATCACCACTGTCAAAAACAACCGACACGGTTACTTTATCGGGCTCTATACTTGGAAACGCTTCTCTTCGTAACTGAGTCGCAGAAAATATGCCAATAATAATGACACTGAGCAAAAGTAAGTTTGCTGCAACCGAATTGTATGCAAACCACGCAATAATGCCGCTGTACTTTTTCTCTTTTGTTTGTTGATCATTAACCTCGCTCATCATTAATCTCCAGCTATCGCAGTGGAAGTTTTAGCCATATCTAGCATAGCGGTATCAACCAGAGCTGTTTCTATATTAGGGGAAGGCATTTTAGCGGCAACAGGCATGTTACTCTTATAACTGCTGAGGGGTCTTTTCACCACCAAAGAAGAGTCTGAAACGGTGTCTAGCGCCGAGATATAGACAAAACCGCCACTCTCGAAACGTTTTTCAGCCACGTATCGCTGAAGTTGTTCATCTTCTACTACCCAGATATCACCCTGTTGAGATATTGCTGAGGCTGGTAGCTTCCATAAACCCGAAATATCTGCCCCTTTTATCGTCGCTTGAACAAATGTTCCTGGATATAAATCATCACTTTGTTCCAGGGGATGATCAACCGTGACAATAAGTGAGCGTTGGCGTGTATTGGCATCCAAATGCTGCTCTACGCGGCTAACATAGCCTTGCCAATGAGATAGACCATCTGAACCGGTTAACGCCACTAATCGCTTCTCTTGATTCTGTTTCAACAATGAGTTATCCAACAAATCAATGTTTTTCCATTGATTCTCAGATAAAGGAATCTCTATTTCCATTTCATCTATACTGTATAAAGTTGCCAACTCACCCGCGGTTTGAATATAACTTCCGGGAGATATATTTCGGCTCACCACTAATGCGTCAAACGGAGCACGAATTTTAGTGTTGTTTAGGTCTTCTTGAGCTTTCTTTTGCGCTTTCTGAGCTGTCTCTAGCGCCATCTTCGCATTCTCTAATTGTGGTTCACGCAGCACCAATGGAGACGCTGGTTCCCCTTTTACTCCCGATTTTTGCCACTCTGATTTGGCCTGAACACCTTTTCGTTCTTCTTCTAGCAAGTTGAGTTTTGCTTGCGCATAATTGCTTTTCGCTTCTGCTAGTGCTTGCTCATACTGAGTGCTATCAATGGTCGCTAAGATCTCACCTTTTTTAACCACTTGCCCAGACTCAAAATTACGGTTTATCGAATCAACACGACCAGAAACCTCAGCCGCAAAACTCAGTTCAAATTTCGCCTTTGCTTCCCCATACCCTATCACTTCTGCTTGATACGCATTGACTTGAGCCTCAACAACATCAACTTGTGGCAGGCTCACGGTAGCAAGCAGAGAAGAAGCTTTTGAAGGTTCTTTATTACTATCAATCTGCTCTGTTTTTGTTTGCTGCTTGTCTTCTCCTGGCTCCATCATTTGATTGCCGTTATAAGCAACAGCGCCAAAGATAGAAGCGGCAGATAGCGCCGTAATTGCGATTGTTAGTACATTTCGTTTCATTGCGATACTCCTAGGCCAAGTGCTAGCCCTAAGTCAATTCGATTTGAGAGTCGGTTATAGGTGATCTGCGAAAGCTGGGATTCCAGATCAAACGTTTTCTGTTGTGCGGTTAATAAATCAAAAATATCCACCAGTCCTTGTCGATACTTCTCTTCGTAAGTAACAAAGCTTCGTTTTGCACTTTCCAGTGCTTCAGTGACATGTTGCTGTTGGCGAGCAAGGGCGTACTCTTGTCCTGCTGCATTTTCCACTTCATTCACTGCGGTCAGCAATGTCTCTTGATAGGACCAAAAGCTTTGTTCGGTTTTTAATTGAGCCACTTCGGCTTGTGAACGTAATTTTCCACCTTGAAACAGCGGCGCGGATAATTTACCGAGTAAGCTCCATACGGAGCTAGAGAACAGAGCCTCAGAAGGTGACTCTGCAACATCTGCTAAGGTTGCTGACAAACTAATGCTTGGTAGCATGGCTTTATAAGCGGCATCAGTACGGAGAGATTCTGCTTCAATATTATAAAACGCAGCCCTAAGGTCAGGACGACGTTCAAGATTCTGCTCTGGTAATAAATCGAGTGGGTAGATCACTTGCGGGAAATGCGCTTCAATATCGATCAAGTACTGTTCGGACTGCGATAATTGCCCTAGTTGCAGTTCTAAAGATCGGCGGCTATTAGCCAATTTTTCTGTATAGTCTGCAACTGTCGCGCTGGTAGAGGCGCTACTGGATTTCGCACTATCAAGGTCACTAAGGTTATCCAACCCTGAGCGGTACCTCTCCAAAATTAGATTCTCATTATTAGTAAGAACACTTAATCGCTGATTCTCAATATCTAACAACTGTTGTTTGAGGCTGATATCTAACCAACTGCGCATAATATTGGCGGCGAGCAAATCACGGGCCCCTTGCAAACTAGCAGCGCTCGATGCCACATCTTTTACTGCTGCACTGCTGCTGTCGGCGACTCGTTGCCACAAATCGAGCTCCCATGCCACCGTCAAATTGGCACTATAGCTCTCATCGCTACCTTCCGTTGCGGTTCCACTAAAGTCAGCGTTTACCGTAGGTAAGCCATCCGATGCAGTAATATTCTTTTGCTCATAGGCAATCTTCAGTGCCAAAATATTTTGCTGTAGCGATGGGTTATTAATAAATGCGCGATCGAGAAGTTGATCTAGTTGAGGGATATTAACCAGATCCGTAATGTATGTTGCTTCCGTTGCGATATCATTCTGTTCTGCTGTTGTAGCCAACTGACTCAGTAGCACCGCATTTCCAGCCGTTAACGAGCTGGTCGCTTTGGCTGAGTAATCTACGTCACTGGTTGAGCTACAACCCAGCGTAGCCATGGTTAAAATAGAAAGAAGTGAATATCGAAAAGGTCGATGTAATGTCATCGTGCTTGCCTCCAAATTGATAACATCAATGTTAACAATGAGCAGGGTTAAAGCTGGGTTAAGGGCGATAACCCTTATTCCTTCTCAATTAATTTTTACCTATACACGGCATAATCTACTGATTTGAATAGAGAGTTAAAAACGTTTACCATCCTTAGCGATCACTTAAAGGCCATCTAATAATGAATCGGACAATAAAAGCAGCCAAGTCGGACAGACAAGGAACAAAACATAAATCTGAAAAAGAGAGACGAGTTCAGATATTACAAGCTGCAATGACCTGTTTTGCAACAAAAGGGTACCACAGTACCACCATGAAAGAGCTGGTTGAAAAATCTCAGCTTTCTAAAGGTGCCATATATCACTACTTTGACAGCAAAGAGTCCATCCTTGTTGGACTGATAGAACATTGGGATATTGAGATAGGTCAGGAGTTAGAAACCATCGCTCAACAGCATGATTCTATTAACGGCTTAAAGGCGTTCTGTTTATCGAATTTAGAGTTCTTCATGGAATATAAGCGATTGAGCTATGCATTTTATGAGTTAAAAGATAACCCGTATATTGCGAATTTAATCAAAAAAAGCATGTATACCTCTATTCAACAAACCAAAACGTTACTAACTAACACTGGCTATAGTGAAGAAAGGGCAAACTTAACCACCGAGCAAGCTGCACTGGCCGTTTTATCTCTGTTTGAAGGTCTCTATAACATGTTCATTATCGATGAAAGCTTAGATCGACAGACAGAGTTTGAAAAACTTTGGCCAGTAGTAGAGAAAATAATCTCAGGTTAATCGACCTACCAGCCAAAGTAATCCGTCTTAACCAAGGTTAATCGAACATCTGTTCAACTCTTCATCCACCCAAGGCTTTCTGAGCATCATAAACACCTTGAATAAACATCTGCATTCCTATCACGGTTAATATCAGTCCCATTAAACGAGTAACAATGCCGATTCCTCCTTTACCAATTCGCTCTACAATTTTTGGACCAAATAGAAAACAGAGATAAGTGATCAAACACAATACCGCAAATGACCCAATTGTCGCGACAATGTGCAGTGTATTTCCCGAAGCGGAATAGTTCATCGCAGTGGCTATGGTGCCGGGGCCTGCAAGAATAGGCAGTGCTAATGGCGATATTGCGACATCAGACTGTTCCACCTCTTTCTCAACGTCACTTTTGTCTGGCTGATGAGAGTGCATTTTTGAAGGCTTCCCCTGCAACATATGGTAGCCAACAAGAAAAACGAGAATTCCGCCAGATAAACGCAAAGCAGGAAGAGTAATACCGAACAGCTCAAAAATCCCTCTGCCAAGCAAACTAAAACCTACTATCATCAAAAATGCCGTCGCTAGAGCCTTAAATGCGGTATTTCGTCGTTGAATATCCGTTTGCTTTGCTGTTAACCCAACGAAAACCGCGGTATTTGCAATAGGATTCATAATGGCAAAAAAGCCCATAAATACCGTTACAATAAGAGTTGTTATATCGTGCATAGATTACTTCTTTAAATTGAGATGAGTGTCATTGCAGTCAACCATTTTGGTTAAGTGCGCTAAAACATTAACCATGAGCACACTCGCCTGACACTTTTTTTGCTGCCCATGCAAATACAATAAGTGAAATACCATTTGAAATAAGTTCAATGGCAAATAGCACGCCCAACAACAGCTCTGCCGATCTCGGAAAATCTAATAAGAAAATAAGTGACAACGACAAAGAAATTAAACCTGAAACAAATACAGGTATAAAAGAAGAGCTACCGCGACGTTTAAATGCCATGGCTATTTGAGTAACCCCCGATCCAAATAGCAACAGAATGACGAAACTGGCTAAAGAGAGAACACTTTCCAATGGCATACGAATAAAGAAGTAGCCAAGTATTAAGGTGAAAATCGCCAGTAATATGGTCCATATCCCATGCTCATTTCTGTACTTAAACCCTCCGACTAAGTTGAACACTCCAGACACAATAAAGGTCCAGCCCAATAGCTGTTCCAGTGTTAACGACGTTTGCGCCGGATTATATAAAGCCAGTAAACCACCCAATAGGGATATTACCCCTGCTAACAGTATCAATTTTCGAGATTTCATATTTTACTCCTATGTTATAAATTCGTTGGATATAGCGGTGGAAGCACTGTGTCACCCTTTGATTGCAGATGGTCATCTGCCAATTGAACCAGCATTCGCATTAGCGTGGTTTTGTCCCACTTATTGGCATCTGGTTTTGAGGAAAATAAAACAGACTCAAGTTCACGCAGTTGCTGCTCAAAACCAGAACGATCTGCAACGGAGCGACAAGTAATAAGCCACTGACTAAAAGCGCTATAAACCGCTTGTGGATTTTCGCTGTCTACGACTCTGATGAGATGTTGTAGCTGCTGATGTTCTGACCGGTCAGGATTGCCCGTGATTGTTCTCTTCGGCCTATTATCTTTGACTCGGTTGGTGAACGCGTCTTTTGCTGAACGCTCATTACTGCGGGTCCGCCATAAACGCCATAGCAACCAGCCACTAATGGTCAGCAGAAAAAGTAAAACCGGCACAAACTTCATATACCAAGTCGCGCGGTTATCTTGCCCTGCACGATTTGTTGATGTTATGTGCGCACTCTTCTCTTTTGAGCCACTGGCTTGCTGAGGCTGTTTTGAGATATTGCTGCCTGCTACGTGGATGACTTCTGAGGCTAATAGTGCTGTTTCATTTTTGCCCGTGCTGGTATTGAACCACTCCAGTTGAATCTCTGGCAGAGCGATATCCCCAGCGGTTAAAGGAACCACTGACATCAGTAGAGTTTTCTGCGCCACACTCCCTTGGGTCGTCTGTATAAGGGAGGTAGAACTGTCGTCCAGATAGATTTTCACGTCAGCATTTCCATCCAACTTGAGCATGGGGATTTGCTCTGGTCGGGCGCCAAGTGCTTGAACGCGAATTCGGCGTACCACTGCCTTTTCTTTTTCGAATGTTAATTTTTTATCTACCCATTCGGACGTCAGTTCTACCTTTTTTGCTGGAAGAAACCAGTCACCCTTATTTCCGGATGATGAAACCTTCCCTTGTATGGTTAGTTTTAAAGCGTCGGAGCGCACTCTAAATGGTGTACCTGAGCTTATAAACGGATTCATTCCTAACTGCTCAAATAGAGAATCATTAAAAGCAAATTGAGAGAGGGATCGAGTTTTTTGTTCCGCGTCAGATACTTTTCCTTCCAGTACAAAAGGGGGCAATTGTACGGCTCCACTTTTATCGAACTGCAACATAAAGTTCCGTTCGATCAATGTAAGATTCTGCCCATTACGCGAGGTTTGCGAAACACGGTCTTCCCCTACTTGTCGTAACTTAAACCCATCACCTTGAGGCACTTTTAGCCCTGCTTGTTGCAAAGGATGCTTGGTTTCAATCGTTACCAGCAAAGGAACTTCCTGAAACAGATAATACGGTCCCTTCTCTAATTGAACGCTCACATTCACACCCGTCGTTCCAATCGCTTTCGGGGTTTGGTTAATATCTGTAACCGTTATCTGCAACTCATTACTTTTTAATCCGCCTGCGCGTAACTCAGGGATGGCCAATACCCCTTTTTTGTTAGGCCGAAGTGTAATGGCCCAACTTGTGCTGTCATTCCTGACACCATTAATTATGCTGGTTCTCGTTGAACGAGAGGTTCCCTCAATGTCAAAGTCACTTCGTAATGGTGTTAAGTCTGGAGCAGAAATAGCGTTTCCTTCTGCTACCAACGTCAGTTGAAAACTGTCATTTTCAGCGACTTGCGAGCGATCAATTCTCGCCTGCAAGCTTTTGGCATATGAGCCGTATGAAACCAGCACGGTTAACAGCAAAATAAGTGCTTTGGCAAAGGTTCGATAATGTCTCATAGTTCCCCTATTCACTCTTTACCGCACGTAAGCGTGCGTAATGTTGACGAATACGCGCTCGAAGTAAGCCAGATGGATCATCAGGGACTTTACGTAGCTCTTGCTCAATGGCTTGATCGATTTTCTCAGGTTGAGCAGGGCTAGGCGCACTCATTGGATTTGAAGGCGGTTTCGTTCCGTTACCTTTTAGTGCCTCAGACACTAGGTCTGACAGTAGATTGTTATCTGGCGGTGACGGTTCATTGTTGCGCTCATCTTTTTGATTTTTAGAGACACTGTGCTGAGGCGGTTGCTGGTGAGATTGCGACTCATCCGCTAGATTTGCCGAAGACGGCTTTTTACTTTGCGGTTGTGCATCCGAAGAGGCTTCATCTTTAGGCTCTCCTGACTCCGATGAACCACGCTTCTGTTGCTTCTCATTCTGACCTGATTCTGGTTTCTTTTGTGAGTTCTGTTGCTGTGATGGCTGTTGTTCAGCGTTATCTGCCTGTTGCTTATCTTTTTCTGCTTGATTGCTAGATGATTGATCCTGTTTGTCTTTCTGCTGACGTTCTTTTTGTTGACTATCTTTTTGTTGTTGCTTTTGTTGTTGCTGCTTTTCCTGCTGTTGAATCAAGTCTTGAACCAAGTCTCGATTAAAACGGGCGTCTTCATTTTGTGGCTCTTGCTGCAGCAAGTGGTTATATGCCTCCAAAGCAGCCTGCAGATCCCCAGCTCGAGCCAACGAATTTGCCAAGTTGTACTCTTGGCCTAAATTGTTATATTCACTTACCGCTTTAGCGTACTCAGCAGACTTGTACAACGAGGCTGCTTTCCACGCAGGGTCTTCAAATTGATCCGCAGCCTGTTGATACAGTTTTAAATTAAAGTTCTCTTGAGCGGCCTGATTTTTGCTCTTCCACAAACCCGATGAAACTGCGGTGCTCGTTTGTAATTGTGACAAGTCGTCGGCAGCCATAGCGCGATTTGGTAGAAATAACATACTCTGGCTGGTTATAAGCACTAGGAATAACCACCCCCTACGGAAAGCAAATGCGCAGAAAATGGTCGGTAAAACCAATAACCAATAGCCCATATCTACCCAGCTATCACTTTGAAATTGTTCAGCTTTAGATGAAGCGCTAAACGGGTTATTGCGACTACTAGGGAGAAGCTGTTTAAGATCCGAGTTGTCAGCGGTAAGCATGGCAAAACGTCCTCCCCCTGCTTTGGCTAATGAGCCAAGACGATCTGGATTAACCTGACTTATACTGGCATTGCCTTCTCTATCGACGATGGTTTGCCCGGATGCCGTTTGTACCTTTGCTCCCTGCTTCGTTCCCACAGCCAGTACAGAAATTGTATAGCCAGCATCTTTAGCCGCGTTTGCGGCTTCAATGGTCGCCGATGGTAACTGACCAATACTGTCTGTTAATATCAGAACGGTTCCTCTTGTCGCATTAGCACGACTTAATAACCCAGTCGCTTCATTGATAGCGAGATCCAAACGGTTTCCCAGCACAGGCATAAGCGAAGTCGATAACTCAGGGATCATTTGCTCAATCACTTTTGGGTCCGAAGTTAACGGTGCAGCAATAAAAGGCGTGTCTGAATAAATCACCAAACCATGTTCATCTCCTGTCGTTTGTTGCAGCATATCTTTTAATTTATGACTGGCACGACGAAGACGGCTTGGAGCAATGTCATCACTATTCATTGATTGAGCTAAGCTCAAAACAGCAACTATCGGTTCTCCACCTTGCCATGCTGGTTTCTGAGTTGACTCCCAACTTGGCCCTGCTATTGCTAGTATCAAAAGGATCAAAGTGAGAAGAACAATCACTGGTGTCCAACGACTTACTTTGCTCTCTTTCCCTTGAACAGAAAGATATTTCAGTAAGTGCGCATCCACATATTTTGTCCAATTGTCCTGTTTTGCAGCGACCTCCCCCTTAGCCAATATAAGGAAGCAAAGAACGGCTGGAATCAACGCCCATAACCATTCAGGACGCAACAAATGAACCTTGTCTAATAGGCTTTCCATTATCACTCCTCTATAAGTTATGCGCTGTCTGTCTGCGGTATCGAGCAATGTTGACGCTTCGATAGACGATCAGGAAAAACATTAAAATAAGCGCCATAGAAGCAGGCCAATAAAACAGTGCCACTTGCGGTCGGACAGGTATTAAATCGCCACTCACAGGTTCAAGCCTGTCGATCTGGTTATAGATAGTGGCTAAGCCTTGTATGTCCTTAGCGCGGAAATAGTGGCCTCCGGTAATAGCGGCGACCTCCTGAAGCGTCTCTTCATCTAGATCCTGTGCAGGATTTAAAGTTTGCATCCCAAAAGGCGTGTTTATCTGTGTGGCTTCTCCACCAATGCCGATGGTGTAGATCCGAATTCCCAATGAATGTGCAATCTCTGCGGCTTTTAACGGCTCCAGAGTTCCTTCGTTATTGGCTCCATCCGTCATCAATACCAAAACACGTCCCTCTTTAGGTCTGTCCTTTAAACGCTTAATGGATACAGCGATAGCATCACCAATCGCTGTGCGCTGGCCTGTAAGCCCTACTTGAGCTTGATGTAAGAGATGAGCGACGACACTGCGGTCAAACGTTAATGGCGCCTGCAAATAAGCGCGATCAGAGAACAAAACTAGACCTAATCGGTCCCCCTCTCGACGTAATATAAAATCATTGGCGGCTTGCTTTATGACATCTAAGCGTGTAACAACCTGACCCGCAATCGAGAAATCTTTCTCATCCATTGAGCCAGATAAGTCTATTGCCACCATGATATCTCGCCCTTTAGCAGGCAATGGTATTTCAGGGCCGACCACAGCGGGTCGAGCTAGAGCGGTAACAAGCAATAACCAAATAATAGTGACAATCAAAACCACAAATGGCGATGTGAGCCGAGCGGGGCGCCCCACTCCTTCGCCTCGAATTAGGCTATTGAAAAATGGTACCTTCAACGCTCCGGCAGGACTAGATGGAGCAGGCTTTAACCATCGACGTAACAGTAACGGCAGGGGTAACAGAAAAAATGCCAGTGGCCATAGAAAGGTCATCATGCATGGCCCCTTATCCACTTTTCAGCGGCATCAACGAGCGTCTTTGTGTCAGGTGAACAACCGTCGCGATGAGATAACGATTTATCACTTAAGCCCATACGATAGGGTGCTTGGCTGATGTATCGCGCAATATCTTCATCCATTCCGTTGTCACCTTCACTTAAGATGCGACACCACGCCTCATCAGTTTCGGCAGCATTTTCATAGCCTCTTAATCGAATCACCACGCGATGCAGTAGCACCGATATCTCTGTTGCCAGCGTTAGTTTTAACAATTCGGTTTCACCATAGCGAATTGCCAGCTCATTCAGCCTAACCAATGCGACAAACTTAAGTGAACGCCGCTTATAGAACAGGTAGATAATACCTAGCATGGCAAAGCAGAGCACAACGCCAAGAAGAGCCCACCAACCAAGCGCCAAAGGCCACCAAGAAATTGGATCGGGAAGATGTATGTCGCGCAGCTTATCCAGTTGAGCATAGAGCTCGGGAGAGAGTTGTTGACTCATATCGCTCTCCTACTATTTTTTCGGTACTTGGTGGCAAAAAGAACGTTAGGGTCATCAATGGTCGACATGCGTTGCAGCACCATCCTATACTGGTGACATAAGCCTTCTAGCTTAGATAATCGCTGGCTAAACAATAGACGGTACTCTTGCTCCGAGTGTCGGCTAAGTGCAGAGAGTGATAAAACAGATTGACCATCGGATAGGCGTCCACCACTTAAGGGTAATCTCGCATCAAACGGGTCTTCAATGTGGATCAGAGTCACTTGATTACGAGCGCTGATTTTTTTTAGCTCTCCCTCGCATTTGTCATCTAGATCACTGAAATCACTGATGATAAAGACGAGTCCACCTGATCGAGCATGATGACGTAGTCGTCGTATCGACATCGCGAGAGAGCTCTCTTGATTAACCTCTTGTGCCAATCGCGTGTTCTGAGAAATATTGTCTAACAGACGCAACAGTGAGCGACGAGTACGAGAGGCTCTAAAGTCACTACAGCCTTGTTTATGGCAGATTAGTCCACCGACCCGATCACCACCGTCGTGAGCAATCCATGCCACCTTTGCCGCAATCTCTGCAGCCAAATGCGACTTGAAGCGATTTCGGCTTCCAAAATGCATCATGCTTCTTAAATCTAACAATATGTGAACTGGCCTTTCTCGTTCTTCTTGATATAACTTGGTGTGCGTCTGACCTGTCCGCGCTGTTACTCGCCAATCAATATTCTTAACATCATCTCCAGCTTGATAAACACGAGACTCAGCAAACTCCATTCCTAATCCAATAAAATGCGAACGGTTACTACCCCACTGATGCGTATTCACTTTTCCTGAAGGGGCAAAACCTGATGCATGCTTTTCAGGACGAACTCGAAATAGTTCTGTTTGACTGATTTCAATTCCATTCACCGTAGCTAAGGATTTCGTCATAACGATTTCTCCTTTAGCTTGCAGGTACTCGGTTTAACAGTGCGCTAATAAATTCATCAGCACTATAACCGTCAGCTTCGGCTTCGTAGCTTAGGATAATGCGATGACGAAGAACATCATGGGCGATAGACTGAACATCAAATGGTGTGACAAACTCTGAACCCCGCATCCAAGCATGAACCCGTGCACAGCGATCAAGAGCAATAGTACTTCGGGGGCTCGCACCGTAGCTCACCAACCCGTTGAGATCATCGCCGTACAAAGATGGATTTCGTGTTGCTTGTATTAATTGGATGATATAGCTGATCAGCGCTTCAGAGCAGTGTGTCTGTAACGCCGTCTGTCTTGCCGAGAGAATGGATTTCGCTGTAATCATTTGTTGCGGAAGTCTCTTGATACCCTGCGCTTCTCCATGAACAATTCGCAGTATCTCTCTCTCAGCTTCTGCATTCGGGTAATCAATATTGACGTGTAATAGAAATCGGTCGAGTTGAGCTTCGGGCAATGGGTAAGTCCCTTCTTGTTCAATCGGGTTTTGAGTCGCTAACACCATAAACAGCTCGGGCAGTGCATGAGTTTTTCCAGCGACCGTTATCTGCCTTTCAGCCATAGCTTCTAACAATGCCGCTTGTACTTTGGCGGGCGCACGATTGATTTCATCTGCCAAGATTAAGTTATGAAACAGCGGTCCACGCTGGAAGGTAAAACTTGCCAGTTCTGAACAATAAATCTCCGTCCCGGTCAAATCACTTGGAAGTAAATCCGGCGTAAACTGAACCCTTCTAGCGTCACAATCAATCACCTGAGCTAACGCGTTAACAGCCTTCGTTTTAGCAAGCCCTGGGGCACCTTCTAACAAAATATGGCCATCAGCAAATAGTGCCAACAATATACGGTCTACAAACGTCTCCTGACCAATAATCTGGTTGTTCATATAATGACGCAAATAGTCGACCAAGTTATCTTCTGTTAGTTGCCGCTCTTGCACAGATTCGTTCATTGCTAGGTTGAGGTTCTGATGATTCATAACATAGATTCCCGTTGAAGAAGTTTAACTTAGGGAGCAGCCTGCCTCTGCTCCCTATAAATAGGCGTTACTTAATATCTTTCAGTGCGTAACCCTGTTTTGGAACGTCTTCAACATTCAGATCTTCAATCGCTATTGAAACTTCAATTGCCTTTAGATTCATATTTGCTTCGTAGAATTGGCCGGCTTTAATATTCTTTGTTGCGTTTTCCAGATTTGAAATCGTTTTTAGAACTGGAAGGAGAACATAGTGAATATCAAGATCGACTCCCGATTCCTTCATCAAGACAACCGCTTCATCTACTTGTCCTTGCTGCGCCATTGCACCGGCTTTGTTGATAACAAGCTCTAACTCTTGAGTGGGTTTAAAACCTTCAGCTAAGGTAATTGAGCGATCCAAAGGAATCACATAATCACCGGCGGCATCCACTTTAAGCGCGTAACCAAGAATAGCTTGATCCAGTACTTCTCTTGATTTTTTCACCAGCTCAAGTGCCGCATCTGTTTGGCCATCAAACAGTGCAAAACGTGCATTACGAACATCAGAAATGACCGCTTTAGCATGACCAGAAATATTGATTGTTTTCGCGACAACGATTTCTTTTCCAGAATCAGTAGCAGCATAAGCAGTGGTGACTAGGGGAGCACCAGCCATTAGCGTGGCAAGTGTTAACATGGCGATCTTAGATGGTTTTAACATAGTTATCTCCTGAGAGGTTATTGCATACTTTGGTTAAAACAGAAGATAACGGATGAACATTAAGTCAGCTTCAAGCTAACTTTAAATATATTTAATACCGATAAAGTTCATTGCTTTATCAAGTTTCATCTCGTCTGACTAGGTATTAAGTCTCATGATTTTCAGCTAGAGCTGAGACGCGATTCAAAAAGATAAATGCCCGCACAATGGCGGGCATTCAGTTTTATTGATCGGGTTGGAGGGGAAAATGAATAATAACCCGCAAACCGGGGTGACAATTCTCTAATGAAAGAGATGCTTTATGGTAACGAGCAATGGCGGCGATTAACGTCAGCCCCAACCCGTTACCAGATTCTGTTCTGGCTTTATCGACTCGATAAAATGGCTTGAGTATGTTGTCAATACTCTGTTCCGACACCCCTGGGCCATCATCCTGAACAATCATGTCCAGCCCAGTGTCATCTAACACTGTCGTTATCATCACCTTTGTTCCATCAGGACAATGTGCTTGTATATTTTTCAACAGATTAACCAATAGCTGCTCTAACATACCAGCATCGCCATACACCTTTTGCGGTTTTACACCATCGTCAGGCTTTGTCACAATGATCTGATTATCTATTTCACCATATACAGGTTCATAGAGTTCGGTGATTTTATCGATGACTGACCAGATATCGACCCATTGAAAATGAGAACGGTCAAGATGGGCATTGATTCGGGAGATACGTAATATAGTATCAAAGGTGGTATTGATGGCTTCAACATCGTTGATCGCTTTCTTGATAACCGGTGTCGGACACTCTCCTTTTTCACTTTGCTCCTGAGCTTCATACAAGCTGAACAAAGTATGAGCAAGAGGCGTTTTTAGATCATGCGCCACCGCTGATGCCGTGCTCTTAATCCCGGTTATTAGCTCTGACAAGGTATCCAAATTGAGATTAATCTTCTCTCCAAGTTGGTCAAGCTGATCTGGCCGAGCTGTCGGTGAACGCTGAACACGTACATTAGATTCTCCATCGGCAACCTTTTTGAGCACGTTATCCATATGACGAATTTTTCTTGCTGAAGATGCACTAGAAATCGCGCCTAGAATCAGCGTGCTTAGCGAAATAACCAGTGCCGCTATAAGTAACCACACAATCAAACTACGTTGAACCGCGACGATTAACGTGTCAGAGCGGCCAACAATCAGTGTATACCCTTTCAGATGGATGACTTTGCTGTGATATTGGTTCTGTTCCTCATCCAAACTAGGGCTAATCAAAGTAAGCACTGTTTTTTTCCAACCAACAAAATCAGGGGCGATGGAGACATTCCCCGCAATCGCTTTACCTTCGGCATTAAACACACCAACAATATGCTCTTTCGGTATAAAGGTATTTGATAAACCGGCCAAGGCTTCTGTCATACCTTTAGAACCATCCTCTTTTAATATGTCGCCGAGTAATGATATTTCCTCTTCCGCCTGTGTGCGCAACTCATAAATCATGGCTTGAGTAACGGCATTGTAAATAAACACACAAATCAGAGACATAACCAGTAACGTCAAGCTACTGATCTTGAGAGACAACCGAAATGCTGAGCCGGGAATAATATCAACGAGGCGCACGAATCACATATCCCATATTTCTAACTGTATGAATTAACTGATCATCAAATGGTTTATCAATCTTCTGTCTTAGCTTACTCATATGAGTTTCTACCACCGATGTTCCGGGATCAAAATTAAGCTCCCATACACGTTCAAGAATCATCGTTCGACTCACTACTCGTTCTTTATTTTCCATAAGATACTCGAGTAACGTGAACTCCTTATTGAGAAGTTCAATCACCATCCCTTTACGGCTTGCTCGTCTGGTAAGTAGATCCAGTTTCAAGTCGTGAACATGCAGTTCTGTGCTGGCTATTCTGTCTTTTGGCCTTCGGGAAAGTACTGTGATACGGGCTAGCAGTTCAGAAAAGTGAAAAGGCTTCACCATGTAGTCATCGCCGCCGGAAAGTAACCCTTCAACTTTATCATCCACATCCGACAATGCGGTAAGAAACAGCACCGGAAGCTGACTGTTCGATGATCTCAACGCCTTAACTAAAGAAAGTCCATCCATGCCTGGCATCATGCGATCGGCAATCAACAAGTCATACTGATTGTACAAGCAGTGACTGAGCGCCTCTCTGCCATCGGTCACCCAATCAACAACATGACCATGTTCAGTTAGCCCTTTAAGAATATAACTTGCGGTTGTTTCGTCATCTTCTGCAAGTAAAATCTTCATTACTATCCCCAATGTATTTCTGCTGTGGCATACGCTAAGACAATTTTAACAAAGTTACCATTAATTATTTTTAAGCTTATCGCTAATCAACCACTTACCTCTGCTAAATAACCATTAATCTTACAACAACAATGGGATTGTTTTGAGCCAAATTTTGCCTAAATTGGGGTTATTTAACATAGGCTAAAATAGCTTCAAGCATTCCCGCAAGGTATATCAAAGCCGATCGTTATAACCAATAGCAAGTATAATGATTATTAATAGATAAAAATATCAATTAATTTTAACAAATACTTTACACGCACCCCTTTCTGCACCTACAGTTACCTATGCAACTGATGACTATACATCAGATAACTTATTAAAATTTATATAAACGTCAGGACGGAAACATGTCTAAAAGAAATCGAGCTATTATCGATCAGGAAGTAACATTCGCCGAAAATGAAGAACTCGTCTCCACCACAGATAAAAGAGGCGTTATAACCTATGCCAATGAAGAGTTCTGCCGAATTTCAGGCTACAGCTTGCAAGAACTAGTAGGAAAAAACCACAACCTAATTCGTCACCCTGATATGCCTAAAGCAGCCTTTAAAGATTTATGGGAACACATAGGCGAAGGTCAAGCGTGGCGGGGCGCAGTAAAAAACCGATGCAAAGATGGTCGGTATTATTGGGTAGATGCTTTTGTCACCCCCATCTATGAGAACGCTCAACTGATCGGTTTTCAATCCGTGCGTCGTGTTCTTGCTCCTGAGATCAGACGCCGTGCTGAGAAGCTATACGCTGTGGCCGATAAAGGAAAACGCCTCACCGCCAAAATCCGCTTTACCACAAAACAACGAATCCTTCTGTTACTGCTATTAACTATTGGCTCAGTCAGTGCAGGAATATACCTTTCACCTTTTTATACTCTGCTTATTCCGTTTGCCACTTTTGCTGTTATGTATCACGAGCTCTTTGTTCGTCAAAAATTTTATGACGACCTTAAATATACCTATGACAGTATTTCAAGACTGGTTTTTTGTAACGATAAGAGTAACTACGCTGAGTACCATATAAAAATGCAGCAGGGACGAGTGCAAACTATTCTTGGACGAACAATGGATAGCAGTAACGTTTTACTCAATTCCGTTCACTCTCTTGAAGATGCTTCGGCTCACGCCCATGAAAATGTCGAGAAAGAGTCCCTTGAACTGGAGAAAGTCGTCTCAGCAATGGAAGAGATGGTGACAACCATTAACGAAGTCGCTCGCAACAGCTCGGCGACTCTTGAACAAGTCCATCAGGCCAACGAAACCTGTAGCCACGCTACGTCTTATATGGACAAAACCCAGCAAGAAGTCACTAATTTGGCAAAAGAAGTGGAATCTTCTTTCGTTTCTACCGAAGATCTTTCAGCAAAAATAACCAGCATTTCAAGTTTGATGGCAGAGATTCAGAGTATTGCCGAGCAGACTAATCTATTGGCGTTGAATGCCGCAATTGAGTCCGCCAGAGCAGGAGAACAAGGACGAGGGTTTGCGGTTGTGGCCGATGAAGTACGGGCACTGAGCCAACGAACTCACCGTACCACTCAAAATATTCAAGCCTCAATGGATAGTGTCATGTCATCTATCTCAACCCTTACTTCGACCATGAAAAATGGACAAGATGTCGCGAAAGTGTGCTTAGACAACACCACCAGCACACAACAAACCATCAATGAGCTAAACGGTGTCATGCAATCAATAGAGGATGCCGCGGCGCAGATCTCCACCGCAGCAGAAGAGCAGACCGCCGTTGCTCAAGATGTAAACCAAAACATAGTAGAGATACGCAACGCGTCTCAAAGTAACCTTAAGGATGTCGACGAAGTGGCGTCATTAGCGCACAACATTGAAAACAAGGCACAGCAATTAGCATCACTTGGACTTTCATTTAAACAGTAGACTCATTTACAGAGCAAAAAATGAAGACCCAGTTACTCTAGAAATTAACTGGGTCTTTTGCAAGACGATAACCCCTTTCACAACCCCTCGTAGAGAGCGAATGAGATGGCGAGATTGGTGCAACATTCACCAATGTCAGTGCCAAACCTCAAATTTCTGCCACCGAAACCGATTAAGTGGCCTATTTTTCTTTTTCCTTATCCAATACCGTACTAAAGTAGTGGCTAGAATCATCAGCGAGTCTTCAACTATGAGCTTAGAACAAACATTTCGTAACATTGCCACCGACCCTCACCTATCTCCAAAACAGAAGAGTAACTACTTATCGTTGGAGGCAGATGCGGCTATCCCTTATCCATCAATTTCAGATGAGCTAAAACAAGCAATGGAGCAAGGGGTAATCTGTGACATTTTTGAAGGGCACGCACCATTCAAACCAAGATATGTTCTGCCGGATTACGCTAAGTTTCTTAAACAAGGGTCTAAATACCTTGAACTAGAACCTGCGACTAACCTAGATGAAGCCATCAATGCGCTAACCATTTTGTATCATCATGTACCATCAGTAACCAACATCCCTGTCTATATTGGCCAGTTAGATGAAGTACTGCT
Source organism: Vibrio sp. 99-8-1 (assembly GCF_013114595.1). Taxonomy (GTDB): domain Bacteria; phylum Pseudomonadota; class Gammaproteobacteria; order Enterobacterales; family Vibrionaceae; genus Vibrio. The sequence goes on along the minus strand of NZ_VTXE01000024.1, from coordinate 23,881 downwards.
TCCTTATGTAAAAGATGTTGATGAAGAAACTCTATATCAGAAGCTTAAACTGTTTTGGATCATGCTTGATAGAACGCTTCCAGATGCCTTTATGCATGCCAATATTGGTCCGACAGACAATATCGTATGCCGCACAATTTTAAAGGTGGACGCAGAGTTAAAACAGATCGCTCCAAATCTGACTTTTATGCACGACCCGCAACAAACGCCAGATGACTTATTGCAACTAGCCGCGAACTGCATTTGTGAGTGCAGCAAGCCACATATTGCCAACTATCCAATTCATGCTCAAACCTATGACGATACAGGTTTTGCTATTGTTAGTTGCTACAACTCTTTACCACTCGCTGGCGGCGCCAACACCTTAGTACGACTCAACTTGAAGGAAGTGGCAAACCGCACCGACAATACGCAGCACTTCATGAGTGAAACCTTGCCTCATTACTGCCAATTAATGTTCGAACTTATTGAGGCTAGAACATCATTTTTACACGGTGAGTCTCACTTCTTTAACAGCTTCTTAGTAGAAGAAGAACTGATCTATGAAGATCGCTTCGCGCCGATGTTTGGTATTTACGGCATGGCGGAAACTGTCAATATTTTGCAGCAGAAATCAAATAAAGAAGGTCGATACGGCGTAGATTCTGAAGCGAACCAGTTAGGTCACTCAATCTCAGCCAAACTGGATTCAATAGTTAAAAATACCCCGGTAAGTTACGGCTGGCATGGCCGAGCTCTATTGCACGCCCAAGGCGGAATTAGCTTAGATAAAGAGGTGACTCCCGGTGTCCGTATTCCATACGGAGATGAACCCGATCCAGTTAGCCATATTCAGGCGCTAGCGGCTCATCACCAGTATTACTCATCCGGTATTAGTGACATTCTTACTATAGATGAAACGGTAAAAGACAACCCACAGGCGATGTTCCAACTTGCCAAAGGCGCTCTTTCAATCGGCTTCAGAGAGTTCACCGCTAACGTGGCATCCAACGACCTAGTTCGCGTGACTGGGTATATGATCAAACTGTCAGATATCGCCAAATTCTCACAGCAAGGTTCAAGAACCAATACCACTGGACTCGGAGCCGAAGCGGCTGAAAACACCAATATCCTTAATCGCAAACCGCGTGTCGTAAGTCATGAGCAAGATCCAAGCTACAGTCAGTAAAATTCTGACTTTCTCTTGCGTTGATGGGCCTGGAAACAGGCTCGTTATCTTTCTGCAAGGCTGCAATTTCAATTGCTTAAACTGTCACAATCCACACACGATTAATCTCTGCGATCATTGCGCCGAGTGTGTGGCAGTTTGCCCAGAAAAGGCGCTGTCGATGCATGGACAGCAAGTACACTGGCAGGCCTCACTGTGTACCGAATGCGACGCGTGTATCGAAGTATGTCCTCGCAACTCAACACCAAAAACCAAGCAGTACTCTGTTGATGAGATGATGGCGCTTATCCGTACACACAGCCCATTTTTATCTGGTATCACCGTCACTGGCGGCGAAGCCACCCTTCAGCTTCCCTTCATTGTGGCGCTGTTTACTGCACTCAAGCAAGACGTCTCAACCCAACATTTAACTTGCATGGTGGACAGCAATGGTTCTCTTAGCCGTCATGGCTGGCAAAAACTGCTTCCAGTAATCGACGGCGCAATGATTGATCTTAAAGCGTGGCAAAAAGAGACACATTTACGACTGACCAATCGCGAAAATAGCAAAGTGATTCAAACCATTCAGTTATTAGAACAGAACCACAAACTGTACGAAGTAAGATTACTGCTTATCCCAAACCAAACCGATCTGCAGACCGAAGTCGATGCCCTAGCTCAGTTTCTTACAAAACGAGGAGCTGATGTAAGAATAAAAATTAACGCTTTTCAACAACACGGCGTAACAGGAGAAGCTGAGCAGTGGCCGTCATGCAGTGAAGAAAGCGTTAAACAGTTCGCTGCGCAGCTTGAACAACGCGGCGTCAATAACCTTATTCTTCCAAACGTCTATTTGTAAGCTGTACTTGCCAACACAACTTGAACTCTCCGAGGTTATCCTGCACTCCGCCTTCATTTCCTTCTCATTTAAGCTAAACTTATTGCAACCAATTAAAATATTGTTTCTTAAAATAAACCAATTATGCGAAATACTGACGACTTTATTATTTTTTACCAGTTAATTGAGCAAGGCTCATTTAGCAAAGCCGCCGAACAAGTCGGGCTAACTAAGTCCGTGGTGAGCAAGCGAATTACAAGGCTTGAACAAGATCTAGGCGTTCAGCTTCTCTACCGAACTACCCGCAAGCTTACACTTACTGAAGCAGGTGAAATCTTCCATCGTCACGCTCGTGAAATATACTTATCGGTCATCAATGCCGAAGATGAACTTAACGGTCTTGGTGAGCGTTTATCTGGCAATATAAAAATCACGGTTCCAACCATCTCTGGTGAACTTATTTTGCCTCAAGCTATTGCGGAATTTAGCGAGATGTATCCGGATATCAATATCCAAATGGACTTGGATAATCGATTTGTCGATATCCTTGCCGAAGGGTACGATCTCGCCATCAGAACCGGTGTCCTGCCAGACTCTAGCTTCATTGCCCGGCGACTTGTGGATGTAAATTGGATTATCTGTGGTGCTCCAAGCTATTTTGAAAAAAACACCATTCCAACCCATTATCAGCAACTGATCGACCACAACTGTCTTGGCTACTCTTTCCAAGAGACCGGGGCATTTGATTGGTTAATTAAAGGGGAAGATGCACCATTTACTATCAATGTGTCAGGCAATTTTTGCACCAATAATGCCTCAGCGCTAAAAAGTGCGGCTTTATTGGGACAAGGGTTGGTCTACGTACCGAAAGTTCTAGTTTACAATGAGTTACAGTCAAAACAGCTAATTGAAGTTTTGCCAGAACAAGTTGGTAAACAGCTAGGTATTTATGCCGTATACCCCTATACCAAGCACTTACCGGTTAAAACCAAGCTTTTCATTGAGCATGTTTATCACTGCTATAACCGTCAAACGAATATGTTCTAACCTAAGTCACGAACAAAACAATGCTATTGATTCTATAGATAAGCTTGAGAGGGATGCCACACCTTGAGGGCACAGGCGTATAAAACGATTAAACATTTATGGAGTGAGTTGAGGTTAACCATAAACAAAGCCCGAACACAAAGTGAATCGGGCTTTAAAGTAGCAGTGTTCTGGAGATAGTAATACTGCTTTATTAATTTTTTATAGCGCTCTACATTACAAGAAGGTACTCACTACCGCGGCGACAATACCGTACACCACCATTGGTACAACTGTTTTCTTGATAATATACCCTTCTTGGTTAGCGATACCTAGAATGGTTGATACAGCGATAATGTTGTTGATACACACCATATTACCCATTGCTCCGCCTACCGACTGTAAGCCTAAGATCGTTGTTTGTGACAACCCGGTGTTAATCGCAATAGTTTGCTGAATCGCGCCGAAGGTTAAGTTAGATACCGTTGCCGAACCTGAGAAAAATGCACCTAGCGCTCCAAGATAAGCCGCGACATATTGCCAACTGGTTCCCATTAAGTCAGAAAAGGCCGTACCCGTTACCATAATGGGTGAATTGCTATCTCCGGTCATCATCAGTTTAACCATGATCAGTGCACCAACAAGCGCAACAAATGGCATTTTGATTCGACTGCCTGTCTCAGCAAACATCTGCTTTACAACTTTACCTTCTAGTTTAAAGATAGGAATGGAGATAAGTGCAACCAATAGGAATGGAATCAAGGCTGGAACATAAAGAGTTTTGTACGCCCATGAAACGTCTGTGCCTAAGATTTGGCTCAGTTTCAATATTAATGCCTGGCTAACACTAAACTCCCCCAAAGGACCTAATGAAATACTCAGAACTTCCGTGTTATCAACCAGCATTGCTTTAATGCCGAACTGCTTAATACGTGTAACGATTAAGATAAAGATCAGCAACAACGTTGGTGTCATCGCTTTCATCACTTCACCAAAGGTAACGGGTACTCTTTTTTGGTCTTCTGCACTTTCGTGAACTTTAGCAAGACCAAAGCCCGCTTTAGCAATGATAACCGACAGTATCAAGCCTATAGCCCCACCAACCAACGCTGGGAACTCAAAATTCCACTGAGCAATTAAGAAATAAGGTATCGTACAAGATAACGTGCTCAATAATACGAATAGATAGTTACGTTTGATTTCGCCCCAGCCAACCACAAAGCGAAGAGCCATCGGAGGAACAACAAAAGCAGCGACCATATGGATCAGTGCACTCACCTGACCCGCTTCTAATAACGTAGCATTATCCAAACCTAAGTTAGAGAAACCAAACCATGTTGGTGTACCAACGGCGCCAAATGAAACAGGTACCGAGTTCATCACTAATGCGAGCATTGCCACTTTTAAAGGAGGGAAACCAAGTCCGACAAGAATGGGAGCAGCAATTGCAGCAGGAGTACCGAATCCAGAGGCACCTTCAATCATAAAGGCGAATGCCCAGCCAATGATCATCAATTGCGCGACTTGGTTACGGCTAATACCTTCTAACCAACGACGAATAACAGCTTCTGCGCCAGATAAAAAAGTTAATCGGTTTATTAAAATTGCACCCGCTACGATCGATATAGGAGTGATCGCCGATAGCATGCCTGCTACCACATTGGCACTGATCAAGGTAAGGTCAGTTTTAAAATAAAAGTATTGAAGAACGCCTACCATTAAAGCAGTGATTGGTAAGGCAATATGAGATGGAACGCCATTTTTCTTGGTCATCATCCATATAAGAATGACAATAGGTGTTACAGATATAAATAAGGTTAACATTCAGAACTACTCCATAATTCGTTCTATATTTCTTAGGGATATGAAATTAATTTAACTATTAATTTTATTATTCGTCATTTAAATACAACTATATTTGTTGCTCACATATATTTTAATTATCTCAATAATTAATTCCATCCCATATATTAACGAACCATCATGTTAACCAGAGATTTACAATGAGGTAAATTTTTCAACAATTATAACTAAAAATTTTAAACCCATAAAAACAAAGAGTTACAACAGAACCTTTATTTATCCATAAAAAAGACAAGGGCAATATGACACAGTGAGTTTCCAAAACCGCCATAATAAAACTGCCATATTTTCGCCAATCACCCTAATTGACCACTATTTATTGCTATTACGCTCTAACTTGGAAACACGTCATGTTGTTTAATTACAAACATAATTATCAAGAATACGTAGTTTTACCGATATAAAGCCCAATTTTATGTAAAATTAAAACACAATGCACTTTATGTAATTACATTTATAAACTAATACTTATTAGGTATGTTTACATTAACAACTTTAATTAATTGTTATTAATGTAAATAGATTTAACATTCTATAATTAATATTATTCACTATTTTATACACATAAAAAAAGCGACCGTTTAGGTCGCATTTTAATAAAATTAACTCTTTATAGTTAACTGACTTTATCCACTAAATAAAGTATAGAACGATATTCAATACCACTATGTTCAGATAAGCCAATTTCACAAGTTCTGCTATTCGAGTACCCTTCGGAACAGTTATCAGGAACCTGACTGTTTAATGACGACAATGCTGATGCATTTAACTCTGGGGTAGTAAATCCTTTGTCACCAGCAAAACCACAACACAGAATATCTTCTGGGATTATCACCTGCTTAGCACACGCTTGGGTAACCTTTTGCATAATATCAGCCAAGCCACTTCTTCGTGATATACAGGTGATATGCAGCATAACAGGCTGCTCTTGTGGCACTATGGTCAGTTTTGGCAGCACAAACTCCGCAACAAACTTAAACGGTTCATAAATAGCGAGATCGTTTTGTAGCATCTCTTTACTCAAGCTAGCGCAGGGGCTGGTATCCATTAAAATAGGATATTGACCATTGTTCGATGCTTTCCAAAGCGCACTCTGCAAGCTGTCCATTTTACTGTTTGCCGTATCAACAAACCCTTTGCTCTTATATGGCATACCACAACACTGGCTATTCACATCGTCAGGAAGCACAACGTCATACCCCGCTTTCTCAAGCAAAGAGATGGTCACTTCCGCCAATGGGCGATCATCAAGAGCATTCTTTTCAGTCCCCATGTTACGTGACGCACAACTAGGGAAGTAAACCACTTTTTCTTTGCCAACAGATCGAATAACTAACTGTTCTACATCTCTTGCCGCTCTTGGTAAATGAGGCGTCCATAACGGCAACTTCTTCCCTGATAAGTTATGAGCAGCCTTGGTAATGGCTCGCATGTTTTTAGTACCGACGACTGAATGCATACCATTGGCTGCAGACAAACCAAGTTTGGTGACTTTGGTAATTCCGGCAAAATGTTCCGATGTCCAACGAGCAATACTTTTCGCCTTATCGCTATGATCTTCTCTCAACTTACGCATCAAGTCGCCAGTATTAATACCAACAGGACAACGATCGGCACATAAACCTGTTGCCGCACAGGTATCCACACCTTGATACCTAAATGTCTTTTCCATTTCAGCCAGTTTAGCTGGGTCTTCATCTGTGCGACGTAACCGGCTTATCTCTCGAAAGACCGTATTTCTTTGTCGCGGAGTAAGTGACAAGTTTCGTGAAGGACAGACGGGTTCACAAAAACCACACTCAATACATTTATCAATTAATGTGTCTGCCGCAGGCATCTCTTTTAAGTTGTTAATATGAGATTGATGGTCATCATTTAAAATAACACCGGGATTTAAAATGCCCTGACTATCAAAAATTCTTTTGATCTTCTGCATTAACTGGTAGCCATCTTTGCCCCACTCTAACTCAACATAAGGAGCCATGTTACGGCCTGTACCATGTTCGGCTTTTAGAGAGCCTTGGTAATCAACAGCAACCAGCTTAGCTACCGCATCCATAAACTCACTGTAACGCGACACTTCTTTATCGCTGTCAAATGCTTGAGTGAAGACAAAATGCAAATTACCCGCAAGAGCATGACCAAAAATGATCGCTTCATGATAATCATATTGAATAAACAGCTCTTGTAACTCACGTACCGCCGGGGCTAGCTGCTCTAACGGAAAAGCAACGTCTTCGATAATAACGGTTGTACCTGTTTCTCTCACTGCACCCACCGCAGGAAACAGCCCTTTGCGAATCCCCCACAGTTGCGCACACACTTCTGCATCGCGGCTAAACTCGACCATTTGTGTTGGCGAAAACTGATTTATAATATCAACCAAATGTTGAGATTGTTGCTGCAACTCGTCTGCACTTTTAGCATGAATTTCGACCAATATAGCGGCGGACTCTTTATCACCTTGCTCACTCAGTTCGGCAATAAACGCTGGCATACCCGGCTTATCCGCCACGGAGGCTAGCGAACGACTGTCCATAAGCTCAACAGCCGCCACGTCTGTTTTGCTCAATTCACTGACAGCAAGACAGGTGGTTTCTATATCAGCAAAAACAAATAATCCAGACGCTTTATCCGCATGGTCAATAACGGTGTTGTAGGTAATGTCAGCAATAAAACCCAGTGTTCCTTCAGACCCAATCAATAAATGCTGCAAAATCTCAATGGGATCAACATAGTCCACCAGCGAGTTTAAACTGTAACCGGTGGTATTTTTTAAACGATATTTATGGCGAATCTTATCCGCTAACGCTTCATTGCTCTGACACTCTGTCGCGAGGAGAGTTAAGTCTGACACCAAAGTGGCATGTGTTTTCTTAAAGGTTGCGACACTCTGTTTATCAAGCGTATTTAATACCGTTCCGTCGGCTAAAACCACCGTCATTCCAGCGAGGGTTTTATAACTATTCTTGGCTGTACCACAACACATGCCCGATGCATTATTGGCCGCTATACCGCCAATTTTACAGGTGTTAATGGATGCAGGATCTGGCCCTATCATTCGGCCATAAGGAGCAAGATACTTGTTAGCGTCAGCGCCTATTACCCCCGGCTGCAACCAGATCTGCTCACCTTCATTCAACACTTTATAATTGCGCCAGTTGGTCGTTAAGGTAATGAGTACTGAGTCAGAAATGGCTTGCCCTGATAAACTGGTTCCTGCCGCGCGAAAAGTAAGCGGGATGTTTCTCTCTGCACACTGTTTTACTGCAAATACCACTTCATCAAGCGTATCGAGCTGCAAAATAAGTTTAGGGACTAATCGATAAAAACTCGCGTCAGTACCATAGGCAAGAGTAAGTGTAGGGTCGGTAATAATTCGTTGCTCATCAATAGTGCGTTTAAGCGCTTTGATTAAGTCTTGATAGGCTTGTTGCATGGATGCTCCACGTGATATCCGGTCTGATTCCATTATTTTTATAATATTCCCCATATTAAATATGAGGATTTATTAACCATACCGTAACAACAGGCATTGATATATCCTGTTCAATTCACATGTTTGTTGCAAAAACATTACTAATCCGGCTTCTCAACGGGTGAGATCTCTAGCAAGTATCAGCGCCAACCCCAGTATTTGTAGAAATAGGGCAATATTTTTATAGTTAGCACTGACTTCATCCATCTGCTGCATACTTTCCATGATGGCGACATTAGCAACATACAGATTATCAATGTTATTTCGCTGTATTTCCTGAGCTCGATTGATGCTTTGCATGAGCATAGGCAGGTTATTTAGCGAGATTGCCGGAGTATCTTTGCCAACCCACAAAATAAGCTGTTGATGAAGATTCTCTACAACTTCTTCATTAGCAGGCTGCTGCCCAAGCTGAATAATCAGTAGCTCACGTTTACGTTCCAACGTTTCGATTTGGTTCCACGCTAATTGAATCGCCTGCTGATTACTTCCCTTTTCTTCATACAGCGTGGTGCTTTTTTGCGCGTACTTGTCTAGTACCACACTAGAAATCAATATGGCGATAATATTTAGGATTAACCCCACCAGAACGATGAACCAAGCTGGTGGCATTCGAGCCTGTGACATTCGATTGTTCCTTGTCATTAATGCGGATAAGGCTAAATAAACTCCACTCTAATTGAATTTAGCTTGTTGATACAGAATCTACAACTTCCGTGGCAAACCGCGCTCTTTGCTATCTTATTGGTGGGCTTAACATGGGGAATATGTATGTGAGGTAAGGTTGGGTAGGCAACACTGACTTTCATAGCTCACCTCTATTGCTTTAGTTGCCAACGAATGGGCATTGATAAAACAACAGAGGCCGCTACAAGACGATTAGAAACTTTTGGACCCGTATTGCCACTCTTTAGGATCATAACCAAAATCATTTTGCCCTGACGTTCCATTCTTAACGAAGAAATAGAGTAGAACCAGAAAGCCGATAATTGGGATCAACACCAGCAATATCCACCAGCCAGAGCGGTTGGTGTCATGTAAACGACGCACCGATAAGGCAATGTTAGGCAGAATAATCAATAGCGAGTAGATACCGCTAAGAATACCTATACCAGCCTGAAGATCATACCAGCCCAACATGCCATCAATAAAACTTAGGGCTATGCTCACCAACAGGCTAATAAGGACAAAATACCAAAACTCTTTACGACGGGAACGACCGCGAAAAGTCAGACCTTTTTTTAAAGCCATTAAATACCAGTTCATACTCTCTTCTCTTTATCTTTTATACCCGTATGACCTTAAAACAGGTTATTCAGAACAGTAGCAAAACATTTTACTATGCAGGTGTACTGAATTTACTTGGGTACATTTAACGTTCTGATTTAGCTTAAACTATGACCATAACGATTATTTGCTTTTTTGCAAAGCTTTACCTTTAGTTAATCGATACCACTGGAAAAATCTTATTTTACTGGCTCCATTTGCACCCAAATTAATGGTAATGATATTTATTATCATTTAAAGTGTCACTAACAAAGGAGACTTAATTATGAATCAATATACCCAATGGCTAGAAAGAGATCCTGACCCAAAGACACTGCAGCAACTTCAACAGCTTATCTCTGATGATAATCAAGTGGCGTTAGCGGACTGTTTTAATGGCCGCTTGGCATTTGGGACCGCTGGATTACGGGGCATTGTGGGTTGTGGCCCAAATAGAATGAATCGATTAGTCATACAAGAAACCGCAACCGGGCTAGGTAACTATTTAATAGAGCAGATTGAACACGCCAAAACCCGAGGTGTGGTGGTGGGTTATGATGGACGACTCGATTCTCAGCAATTTGCTTATGATACTGCAGCCGCGCTTAACGCGTTAGGTATTAAAGTCTACTTAACATACCAAGTCGCTGCCACACCAGTAGTCGCATACGGTATAAAAACTCTGAATGCTGCCGCTGCGGTTGTTGTTACTGCCAGCCACAACCCTCCTGAGTACAACGGCTTTAAGGTATATTGGCAAAATGGTGCACAAATTATTGCTCCCCATGACTCAGCAATAGCAGAGAAAATCGCTCAAGCAACCACTAAGCCGATTAACTTAATGTCAATGGCCGAGGCTGAAGATCAGCAACTTCTGCACTGGCTAGAAGAAGACTACTATCAGCGTTATCGACAAGAAATCAGTCATAACCCTCTTTTCTCGGCCACTCATTCAAACTCTATTGCTATTGCGTATACCGCCATGCACGGCGTTGGAGCCAATCTAGCAGAAACACTTCTGGCAGATGCTGGATTTACACGCGTCCATTCCGTTGCTGAGCAGCGAGATCCTGATGGAACCTTCCCTACCGTCAATTTTCCCAACCCTGAAGAAGCAGGCGCAATGGACTTAGTGATTGCACTCGCGACTGCAACAGGTTCTGATCTCGCCTGTGCGAACGACCCAGACGCAGACCGATTTGCCGTTGCCGCCAAACATGCCGATGGTAAGTTTCAAATGCTAACAGGTGACCAAGTTGGCGCCTTACTCGCCGATTACCTTCTTAGCCAGTGCGAGCCAAACAAACAGTTACTTGGTAACTCCATAGTTTCCTCTCGTTTGTTAGCACACATCACCCAAGCTAGCGGCGCCACCTATTACCAAACCCTTACAGGTTTTAAATGGTTAGCCAACATCGCGATGGAGATGGAGAATGACAAGCTCAATTTTCTTTTTGCATACGAAGAAGCGCTAGGTTATACCGTGGGCGACACGGTACGAGACAAAGATGGCCTCTCAACCTTAGTGATTTTTGCTCTGTTAACAGAAAAACTTAAGCAACAAAATCGCACCGTATTTGATCAACTTGAGACCATCTATCGCCAACATGGCTTATTCGCTAATAAACAGCGTAGCCTGTCACTTGATGCCAACGCCGATCCTATCGGTGATAAGTTACGAGAAAATCCACCTAAAATCATTGCTGGTAGCCCTGTGGTGCTTGTGGAAGATCTAAAAACGTCCTGTCGTAAATGGGCAAATGGTGAACATGAAACTATTGATTTACCGAGCAGCGATGTCCTAATTTATCATTTAGAAGATCAATCTCGAATCATAGTTCGACCGTCTGGTACAGAACCTAAACTAAAATGCTACTACGAAGTGATATGTGATTTCCCTTCATCAAAGCACTTTGAACAGGTTCAGACCCTTGCAAACAACAAAATGGATATATTGATAGAGCAACATCAAGCCATGCTTTCATGACAAAACAGCTGAGATTGTTATGTTAATCTTTATAAAGCCGTTCCTATAAGATATCTATACTGTAAACACATTTTGATAGATGTGTTTACAGTACACCCCTAACAAAATGAATAATTATTCACAAAGCACCATAAAGCCGTGTATTTTCTTACAATGCTCGCCCCCCTTTTCTATAAAATTTTTCACTATGATTTTTATAACAAATGAATAAGCCCAAATTAATAAAACTGCATTACTTTTGAACAAAACACACATTGGGTCGAGTTTTATTAAACAAATTACATACAAATCAGAGCTTACGTGAATAAAATCACAATTACAGAATGATTATAATAAAACACCACTAATTTTAGCAGTGCTCGTTGATCTTTATAATTACTACATGCTTATATACTAATGACCTTTATGATTAACATTTGTTAACACCCATTTTATATTAGCCATTAACACTCATTACAATAACTAGAAATAATAATTTAGACCAACACATATAGTTAATTAAATACTAGAAAAATTGTAATTTATACAATGGCTATTCATCGACAATCGAATGGACCGAGGTGTAATCATGGAACAAAAACAGTTGATCATTAGTGATGAAAATAAGTCTGTAAACAAATTTTCATTTCCAGATATCTATATTATCTTAGTTTGCTTTATTCTTGCTGTTGCGGTTTTAAGTTGGATAGTACCCGCCGGAGAATATGAACGAGAAACTCTCGCCAATGGACGCCTAGCGGTTGTTCCCGACACCTACCAAAAAATTGAGCAGACTCCTGTCGGAGCCATGGATGTCGTCACTGCTATCCCTCAGGGACTCGAAGGGGCAGCATCTGTGGTGTTTTTAACACTGTTAGTCGGTGGCTCAGTTATTGTTTTACAAAAGATTGGAGTGGTGGGAATGGGCATTAACATGCTGATCGCCCGACTCGGCAACCGCACCGAACTCATGATCCCCATATTTGTGGTTATTTTTGGTGCCATATGCGCTTTTATTGGTACTCCAGAATTAGCCATAGCTTACATCCCGATCATATTACCTTTGATGCTACGGCTCGGTTATGACTCAATGACAGCCGCTGCGGTGGCCATTATTCCTTGCACTTTAGGCTTTGCTTTCGGACTGACAGCTCCAACCAATGTCGGGATAGGACACATGATTACCGGCTTACCCATGTTTTCTGGTGCTTGGTACCGCGCTATTTTTTGGTGCATTGTGATGGCATCATTAATCGTTTTCATTTTACGTTACGCACGTAAGGTAAAAGCAGATCCGAAGTCCAGCTTAATGTACGAAGATGATATTAAACTTCGAAAAGAGCTGTTAGAAGGTGATGGTAAAGAGCAATCAGAAACAGTTGTTGAGTATTCTAAGCGACTGAAGATTGCTGGCGTTACCACGTTGGTCATGTTCATTGCAGTGATCAGCTGTATCATGATTTTTAGCCTTGGATTTAATGCCATTTCTGGATTATTTGTAGTCATGGCAATTACAGCATCGATCGTTGCAGGTGTTCCGGCAAATACAATATGCAGCCATTTTAATGACGCAATGAAAATCATGTTAGTAGGCGCCCTGATATGTGGTGTTGCACGCGGTGTGTCTGTCATGCTGGAAACAGGTCATATTATGGATACATTTGTCTTCCATCTTGCCAGTTTTATTAGTTATTTGCCGGGTTGGGCCGCCTCCGTAGGTGTAATTGCAAGCCAAGCGTTGTTTAACTTCTTAGTGCCATCAGGCTCAGGACAAATGTTAGTCACTCTACCGATTTTAAGCCCAGTTGCAGATCTGGTAGGAATGAATCAGCAAGTCTTGGTATGGTCTTCAAACGTAGCGGATGGATTAACAAACATAATGTTTCCGACTAGTGGCTACTTTATCGCAGCTTTAGTAGCTTGCCGGGTAGATTATATCCGCTGGATTAAATTCTATGTTCCATTCTTTCTTTTCACGGTTGTTGTTGCCTGTTCCGGTGCAATAATTGGTGGAATCATTAACTACGGTCCATTTTAATTGTTTCACACATAGTTACAGCCAATAAGAACAAATAAAAGACTTAATTGAAATTAATTAAGTCTTTTATTACATTGTCGATGAATACATTTATTGCACAGTCATTCATTCACTCATTCAATAACATCGAGCAAGTTGCCTAACATATTACTGCTAATTATATTCCACTGAAAATTAAAAAATACATATCATTAGACAATCTTAAATATTACCTATCTATCATCACCATCTTCAATATATTTAATTACCTCACCTCTTTCATTCATATAGCACAGTAAAAAAGCGGCAATACAAAACCTCTCAGCTTAATGACTAGTTATGCATTTAATGTCTCCATAAAGGTAATCTGCGCAATCATCAACCGCACAACCCTCCATCGCTATTTTGCCGTTCTAAATTGCTGGCGAAGCTCTGTTACTTCACTTTTATCAATGCCAAGTGATTCTAAAAAACGTTGGTGAGCCTCTGGCTCCATACTTTCGAACTGACTATGCCCCCCGATAAGTAATATCTTTCTCGTTGAGCTATAGCGAAGGATAGCTTCCGTTCTAACAGGAGAAAAAGTTGAATAGCACAGCTTTTATTCAAACAACCAATAGCGACATGGGTAAATCAAATTGCCCAAATATTGTTACTAACCTTTAGCTGCAATTCTTAAATCGAGTGCGCGCTGGTTTTTCTTTTTTGCTGGGTGACGTAAAGCGTGTCTAATGACCCATTTGACCTCAGACGATACGCCTTGCTTAAGCCAACCTTCACACAACGAGAACACCAGTTCAGGATGGTCTTTTGCGATATCTCCAAGGTGATTGGCAACACTTCTTCTAACGTAAAGGGATTCATCGTTTTTAAGTGCATTAAGGAAAGGAATTGTTGGTTCAGGATCTTGAACGAAACACTGAAGTCTCTTACCCCAAGGAAGCTTAGGCCGCGTACCTTCAGAGCAGAGTCTTCTTACGTGAGGGCACTCATCATCAAGCCACTTCTCAAGATAGCTAAGCGTACGCTCTGGTTGTTGGATGATAAAGTCTCGGATAGCAAACTCTGCGGTAAATCGCTTCGTCAGTTTGAACATGGCATCCATAGAAACCTCAAATGGATCTTCTCCATCGTTGTGCGACTTATCCAACCCAAACTCTGAGATAAAAAATCCATGGGGCAAATAGAAAAAGCCAGCAAGACCAAACTCTTCGCTGTAAGCTCCTTCTGGGGTAAGCGAGTTCATCAATATGGTAACGGCCTTGGAATAGTTTGTTGGCAAATAAGTTCTCAAAGCCATTGCAACATGCCTCCCTCTCTCCATTAAAGAGAGTGATTGCAAGCCTTGCTGAGCTGTTTTACAAAAGTCATCAACTTTGAACTGACGATAGTCATAGAAAATATTTAGTGCCAAACACTCAATGGCACTCTCATCTATCAGCAGTTTTAGCGGTACGCCTTTTTGAATCGATCGTGGAGCATCAGGAACCATAGGCGCTCTAACCCTCTTAGATTGGCTCATCGCTGATAAGTCTCTAAAGAGACATACGTTTCCATCTCTTCTTCTGGATCAAAATTAGACAAATCCATTACCGAAAAGAAAGCAGAAGCCGCTTCGGAGCACTGCTCTTTTTCAAGGACATCTAGCATCTCCTGTTGACTGCGAAATTGCACAATATCCAAATACGTTCCATCAGGCTTACGCACCAGTTCACGACGCACTATGCCGGGTTGATTGGCGACAAAATCACGTTGAAAGTTCTGAGAGGCGGTAAGCAAATCCTGTTCAGTATATCCTTTGGCTAGTGTGATGGGAGCAAGAATCGTTATTGCAGACATACTATCTGTAGGCAAGGTATCTGTAGACATAGCATTTGTGGACATAGTACTTGTAGACATAGTAATAACCTAATAATCAGTGAATGTAGCAACTAGTCTATTCATAAACATGACAATTTATGTCATATTAAATCAATGACCAATGCAAATAATCGAATTAAACGACTAGAAAAACTGTCTGCTGACCTCAAGCAGGATCGGCTGTGTACCTTAAAGGAACTGGCTTCCCTTCATGGTGTGAGCGAACGAACCATAGCGAGAGACATCCAACTATTGCGAGAGCAAGGAGTCCCTATAGACGCTGATCGCGGCCGAGGTGGAGGGACACAAATCAACCGTAATTGGGGAGTTGGTCGCTTAAATCTCAGCTACATCGAAGCGGTAGAGTTGATGATAAGTATGGCAGTAGCTGAACAGATGGGTTCGCCGTTATTTTTAACTAATTTAGCGGCAATTAAGCGGCAGCTAGAAGCTTCCATGTCACCGGAAAAACGACGAAAAGTCAGCGGGTTAAAATCCAGAATCCTTATCGGAGAGACGGCCTCAACCGACGTTCAAGGAGCCGTTTCAACCACTGATTTAGATGTGCAGCAACAATTACAGCAGAGCTTTCTAGAAAGAACCACATTGTGCATTGAGTACCGCGCTGAAAATGGCGACATTACTCAGCGAGAAATCGAGCCTCACTTCTTATTACTAAATTACCCCGTTTGGTACGTATTAGCTTATGACCGCTTACGAGAAGCGCCTCGTACCTTCCGCTGTGATCGAATTCTAAGCACCTCATTAACAGGCAACCCGTTCAAACTGTTAGATAAGAGTTACTTTGAAGAAATCTTACAGTGGTATGCCTCTGCCAAGTGAGGTGTAATACTTAGAAGCAAACAAAATTAAATGAGTTTAAAACACACCAGCTTAATATAAGATGGCCAATATAAGATGTTGGTACTTAAAATTTCGTTTAAATTCTTGAATTTGTAAGACGAACAACTAGAATTTGCTGACTATCGAAATGGTTCGGTACTGAAAATCGCCGATATGTAGTAGAATTCCACCGACAAATATCTGATTTACCTGTATATTATTTACTTTATAACCCTATGGCCGTAGTCATTGAATGAATCAATCAAAATTACTACTTGATGTAAGTACCCACGCCTTATTGCACCTGCAATTCAAAGCGCTAGAAAAACGGCTAAACGTATCAGAACGGAATCAGCTACTGGTTCAATTCTTAAAACGAATAATAAGATCCAGTCGATATCGCAGTATAAAAAAACAGACGAAGCAGTGGCTCCTCTCGGCGCGTCAGCAAGGGGTGAACGTTGAATCTATGCTCACACAAGAGCAGAGCCAGCTATTTCGACAATGCTCTACTGATCTTCATCATTTTGTTGAGTTAGTGAGCAAAATAGAAAGTAAACTCAGGACTAAAGTTCAGTATTCACTAGCAAAAGAGTTGGATCTCAACTCTAGGTATGGGGATGTTTTAATTTGCATCATCGATAAAGACTTGGCATCAAGGTTTGACGAAGAAGGCTTGATGTTAAACTCAACCCAGATTTTAATCGTTGGGGATAATGAACAGCAAATGGCGTTTTCTAACTTATTAGACAGTAGCGGTTATTTTCAGTCGGTAGTAGCGTATCAGGACGACGGCCACCTACGCGTAGAAATGTTTCGATTGTAGTTAATACTCTTTTGTTGTTTAGCTATGCTCACGTCGGTTTGGGACAAAACGATTTATAAACACTGCATGAAAAGGAAACTATAGGCTCTGAACTCCCAATTGGCACTTTAGGTAAGTTATCCAATCTCAGCTTATTTTTCATTGTTTCTATGCCTGTTTAAAAATTCCTGTTTCATACTGAACAAATTCTTATATCTGATGGATTTTGTTATTTTAATTAGTTGGTCGAATATTATGAATGTATTATCAATAAGCCTATAAAAACATCGAATACCATGACCACTTAGTTCAACCATCAACAAATCTTCTTGAGTGGCTTTTGTTGATTTTTTAGCACTAGGAAAAGGTATAGTAATTGATTTATATTTTTGTCTTCTTATATTCCTGTGTTTTTTAGTCATTAAATTAATCCTTAAATCATAATCTAGCCAAATAAAAAACCAAGTATTTAGGGTGAATTTTATGTATTGACAATAATTATCTTACAAGATAATTTTATTTCATCAATAAAACGAAATTAAAAGGCCATTTCATGAATAAAAAGGAAGTTAACTGGAATGACTTGCAGCTTTTTTTAGTCGTAGCTAGAGAAGGAGGATTAAGTTCTGCCTCGAAAATGACTAAGCAAAGCCCTGCTACACTTGGCCGTAGGATGCATAAGCTAGAAAGAGATTTAGGCAAAGAACTGTTTATTCGGCATGATCGTGGTTATCAATTAACGTCCGAAGGAATGAAACTCTTTGACGAGCTTGCATTAATTGAAGATCAAATATTACAGATGGCATCATTACGTGATGAAGAAGAAAAGCGTTTAGTTAAAATATCTGCAGGAACGTGGACAACTTTATTCTTAATTTTTAATATGGAGAAATTGCTGGGTGATTCTTTGGATATTCGTTTACGTTTTATTTCAACTGAACGAATACTTGATATTACTCATAGAGAGGTTGTTATTGGGTTTAGAAATAAACGTCCAACAAAAGAATCGCTTGTTTGTCGCCGAATGACAAAAGTTGAATTTGCAGCATATTCAACGATAGATGCCCCACAAATATGGATAAAGGTCATCGCAGATACTCCTTCTGCTTTATGGGTGAATAAACATATTAATTCAGAAAGTTTTTACGAGGTAAATGAACCTAGAAATAGTTTAGACCTAGTGCTATCTGGCAAAGGAATAGCTGTACTGCCTACTTTCATTGGAGACACGCAAGAAAGCCTCGTCCGTCAAGGAAATATAATCGAAGAATTGAGTCATGACCAATGGCTAGTTACTCATCAAGAAGATAGATTTCTTCCTGAAGTACGATTATTAATTGATAGATTAGAGGGTGTATTTTCAAAACGGATTATTTGACATTAGCATGTCACCGTATAAAAACTTTAAGAAGGAATTATACAAATGATAGGACTTTTTTTAATAATCTGAGTCACCTTTAGAGTCGGTTTGCTAATAACTATTTGTATGTACGTTATTAGCAATGAGAAACCAATCGTTTCTCCATAATCTTGGTAGGTTATTGAGCTTACTCTCCACTTAAAAGCTGTGAATTAAAGGGCATGCTTTTGAGCTGAGATAGCACCCAATCGGCCCGTTGCTCGATGCTGCCCCAAGGCACATCGACCACTTCGTAACTCAACTCACGATAGGTCTTTACCAGTTGGCGATGGATCTCCATGGATTCAGCAAAAGTGTGTGGCCGCTCTTCATCTTGGACATAAATATCAGCATGTGGTGCACAAACAAACACCGTAGGAAAATATCCCTTGGCCATTGTCTGGTAATGAGCATCAACCGCCACTCCTCCAATCGTTAGATAGGCGCAGATATCACCAATAGCCCTGTCGACAAATGCAGGTATGGTTCCCCGTAGAGCCTGCTCACGCTGGCTACTCATTGAATCAAGGCACATAGCAGCAAACCTAGGTAAATCAGTCCAAGGCAGGATACCATCAGGCATCGCCGCTTGCTCACGGATTAACGTTCGAGACACCTCGGGAAAGGTCATATACCCACGCTGGGCTAGCGCATCAACCAACGAGGTTTTTCCCGCACCAGCGCCACCGGAAATAATAATAGGTTTCATAGTCGTTTTTCTATCTTGTAGGGTTCGGTCATAACCAACCACTATGGTAACACCGATGAGCAAGCTGAAAACAAAAATGAGTAACTCTTAGTAAGGAAAACTCACTTAAACAAGAGCGAAACGATAGGATGCATAACCTTGAACAGTTTTCTACTTATTGGTAGCAGCATCAGAAGCTTCGTCCAGCAACGGTAAAATCTCTCCGTCTGTGTAAACAAATCCTACTTGAGCGTTGTTTTCATTGACGTAACTAAGCTGAATGTAGTTAGGCTCAACTCTCTCAATATTGATTTCATTAGGATTACAAGATACTAGCTCTGAAACTTTATCTAGCGCTTCTTTTACTTGAAACCTCATCGTTGCCTCGTCCAGTACACAAAACCATAATTAGCAGTTTATTCATTATATTGTCCATGTGTAAAGTATTAATAAAACAGGGCAGAAGGCAGAAAATTGTTAGCGTAAAACATAGAGCTATCTTCTAACAAAGTGCGGCTGATGTTATATAACCTCAGCTTGGGATAATTTGGGAATAACGGCAAATCCACCTTTCACATCGTTGATCCAGTTGCCATTCTAAAAAGCACCGAAAATTACCTCTTCGGTGCTTTACCTATTCAAACCTACTCTAGATCTTGCTGCTTATAGTGATTCAATAACGTCAACAAAAACAAGCGGATCTCGTTCTCTATAGCGTTATCTAGGTTACTGTTGGTGCTGGCGTTTAAGATAAAGTCTTCGACTTGCAGGTAAAAATCAGGTTCTGAAAGGAGTTTCGTTGATTGGGTCATGGAGACCTCCGTCGTTGATTTTTTCAGGAGTTCACCATCGAGTGAGATTTCGGGTGGTGAACTGAACAAGGATCTCACTACCGCATCAACGAAACGGCCAACCAAAGGTTGCCTCGCCCAGCCCACCATTATTGTCACGTAGTCTGCTAAATAGACTAATGTACAGGTGTGCCGAAGCCGCACATAAAAACCAGCAAAATGCTGGCATCAATATGCCGTTGATAATATCTGGGGAGTGAGAAGCCCACTGACACTGGATTTTGCCAGTGCGGGGTAAGCATATGTTTTATTTACTTGAAGTGTCAATGTGTTAATAAAAAGTTTGGCGATACTATTTGTCAACAATTCAATAAGAAGCAGCATCTAGACTTCTGAATACCAACGCTTAGTTTTTCTCTGAAGTTTTTAAAAATGTACCTCTTTGTTCTCCTTAGATGGGCTGATCCACGCCTGAATTATCAACACCTCATTGCGATACTCGCTTCGCAATGTAGACATTAACCAGATAGATTTGCCTGTCTATAAACCTTCCTAACACATTTTGAAACAAAATATCTCAACGGTTTTCCGCCTGTTTTCGCCCTATAGTGCGAGGCTCTGCTCAAACTCATCAATCGGTGTTTTTAGCTCCCGTTTACGGCTTTTTGCATTGGGTATTATGTGCGCATTATTCACCCTATGCAGAGACTTTTCATGGCTTACAGTATTGTTTCTATTCATCATTTGTCCACCTACCAGTTTCGTCAGGCCGAAGCCGGTTTTGCGGAGTTGAGTGAAAAGGATTTAGCTCCGCTAATCAAAAAATCCGGGGGTGATTACTCAAGCTTAATTAGCCAGTTACATCAGGGCCATCTGGTTTTACTGACCGACTCCCCCACACTGCCGATGATTATTCCTGAGCCCGAAACCATCGGCACGGCAAATAACTGGATTCTTAACCCTAATGCCATTGAACAGGTAGCCGCCGCCGCAAAAAACGCCTACCAAAACCGCCTCAATATGTGTTACCGATACACCATGCCAAAGCGTCAGCCATCAACACAATCTCTCCATCCCCCTCTGCCGATGCCCCCTTATATTCCTGAGCCTCCCATTCCTGACCGCTCAGAGCAACGGCCTCCTCTTAACTACGAATACAGTTTTGAAATCGCCTGCTCCCAGCGCAGTGTGCGTCATGGTGTCGGTGGCCACTTCATTATTGAAAGGACAGAAGAAGATATCTGCTACGGTCGCTGGAATGAGTACAAAACAGAGCATGGTATCCGCTACACCGAGTACCTTGCCGTTAATGAGCCCAAACGACTCTGTGCCAAGGTGGCTTCTATCAGCTTTGGAATATCGCCTAAGTACAAGGTGAAAGTCAGGCCGAAAGGCGCTCATATTGCTGATGAGGCTTTTATTCCCGTCACGCCCACGGTGCAAGTCGGCGGCCGGCAGGGCTTTCCCTGTCAGGGGTTTTACTACCATATCCATAAGGGGCAATTGGTGCAGGAGTATCGCATCATCGGAGACAAGGACTGGAGCTACTACGCCACCCGCTCTATGCACCACAGGCTGGATGCTGAGCGCGGTTACAATAAAGACCAGACCGCCATTCTGGTCTACTGGCGGCTTAACGGTAAAGTGGTGCAAAACCAATACCTGTTTTACCTTGACCGGCAGATAACCCGTGATGAGCTGGATAACCTCACCCCGCAGTGGATGAAAAAGCACGGGGTTAAGCTGGATGTGGCCGCCATGCTGGAGGCCGTCCGTCAGCCGGAAATTGAGCAGCAGGCCGAGGAGAGGAACACCGACAACACGCCAGCTGAGCCCGTTAACCATCTTGTTGCCATAGACCCGCAAACGGGCGAGCGTGAAAGCTGGAGGCACATCGCGGCGCAATACAATCTCACCCCGTTGGAATTGTTAAAGCTGAACCCTTCTTACGATGCCGACCCTATGTCCCTTGCGGTCGGGCATTCCCTTTGGGTGAAAAAGCCCACACCGCCCCGTAAAGAAACAATCTATGGCTTACCAGCTGTGGCGCCGCAAACCTACCATCAGGCACTCAACTGCCTCTATGACTATCCGGCAAGACACCTGCATAATCACAACCTGCCCGTTAAGTCGCTGACCAGCAAGCCATTTGTGATGCAGGACATTACCATTGTGAACCTGAGACCGGAGCGTACCCTGCGTATCGGGGTGTTTTTTGATGGTACCGGGCAAAACAGCCCCAACGACCAATATAAAGAGCAGTTCGGTAATAAAGCCCGCAGCAATATTGCCCGGCTGTATGAGGGCTATCCGGAAGTTGCCGGAGAATCGGCTGGAATTTATATCTCCGGAGTCGGTACTGTTGATGATATAGAGATAGTGCCCGGAGAGCGTAATCCGGTGATTGATGCCGGTGACGATGAAAAGGGCACCGGACAGGCGTTTGGTATGTTTGATGATACCGGAGCGCTCTGGAAGTGGCAGCAGCTACTATTTAGGCTCAGAGAAATCATATTAGACTTAGTCAGCTCAGGAGATTACGAGCAAATCCGGCATATTGAGTTTGATGTGTTTGGCTTTAGCCGTGGTGCGGCGCTGGCCCGTCACTTTGTTAATGCCGTGCAGCAAGGGCTGCCCGATTACCTTAGCCCAGATAAAAGCTCTAGTAGCAGTACCCTGTTTCCTAACTTAATGGGCAATGAGCGCTACCCAAGGTTTGATGCACGCTCTGATGAGTTTTATCCGCCGGATAAGCACCGCCGTGCTACCGTACGCTTTGTCGGCCTGTTTGATACCGTCGGCTCTTTTTACCGCGCCGGTAACGAAAAGGATGGTGAGTTCTGTCTGAAATTAAAACCGGATGCCGCCGAGCGGGTGTTTCAGATTTGTGCTGCCCATGAGTACCGTATTAACTTCCCGCTCACCAGCCTTGGCAGTGAAGAACAAAAGAGCACTGCTTTTATTGATGGTATTTTTTATCAGGAAGTATTTCCGGGCTGCCATTGCGATATTGGCGGCGGTTACCCGTCTAAAAACCAGTACAGCAGAACCGACCTGCCTGAAAGGCTGAACATTCCCGTTGACTACACCTACAACCGCCACTGTATTAAAACCGACAACTTCCTGACCAAGTACCAGGCAGAGATGGAGTCCCTTACCGAAGCCAATGCCGCCACGGCACTGGCAAAAAGCAAACTGACAGAGGAAAACCAAACGTGGCTTACTCAGTCGCAACAAACTGCCGGTGTTCACGGTGAGGTAAAACTGGTTGATGGCCAGTTACTTTACTACCACTTTCTGCCTGTCAGTAATGCGCTGGCAGGGTTAACACTGGAGCGAATGAAACAACAAAGTGCTTTATGCGGGGTTAAGTGGGATGAAGACCGCTTAAATGAAGTATCGAATTATGACCATGATCTATTTATTAATGAAATGCTTTGGGAAAGTCTCAGAGCCGTTCAACCCGGTGAAATATCTCAAGAGTGCTGGCAGAAACATGAAAGTAAATTACGCCATGAATACATACACCGCCCTCATGATGCGTTAATTAATCCCGGTTACTCTTCAGTAATGGAACGGCTGATTAACGGCGTTCACCGAGATAAAGACAACAACTTAATACGTGAGATGTATAGCAATGATTAAAGCTTATATTATCGGAGCCATTGTACTGCTTGGTCTGACACTGTTTTTTCGCTACCCCACCGGCCCCTATATTGTCGATGTGGGTTTTACTAATGGCTCGACCAGTGGCAGACATATCGTCGATACCATGTTGATTACTACTAAAGCGGGTGGTAAGGCTAATTTTGCTATGGGTTCGGTCAGCGGTTATCCCGGTAAAATGTCTACCGGTGGGCGTATGTCGGCTCCGGCATATATTGAAGGCTACTG
>NZ_VTXE01000023.1 GCF_013114595.1 Vibrio sp. 99-8-1 | reverse complement strand
GGAATGGCATTCCCTTTCAAGATTATCTGACGCAGAAATGGGCGTGTTGATGTGCTCCCAAAGGGCGAGTTTTATTGGCTCCAGCTCTGTGTTACTGATTCTTGTCGTAGAATGACTATGCCTTCAAATCAGTGCCTTGATCAGCAGCCAATAAATTCTCGCTGAACAATCACCTTGAGGTCACTTGAGTATAGTATTTATCAAAAAGAGCTCATCACCATGTCTCATCCTATTAAACAGCTTGAAAAAATAATGTCTCAACTACGTGATCCCGAAATGGGCTGTCCATGGGACAAGAAGCAGACATTTGACACCATAGTGCCCCACACCATAGAAGAGACTTATGAAGTGGTTGACGCTATTCATAACAAAGATTGGCGAAATCTAAAAGAAGAGTTGGGTGACTTACTGTTTCAGGTGATCTTTTATAGCCAGTTAGCTAAAGAAGAGAATTTATTCGATTTTGAACAAGTCGTTGAAACCGTCAACGAAAAACTGACTCGTCGACATCCGCATGTTTTTTCTGATCACTCTTTTGACTCTGAAGATGAGCTAAATGAAAACTGGCAAAAAGAGAAACAAAAGGAAAAGCAACAGATAGGCAAAGTTGAAGAAAGTATTCTAGACTCAATACCAACATCTATTCCTGCACTGTCAAAAGCCAATAAGATACAGAAACGATGTGCTAAACACGGTTTTGATTGGGACTCTATTGAGCCAGTGGCAGGTAAGGTCAATGAAGAGGTTCAAGAGGTTCTGGATGAAGCGTTGCAGCCCGTTCCTAACCCGGAGCTTGTGGAAGAAGAGCTGGGGGATCTGTTGTTTGCGACTGTCAATTTAGTACGGCACTTAGGTCATGACCCTGAGGCCGCACTGCGCAAAGCAAACAATAAGTTTGAGCGACGTTTTAAAGGCGTCGAACGTATTGTTGCTCAACAGGGTAAAGAGCTGGATGATTTTGATTTAGAACAGCTAGATCAGTACTGGCAACAGATAAAGCAGAATGAGAAGAGCGGCTAACTCTGCTTTTGTAGCAGATTAACTGATAAATCTAGTAATAATTGGCACTTAAAGGGGAAGACCAGCACAATTGATTTGAAGCAAAAAATAAAAAATTAAACTGTGATAAGTTTCACGTTGTGGTGGTATGACGCTTCTGGTATATTTACATCCCGTCCAGAAAGTACTCATTTCCCTCATTCAACCAATTTCAGGTTAAACATGACGACAAATTATATTTTTGTTACTGGCGGGGTTGTTTCCTCACTAGGTAAAGGTATTGCAGCAGCCTCATTGGCCGCTATTCTTGAAGCTCGTGGTCTTAAAGTGACTATGATGAAGCTTGACCCTTACATAAACGTTGATCCGGGCACGATGAGCCCTACGCAGCACGGTGAAGTATTTGTTACGGAAGATGGCGCGGAGACTGATCTTGATTTAGGTCACTACGAGCGTTTTATCCGTACCAAGATGACCAAGCGAAACAACTTCACTGCGGGTCGTGTTTATGCCGACGTACTTAGAAAAGAGCGCCGTGGTGACTACCTTGGTGCAACGATTCAAGTTATTCCTCACATTACCAATGCGATTAAAGATCGAGTTTTTGCTGGTGCAGAAGGTCATGAAATTGCCATTGTTGAAGTAGGTGGAACCGTTGGTGATATCGAATCTCTGCCATTTATGGAAGCGATTCGTCAACTTGCTGCCGAAGTTGGCCGTGAGCGCGCTATGTTTATGCACCTTACTCTAGTGCCATACTTAGCTGCTGCTGGTGAAGTGAAAACTAAACCAACGCAACACTCAGTAAAAGAACTGCTTTCTATCGGTATTCAACCTGATATTTTAGTTTGTCGTAGTGATCGTATCATTCCTGCTAATGAACGTAAGAAAATCGCCTTGTTCTGTAATGTGCAAGAGAAAGCGGTTATCTCGATGAAAGATGTTGATTCCATTTATAAAATACCTCAACTGATAAAAGCACAAGGTCTTGATGATCTGGTTTGTGCTCGCTTTGGAATTGAAGCGCCAGAGGCGAATTTATCTGAGTGGGAACAAGTTATCTACGAAGAAGCCAACCCAACTGACGAAGTTGTGATTGGTATGGTTGGTAAATACATTGAACTGCCGGATGCGTATAAATCCGTCAATGAAGCGTTAAAACATGCTGGCCTTAAAAACCGTTTAAGCGTTAAAATCAAATATGTTGATTCGCAAGATGTCGAGTCAAAAGGCGAAGAAGTCCTTCAAGGACTCGATGCTATCTTAGTACCCGGTGGTTTTGGTGACCGTGGTATTGAAGGGAAGATACTCGCTGCCCAGTACGCTCGTGAGAACAATGTCCCTTATTTGGGTATTTGCTTGGGTATGCAAGTTGCTTTGATTGAATATGCACGTAATGTGGTTGGCCTAGAAGGTGCGCATTCAACAGAATTTAACAGTAAGACGAAGTATCCAGTGGTAGGATTGATTACCGAGTGGGTTGACGGCGAAGGTAAAGTCGAAGAGCGCACCGAAAAATCAGACCTTGGTGGAACTATGCGTCTTGGTTCTCAGCTGTGTCACCTTGAGAAAGGAACCAAAGCAAGAGACCTGTATGGCAGTGCGACCATTCATGAGCGTCACCGCCATCGTTATGAAGTAAACAATAATCTTCGCCCTAAATTAGAAGATGCCGGCCTTAAAGTGTCGGGCTTGTCTGCGGACAAGAAGTTAGTGGAAGTGATAGAGAATCCAAATCACCCTTGGTTTGTGGCTGCTCAGTTCCACCCTGAATTTACCTCGACTCCTCGCGATGGGCATCCATTGTTTGCAGGTTTCGTCAAAGCCGCTGGAGAATTTCAGCGTGGTGAATTAGAGAAGTAAAAGAATCTGGGTAGTTGCTCATGCTGTGCGGCTACCCTTTAGTTTTGACATTTAAATTGAAACGAGAGGAAACATTAATGTCTAAGATCGTTAAAGTTCTAGGTCGTGAAATCATCGACTCACGTGGTAACCCAACTGTAGAAGCTGAAGTACACCTAGAAGGCGGTTTCGTAGGTATGGCTGCTGCTCCATCTGGCGCATCTACTGGTTCTCGCGAAGCTCTTGAGCTACGTGATGGTGACAAAGCACGTTTCCTAGGAAAAGGTGTTCTTAAAGCAATTGAAGCTGTAAATGGCCCAATCGCTGAAGCACTAGTTGGTAAGGATGCAAAAGCTCAAGCTGATGTTGACCAAGTGATGATTGACCTAGATGGTACTGAAAACAAATCACAATTTGGTGCAAACGCAATTCTAGCGGTATCTCTAGCAAATGCTAAAGCTGCTGCTGCTGCTAAAGGTATGCCTTTGTTCGAGCACATTGCTGAACTAAACGGTACTCCTGGTCAGTTCTCTATGCCTCTTCCAATGATGAACATCATCAATGGTGGTGAGCACGCTGATAACAACGTTGATATCCAAGAATTTATGATTCAACCTGTTGGCGCGCCAACTCTTAAAGAAGCTCTACGTGTAGGTGCAGAAGTATTCCACAACCTAGCTAAAGTACTTAAGGCTAAAGGCCTAAGCACTGCAGTTGGTGATGAAGGTGGTTTCGCTCCTAACCTAGAATCTAACGCTGCTGCACTAGCTGCAATCAAAGAAGCTGTAGAAGCTGCTGGTTACGAGCTAGGTAAAGACGTTACTCTAGCGATGGACTGTGCTGCATCTGAGTTCTTCGACAAAGAAGCTGGCAACTACAACATGAAAGGCGAAGGTAAAATCTTCACTTCTGAAGAGTTTAACCACTACCTAGCTGACCTAGCTAATCAGTACCCAATCGTATCTATCGAAGACGGTCTTGATGAGTCAGATTGGGATGGCTTTAAGCACCAAACTGAACTACTAGGTGACAAGCTTCAACTAGTAGGTGACGACCTGTTCGTTACAAACACTAAGATCCTTGCGAAAGGTATCGAAATGGGTGTTGCTAACTCTATCCTTATCAAGTTCAACCAAATCGGTTCTCTAACTGAAACTTTAGCTGCAATTAAGATGGCTAAAGATGCAGGTTACACAGCTGTTATCTCTCACCGTTCAGGTGAAACTGAAGATGCAACTATTGCTGATCTTGCTGTTGGTACTGCTGCTGGCCAAATCAAAACAGGTTCTATGAGCCGTTCTGACCGTGTTGCTAAGTACAACCAACTTATCCGTATCGAAGAAGCACTAGGTTCACGTGCACCTTTCAACGGACTAAAAGAAGTAAAAGGTCAATAATTCTTTAGAATTATAACTTTATTACTTGTTTTAAAACGCCTTCATTTTTGAAGGCGTTTTTGTTTCCAGTTGTTACTCTCGCTGTTCTCTCGCACCAAATGCCCTTCTGTGCTATATATAGCGCTTCAGTTTTAAAGATGAGAAACCTGTTCAGTGCGTCTACTCACTCTTGGCTTAACCTGCTTATTATCTGTTCTGATTTACTTCCTTGTTTGGGGGAAGAATGGGCTGATTGAAAACGCCAATGTAAATAGCGAGATTGTTATTCAGCAGTCCGTGAATAAAGAATTACAACGACGTAATGATGAAATGTTTGCTGAGATAGATGATCTTAGGCAAGGGCTTGACGCAATAGAAGAGAGAGCAAGACACGAACTCGGTATGGTGAAAGAGGACGAAACCTTTTACCGTATAGTGGGTGATACTTCCCAGTAGGACGAGTAATCCAAGTAAGTTGAACGACTCCACTAGATTGAACAATAGATAAAGTCATTATCTGAACAGTTAGTTTTACAGAATGGTCTAATTGAAATGGTTACAAATATAGAACAACGACTATACGCCATTGTGCCCGCAGCGGGTATCGGTAGTCGTATGAAGGCAGAAATCCCAAAGCAATACCTACAGTTGCTTGAAAAAACGATTTTAGAACACACTGTCGAGAAACTTCTTGAACATCCCCAAATACAGAATGTTATTGTTGCGGTAAGTCCAAACGATCCCTATTTCCCACAGTTGAAGATTGCGAACCATCCGAAAGTGATTCGAGTCGATGGCGGTGGAGAGCGCGCCGATTCTGTGTTATCTGGTTTAGCTCGATTATTGGAGATAGATCCAGAGAGTTGGGTGTTAGTGCATGATGCAGCAAGGCCTTGTATTTCAATCAGTGACATTGATGCTTTGATCAAACAAGTGAGCAAAAACAAACTGGGCGGTATATTGGCGGCTCCCGTTAGAGATACCATGAAACGGGGGAATGGTGAGGGTGCCATTTCTGTAACTGTCGATCGCCAAGATTTATGGCACGCCTTAACACCACAGATGTTTAATAGCCATCAGTTACATGAGGCATTGATTAAAGCAAAACAGGCTAACGCGACGATAACCGATGAGGCGTCAGCGATGGAGTGGCTTGGAAGACAGCCTCAGTTAGTACCCGGTCGAATGGACAACTTAAAGATAACTCAACCAGAAGATTTAGCCTTGGCTGAATTTTACTTGCGTAAAGAACAAAAGGAACAGAGATGATTCGGATAGGTCACGGATTTGATGTGCATAAATTTGGTGGTGACGGCCCTGTTATTATTGGTGGCGTTGCTATTCCTTACTCACAAGGTTTAATTGCTCACTCAGATGGTGATGTTGCTCTTCATGCTCTGACCGATGCCCTGCTGGGGGCGTTAGCAGAAGGTGATATTGGAACGCATTTCCCTGATAATGATGAGCGTTGGAAAGACGTTGATAGCCGAGAACTACTCAAAGAGGTGTATCGCCTTGCTCAGCAGCGTGGTTACCAGATAGGTAACTTGGATGTCACTATCATTGCTCAAGCACCTAAAATGCTGCCATATATTCAAGCAATGAGAGAAGCCATTGCAGAAGATGTGCAAACATCGATAGATAATGTAAATGTCAAAGCAACGACAACTGAAAAGTTGGGATTCACAGGTCGCAAAGAAGGTATTGCCTGTGAAGCCGTCGTTCTGTTAACTAAGAAGTAACCTATGACCGATATACTTGAAGATCTGGCTTATCTGTATGGAAAGCCAGAGTGTAAAGCAAAATTAAAAGCGGAGCCTGAACACTTCGTTGTAAAAGAAGAATTGGGATACTCATTTACTGGTTCGGGTGAGCACCTGATGGTGAAAATCCGTAAAACCGGTGAAAACACGATGTTTGTGGCCAATGAATTAGCACGATACTGCAATGTTAAATCTAAAAATGTAGGCTGGGCAGGGTTAAAAGATAGGCATGCGGTGACAGAACAGTGGCTAAGTATTCATTTAGCCAAAGCGGAACAAGAGCCTGACTTCTCTGAATTTGAAAAACAGTATCCTTCCATCCAAATACTTGAGTTGAATCGACACAACAAAAAGCTTCGCCCGGGTGATTTAATTGGCAACCGCTTTGAGATTACCTTGTCTGAAGTGTCAGATGTCGAGTCTGTAGAGAAGAGAGTCGAGTCGGTGATCTCCGGTGGTGTACCAAACTATTATGGTGCTCAGCGTTTTGGTCGGGATGGCAACAATGTTCTGGAGGCTAAGCGCTGGGGGCGGGATAACGTACGCACTAGAAACCAAAACAAGCGAAGCATGTATCTTTCCACCGCGCGCTCTTGGATATTCAACCATATTGTCTCTGATAGAATTAATCAGGATTGCTTTTCTACTCTGGTGCCAGGCGATATTGTTATGTTGGCTAACGAGACTAAACTTGAAGAAAGTGTCATGGCAGAGCAAAAAATCAGCAGTGCCATAACGGCAGATGAGTTAGCACAATATCAACAAAAGTTAGAATCTGGCGAAGCCTTTATTACAGCTGCGCTGGCAGGTGATAACGCTTTACCAACTGAACAACAAGCTTTGCAATTGGAACAGAAGATTGTTGACTCAGAACCGGACCTTATGGCTCTAATTAGAGGCAATCGCATGCGTCATGACAGACGAGAGACCTTGTTGAAACCGACGGATTTATCATATTCAGTACAAGATAATAATGTTGTGTTGTGTTTTTCTCTTTCGTCTGGAAGCTTTGCGACATCAATCATAAGAGAATTAGTGCAAGAGATCCCAGTAGAACGTAGTTACGAGTAAAGGCTTAGATAATAATGAAAATTTTGCTTAGCAATGATGATGGAGTGCATGCCGAAGGATTGAACATGCTCGCTAAAGAACTTGCCGATCTTGCGGAAATTATTATCGTCGCTCCAGATCGAAACCGTTCAGGGGCATCAAACTCTCTGACACTGGATACGCCACTAAGGGTGTCTCAGTTCTCAGACAATGTTTATGCAGTACAAGGAACGCCAACCGATTGTGTTCACTTTGCCTTAAACGAGTTACTGAAAGATGATTTACCGGATTTGGTGCTTAGTGGCATCAACCATGGTGCGAACTTAGGTGATGATGTTCTCTATTCCGGAACCGTTGCCGCGGCGATGGAAGGGCATTTCTTACAAGTTCAATCTATTGCGTTTTCTTTGGTAGGTAGTGATAATTTTGCCACTGCGGCTAAAATAGCTCGACAGATTGTTGAGCAGCATCTGCAGTCGCCTATTCCCACTAACCGATTGCTTAATATTAATGTGCCGGATGTTCCTTTTGAACAATTAAAAGGCCAGCAAGTAACAAGATTGGGTGCACGTCACCACGCAGAAAATATGATTAAACAAAAAGATCCTCGTGGGCATGATGTTTATTGGCTTGGCCCTCCAGGTAAAGAGCAGGATGCAGGTGAAGGAACGGACTTTTATGCTATTGAGCATGGTATGGTCTCCATTACACCTATGCAGGTGGACCTTACTGCTCATGAGTCAATCAATAGCGTGCAAGCTTGGATGCAGGGAAAAAGATAATGAGCAGTCCATATGTCGAGCAGCTTATTGAATTTCTAAAAGTAAACGGTGTGAAAGATAACGCCGTTCTTGATGCAATAGCAAGAGTCCCTAGAGAGCAGTTTATATCTGAAGCATTAAGGCATCAGGCTTACGATAATAATGCCTTACCAATCGCTCATGGTCAGACAATTTCTCAACCCTATATTGTTGCGAAGATGACTGAGTTGCTAGAGTTAAACTCTTCAACTCGCGTGTTGGAGGTGGGAACAGGTTCAGGCTACCAAACGGCTGTTTTGGCTCAGTTGGTAGATAAAGTCTACTCAGTAGAGAGAATTAAATCTCTACAATGGGAGGCGAAACGTAGGTTAAAGCAGCTGGATATTTATAATGTAACGACTAAGCATGCTGATGGTTGGCAAGGCTGGGAGAATAAAGGCCCCTTTGATGCTATTGTTGTCACCGCAGCGGCGTCTCAAGTACCGGAAGCACTAACTGCACAGTTAGCAGAAAATGGTCGCTTGGTTATTCCGGTAGGAGAAGATAACCAACAGTTACTTAAAATTGTACGACATGGAGACAGCTTTACGTCCACCATCGTAGAGCCGGTAAGGTTTGTTCCTCTTATTGCAGGTAATTTGGCATAAAATGAAGATGCGATTGAAACTGGTGATACCAAGTCTATTTGCAGCCTTGTTAATAGGCTGCTCTGCGACGTCCCCAGCTCCAGTTTCTAGCATACAGAAAGATTACAACTCTATTCAACGAGGCAGTTATCGAGGCAGTTATTACCAAGTTCAGAAGGGTGATA
Organism: Vibrio sp. 99-8-1; assembly: GCF_013114595.1. Taxonomy (GTDB): domain Bacteria; phylum Pseudomonadota; class Gammaproteobacteria; order Enterobacterales; family Vibrionaceae; genus Vibrio. The sequence goes on along the minus strand of NZ_VTXE01000023.1, from coordinate 76,429 downwards.
CCCTTTATTTTATAGCCTACATCACAGATAAGAATGTAAACGATATTGTTCGTTACAATAATCTTTCTGCTCCTTACACGATCCACCCTGGTCAAAAGCTTCGTTTATGGCGCCCAGCTTATAAAGCTCCTGCTTATGGAGGTACAGGAGGAAATAACAGTTCTTCTGTTGCTACTTCTACTGTAGCAGCTGGTACGATTAGCACTTCAACAGCGGCTTCCTCTAGTTCAACCGCAGCAAATAGTGCTAATAAAGCAACTCCTAACTTAACAAATTCAAGTTCAAAAAATTCACAAAATGCCAAAAAAACTGTGACAAATAAGCTTGATCCTGCTAAGTCAAAAGAGTATGTTGGAAATCAGAGTAAACAAAATGTTAATAAAAATGCCAATAAGCCTAAAGCGAAAAACGTCAAAATTTCGAAGTGGTCTTGGCCAACAAAAGGGAGGGTAATTAAGAGTTTCTCAACTGGAGACCAAGGAAACAAAGGCATAGACATAGCAGGGCAGCGAGGTCAGTCTATTGTTTCTACGGCAAGTGGTACAGTTGTATATTCCGGTAATGCACTTCGCGGATACGGTAATTTGATAATCGTGAAACATAATGATAACTATTTAAGTGCATATGCCCATAACGACCGTTTGCTAGTACAAGAAGGACAAAGTGTAAAAGCCGGCCAGAAGATCGCCACCATGGGAAGTTCTGGAGCAAATAGAGTGAAATTACATTTTGAAATTCGATATCAAGGTAAATCTGTAAATCCAAAACGGTATTTGCCTTAGCTCTAAGTTTATTTCAGCGACATTAGCGGTAGTAATGTCTTGCTAAACTCGCCAAGGGGAGGCGCTATGAGTATCAGCAATGCAGCAACGAAAGTCGAAGAGTTTGAGATTAATGAAGGTATCAATGCTTCAGCAGCTAATCTTGTTCAAGAAACCCAACCAGCAGAAGAGACCAGTAATAAAGAAGAGTACGAGGTAACAGCGAAGAGCTTGGACGCAACGCAGCTTTATCTCGGAGAAATTGGTTTCTCTCCACTATTAACCGCAGAAGAAGAAGTTCTATACGCTCGCCGAGCATTGCGTGGTGATGACGCCGCTCGAAAAAGAATGATTGAAAGTAACTTACGCTTGGTCGTTAAAATTTCTCGTCGATACAGTAACCGAGGTTTGGCACTTCTTGATCTTATTGAAGAAGGCAACCTAGGGCTCATTCGCGCAGTTGAAAAATTTGATCCAGAAAGAGGGTTCCGTTTTTCTACGTATGCCACATGGTGGATTCGTCAAACTATTGAACGTGCGTTAATGAATCAGACCCGTACTATTCGACTACCTATCCACGTCGTGAAAGAGCTTAATATCTATTTGCGTACCGCTCGTGAACTGTCTCAGAAGCTGGACCATGAACCGACAGCAGAAGAGATTGCAGAGCAGCTTGATAAGCCAGTAAGTGATGTGAGCAAAATGCTTCGCCTTAATGAGCGAGTGAGCTCGGTAGATACACCTATTGGTGGGGATGGAGAAAAGGCACTTTTGGATATTATTCCGGATGTTAACCATTCAGACCCCGAAGTTTCTACTCAAGATGATGATATTAAAAGTTCTTTGATTGACTGGCTCGATGAACTTAATCCAAAACAGAAAGAGGTATTGGCTCGCCGATTTGGTTTACTTGGCTATGAGCCTTCGACATTGGAAGAAGTTGGCCGTGAAATCTGTTTAACTCGTGAACGAGTTCGTCAAATTCAAGTTGAAGGACTGCGTCGCCTACGAGAAATTCTATTGAAACAAGGGCTTAACATGGAGTCACTGTTCGATGTAGAGCAGATGTAGCCGAAAATATCACGTTTAACCTGCTCAGAATGGAGTGAGGTTAGGATAGAAAATAAAAAAGGGATCAATATGATCCCTTTTTCGATCTAGAGCAGCTTTTTCAGTCGGTAGAGCTCATCCAAGGCTTGCCGTGGTGTTAAATCATCTGGATCAATGCTGGAGAGTGCCTGTTCGACTTCGCTAGGTTCAGGAATTAAACTCAGCTGATTGGCGATATCGACATTGTTGTTTGGAGTCGAAGGTTGATTACCCATCTGTTCCAGTTGGTTTAGCTTTCCACGCGCATTTTTGATCACTGTCTTAGGTACACCAGCAAGGCCTGCAACGGCTAAACCATAAGACTTACTGGCTGCACCTTCCTGTACCGCATGCATAAAGGCGATGCTATCACCATGCTCTACCGCATCTAGATGAACGTTAGCGAGCTGTTTTAACTGGTTTGGCAGTTCGGTCAACTCAAAGTAATGAGTGGCAAATAGTGTCATTGCGCCGATTTGGTTGGCTAACCACTCCGCACTGGCCCATGCCAGAGAGAGACCATCATAAGTACTTGTTCCACGACCAATTTCATCCATGAGAACTAAACTGTGTGGTGTTGCGTTGTGCAAAATATTGGCAGTTTCAGTCATTTCAACCATAAATGTTGAACGACCAGAGGCGAGATCATCTGAGGCACCAATTCGGGTAAATATTCGGTCTATGATTCCTATAGTAGCGTTTTCTGCTGGGACATAAGAACCAATATGAGCAAGTAAGACAATCAGAGCAGTCTGTCTCATATAGGTGGATTTACCGCCCATATTTGGCCCTGTAATAATAAGCATCTTTCGATCTGGACTTAACTTTATCGGGTTGGCGATGAAAGGGGTGTCCATAACTTGTTCCACCACAGGGTGACGACCATTTTGTATATGAATGCCGATATCATCAGTCAGATAGGGACGAGCATAATTCAGCGTTTCAGCCCGTTCCGCTAACCCTTGTAAAACGTCTAGCTGAGAGATTGCGGACGCTAAGTTTTGTAATCGCTCTAAGTTAGGCATTAATAAGTCAAACAGCTCTTCCCATAAACGCTTTTCGATAGCTAAGGCTTTTGATTTGGAACTTAATACCTTGTCTTCATGCTCTTTTAACTCAGGAATGATGTAGCGTTCAGCATTCTTAAGTGTCTGTCGACGAACATAGTGCGGAGGAACTAAATGACTCTGGCCTCGGCTTACTTGAATATAAAAACCATGAACATTATTGTAGCCAACTTTTAGGGTATCTATTCCATGGCGATCTCGTTCATCCGCTTCTAATTTCTCTAAATACTCTGTTGCTCCGTCTGCAAGGTCACGCCATTCATCCAGTTCAGCGCTGTAACCTGTGGCAATGACACCGCCATCGCGAATAATAACTGGGGGATTCTCTTTTATCGCTTGTTGCAATAGTTGACAGATATCGTCCATAGGTGCGGAAAACTGACGCAACTTACCAAGGTAAGAATCACTGATTTCCTGCATTGTGTCTGCTAAATCAGGCAGTTGTTGCATGGCGTGACGCAAGCGAGAGAGATCTCTCGGACGTGCCGTTCTTAAAGCTAAGCGCGCTAAGATACGCTCAATGTCCCCAATCTGTTTTAAGATTGGCTGAAGGTCAGTATACAAACCTTGTTCTTTTAGTTCGGTAATAGCGTCGAGTCGCTGATTTAGGGTTTCCCTGCATCGCATAGGCTGGTGTAACCAGCGCTTTAGCATGCGGCTTCCCATGGCCGTGGCGCTATGGTCAAGTACATCCGCCAGTGTATTATCACTACCGCCGGATAAATTTTGTGTAATCTCTAAATTTCGACGAGTGGCGGCATCGAGAATGACGGAATGATCTTGAGAATCATAAGTGAGAGAGCGTATATGTGGTAATGCTGTACGTTGCGTATCTTTGACGTACTGAATAAGACATCCTGCCGCGCATAGTCCAAGCTCGGCGTTTTCTACACCAAAACCAATAAGATCACGGGTCGCGAACTGCTGGTTTAATTGCTGTTTTGCTGTCTCTAGTTCAAATTCCCAAACAGGACGACGACGGTTACCATTTCGGTTTGCCATGACTTCTACTGGTTCAAAATCTTCGGGGAATAGAAGTTCTGTGGGAGAGGTACGTTGCAGCTCTGCCAACATGGCCTCTTGGCTATTTGGTTCACATAACTGAAAGCGACCAGAAGTAATATCTAGCGTGGCATAGCCAAATTTACCATTTTGATGATATATAGCGGCGATTAAGTTATCTACACGCTCTGAAAGTAATGCTTCATCGGTGACGGTGCCGGGGGTAACAATTCTAACCACTCTGCGTTCTACAGGCCCTTTGCTTGTCGCAGGATCACCTACTTGCTCACAGATAGCGACTGACTCTCCCATCTGAACCAATTTTGCTAGATAGCCTTCAACGGCATGGTATGGAACACCTGCCATTGGAATGGGCTCTCCAGCAGAAGAGCCTCGCTTGGTTAGCGAAATATCAAGAAGTTGTGAAGCCTTCTTTGCATCATCATAAAAAAGTTCATAAAAATCCCCCATTCTATAAAACAGCAAGATATCAGGGTTTTCCGCCTTTAATTTTAAATACTGCTGCATCATAGGCGTGTGTGTAGGAGTCGCTTTTGCCATGTTGACCTTATTTACCACTTTAACTTCTTATTCCAGCGGCTTAGGATACGTGAATAGAATTGACAGGCAAGATGAAATCGAGGGTTTTTCGATCATGGAAACATTAACTCAATTAAGTGAAACGTTAGGGAAGCAGTTAAAAAGTAAAGGTTGGCTAGTGACAACTGCGGAATCTTGTACTGGTGGTGGAATATCGGCGGCGATTACCGATATTTCCGGTAGCTCTGCTTGGTTCGACCGTGCGTTTATTACCTATAGCAATGAGTCTAAACAACAGATGTTATTCGTCGATGAAGAGGCGATTAACCGCCATGGTGCTGTCAGCAGACAAGTTGTGGAACAGATGGCTGCTGGTGCTGTTGAGCATTCACTAGCAGATGTGGCGATATCTGTTAGTGGCATTGCCGGTCCCGGTGGCGGTAGTGATGATAAACCTGTAGGAACGGTCTGGTTCGGTTGGCAGTTGGCTGATGGAGAGCAGGTCCAGCGAGTGCAATATTTTTCTGGAAACAGAGCTGAAGTTAGGGAACAGGCCTGTTACTACGCTATTAAGACGCTTCTACAACTTATCGAAAACGGAACACGCCAATAATAGCGTTGCCATTCATATGAGAGCTATCGTAATAGGGCAAATGTTGGTAATGATAAATGCCATTTAATAGCTGCTAAACGAATTGAAAGTGTAGAGATTGCACCCAATAAAAAGGCGGCCGAATTATCCAGCCCAAAATGCAGTGCGGTAACATGGAAGAAGCCACCAATGATGCAAGCCGTGGCGTAGACTTCACTTCTTAATACCATGGGGATCTCTCTTGCTAAAACGTCGCGGATAATTCCGCCACCGCAACCAGTAGATACACCCATTATTATTGCAATAAGATAAGAGGTTTGCAGGCTAAGGGCTTTTTCTACACCAATACCTACGAAAGCGGCTAAACCAATAGCATCACAGACAGGGAGTACATACCAAGGTAATCGCTTTGGTCTACGTACAATCGCCATGGTTAATAAACAGGTAAAAATAATGACCCAAATATAAGCGTTATCGGTGATCCAAAACACAGGCGTCGCACCTAGTAGTACATCGCGAATAGAGCCTCCGCCAATGGCGGTTACACTTGCCAGTACTACAACACCAAAGGGGTCCATTTTTAAACGTCCTGCCAATAACACACCGGATATTGCGAAAACGGCCGTACCAAATAGATCGATAAAATAGAGTAGTGTTGAGTCCATGGAGATGATTACTAGTAGATGGATAAAAAGACGAGAGCAGATTTTACGCTATTTTATTAAGAAAATAATGTCATAATTTGCTTAATTGCTTTTTTTCTCTCTTACATAGCTAAAACGATTACACACTTCCTCAATGGCATGTAATGAGCGTGGTGTAGGACGGTTTAACCAATCCGCATTTAGAGACCAGATGTAGTTATGTTCAACCGCTGGAATTTGTGCTCGCCATTTGTGCCACATCTCGGGGTTTTGTTTGGTATGGGCCGAAGTGAAAATAACGTCGGGCTTTCTGACTAAAACTTGCTCTAAACCAACTTGAGGATACGGGCTTGAAGCTTGTTGGAAAACATTGCGACCACCGCATAGCTGAAACACTTCGCTAGGCCAATGGTTTTGAGCAATAGTGTAAATTGGCTTGCTGCTTAATTGATAAAAGTAGTTGATAGGAGGCAAATCTTTATACTTATCTTGCAGTTTTTTTAATGACTGTCGAAAATTGTCTGCGTTACGTTGACCTTGCTCAGGATTGTCAGCGTAAAGACTTAACTCTTCAATTCTTAAGGCGATATCGGCTAACTTATTGGTATCGGAATAGTAAATTGAAAAGCCCAAACTCTGTAATTTATCTAGAGCTTTAATTGCACCGCCAGAGCGCCAAGCTACGATTAAATCAGGTTGTAATGCGATAATCCGTTCTATGTTGATGCTGTTAAAGCTTGCTACTCTTTCTAATTTTTTTGCCTCCTCTGGATAGTCGCTAAAATCACTCGCTGCAATGATCTTGTTTTCTAATCCCGCCGCATAAATGAGCTCTGTGGAAGAGGGCGCGAGAGAAATGATTCGTTCAATTGCGTGGACAGAGTAGGACGAGATAAGTAACAGATAAAGGAGTAGATATTTCAAGTTTAAAACCCTTGGTATACCGCAAACATAATAGCACTTTGTATTAGAATCCAAGCAAACAGTCGCCACACGAGCAGCTTTTGTAGCTGCGCTAAATGAATGGCTGAAGGGGCGACTCGTCCTCCTATTTTTGGACGAATGGATTTTTTACCCTGATAAATAGCAGGGCCCCCCAATGACAGCTCCAGTTTAGTGCCAACGGATGCGAGCAGCCAGCCAGCTCCGGGAGTGGGCCAAGTTTTTCCTTGTAATAGCATCTGCTTACTTGTTTGAATGCCATTTTTCCCAACGGCGATGAAAAAAGAGAACAGTCGTAAAGGAAGAAAATCCAATATTGCGAGAAGCCTTACCGCTGGTAAGCCGAAAGGAAGAAAGTTCCCGTTACTGGGAGACCAAGCTCTAGCCAGTTCTTGAATTAGCCGATACATGATGGCGCCAATTCCACCAGCCAAGCCATACCAAAATAGCACTGAAACCACGTTTCGACCGTATCCTAGTATGATTGTTTCGGCGCCTGCTTTGCCTAACCCTAGTGGTGATAATGAGTTGGTTTCTCTATTTAAAATAGGTTTAAGTAAACTTCTGGCTAGTTTCTTATCTTCTTTAATTAACGCGTTTGATAACTCTCCTGCCAGTTTCTCGCTGTTTCTCCAGTCAATGGCCAACAACAGCAGTGCCAATTCAAATAGTTGCTGTTGCCAAACGAGAGGTTGTAGTGCAACGAATACAGCCAAGGCAGGGAGCACCATTAATGCCCACGCCAAGCTACCGGAGATAATACTTTGCGAGTAGCTAGTCTGAGTATTAACTTTATCTGCAAGGATTCGGGCAAAAGCCCGCCACAGGGTAGCGGGATGGGCTGAAACGGGAATGGGCAAAATTAGATGAAACAGCAATGCACCCCACAGTACCAGCAGGGCGCCATTGCTATAAAAATGCTCAAATGCAGCTTGCATATAAGCTACTTAAGCAGCTCGATCATATTAGTCACCATCTCAGATGAACTTTTTGCTGCGAGTGGTAAAAACTCATCAAATGTCATTGGCGATTCTTTATCCGCAACATCTGATATTGCACGAACAACAACGAACGGCTTACCAAACTGGTGACATGTTTGAGCAATCGCTGCAGCTTCCATCTCTACCGCAATAACTGAAGGGAAATGCTTCATAATGAACTGGTTGTGAGCTTCGGAGTTTACAAAGGTATCGCCTGTGCAAATGAGGCCACGTACGGCATGTGTATCCTTCATTTTTGCTAACGCATCTTCTGCCACTTGGATTAAGTTTTTATCGGCAATAAAGGCGGCAGGTTGACTCGCCATTTGCCCCATTTCATAGCCAAATGCGGTGACGTCTGCATCGTGGTAACGCACTTCGGTAGAGATCACCACATCACCTAAATTTAAGCTGGAGTCGAATCCACCGGCAGAACCAGTATTGATGATCATATCTGGATTAAATTGGTCAATTAGAATGGTTGTACCAACGGCGGCAGCCACTTTGCCGATGCCGGATTGAAGCATGACGACTTCTACGCCATTAAGTTGACCGGAAAAGAAAGAGCATCCGCCTTTTTCGGTAACTTCACAGTTGGAGATAGCACTCTTTAATATGGTCACTTCTTGTTCCATTGCACCAATAATGCCGATTTTCATAAATAGTCTCTTTAAGTTTAATGTGACGTAATTGGCTTAAATTGTAGCATAGAGTTGTTTTAGAGGAATCGGTAAATTGTTCGAGATATCAGTTCTCTACTTGCTTATAGCAATCTAGTTATCATATGAGGCTCATTGAGATATAAAAAAAGCCAGCAAATATGCTGGCTAAAATAAAGTTTGGAAGGAAACTTTAAAAAGTTAAGCTAGGGTCAACAGACCCTAGGCATTGGAAAGCATAAGCGAATCAGCTTTAGCTTCTAAGTTACTGTTACCCATTAGGTAAGCGTCAATTGCACGGGCAGACTCTCGGCCTTCATTGATACAGCGAACCACCAAAGATTGCCCTGTACGCATATCACCCGCCGCGAATATGCCTTTTTGGTTAGTGGCAAAGTCGTTGGTTGCTACATTACCGCGCTCATCGAGCTTAATGTCTAATTGAGCTAAGATGCCATTAGGTTCAGGATGTAAGAAGCCCATCGCTAAGAATGCCAAATCACATGGGATAACACGCTCGCTGCCTTCAACTTCTTTGAACTCTGGTCGTTCACCCGGTTTAGCATCTTGCCAAACAATGTCCGCTAAACGCAGTCCGGTAACATTACCTTGCTCATCTCCGATAAACTCTTTGGTCAGAATATTCCAGTGACGCTCACACCCTTCTTCATGGGAAGTGGATGTACGCAGTATCATAGGATATTGAGGCCAAGGCATATTTGCTGGACGTTTTTCTGGTGGCATCGGCATGATCTCTACCTGAGTAATGCTCGCGGCACCATGACGGTTAGACGTTCCTACACAGTCAGAGCCAGTATCACCACCACCGATAACAACCACATGTTTACCTTTTGCATGAATCTCTTCGGTTTTAAGATCCATATCGTTGGCACGTCGGTTGTTTTGACCAAGAAATTCCATGGCAAAATGTACCCCTTTGAACTCTCGGCCTGTGATAGGGAGATCTCTTGGTACGGTAGAACCACCAGTAAGTAGTACGACATCAAACTCCTGACGAAGTTGTAATGCGTTGATATCAACACCGATATGAGCGTTGGTTTCAAAGACGATACCCGCTTCCTTCATCAAATTGACTTTGCGGTCAATAATATCCATACCCAACTTAAAGTCAGGGATACCAAAGCGTAATAGACCACCGACTTTTTCATCACGTTCATAGACAGTGACACAGTGACCAGCGCTATTTAATTGTTCAGCAGCAGCCAGCCCTGATGGGCCTGAACCGATAATAGCGATGGTTTTGCCAGTACGAATGCGCGGTTTCTTCGGTTTGGCGTAACCTTCTCTATATGCGGTTTCAACAATGGTTTTTTCAATGTTGCAGATAGTAATCGGATCTTGGTTGATACCAAGTACACATGATGACTCACATGGAGCAGGGCATACTCGCCCAGTAAACTCAGGAAAGTTATTTGTACTGCTTAAAATATTCCACGCTTCCTGCCAGCTGTCGCGATAAACAGCATCATTAAATTCAGGAATGATATTGCCAATAGGGCAGCCGTTATGACAAAACGGTACGCCACAATCCATACAACGTGAAGCTTGCTGATTGATCTTTTCACCAAACTCTTTGTTGAGGACAAACTCTTTGTTGTCCTGAATACGAACACTTGGATCTACCTTTTTAGGTAGTTCACGACCATGCTCCATAAATCCAGTAGGCTTACCCATTATACTGCCTCCAACTCTTCCGTGTGTTCTGCTTGCGCTTTACGCTTATTTAGCACCGCTTTATAGTCTCGTGGCATTACTTTCACTAACTGCGCTAGGTTGGCGTCAAAGTCAGCTAGGAATGCTTTTGCTACTGTACTTCCGGTGAACTCAATATGCTTAGTTAGCATCTGTTGAATAAGCGCTTTGTCTTCGCTTTCTATTGGGTCTAGGTCAACCAGTTCAGGGTTTAACTTAGTTTCAAAGTCCCCTTCCTTGTCCCATACATACGCAGTACCACCACTCATACCAGCGGCGAAGTTACGTCCTGTAGAGCCAAGAATGACGGCGATGCCTCCGGTCATATATTCACAACCGTGGTCTCCAACACCTTCAACAACCACTTTTGCTCCCGAGTTACGAACACAGAAACGTTCACCAGCAAGACCTCGAATATAAGACTCACCAGATGTTGCACCATAGAAACAGACATTACCTACAACAATATTGTTTTCCGCAACGATGGATGATGCTGTATTCGGATAGAGAACCAGGGTTCCTCCGGACAAGCCTTTACCCCAATAATCGTTGGCGTTACCTTCTACTTCAAACTTCACACCCTTAGCAAGGAATGCACCGAATGATTGACCTGCAGAACCGGTGAACTTGACATTCATTGGGCTAGGTAGCCCTTTGTCTTTAAATACTTTTGATATTTCATTAGACAACATTGTGCCTGTTGAACGATCGGTATTGATGATAGGCAGTTCCGCTGTTACTGGCTCAGCTTGTTCGATAGCAGGTCTTGCTATTTCGATCAGCTTTCTATCCAGTACTGCTTCAAGTAAGTGATTCTGTTTAATTTGGCTAAATACGCCGTCAGATTCACGAGCTGGCTCAATATGAAGCACTGGAGATAGGTCAAGGTTCTTATATTTCCAGTGTTTAATATCATCACGAACTTTCAGTTTTTGAGACTGACCAACCATCTCTTCAATGGTACGGAAACCGAGCTCTGCCATGATTTCACGCAGGCCTTCTGCCATATACTGGAAGAAAGTCACCACGTCTTCTACGCGACCATCAAAGCGTTCACGTAGAGATTTGTTTTGTGTTGCGATACCCACAGGGCAGGTGTTTTTATGACACTTACGCATCATGATACAACCTTCAACAACCAATGCTGCGGTAGCAACTCCCCACTCTTCCGCGCCAAGTAGCGTTGCTACAGCAAGGTCGCGAGGTGTTTTCATCTGTCCATCAGACTGAACTACAATACGGTTACGTAAGCCATTTTTAAGCAGTGTTTGGTGTGTCTCTGCTAAACCTAGTTCCCATGGTAGACCCGTGTGACGAATGGATGAAATTGGTGATGCACCTGTACCTCCGTCGAAACCTGCAATAAGCACTACGTCGGCCTTTGCTTTGGCTACACCGGATGCAATCGTACCTACGCCTGCTTCTGAAACCAGCTTAACGTTTACACGACCGGTACGGTTGGCATTTTTTAAATCGTAGATTAGCTGAGCTAAATCTTCGATTGAATATATGTCATGGTGTGGAGGTGGCGAGATCAACCCGACGCCCGGAGTAGAGTGACGTGTGGCACCAATCCAGTCATCAACTTTGTCTCCTGGAAGCTGTCCACCTTCACCCGGTTTCGCTCCCTGAGCCATCTTGATCTGTACTTCATCGGAATTGGTTAGGTAGTAGGAAGTCACCCCAAAACGCCCCGATGCAACCTGCTTAATTGCTGAACGTTCCCAGTCACCATTGGCTTTTTTCTCAAAGCGACTAGGATCTTCACCCCCTTCACCCGAGTTTGATTTTGCACCAATACGGTTCATTGCTACCGCTAGCGTTGAGTGCGCTTCATAAGAGATAGAACCAAAGCTCATTGCGCCAGTTGCAAAGCGTTTCAGGATGCTTTCAATAGGCTCAACTTCTGACAAAGGTACTGCGCCTGCAGGATTCTTGATGAAAGCCAGTTGGCTACGCAGCGTTGCAGCATCATCCCCTTGCGCATCAACAGTACTTGCGTACTCTTTGAATTGAGCAAAATCTTTATTTCGTGTCGATTGTTGCAACAACGAAATGGTTTCAGGGTTGAACAGGTGTTTTTCACCACGCTGTTTCCACTGGTAAACACCACCAACATCCAACATTTGAATTGGAATCTCACGAGTCGGGTAACCAAGACGGTGACGAACCAAGACTTCTTTGGCTATATCATCAATCGTTAGGCCCTGAATACGTGTTACGGTGCCTGTAAAGTATTTGTCTACTACAGATTTGCTAATACCTAGTGCTTCAAAAATTTGCGCACCATGGTAGGACTGCAGTGTTGAGATACCCATTTTAGAGAAAATCTTCAGTAGACCGCCATTGACACCATTACGATAGTTATTAAATAGCGTTTCAGATGGTATTTCAGGATCCAGTTTTCTCTTCTTCTGAAGATCAACGATGGTTTCCATAACTAAGTATGGGTTAACCGCATTGGCCCCATATCCTACTAAAGTGGCGAAATGATGGGTTTCGCGTGCGTCACCTGTTTCGATAACGATGTCACATTTAGCACGTAAGCCTTTACGAATTAAATGGTGGTGAACCGCACCTACTGCCAGCATTGCTGGTATTGCTGCGTGGTTTGAGTTTACCGCACGGTCAGTCAGTAGAATAATTGAGTAACCATCTACCACGGCATCTTCTGCGTATTGGCAAATACGCTTAAGAGCACGCTCTAATTTGCCATCCTCTTCACTGGCTCGGAATACGATATCCAATGTTTTTGCTTGTAGATGCTCATTATCGATAGCACGAAGTTTTTCTAGCTCAGAGTTAGATAAAACAGGTGACTCTAGCTCTACTTTTTGACAGTGCTCTGGTGATTCAGCCAGTAAGTTTTGATCCTTACCTAGGTAGGTATTTAACGACATCACCATGCGTTCACGAATAGGATCGATGGGTGGGTTAGTTACCTGAGCAAAAAGCTGTTTAAAGTAGTTAGATAAATGTTGTGACTGATGTGACAGAACCGCGAGTGGCCAGTCAGCACCCATTGCACCTAATGGTTCTTTGGCATCTTTTGCCATAGGCACAATGATTTCATTGACTTCTTCACTAGTAATACCAAACGCTTGCTGGTTATGAAGAAGACGTTCCGCAGACGGTTGGTGGTGCATATTGTCTGCTTCTGGTAGTTTGTTTAGGCTTAGTAGGTTCTCTTTTACCCACTGCTTATAAGGTTGAGCATTAGCTATGCTGTCTTTCACTTCTTCATCAGAAATGATGCGACCTTCTTCGAGATCCGCAACGAAAATACGTCCCGGTTGAAGACGACCATGAAGCTCAACGTTTTCAGGCGCTATTTCAACAACACCTGACTCAGAAGCCATAACGAGGAAATCGTCTTTGGTTACGGTATAGCGAGATGGACGAAGACCGTTTCGGTCTAGGGTTGCCCCTACTTGAACACCGTCGGTAAAGCAGACTGATGCAGGGCCATCCCATGGTTCCATAACGTTAGCGTGATACTGATAGAAGGCTCTTCTATCTGGATCCATGTTTTTGTTCTCTTGCCACGCTTCAGGGATCATCATCATAAGAGCGTGTGGCAGAGTACGGCCAGAAAGAACAAGAAGCTCTAACGCCATATCAAAGTTGGATGAATCCGAGCTGCCTTCCTGACAAATAGGAAGCAACATGTCGATTTCTGCTTGGGTAAACAGATCGGAATCAAGAATGGCTTCACGAGCCTTCATCCAGTTTAAGTTACCTCGAACGGTATTGATTTCACCGTTGTGCGCAATATAACGGAATGGTTGTGCTAAACGCCATTTCGGGAATGTATTGGTAGAGAAGCGTGAGTGAACCAGTGCTAGAGCCGTTACCATGGATGGATTTTGCAAATCCAAGAAATATTGAGGTACTTGCTCGGTCGTTAGCTGACCTTTGTATACCAGCGTTTTATAAGACATTGAGTTGATGTAAAAATCATCACCAATATTGGAGACGCTTTCTAAACAAACGCGAACGGTATAATTACGCAGTACATACAGTTTTCGTTCTAGCTCATCAGGTGTTGTACCTGGGCCACCTGAAACAAACACATGTTCAAATTGAGGTTCAGTGCTGAGAGGGTCATCGCCTATCATGCTGTTGTCAGTTGGTAGAACGCGATAGCCTATGATTTCAAGGTCTAAACGGCGAGCATTACGCTCTAAGATATCACGACACTGTTGACGTTTATGTTCATTTTTAGGGAAAAGAACAACACCAACGCCATACTTTTCAAATGAAGGTATTTTGATACCAAGTTTCACCGTCTCTTCTAACAGAAACTCATGAGGTTTTTGCAATAAAATACCAGCGCCGTCACCGCTGCATGGATCACAGCCTTGACCGCCACGGTGTTCCATTCGGGCTAGCATATCCAGCGCTTGAGTCACAACATCGTGAGACTTACGGTTTTTTAGGTGAGCAACAAAACCGATACCACAAGCGTCATGCTCCAACTCCGGAGTATAAAGACCTTGTGTCTTCTGCTCTCTATCTACCATAGATACATCCTTCCAATTAAATTTCAGGCGCAATATGCCCTAGGCACTTGTTTCCTGTCTTTTTTATAGTTGTTAATCCATCACTCATCATGTGTGATGAGTTTGATTCCCTTCCGTTCTTCACAGGAAATTTTTATGTGAAGAAAACAAATCCTTAGTGAAATCCGTTGTTTTTCTACCACAATCTAGTGGTTTGTGTAGGTGGGGGCGGATTGTCACAAATTATTCCACATTTTTATCCTATCCATTATTGCGGATATAAAATGCGGACGTTCAGGTATCGTACAATTTTGTGTAGCTTAATTCCAATAAAAAGTTTAAGGGAGTTACATTTTTTTATTAAGGTTATGAATAACAACTAAATATAAATGCAGTTATTGGTCTATTAGAAGCCTTTTTACTACATTTTTATTGATTTTTAATAGTGTTGATATGGCACTATCCCCGTATAATCGGCCGACATTATGTTTCATAGATGTAATTAATTTTCATTCGCACATTGGTACTAGTTTTATATGCAGTTACACGAGTTGGTCAATACGTTGGGACAGGATTTACAGCGTCGTTATGGTGAAAAAGTCCATAAGCTAACCTTGCACGGCGGTTTTAGTTGCCCGAATAGAGACGGAACGATTGGGCGAGGTGGATGTACATTTTGCAACGTTGCTTCATTTTCAGATGAGCAGACGCAAAAGCAGAGTATTGTTAAACAGCTAACAGATAGAGCAGGAGAAATTCACAGAGCAAAACGATACCTAGCTTATTTCCAAGCTTACACCAGTACTTATGCTGAAGTGCAAACATTAAAAAGCATGTACGAAGAAGCACTTAAATCGGCTGATATGGTGGGGTTATGTGTTGGTACGCGTCCTGATTGTGTCCCTCAAGCTGTATTAGACCTATTGTCGGATTATGTTCAACAAGGGTATGAGATCTGGTTAGAGCTGGGTTTGCAAACTGCCAACAATGAGACCTTAAAGAGAATTAATCGTGGACATGACTTCGAGTGCTACGCTGAGATAACGAAAAAGGCCAGAGCGTTAGGAATAAAGGTGTGTACGCATTTAATTGTCGGGCTGCCTAAAGAGCAACGTTCTGATTACCTTGAGACGATGAACAAGGTTCTGGAAGTGGGCACGGATGGGATTAAGCTCCATGCGTTACATATAGTAGAAGGAAGCACAATGGCCAAAGCTTGGCGGGCGGGTAAATTGGATGCTCCGGAGCTGGATGATTATGTCAGCGTCGCCAGTGAGCTAATTCGTATGACCCCTGCCAACGTGATCTACCACCGAGTGTCTGCTGCTGCTCGTAGGCCGACTTTATTATCGCCCCTCTGGTGTGAAAATCGTTGGCTGGCAATGACTGAGATAGGCAGAGCATTAGATAAAGAGGGAGCGCAAGGCTCCTTAATTGGTGATCCTTTTATTTATACTAAACCCAGCTAACGTCTAACTGCTTAATTAACAACAAGGTAATGGTGTTTGAGTAAGCTGGCGATTTGAACGTATTGTCACGCTATAGTGAAGGATAACCAAAGCCTACCGTTAACTAAATAAGGTGTGTTCGACTCTGGTTCAATTCAAGGAATAGAACATATTAGATAGCCAACTTAACCATAGAATCATACTATTAGCTAACATCCTAATTGCTTATAGCGAGTAAAACATCATGATCGATAGCCTGCTTTACCCGTTGTTAGAATGGTTATCTTTGGTTGGGGTAGAGCTTCTCGTTATTATCATTGCTCTATTTAGTGTTATTGCAATAAGACACAGCTACAAAAGTAAGCTGGATGATCTGGTATTAGATACACCGTTAGCAACCTTAGCCATCGACGTCAAAAACGGTGACTTTTTATTGGTTAATCCCCCAGCCATGCGCTTGCTCGGTATTCGCTTGGTGGGTAAAAAATTCATACTGCCCTCAACCATTGCTCAACAAGACGTTCATGCATTTCTTTGTCAAATATCCAGTTGGAAGTTCAAAGATTATCTTCTAACTTGGTCAACCTCTGAGTTTCAAACATTTAGAATTGAGATTACAGGTAGAAAAATACGTTATAGAAACCGATCGGTTTGGTTGTTGTATGTGGTTAAGCATGTAGAGGCACAACTTGATAGAGAACAAGTGAGAACCTCACTAAAAGTTGCGCGTAGTGCGCTGGATTCTCTCTCTGAACTTATTTACATCCAAGACAATGATGGCAACTTGCTGGATAGTAACAAATCGTTCAACAACTTTTGGTCAGGCCGAGAGGAAGAGAGCGACAGTATTATTGATGGTGTTATGCAAGGTCGTAGAAGTCAGCGACGATGGACAACGGATCCGCAAGGCAGGAGCTGCTTATTAGAAACCTCACAAACCTCTCTGTTATCCAGTGAAGGCGATATATTGGGGTTACTGAATATCAGTCATGATGTGACTGACTGGTTTAAGATGCAGCAGGATTTGCGCGATGAAATGGAGAAGCGTAAAGGAACGGAAATTGCCTTGGCGCAGCGCGATACTATTCTGCAGTCGATACTCGCTTCATCTCCCGATGTCATTGCCCTGTTTAATGAAAATCGAGTTTATGATGCATGTAATCAAGCTTATGTAGATTCGTTAGATATCGAGTTCACCCCTGAGCAGTTAATTGGCAAGAAAATTGAGACGGTTTTACCAAACCACCTAAAAAAACGCTTTGTTGAAACGGATAACTTGGTTTTAGAGCGTGGTGAAACCTTGCGTTATGTGGACGAGATACTCGACAAGAATGGCCAGCCGAAATGGTACGATGTGGTGAAATCGCCTTATAAAGATCCATCCACAGGTATCAAGGGTGTTCTGCTACTTGCTAGAGATGTAACAGAGCGTTACTTAGCTAAGCAGCAGTTGGAAGAGATGAATCAAGAGTTAGCGAAATTGAGTTTTTTAGATGGCTTAACACAGGTCGCTAATAGACGACGGTTTGACGAGCAGCTTAATACTGTATGGAGCTTACATCGTAGGCAGAAAAATGCCTTAACGGTTATTCTTTGTGATCTCGACTTTTTCAAAGATTATAATGACAATTATGGTCATCTAAAAGGTGATCAGGCATTGGTGGCTGTGGCGACAGCATTCAACAACATTCTCACTCGCGCATCAGATTGCGTAGCTCGTTATGGGGGGGAAGAGTTTGCTTTTATTTTGCCAAATACCGATTACCAAGGAGCGCAAATCATCGCTAGCAACATACATAAAGCGGTGAAAGACTTACAATTACCGCATAGCTTCTCAGGAGTCAGCGACTTATTGACAGTTAGTATTGGGGTAGCGTCGTTAGTGCCCCCATTTAATGCTTCTTCCGATATCATTCTGTCGCAAGCAGATGATGCGCTCTATTTGGCCAAGAAGCAGGGGCGTAATCAAACACAATATTTCAACCAGTAATGCTATGCTGGCTGTGAATGTATTACTGAGGATCTGTTGATCTTTCGAGTACAAATTTTGTTCAATCTGATAGCGGTTTGAGCAAAGCATGAGGAGAGCAGCATAGTTATTTTATGTAAACGACTCATAACACAGCTCAAGGTGTTTTCAGATGGACCCTTGAGCAGCGTTTGTTGGTACTTTCTACAGCGTTATCACCTGATTTGTATAAAGCATCAGCAAACTGCTGTAAAAATAGATACGAAAGGTCAATAGACCCTAGCGTCATTAGGTAGACGTACAACACTTATAATACTCATTCTGGTCACTAGAATGGTCTTCGATTGTTATGCATGGAGCAGTAAATGAAACCCATAAAAAGCTTAGCGCAATATTATGTCGATCTGTTGGTAAAGCTTGGCATTCTCCGTTTTTCTATATTGTTAGCTTTAGCCATTGTTGCCTTAGCCGTTTTTGTTCAGGTGGGGATCACTTTAGGTCTTAAAGGAATCGTGGATGATATCGACATTCTTCGTTCCATATTTTTTGGCTTACTCATTACGCCATGGGCAGTCTATTTTTTATCGGTAGTGGTGGATCAATTAGAAGAGTCTCGTCAGCGGTTATCTAAGCTGGTGGCTAAGCTAAAAGATATGCGTGACCGAGATCAGGAGCTGAACAACCAACTTCAACAGAACATCATTAAATTAAATCAGGAAATTGAAGAGCGACAAAAAGCGGAAGACGCCCGTGAAGAAGCGATGAAAGATCTGGAGAACGAAGTTTACCAACGAGAGAGTACTCAGTTAGAACTGGCTGAGCGGACAGCGTTATTACGCTCATTTATTGATGCGTCTCCTGATTTAATCTATTACCGAAACGAAGAGGGTCAGTTCTCTGGCTGTAATAAAGCCATCGAAGATCTTACTGGTAAAAGTGAAGCGGACTTAGTTGGGCTAACGCCATGGGATGTATATAGCGAAGAAGTCGCGTCACTGGTGGTTGAGACCGACCAAAAGGTGTTTAGCAATAATGAAGCACTAACTTACGAGCAGTGGCTTGAGTACCCTGACGGTAAAAAAGTGTACTTTGAATTGCGTAAAGTGCCTTTTTACAGCAAAGATGGTCGTCATCTAGGATTGGTTGGGTATGGTCGTGACATTACAGAACGGAAGAAATATCAAGACGCACTAGAGAAGGCCAGCAGAGATAAAACAACCTTTGTCTCCACGGTTAGTCATGAACTAAGGACCCCTCTAAACGGAATTGTTGGCTTAAGCCGAATGCTATTGGATACCAAACTTGACGAAGAGCAACGTCAACAGCTTCAAACGATCAATGTAAGCGCTATTACCCTTGGCAATATCTTCAACGATATTATTGATATGGATAAGTTTGATCGACGTAAGTTAGAGCTGTTGCCTAAAGCGATTCACTTTGAGGACTTTATATTAGAAGTAGAAAGTATTTCAGGACTAATGGCCCAGCAAAAAGGGCTTAAGTTTGACCTTGAAAGACTGACGGATTTCCCTAGTCAAATCGAAGTGGATGAAACACGCTTACGACAGGTGTTGTGGAACTTAATCGGCAATGCCAGCAAGTTTACTAAAGAGGGCAGTGTCATAATGAGTGTCAGTGCTGAAGTCGCTTACGGCATGGCTGATATTACCTTTGAAGTAGAAGACACCGGCATTGGTATCCCAGAAGATGAGTTAGATAAGATTTTTGCTATGTATTATCAGGTTAAATCAGGCAAAGATAATCTTCATGCAGTGGGCACAGGAATTGGGCTAGCGGTATCTAAACAGCTGATTAAGATGATGGGGGGAGATATTTCTGTCAGCAGCGAAGAGGGCTTTGGCAGCGTATTTACCGTCAATATTCGTGTTCCTGTTAGTGATGCTTCAGTAGACGAAGTGAAAAAACGACCTAAACAGCAGCAGAGTCAGCGTATCTTTATGGTGGAAGATATTGAATTAAACGTGACGGTTGCTCGCTCATTGCTTGAAAGCTTAGGTCACAGCGTAGAAATCGCCATGAATGGTGAAGAAGCGATCGCTGCTTTCGATCCTAACAACTTTGATCTTGTATTATTGGATATTCAATTGCCTGATATGACAGGGTTTGATATCGCTTCGTTTTATAGAAAACAGTATAGCCATATTCCACCATTGGTGGCGTTAACGGCGAACGTCATGAAGGATAAAAAGGACTATATTCAGAAAGGAATGGATGATGCGCTGAGTAAGCCATTGTCTGTAAAAGCGATTCAACAAGTGATAGAAAAACATTGTCTTGGCAGCAAGGAAACTGAGCCTGTAAAAGCGGTGGTTGAGTCACAAGCTCCGGTAAGTGTCGATATCACTTCAACAATATTGGACTTAGAAATGCTTGAGTCTTATGTCGATATTGTGGGATCGAAACCTGTGTTAGATAGTATTCAGATGTTTGAAGATATGATGCCAGGTTATATTGATATTCTGGACTCAAATATGATCGCTAAAGATCAAGATGGTATTGTTTCTGAAGCGCATAAAATTAAAGGTGCCGCAGGGTCGATTGGATTACAGCATATTCAGCGGGTCGCTCAAAAAGCGCAGTCACCACAAATGCCTGCATGGTGGGAAAATATTGAAGACTGGGTTGAAGAGATTAAGAACGAGTATCAACACGATATCGAAGTACTAAAAACATGGTTAAATAGCAGAGATTAACGTTATTAAGAGAAACGCGAGATAAAATAAAAGCTCCTAGAAGGAGCTTTTATTTTTAATAGTGATGAAGATTAATCTTCAAGGTCTCCACAGAAGCGGTAGCCTTCACCATGAATAGTTGCGATGATCTCTGGTGTGTCTGTAATGGATTCGAAGTGCTTACGAATACGACGGATAGTAACATCAACAGTACGGTCATGCGGTTTCAACTCTCGGCCTGTCATCTTTTTCAGAAGATCGGCACGAGTTTGTATCTTACCTGGGTTTTCACAAAAGTGTAGAAGAGCACGGAACTCAGAACGAGGTAGTTTATACCCTTCTCCAAGTGGACTAACCAAAGAACGGCTATTGATATCTAATATCCAACCGTTAAATTCATACTTTTCAACGCTTCTTTTCTCTTCAGGTAATGCGCTACCTGTCATAGAGCGAGTTAATAGGTTACGAGCACGAATAGTTAACTCACGAGGATTAAAAGGTTTAGTGATGTAATCATCTGCACCAATTTCTAATCCTAGAATTTTATCTACTTCGTTATCACGACCAGTTAAGAACATAAGAGCGACATTGGCTTGCTCTCTAAGTTCACGGGCAAGCAGCAGGCCATTTTTACCAGGAAGGTTGATATCCATGATAACTAAGTTTACCTGATGGTCAGAAAGCACATTGTGCATCTCTTCACCGTCGCTCGCTTCAAATACGTTGTAACCTTCAGCCTCAAAAATACTTTTCAGCGTATTGCGGGTTACTTGCTCATCTTCAACAATGAGAATCTGCGGGGTTTGCATTGGCAGCACCTAAATTGTTACTAAATTGTAAATATTAAAAGAATTCTAGGCAAAAAATAACATATGGGTAAAGTGTTTGCGATGATAAGTAACAAAAAACATTGATTAACACTTAAAATTAGGTACGCCTTCCATGGATTTTACCTAGTAGAGAGACAATATGGCTCCTGCTTAGTCTCTTTACAAATTTGCCATTAATGCGTTGGATTTTATTATCTTAACGGTATTGCAACAATAACAGTTTGTTAATTCTTTTCACTTTGTTGATTTACATCAAGTGACAAAATATTACATATTTAGATAGTAATTAAGTCATCTATCAAAAAACGAGAGTATTACTCTTCTAGTCGACGCTATGATCTTACGACTATTTTCATTGAATAAACAGTAGCTTATCTTGATGTTTTTGACGATTTTTCACAATGTTAACTGAATCTGTATGCGAACAGAATGGCTATAAAGTTAAGATAAATCAGTAATGGCAGATATGTCATTCGACGTTTTTTTGCTATTTTATCGGGATGAAAATTAAAATTTGTTGTACAGTTGGCGGCGAAAAAAGCAGTTGAGTGAACAAAATACCGACTAAAAAGAGTTATTAGCCTCAATAAAGCCTGCGCAAAAAATGCCCTGTACGATTTCAATTTTTAGCTGAGAGAATAGGATTTGTCTCTGTTAAAACTGTCTTCATCCATTTTGAAGAAACAGAATTAAAATCATTCGCTGTCTATTTTTGTATTTAAATGATGGCGAGCAATCAAGGAGGAAAAATGAACGAT
Organism: Vibrio sp. 99-8-1; assembly: GCF_013114595.1. GTDB lineage: Bacteria > Pseudomonadota > Gammaproteobacteria > Enterobacterales > Vibrionaceae > Vibrio. The sequence continues at coordinate 54,240 of NZ_VTXE01000023.1, read as the reverse complement.
ATACTTCCAGATATCTGTGACCAATATGAAGATCAAGTAACACTGTTGGATCTTCCACTACAAAGCTTCGGATTACGATACGCTTTTTGGGGTGAGATTGTCACAGTACGTTGTTTCCATGATAACTCTAAAGTGAGAGAAGTTCTGGCACAAGACGGAAAAGGTAAAGTTCTATTTGTTGACGGGAATGGGTCCTGTCAAAAAGCACTATTAGGCGATCAATTGGCGATCCTTGCAATTGAAAATGGCTGGGAAGGCATTATTGTCAATGGTGCGGTGCGTGATGTAGCGGCACTTTCTGAAATGGACTTAGGGGTTAAAGCATTAGCTGCTTGCCCATTTAAAACAGAGAAGAAAGGTGCTGGAGAAATCGACGTATGCTTAACCATAAGCAGACAGATGGTACATCCCGGAGATTATATTTACGCTGATTGGAACGGTACTCTGTTATCGAGCAAAGCGTTAGAACTGTAAATGGTATGAGTTAGAAGCGAAAGCCCAACCCAAACTCAATACCTTGCTGCCACTCTTGATAATCAAGGGTGGCATGCAAATCTATATTGTCAGACAGCTGTACTCGGCTACTCACTTCAGCACCGACAGATTGAGTCTGCTGGCCATTACTGAGAACTTCTTGGTTGGTGTGTAAGGTGCTTTTTAACGAGAATTTTTCACCTAAACTGTAACTCACTCCACTAAGAAAGCCTCGTTCACTATACTGTTCCGACGCGTTATCTACCCTTGCCCCCACATAAACATCAATCGAGTCAAAAATGGAGTAAGAGTATCCGCTATCTATCTTCCATGTATCAAACTCATTAGAGGTTTTATTTTGGCTAGAGATAAATAGCTTATGCGGAGAATTTGCGTTATTAGGGGATAGGTCAGGTAATCCATTGGCCATCGCACTTGAAATAGACATAAGAAGAGCGATAAACAAGAATATTCTCATAGCGTTCTCCTTAGTAAGTGATATGTGTAACTTAATGAAATTAGGCTCTGTTATCCAATGGATTTCCTATGCCGATTTATTAATTAAAACACAAAATTTGACAATAAGATCCTTTAATGTTCTCAATTATTTGTCGTTTTTGCTTGTTGAGTGGCCTTTTTGGGGGCTTTTAGATTTAAAAACAGTGTGTTAGTCGAATGATCGCAAAAGAGAGAAATATTGTTTTTTTAGATCTTGAGCGAAAAAAAATTGAACTTTCAATTGACTATGTAAGTGAAAATCGGTAAACGTATGGTCTAGCAAACACAAAATGCAAAATATAGATTAATAAAATGACAACAGTACACAGCCACATGATGATGACCACCATTATTATTACCAACATGACCAATGTTGGGGCAGGCTGCTGAACGAGAAAAAATTCAAAAAAAGGCCTGTATCCCACGAAGATACAGGCCTTTTTTTATATAGATTAAAACTACACCGGAGGTAGAGATGCGAGTACTCAAGTTTGGAGGTTCATCATTAGCAGATGCGGACCGTTTTTTACGAGCGGCAGATATTATTGCTAATAATGCTCAACAGGAAGAAGTTGCGGTGGTGCTTTCAGCACCAGGCAAAACAACCAATAAATTGGTTGCCGTAATTGAAGGAGCATTAAGAAATGGGGATGCGGATCTACAAATTGCTGAGTTAGAACTCTCTTTTGCCCAGCTGTTCGCTGAGATTAAAGCTGTGCTGCCAAATGTTGATAACGTATCGTTTGATGAGCAAGTCAATGTTTCAATGACACAGCTTCGTCAATTTGTACATGGTATTGCGCTGCTTGGTATGTGCCCAAACAATGCGAATGCAAGAATCATCAGTAAAGGTGAACGGATCTCTATTAAGTTGATGCAGGCGGTTCTACAAGCTAAAGGACAACCAGCCAGCCTGATAGACCCTGTTAAATACTTAGTGGCCTCAGGTGACCATCTAGAAGCGATGGTTGATGTTGACGCCTCTACGCTGAACTTTAAAAAAGATCCTCTACCAGCGGGTCACGTTAATATTATGCCCGGTTTTACGGCGGGTAATGACCAAGGGGAATTGGTTACTTTAGGCCGCAATGGTTCAGACTATTCTGCCGCAGTGCTAGCCGCTTGTTTGAGAGCTGATTACTGTGAGATCTGGACGGACGTTGATGGCGTATATAACTGCGACCCAAGACTTGTTGATGATGCTCGTTTATTGAAATCCCTAAGTTATCAGGAAGCGATGGAGCTTTCCTATTTTGGTGCGTCCGTTCTGCACCCTAAGACGATTGCTCCAATTGCTCAATTCCATATTCCTTGTCTGATTAAAAACAGCTTTAACCCTCAAGGTGCTGGAACATTAATTGGTCAAGATACCGGTGAAGATAACCTCGAAATCAAAGGTATCACCACATTAAGTAAACTTACGATGGTGAACGTATCTGGACCAGGTATGAAAGGCATGGTTGGAATGGCAAGCCGAGTATTTGGCGCTATGTCGTCCGCCGGTGTATCCATTGTGTTGATTACCCAATCATCATCAGAGTACAGCATCAGTTTTTGTATCGAAGCTATTGATAAGTCAAAAGCAGAGCAAGTTCTTCGAGATGCTTTTGAACTTGAACTGAAAGATGGCCTACTTGAACCGGTTGAGTTCATTGACGATGTCTCCATTGTCACTTTAGTTGGTGATGGTATGCGCACCTCTCGCGGTGTTGCGTCACGTTTCTTCTCTTCATTGGCAGAAGTGAATGTCAATATTGTTGCCATTGCTCAAGGCTCTTCTGAACGTGCTATTTCAGCCGTTATTCCAGAAGATAGAGTGTCTGAGGCGGTGAAAGCGTGTCACGAAAATCTATTTAACTCTAAACACTTCCTTGACCTATTTGTTGTTGGCGTGGGCGGAGTTGGTGGCGAACTGGTGGATCAAGTTCAACGTCAACAAGCGAAACTAGCAGAAAAAGGCATCGTGCTTCGTGTTTGTGGTCTAGCCAATAGCAAAGGGATGTTAACAGACAGCAAAGGATTACCGCTCGATAACTGGCGTGACAGAATGGGCAATGTAAGTGAAGATTTCAGCCTAGCTAAGTTGATCGCCATGGTTCAGCGTAACCATATTATTAACCCTGTCCTTGTCGATTGTACTTCTAGTGAAGAGATCGCAGAGCAGTATACCGATTTCCTAGGTGCTGGATTCCATGTTGTTACGCCAAATAAAAAGGCCAATACAGCAAGCATGGCCTACTACCACCAGTTGCGTAAAGTTGCGCAGAGTTCACGCCGTAAGTTGATGTATGAAACAACGGTTGGGGCAGGGCTGCCGGTTATCGAGAACTTACAAAACCTTATTTCAGCCGGTGATGAGCTGGAGAAATTTAACGGTATTCTTTCTGGCTCACTCTCTTACATCTTCGGTAAGTTGGATGAAGGTATGACGCTAAGTCAGGCAACGAATATTGCCAAAGATAATGGTTTTACCGAACCCGATCCGAGAGATGATCTGTCTGGTATGGATGTGGCAAGAAAACTATTGATTCTGGCGCGTGAAACAGGGTTAGAGCTAGAACTTGATGATGTTGAAGTAGAGCAAGCGCTTCCTCCTAAGTTTGACGACACTGGCTCTATCGAAGACTTTATGTCTCGTTTGCCTGAAGCAGATGAGTACTTCTTGGCGTTATCTAAACAGGCTGCTGAAGAGGGTAAAGTACTGCGTTACGTTGGTGAAATCGACAACGGAAAATGTAAAGTTAGGATCGCAGCGGTTGATGAGAATGATCCTATGTACAAGATTAAAGATGGTGAGAATGCATTGGCATTTTATAGCCGATATTATCAACCAATTCCGTTGGTATTGCGTGGCTATGGTGCCGGTACTGAAGTCACCGCAGCAGGTGTATTTTCGGATGTAATGCGTACACTTGGCTGGAAATTAGGAGTGTAAAATGAGCTCAGCAGATAATGGTGTTGTGGTTTATGCGCCGGCCTCAATTGGTAATGTTAGCGTTGGTTTTGATGTACTTGGTGCTGCGGTGTCACCGATCGACGGCACCTTGCTTGGTGATCGAGTATTAGTGAAGGCAGGAGAGTCACCTTTTGCCTTAACGACAGCTGGTCGCTTTGTGTCAAAGTTACCCACTGAAGCGAAAGAGAACATTGTCTATGACTGTTGGCTGGTTTTTGCTCGAGAGCTAGAGAAAAAATCGGTCGCTCTAAAGCCGCTGCAGATGACATTAGAAAAAAATATGCCGATTGGCTCAGGACTAGGATCAAGTGCTTGCTCTATTGTTGCGGCCCTTGATGCCCTTAACCGTTTTCATGATCAACCACTTAATGAGATGGAGCTACTGGCATTAATGGGCGAGATGGAAGGTAAAATTTCTGGTGGCATCCATTATGATAACGTCGCACCTTGTTATCTAGGTGGTTTGCAATTGATGTTGGAAGAGTTAGGTATTATCAGTCAAGAAGTTCCATGTTTTGATGATTGGTACTGGGTTATGGCGTATCCCGGCATAAAAGTATCCACAGCAGAAGCGCGTGAAATATTACCTTCGCAGTATCGCCGTCAAGATGTGATTGCTCATGGTCGTCATCTGGCTGGGTTTATCCACTCATGTCATTCTGGTCAGCCAGAGCTTGCTGCCAAATTGATCAAAGACGTGATCGCCGAACCATATCGTGCGAAACTACTCCCAGGTTTTGAACAGGCGCGTGAATACGCCAAATCAGCAGGTGCGTTAGCGACTGGGATTTCCGGTTCAGGACCAACGTTATTTAGCATATGTAAAGAACAAGATGTTGCCGAGCGAGTTGCTCGCTGGTTAGAACTGCATTACGTACAAAATGAAGAAGGATTCGTGCATGTTTGTCGATTGGATAAACAGGGCTCGATTGTGACAGGAAGTGAGTTATGAAGCTGTACAATATTAAAGAAAATGATGAACAAGTCTCGTTTGGTCAAGCAGTACGCCAAGGGCTAGGTAAAAACCAAGGGCTGTTCTTTCCATCAGAACTGCCAACATTTGATGACGTAAATGCACTGCTTGATGAGGATTTTACCTCTCGCAGCAGCAAAATATTATCAGCGTTAATTGGTGATGAACTCTCTAAAGAACAAGTCACAGAACTGGTTGAGAACGCCTTTCAGTTCCCTGCGCCTATCAATAAGGTAAAAGAGAGTGTCTATGCATTAGAGCTCTTTCATGGCCCTACATTGGCGTTTAAAGACTTTGGTGGCCGCTTTATGGCTCAGTCTCTAGCTGCTGTCTCTGACGGTGGTAAGATTACTATTTTAACCGCTACCTCTGGTGATACAGGAGCAGCTGTTGCCCATGCTTTCTACGGTATGGAAAACATTAATGTTGTGATTCTTTATCCAAAAGGCAAAATCAGTCCGTTACAAGAGAAACTGTTTTGCACCCTTGGGAAAAATATTCATACCGTTGCAATCAATAGTGATTTTGATGCTTGTCAGGCTTTGGTTAAGCAAGCATTTGATGACCAAGAGTTGCGAGAAGAGATTGGTCTTAATTCCGCAAACTCCATTAATATCAGCCGATTAATGGCTCAAATCTGCTACTACTTTGAAGCGGCGTCTCAATTAACGGAGCAGCAGCGCGAAAACCTTGTTGTTTCTGTTCCTAGCGGTAACTTTGGTAATTTGACAGCCGGTCTACTTGCTAAAGCTCTCGGTCTACCGGTAAAACGTTTTATTGCTGCGACCAATGTTAATGATACGGTTCCACGTTATCTCGAAACGGGTGAATGGACTCCGAAGAAAACCATTGCTACAACTTCTAACGCTATGGATGTTAGTCAGCCAAATAACTGGCCACGTATTGAAGAGTTATGCCGCCTTAAAGGCTGGGGATTAGATGAGCTGGGTAAAGCCGTAGTAACGGATGAACAAAGTGCAGAGTCAGTGAAATCGCTATATGAGCAAGGTTATCTTTGTGAGCCACATGGTGCGATTGCGTATCGAGGACTGGATCAGCAACTTCAAACGGGTGAAACAGGACTGTTCTTGTGTACTGCTCATCCTGCTAAGTTTAAAGAAGTTGTGGACGAGGTATTAGCGACGGATATTGATATTCCTGCGCCATTGGCAAAACATGCTGCCATGGAGCTGTTGTCTGAAGAGCTGGATGCAGACTTTGATGCATTGAAAGTGGTACTGCGCAAAGTACAAAAATAGCTTGTTAGTGATAAAAAGAGCCCGTAACTAAGTTAGTTGCGGGCTCTTTTTTGTCTGGTTAGATAGTCTGTAACCTAAGTAGAGGATCGCTTAATTAGGGATCAAAAAAGGCGCAAGATGCGCCTTTATTCAATAAAGAGTACAGTTTATGAGCTTATAGTGACTCAGTAAATGTACGAGCGATAACGTCACGTTGCTGCTCTGTAGTGAGCGAGTTAAAGCGCACAGCATAGCCAGATACACGAATCGTTAACTGTGGGTATTTTTCTGGGTTAGCGACGGCATCTTCCAATGTTTCACGTTTTAATACGTTAACATTCAGGTGTTGGCCACCTTCAACGCGAGGTGCTGTTTCAATTGCCACTTCACGGCTTTCGAATTCGCCAAGTTCAGATGTTGAGATAACTTGATCTGCTTCGAAACCTGAAACTGCAGCAACACAGCGTGCTTCACTTTTTTCGCTATCAAGAAGCCAGATAGAGTTAAGTAGATTGTCGTTCGCTGCTTTTGTAATTTGAATACCTTGGATCATTACTTTCTCCTCATTCACATAAAGTGATGTAATTTATTAAATTGTTGAGCATGTTGCGTAACGCTATGTAAGCTATAATAATATTGATTTAGGTCAAAATACAACTAAAAACCTTGTTTATTTTAAGGTGTTTTCGTTGATTTGAATCAAAAAGTCTTTCAATTCAATGAATTCAATTAAATTTGAGAGATTAAAATAAATTTTACCAAGCTGGTTTTGTAGTAATTTTACAACAATTTGGCAATGTTTTATTAACAAGTTTTATTTGGATATTTACTGAAAAAATTGCTAATAAAAGAGACAAATGTTGCAAACATCTCCCATTAACTTTAACGCGCTTGTTTCTTTATGAGTTTGGCGTTTAGAGATCTCTTGGGTATATAAGAAAGGATAAAGTCATCGTGAGTCAAAAATATATTGGAGCCCATGTGTCTGCCGCTGGTGGAGTAGAGAATGCTCCTATTCGTGCAAAAGAGATTGGAGCGAATGCCTTTGCATTATTCACCAAAAATCAAAGGCAGTGGGTGGCTAAGCCATTAACGGAAGAGAGCATCAAGGCATTTAAGGAAAACTGTGCCCAGTATGGATTTTCTGCCGAGCAGATATTGCCGCACGATTCCTATTTAATAAATTTGGGAGCACCTGAAGCTGAAAAATTAGAGAAATCTCGAGCTGCATTTATTGATGAAATGGAACGCTGTAATCAACTCGGTTTAACTTTGCTGAATTTTCATCCGGGTAGCCATCTAAAAAAGGTGTCCGAGGAAGAGTGTCTCGCTACGATTGCTGAGTCCATCAATATTGCCCATAAATCGGTGGATAATGTTGTTGCTGTTATTGAAAATACCGCAGGACAAGGTACAAATTTAGGTTGGAGATTTGAACATTTGGCGGAAATCATCCACCAAGTTGAAGATAAAACGAGGGTAGGTGTTTGCCTCGATACTTGCCACACATTTACCGCAGGGTATGATCTCAGAAGCAAACAAGCGTGTGAAGAGACGTTTGCAGAGTTTGATAGGGTTGTTGGTATGCACTATCTTCGTGCAATGCATCTTAATGATTCTAAAGTAAAATTTGCCAGTAGGGTGGACCGTCACCATTCGTTAGGTAAAGGGGAAATAGGTTGGGACTGTTTCGAATATATTGCGAAAGACGCTAGATTTAACTCTATCCCATTGATTTTAGAGACAATAGAACCAGAAATCTGGCCTGATGAAATTCAAGCACTACGTCATTTAGAATTAAAAAACACCTGAATTGAACGAGTTATTCTAGATTAATTACTCAGAACAACAATATTGGCATCTTTCTTTCATACATCACATTGTGAGCTGTTCACTAATGAAAAGAGGATGCCAATATGAGTAGTAAATCACTATATACCACCACTTTAATAAATCCCCGCCCGGTCCCTAATCGCCATATTCAGGGTAGAGGACATTTTCGGACGCCTCAGAGAACAAAGTAGTGTCATATTTGACCTTATGCTTGTTGAGTAACACATTGGCGCAGCATTTTTGTTGTCGCCAATGAAATAACAGATTTAGTTATCAATAGTCTGCATTAGCCTGTTTTAAGTATACAATGCTCACCGTCGTATACAGGAGATTGAGTATGGTAGAGCAAGTTACTTGGCATGATGTGATTGAGCATGAGAAGCAGCAAGATTATTTTCAACAAACACTGAGCTATGTTGAGAATGAGCGAGAGCAGGGGAAAATCATCTATCCTCCAGAGCAAGATGTGTTTAATGCTTTTCGATTCACAGAGTTAGCCAATGTCAGAGTCGTCATTATTGGCCAAGATCCTTATCATGGACCGAAGCAAGCTCATGGTCTCTGTTTCTCTGTTCTTCCTGAAGTGAAGGTTCCACCGTCTCTTGTCAATATCTACAAAGAACTCGCCAGTGATATTGATGGCTTTCAAATCCCTGATCATGGCTATTTAAAAAGTTGGGCGGATCAAGGGGTCCTGCTACTGAATACCGTGTTAACGGTAGAGCAGGGTATGGCGCACTCTCATGCAAAAACAGGCTGGGAAACGTTTACAGATCGTGTCATTGACGTAGTTAATCAACGCTGTTCTGGTGTGGTCTTTCTACTTTGGGGGGCACACGCACAAAAAAAAGGTAAAGCAATAGATCAAACTCGCCATCACCTGTTAACGGCTCCTCATCCTTCGCCATTATCTGCTCATCGAGGTTTTTTAGGTTGTGGTCACTTCTCCGAAACCAATCGCATCTTAACCAAACAGGGTTCCAATAGCATTAATTGGCAACCTTCTCTTGATTAGCTGATCATTTAACCGTAGTCAATATGTGGTTATTCCGCTTTTTATGCACTACAGTTATAGCAAAGTGGCTTCAAATCGGTGCCTCGATAGAAGCCAATAAATTCTCGCTAAATAAGCGGCTTGATGGTATTTGGATATACTACTAAGTCGAATTAACCATGAGTGAAGCATGGTTAAAGTGGGTTCGATTGCGCAAGCTCTTGTTAGTTTCGGTTGTTATTGATCACTTGGAGGGCACCTCCATATTTCCTTGCTTTATCGTTCATCATTTTATCTGACATAACAGTTAAGAGAATTAATACGTCCTCAACAATTCGTTGGGAGAGCTGAAGAGTTTAATTATAGGGAAATAAGGAGTAAGTGATGATGTTAGAGCAGATCCATCGTGAGCATGGTTATATGGTACGTCTTTTAGCGATCTTGAAAAAAAAGTGTCACAGTATCAATGCTGAAGAAGCTGTAAACTTCACACTAATCAAAGAGATAGTTGAGTATTTATCTTCGCATTCAGAGAAAGTTCACCACCCAAAAGAAGACATCCTATATCGATACTTTGTAGAGCATTATCCAGCAAGTAACCAAATAAAGAACTTGGAAGCGGAACATATTAAGCTGTCTCAGGATACCAGCGAGTTTTTACTGACTGTAGAGATGATTCTTCAAGATGCTGTTGTTCCATTAGAGATTTTCGCTGAGAAGTTACAGTCGTTTATTGTGGCTCAGCGCGAACATTTGGATCTCGAAGAGAAAGAGATATTGCCGTTGATTAAGCAAACATTTACCACGGAAGATTGGCAGCAAGTAGAGAAGCTATGGGATCACAGTGAAGATGATCCTGTATTCGGAGAGACCATCGCTGATCAATATAAACAGTTGGCGCAAAGAGTACGTCAAACGGAAGCTGAGGTAATATAGTTAGACCGTTCGTTTGACTGTCAGATAGTATTCGGCGACTGTTTTAAGACGATAAATGACAAAACAGGCACCTCAAGGTGCCTGTTTTTATATATCTGTTATAAGTCTATATCGTCTAAACTGTAGTCGTTGCAGACATCCATATCCATCAGCTCTTTTTGTAATCGTTGACGGTCTTTTATTGCTTCTATTTCACGCCACTTTCGCTTTGCCGGTTTTGCTCGGCTTGAACGAGTTTGGTGATTTCCTATCTCCATCATGATGTTATCTAGTAGAAAGCCTTCCATGTTGACCTCTCTTTATTGTTTTTTATTTGCTGACAGCCGTACAAAACTCCTATCAAGATTCGTCTGACTGTAATCAATTAAGTACCATAAGGGAGGTAAGAATAACTATGATGTGTTTCGCAAATGTTTCTCTTCGATGAAGTTTTTATTAGAAAATTTATCGGAATTCACAGTTTATTAAGATAAATCGCTCAAATAGTGCGCAGTTGAAAAGGCGGCGTAGTTTTTTATTGCCGTGATTGAGTTGTTAATAACCTGTACAAGTGGATTTATTGGGTATTGGTGGTGTTAACCGTTTACTGTTTTTGAGAGGGGTGATAATGCGCTTGCTCAGATTTTTGTGGTTTACCTCAATACTCCTTTAACAAAAGGAGCTTATTGCAAATTGAGCTAGGGTTAATCGTTGGTGCTTTTTACTTTAAACCGCTGCGGTTCGTTAATGAATAGTTGTAGAAATTTTTAGAAAATAATGTGGGGTATATTGTTAAATTATTGTGTTAATGAAGTAAAAAACACTTTGCTAAGCAACTTGTTTGGTATTGATTTTTCTGCTCATGAGCTGCATTATCCTGCGGTCAACAGATATAAAGATATGCAACTAGTTTTTTCTTCACTTGGTGATTGATCGTTGCAATCCATTAAGTCACATCAAGATAAACGGGTTTCCTTAAATAATACCAACCAATGTGGCTTAATTCTTATAAGCGATAGACGATTGTCGCTTAATTTAACAAGAGGCTCATATGACAGACATAATTAACTTAATGAACGATCTCCTGTGGGGATCTATTCTTGTATACCTTTTAGTTGGAGTAGGGATTTACTTCACTATCCGTTTGGGTTTTATCCAAATTCGCCACTTTGGCCACATGTTTAGCGTTCTTAAAAATAGTCGTAAAGCGGATAAGTCAGGTATCTCATCTTTTCAAGCTCTTTGTACTAGCTTGGCTGCCCGTGTTGGTACCGGAAATATGGCGGGTGTTGCTGTTGCATTAACAGCTGGTGGACCCGGTGCAATATTCTGGATGTGGCTCATTGCTATGTTGGGTATGGCAACGTCTTTTGCGGAGAGTACCTTAGCTCAGTTATATAAAACCAAAGATGATGATGGAAATTATCGTGGTGGCCCTGCATATTATATGGAGAAAGGGCTTGGAATGCGTTGGATGGGAGTGCTGTTCTCGATCTTCCTAATTATTGCATTCGGTCTGGTCTTTAATGCTGTGCAAGCAAACTCCATCGCGGGTGCAATGAAAACGGCATTTGGTTGGGAACCGCTTTATGTTGGTATCGGCATCGTAGCGATCTCAGCGGTTGTTATATTTGGTGGAATTAGAACCATTGCAAAAACAGCAGAGCTTATCGTTCCTGTTATGGCGCTATTCTACTTGGCATTAGCACTGTTTGTTGTAGCGATGAACCTTGATAAAGTGCCAGGTGCTTTTGCTCTCATTTTCAAAAGTGCATTTGGTTTTCAAGAAGCTGCAGCAGGTGGACTAGGTTATGCCATTGCTCAAGCAATGATTAATGGTATTAAACGTGGTTTGTTCTCAAACGAAGCGGGTATGGGTTCGGCACCTAACGCCGCTGCATCAGCGACACCATATCCTCCTCACCCAGCTTCTCAAGGTTATGTACAGATGCTAGGGGTGTTTATGGATACCATGGTTATCTGTACGGCAACGGTTGCGATCATTCTTGTTTCTGGTGAGTACGTTCCTCACGGTGAAGTGACAGGTATCGAGTTAACGCAACGTGCATTAAGTTCACAAGTGGGTGATTGGGGCTCTATCTTTGTAGCGGTAGCGATTTTCTTCTTCGCATTTACGTCAATTATCGCTAACTACTCGTATGCAGAAACTAACCTGATTTTCTTAGAGCATAACCACAAAGGTGGTCTAAAGATCTTCCGTGTGATTGTATTAGGAATGGTCATGTTTGGTTCGATCGGTTCACTTCCTGTTATCTGGTCGCTGGCGGATGTGTCAATGGGATTGATGGCGATAGTGAACTTGGTGGCGATTATTCTGCTCTCTGGCATAGTGATAAAACTGGCAAAAGATTATAACCGTCAGTTGGCTGAGGGTAAGGTTCCAACCTTTGATTCAAATGAGTTTCCAGAGCTGAAATCACAGTTGGAAGAAGGTATTTGGGATGGCAACAAGAAAGAATCTTAATGCGTAATTGATAATCCCTATCAAATAAATAGAAAAAGCCATGCTGACTCAGCGTGGCTTTTTTACTATGCTAGGGAGCATAATTACAAAACCAGTCAGGAAGTTCACCATGCTTATCGTTGTTTCACCCGCGAAAACTTTAGATTATGAGTCACCTTTGGTGACAAAGAGGCACACCTTACCCGAGTTAACGGAACACTCAAAAGAGTTGATTGCTGAGTGTCGTAAAATGACACCTGCTGATGTCGCCAATCTAATGAAGGTGAGCGACAAAATAGCCGGTTTGAATGTGGCGCGTTTCCAGCAGTGGAATGAAGAGTTTACTTTGGACAATGCTCGTCCCGCTATATTGGCCTTTAAAGGGGATGTATATACTGGATTAGCCGCTGAGACCATGACGGAATCGGATTTCGAATATGCACAATCTCATTTGAGAATGTTATCTGGTTTGTATGGCGTATTACGACCACTTGACCTTATGCAACCGTATCGATTGGAAATGGGGTGTAAGCTAGCGAATCCAAGAGGAAGTAACCTCTATCAATTTTGGGGTGATGTAATAACGGATAAACTCAACCAAGCGATGGCAGATCAGGGTGACAATATTTTAGTCAATCTAGCGTCTAATGAGTATTTTAAATCGGTACAGAAAAAGAGACTAGATGGCTCAATCGTTACTCCTGTGTTTAAAGATTGCAAAAATGGTCAATATAAAGTGATTAGCTTCTTTGCTAAAAAGGCGAGAGGGATGATGGCTCGCTATATCATTGATAACCAAGTTAACTCCATCGAAGAGCTGACGAAGTTTACAGTGGCAGGTTATTACTTCGCTGAGAGTGAATCTACAGCGACTGAGTTGGTCTTTAAACGAGACGAACAGTCATAGCGACCGGAATCTGGTTCAGTTCTACTCATATTCTTATCGCTGAGCTGCTATCGATGCTGAATTGCATAAGTAGCAGTTCGTTTGATTTAGATACAAAAAAACCGCTTATTAAGCGGTTTTTTTAGGTTAGTTCAGAGCTACTTTTTCTTGCTGCTTTTCTTCTTCACCGACGTTTTCTTAGTAGATGATTTCTTTTTCGCGCTCTCTTTGGTTTTTTTCTTTTTCTTTGTCACACTCGGTTTTTTGTGTGTTGGTCGCATGCCTTTGACAAAGCGTTCTTTGATCTCTTCTTTGGTGTATCGAGCGACTCTTTCTAGCATGGCTTGATCATGAGCTTCTACTAGAGCAACCGCATTACCTTTTTTCCCAGCGCGAGCCGTTCGGCCAATACGGTGCAGATAAACGTCGGCAGTGCGAGGCATATCATAGTTGATGACGTGACTCACGTCAGGAAGGTCTATCCCTCTTGCTGCTACATCCGTTGCTAGCAATACGTTGACTTCACCATCTCTAAAACGACGAATAGCATTATTACGACGATCTTGAGGCATCTCTCCCTGAATCCAGCTACAAGGAATTTGTGCACTTTCTAATTGATCGCGAAGTTCTCCTAAACGTTCACGTGTTTTAATAAACACGATGGAGCGTTCTGCTTCTTCGGTCAATATATGTTTTAACAGCTCAACTTTATGAGTCAGCGTATCTGCTCTGTGGTACCACTGAGTGATTTTTTTTCGTTCGCGGCGAGAAGGTTCTGCGGTGATTTCGGCAGGTTCGTTAAGTAGGTCTGCGGTAAAGCCTTCAACCCCTCTCCCTTCCAATGTGGCAGAGTAGAGCATGGTCTGCTTACGCCAGCGACACTCACCCGATAAACGATCGACGACAGGACCAAAGCCCATATCTAACATACGATCGGCTTCATCCAGCACCAACCATTCAATGGCTCGACAATCAAAGCGCTCGGCTTCAATATATTCCATTAGACGCCCAGGTGTTGCCACCACAATATCTTGAGTTGTCGCTAAAATATCCGCATGGTCTTGATACATAACACCACCAGTGATGGTGAAGATCTTCAAGTTGGTGTGTTTCGCAAGCTCTCTAGCTTGGTCAGCCACTTGCATAGCGAGTTCACGCGTTGGGGTTAATACTAATACACGAGCAGGGCCAGCTTTTCTACGTGGAAAGTCTTGTAAATACTGCAAGGCCGGCAAGACAAAAGCGGCGGTTTTACCTGTGCCAGTTGGCGCAGAGGCAAGAATATCTTTACCTTCGAGAGCCTGAGGGATCGCCTCTGCCTGCACTTGAGTAGGGCGTTCATAACCCATCTCTTCTATTGCAGCTAAAAGGTTTGGATCTAGGTCTAGTTCGGAAAATTTTCTGACCACAATAGGATCTCCACAAGCGGGTAATTAACAGTTTGGTCGCGCATTATAGTTGATCAAAAGATAATTCTACATCTTTAAATAGAACTCTTTTGTTAATGCGATAAAGTCACTGCTGTAATCCCCTGAATTTTGAATAATTAACTCGGAATCTATGCGTTGGCACTTCTGTTTACTCAGTTCAAATAAGAGTCGTGTTACTGGCTTATTTGGGCTTGTTTGTACTCGACAAACTCTTTTTATCTGCCAGCCGCTAGATATTGCCATTGCAATCATGTTTTCTGCTTCTTCAGTAGGAAGGATAAAGCTGGCTGTTCCGTTGTTTGAGAGCAGAACCTTGCATCTTATTAATAGTTGCTGATGAGTAAGGGTGTCTGTATGACGGGCTTTTGCTCGTTGCTGAGACTTAGACTGCTCACCTGAATTGAAATAGGGAGGGTTGCAGACAATACAATCAAAGGTTCTTTTGCTGCTCCAAAGAAGAATATCTTGTTGATAAAGTGAGAGCCGGGAGCACCAAATTGAACGAGAGAAATTGTTTTTGGCTGCTTGAAAAGCGTCACTGTCGATCTCAACGGCGGAAATTATTGCTTGCGAAAATCGTTGCGCGCACATGAGCGCGAGTAAGCCAGTGCCTGTTCCAATGTCTAATATGGACTCTCCTTGATTTATATCAACCCATGCCCCCAACAACACGCCATCCGTGCTTACAGGCATTCCGGAGAAGCCTCCAATAATGTCGAACTTCTTGAATTTAAAGTCTTTGGTCTTATTTTTGATGTTACTCATGATCTGCTGTTCTTTTAGAATTGATGAGTGTTAATAACTGTTATAACGACTTCTGTTGAACTAATGCGCTGATATTCTGTAGTGTTAACTGCCCAAGCTTCGTTGATGATCATCTATTAATGCTAGAAATAATAGCGTCATTAACTGCTACTCAGCTTGTTAAATGGTTTTAAATATCGTTTTTTGACTATCTATTGACCAATCAGCTCTATTTCGTCATTATCACGCACCTTAATTTAGTTGAATAATCTGTCAACTGTTCAAAATGTAACACATTATCACAGGATTTATTTATGAGTCAGACGTTAAAAGTAACTGACATAATAGCAGTAGGTTTTATGCTATTCGCATTTTTCTTAGGAGCGGGGAATATTATTTTTCCACCACTCGCGGGTCAGTTAGCAGGAGAGAACTCATTACCTGCTATGTTTGGATTCTTGGTTACAGCAGTTGGCTTGCCTCTTATTACTATTGTTGCCATTGCTGTTGCTGGTGGTACGTGGGAAAAACTGACTCAAGATCTTCCTCAAAAAGCGTCGACTATCATGGCGTTATTGATGTTTATCATCATTGGTCCTGCTTTTGCGGCGCCACGAACTGGGCTGGTTGCGTACGAAATGGCCGTAAAACCATTTATTATTGATGCCGCGCAAATGGACCTTACCATTTTCTCTATTGTCTTTTTTGCTGTCGCGATGTTCTTTGCTTGGTCTCAAGGTAAGCTGATTGATGTTATTGGTAAACTCCTAACACCCGTTCTATTTATCTGTTTGGTTGTTCTTGCCGTCAGTGTATTCCTTGATCCGCAAGGAGATATTATGGCACCTCAAGGTGATTACATTGCCCAACCGTTAGTGAAAGGTTTCCTAGAAGGCTATAACACAATGGATACCTTTGCTTCGCTGATGTTTGGTATGTTGATAGTTGATGCGCTTAAAGGCAAAGGTATTACAGAAAAAACCGCCATTACTAAATATTTGATCATTGCAGGTGTTGTTGCCGCAAGTGGATTAGCATTTATCTATATTTCGCTGTTCTACTTGGGGGCTACAAGTGGTGGTGTATCTGTTAATGCTGACAATGGCGGTGTGATCTTAAGTGAATATGTTCAATCACTGTTTGGTGCTTCTGGTCAGTTTGTCCTATCTAGCATTGTGCTTTTGGCATGTTTAACAACAGCGATTGGCCTAATATCGGCTTGTTCAGACTTCTTTAGTTCTCTATGTAAAGTGCCTTATAAAGCTTGGGTGATTATTGTTGGTCTGGCTTGTACGTTAGTGGCAAATGTAGGGTTATCTCAGTTGATCAGCCTTTCTGTTCCTGTTCTATTCTTGCTATATCCAATCGCGATTGCATTGGTGGCGTTAACCTTCTTCCGTAACTTACTGCCAAACCGTCAATTGGCATACCGTACAGTGATTTTAGTCTCGTTGCTGTTTGCTCTAATTGATGCGATTAAAGTTGCCGGCGTTGATGTTTCTGCATTGAACTTTATCCCATTGTTTGACTATGGCATGGGATGGTTATTGCCGACAGCCATCACTTTGGTAGCGATGTTATTTATTGGTGGCAAGCGTCAGCAGGCATTAACAGAAGAAACCGCGTAATTTTGCTTGGATAAATATCTTAAAGGGAAGGCGATTGCCTTCCCTTTATTGTTTTTAGATAAGTTATTGTTTTCAGATAAGTTATTGTTTTCAGATAAGTTATTGGTTTAGCGAAACGCTGCGTAACAAGAACTTATTGGCTTGTTAAAGTGTTTGTTGATACTCAACTAATATCTGTTCGCACCAAGTGGCAATACGATCATCACTTAACTCGTATTGCGAGTCCTCGTCCAGAGCAAGTCCTACAAAATAGTCTCCTTGTTCTATTAACGCTTTCGAGGCATCAAATTGGTAACCTATATTTGGCCAGTATCCAATAAATTTAGCACCGGTCGGTTGCAACTCATCATGCAGTAGGCCCATCGCATCTAAGAACCACTCGCCATAACCTTCTTGGTCACCAAGACCAAATAGCGCAACACATTTATTGTTGAGTGAAACGGTAGAGACCGTTTGCCAAATAGCGTTCCAATCTTCTTGAATTTCACCAAAATCCCATGTCGATATACCAAGAATAATAAAGTCGTAGTCGTTCATTCTACTTAATGACACGTCTTTAACATTATGAATATCAACCAACTCTTCTCCAATGACTGCGCGTATTTTTTCTGCTGCCATCTCTGTATAGCAGGTAGAAGAGCCGTAAAATAGTCCAATTTTCATAGTAAGTGCATTATTCTTTTATTCATTATTGCGCTGATTCTACCTATAAAACAGGTATACTCAAATGCTGAAAGTAACTTTATGGTTGAGCAATGGATAAAGATTTAGCAATTGTAGAACGATTTCTCGACGCCATATGGATGGAAAAAGGGTTATCTGAGAATACCGTTGCATCTTATCGAAATGATTTAAAACGGCTTTTTGAGTGGATGACCAAGCAGCAATATCAGTTGTTATCTGTGTCAACTCATGAGTTACAAGAGTACCAAGCTTGGTTGGTGGATCGGCGGTATAAACAGACCTCTCGTGCTCGAATGTTGTCGGCCATGAAGCGTCTGTTTCAGTATCTATATCGTGAAAACCTGCGCTCAGATGACCCAAGTACCTTACTTATTGCCCCTAAGCTGCCGACACGATTACCTAAAGACTTAACCGAGACTCAGGTGGATGACCTACTTGATGCTCCTGATTGTAATGACCCAATAGAGTTAAGAGATAAAGCTATGTTGGAGCTGCTTTATGCAACAGGCTTACGTGTTACTGAGTTAGTGAGCTTGACCATGGAGAATATCAGTCTTCGTCAAGGTGTTGTGCGAGTAATAGGCAAAGGCAATAAAGAACGTTTGGTTCCAATGGGAGAAAATGCGGTCGATTGGATTGAAACTTTTATTGAACAAGGCAGACCAATACTGTTAGGTGAGCAGAGTTCCGATGTTGTGTTTCCAAGTAAGCGGGCGAGGCAGATGACCAGACAAACTTTCTGGCATCGCATAAAGCATTACGCAGTAATCGCAGCAATTGATACAGAGCTGCTTTCTCCCCATGTTCTTAGGCATGCATTTGCAACACACTTGCTTAATCATGGTGCAGACCTTAGGGTAGTACAGATGTTGTTAGGACATAGTGACTTATCGACAACTCAAATTTATACTCATGTAGCAACAGAGCGACTTAAACAGATTCATGAACAGCATCATCCACGGGCGTGAATTATAATGATAAAAAAGGTGGTACAAATGAGCGTTTTACGCCGATTAACTTTTCTGACAACCCTTCTACTGGTTGCCGCTTGTAATGCGGAAGAAGCCAAAACTGAAACTTCGACAGAAACGCAAGCTGCAACAGTGAGAGACACTCTGTTTGACAAAGAAATGCTCACTGCTCGCTTTGAAAAAATGGGTGTAAAAGTTATAAGCATCACGCCTGCAACCATAGACGGTTTGGTGGAAATTGAAACCAATGGTGGGCTGTTTTTCTCCAATGCAGCGGGTGAACAATTTATCGCTGGTGCTCTGTATTCTCTGGATGGCGATGGTCAATACGTCAACTTAATAGAAGAGCGAAAAGCGCCATTGAATGCAGCAAAAATTGCTCAATTTGAACAGGATATGATTGTATATCCAGCGGACGATGAAAAATATGTCATTACCGTGTTTACTGATACTACTTGTGGTTACTGTGTGAAATTACACAGCCAGATGAGCGGTTATAATGAGTTGGGTATTACAGTTCGTTATTTGGCTTATCCCCGTCAAGGTCCGCAAGGAGAAGTGGCTGAAGAGATGGCGCGTATCTGGTGTGCAAAAGAGCCAGCGGCTGCAATGAATAAAGCCAAGATAGAGCGTAATTTTACGGAACAGGTCGATAACCTTGAACAGTGTAAAACAAAAATTATGGATCAGTATGTTTTAGGCAGAGAGTTAGGTATTTCTGGGACTCCGGCCATTTATCTACCAAATGGTAAGCTTGTTGCGGGTTATATGCCTCCAGCAAAAATGATTACTCGCCTTCGCGCAGAAATGGATAAGTAAACATCCTAAGCTCGGTCTGGCCTCATAGCTAGGCCGAGTTCTTCCTCTTCTAATACTCCCTATTGCTCCTATACGATATGAGAACAACTGACTTGTTATGAATAAAATTACTCAGCGTCCGGCACAAGATCTTTCGCAGCTTTCCGATACTATTCCTCCTCTTTTACGCCGTATTTATCTTGCTCGGGGAATTAGGAACATGAGTCAGTTAGATAAAGGAGCAAAAGGACTACATGCTTATCAGTCGTTACATGGTATTGAGAAGGCGGTAGAACTGCTTTATGCAGCAATAGGCGCTGGACGTCGTATCATTGTTGTGGGAGATTTTGACGCTGATGGCGCAACCAGCTCCGCTTTGTCAGTGTTAGCGTTACGCAGTTTTGGTAGTCAGAATGTTGATTACCTAGTGCCTAACCGTTTTGAAGACGGTTATGGCTTAAGTCCTGAAGTGGTGGATCAAGCGATAGAACTTGGAGCGGAGCTTATCATGACCGTGGATAATGGCGTCTCTTCCATTGAAGGGGTTCGCTATGCAAAATCCAAAGGTATTGATGTTATTGTTACTGATCACCATTTACCGGGGGATGAACTGCCTATTGCTGATGCGATGGTTAACCCCAATTTACAACTCTGTTCATTTCCTTCTAAAGCATTAGCCGGCGTAGGAGTCGCATTCTATTTAATGATGGCTCTCCGAGCGTATATGCGAGAGAAAGAGTGGTTTACTCAACAAAATATTTTACAGCCTAATCTGGCAGAACTGCTTGATTTGGTGGCACTGGGTACTGTGGCGGATGTGGTCTCCCTAGATGAAAATAATCGCATTTTGGTGCATCAAGGCGTGCAACGAATTCGTGCCGGGAAAGCTCGGCCGGGAATTCAAGCTCTGATTGAAGTGGCCAAAAGAGACGCAAGAAGATTAGTGGCGTCCGATTTTGGTTTTGCGTTGGGTCCACGAATTAATGCCGCGGGTCGTTTAGACGATATGTCATTTGGTGTTGAGCTGTTGATGTGTAACAACATACACGCAGCTCGGCGTATGGCCACAGAACTTGATGGACTAAACCAGACTCGACGAGAAATAGAAGAAGGGATGAAGCAAGAAGCTATTGCCATCTGCGAACGACTCCAGTTAAACGAAGCGTCACAACTCCCTTATGGATTAGTTCTATTTCAGCGAGATTGGCATCAAGGGGTGATTGGTATCGTTGCGTCGCGAATTAAGGACAAATTTCATCGTCCGGTGATTGCGTTTGCTGATGGTGGGGATGGCTTCATCAAAGGCTCTTGTCGCTCTATACCCGGTTTACATATGAGAGATGCACTGGATCGAATTGATACTCAACATCCAAATATTATTACCAAGTTTGGTGGTCACGCCATGGCAGCAGGGTTAACCATCAAAGAAGAGCACTACGATTTATTTTGTCAGCTGTTTGATCAAGTCGTGAGAGATGAACTCGATGAAAGTGCTTTGCAAGGCGTGGTGTTATCTGATGGTGAGTTATTACCTGAAGAGTTCTCCATGCATGTTGCTCAGTTGATACGAGATGGGGGCCCGTGGGGGCAAAACTTTCCCGAACCGGTGTTTGATGGTGAATTCAAAATATTGCATCAAAAACTAGTGGGGGAGAAGCATCTAAAAATGATGGTGGAACCATTATTTAAAGGGCACCCAAGTAATATAACCATAGATGCTATCGCTTTTAATGTTGATCTACGTCGCTGGCCTGATCCTGCCACTAAAACGGTCCATATGGCGTATCGACTGGACATTAATGAGTTTCGTGGAAATCAGTCGTTACAGTTAATGGTGGAGTGTTTGCTTTAGCGACACTTCAGAAGCATAGTTTTCAGAAGAACTACTTTCAGAAGTACTACTCTTGTATTTGCGGGTGAGAACGGGTTTGGTAGTTTGGAAGCTGTGCTCTCAACCCTTCAAATGTTTCACGCGCACTCTCAATGGCCAGTTTATTGATCAGCCAATCGGGAAGATCGCCACCGGGATGAGCAAACGCGGTGTATTCAATGACGGTTAAGCCGTTAGTCAGCTTTTGTAATAGCCAAGTCGCCGTGACGGAATGAACACGGACATACCCTTGTTGCGGCGGGAATGTGGATAAGGGGGCATCTTTAATACTCAGGGTAAAAGCGCTATCTTCAATAGAGTATTTAGAGTAGGTCACCATATCACGATTTGTTGCAGGCCAAGGTGCGGCAAACTGAGTATAGACAATATTTTCAGTTGCTGAGATCTGCTTTAAAACTTGGCTACTGCTCACATTCGCTATCCAGTTTGGCACGTTTTTGCTGTCTTCCAATAAGGATAGAAAAGCTCCATAACTGGTGGGTGTGAACATCTGTGCTCGAATCTCCACTAAACCATCACTATGCTCTCGTGAATAGATGGAAATACCATTACGGTTACTGTCAAATTTCCAGTAAGCAAAAGGCTCTGCAAGCAGAGGAGTTGTGACGAGCAACAATGTGATAAACAGGCATTTTTTTAGAGTAAGCATAATTTTTATCAATTTTAAATCATGGTATATTTATTCAAGCATATATCTAATTTATGGTATTGGGTGTTGTTTGCGATACTTATTTTATCAAATGCTTAAACGATAGAGGGTGACGTGTTGATTCGCTATTTGCATGGGATAGCGCTTAACTATGCTTGAGTCGCTGAAAAAATCAGGGTTTTGTCGCGGCTTTCATGAAATATTTTCCTGTATCTTCGTCACATTTTTCAGTAGAATTCTGCGGTTAAAATCTACACTTATTGTTGAGCAAACATGTTTGAAATCAATCCTATTAAAAACCGCTTACAGGACGTATCTGAACGTACAGATATCCTGAGGGGGTACCTTTGACTATGACGCTAAGAAAGAGCGTTTAGAAGAAGTTAATGCAGAGTTAGAGCAGCCAGATGTTTGGAACGAACCTGAACGAGCACAAGCGTTAGGGAAAGAGCGTTCGTCGTTAGAAGCGATTGTAGAGACCATCGATCAGTTAGATCAAGGTGTTGACGACGTAGAAGGTTTGTTGGAGTTGGCTATTGAAGCCGAAGACCAAGAAACGTTTGATGAAATTGACCCTGAACTTGTCGAACTTGAAGGTAAGCTAGAGAAGCTTGAGTTTCGTCGTATGTTCTCGGGTGATCATGATGAGTCTGACTGCTATATCGACTTACAGTCGGGTTCTGGTGGGACAGAAGCACAAGACTGGACATCAATGTTACTTCGTATGTATTTGCGTTGGGCTGAAGCCAAAGGCTTTAAAACGGAAGTCATTGAAGTGTCGGAAGGGGATGTCGCAGGATTGAAATCGGCAACGATTCGAATCGTGGGAGAGTACGCTTATGGTTGGTTACGCACAGAAACAGGTGTGCACCGCTTAGTACGAAAATCGCCATTTGATTCAGGTGGCCGTCGCCATACCTCTTTTGCCTCTGCATTTATCTACCCAGAGATTGATGACAATATTGCTATCGACATAAACCCTAGTGATCTGCGTATTGATGTTTATCGTGCGTCAGGAGCTGGTGGTCAGCACGTAAACACAACAGAATCAGCGGTACGTATTACTCACCTACCTAGCAATACTGTTGTGCAGTGTCAGAATGATCGTTCGCAGCATAAAAACAAAGACCAAGCGATGAAACAGCTAAAAGCAAAACTGTTTGAGCTTGAATTGCAAAAACAAAATGCAGAGAAGCAAGCGAACGAAGATGCTAAGTCTGATATCGGTTGGGGTAGCCAAATTCGCTCCTATGTATTGGATGATTCTCGTATTAAAGATTTACGCACCGGAGTTGAGAACCGTAACACTCAAGCGGTTCTTGATGGTGATCTAGACAAATTTATCGAAGCCAGCCTGAAATCAGGTCTGTAAGCGCGTTAATAAGGTAATAATAAAATGACTGAACAAGTTCACTCAGAAGTAAATGCACAAGAAGAAAACAAACTGATTGCCGAGCGTCGTGCAAAACTAGAGCACATCCGTAAAAACTGTAAAGCGAACGGTCACCCAAATGACTTTCGTCGTGACAGCTTAGCGGGTGATCTGCAGGCTGAGTTTGGTGATAAAAGTAAAGAAGAGCTAGAAGAGTTAAATAAAATTGTTGCTATTGCTGGTCGTGTAATGGCTAAACGTGGTCCATTCCTTGTTATTCAAGAGACCTCTGGCCGCATTCAAGCATATGCAGCAAAACCTGTGCAGAAAGAGCTTAAAGAGCAGTATCAAGGGCTGGATATCGGCGATATCGTTGGTGTTAAAGGTGCATTGCATAAGTCAGGTAAAGGTGACTTGTACGTGAATATGGAAGAGTATGAACTGTTGACTAAAGCTCTTCGTCCACTTCCAGAGAAATTCCACGGTTTAACAGATCAAGAGATGCGTTACCGTCAACGTTACGTTGATCTTATTGTTAATGAAGATTCTCGTACTGCTTTCATCATTCGTTCAAAGTTGGTTACGGCTATCCGTAACTTCATGGTCTCCAAGCAGTTCATGGAAGTTGAAACGCCAATGATGCATGTCATTCCTGGTGGTGCAACAGCACGTCCATTTATTACGCATCACAATGCGCTAGATATCGATATGTATCTCCGTGTTGCGCCAGAGTTGTACTTGAAGCGTTTGACGGTTGGTGGTTTTGACCGCGTATTTGAAATCAACCGTAACTTCCGTAACGAAGGTTTATCTCCACGTCATAACCCAGAATTTACCATGATGGAATTCTATATGGCATACGCTGATTACAATGATCTTATGGATCTGACAGAAGAGATGCTTCGCACTGTAGCGGTAGAAGTTTTAGGCGCTACAGCAATGCCTTATGGCGAAGAGATGGTAGAGTTTGGCGGAACTTATCCACGTATGAGCATGCTGGATGCGATTAAGCAATACAATCCAGATCGCGAAGATATCCAAAGCATGACATACGAAAATGTGCAAGATCGTGACTTTATGGTTGGCATTGCGAAATCACTGCATGTTGCTGTAGAAGACTTTTGGACATGTGGGCAGTTGCTCGAAGAGATCTTCGGTGAAACGGCTGAACCTCAACTGATTCAACCAACATTTATTACAGAGTACCCAGCGGATATCTCACCACTGGCTCGTCGTAATGATACAAACCCGTTTATCACTGACCGTTTTGAGTTCTTTATTGGTGGTCGTGAAGTGGCCAATGGTTTCTCTGAGCTTAATGATGCAGAGGATCAAGATGCACGCTTTAAAGCACAAGTCGAAGCGAAAGACGCAGGTGATGATGAAGCGATGTACTACGATGCTGACTACATTACAGCGCTAGAGCACGGTTTACCACCAACAGCAGGTCAAGGTATCGGTATTGATCGTCTGGCGATGTTGTTTACCAATACTCATACTATTCGTGATGTGATTTTGTTCCCTGCGATGAGACCACAAGCGTAAGAGATTTTTATTAGTATAAGATATGGGGTCAGACTCTATTAAGGTCTGACCCCATTTGTTTTTGCAAACGAGCATTTTTGAAGATGAATGGTTTGATGAACATAACGATTGGAGTTGAGTTTGGAATATCAATTTACTAGAACGTTAACGGGCGAGTACCGAATTAAATGCAGTATGGATCATGAAGTCGTTGCACGTTGGTTAGAACAAGAGGTGTATACAGACAAAGCGAAGATTAATGACATTCTCGCTACCATTGAACAGATAAAAGCGGGCGATGGTCAAGAGTTCTGCTATCGAGGAAAAGAGATCTCATTGTCTATGTTACAGGGTGAAGTAATTATCGAAGAGAACGTATTATCTACTGAGCAAGAACTCGATGATAATGAGTTTGATTTTTACAATAGTGAAAGCTCCGCAGGTTGTGGTTTGGAAGACTTTGAGCAGTTACTTCGATCATGGCTGGTGTTTATTCGCTAACGGTCCCTCTTTGCTTGTCAGCTTGTCTTACTTTTAAGAATGGAGTGATATTGACGCAGGCTCGACATCTATTTGTAATCTATTTACTCTTTCAGTCATCGCATCTCTGTAGAGTCCACCTATTTGGACGTAATGTTGCTTATTGATTCTCTCCTTTTGAAACGCTATCTAACAGATTTGACGCTTTTCAATTTGCTTCCTATGGTTAATTATTGACCAATTTTTTAGCCGAGATGGAAATGAGGATAGCCAGATGAAAAGAAACAGCAAGACCTATCGCTTACAATTAATTAAGGAAACCGTGGAACACCGTGAACGCAGTTTAAGTGACAACCCTATGGTTCGACATATTGAACATTTACTCACTGATAGCCCTTCGGTTCAGAGTGAAGTAAATATGAGGCAGCAGCACTTTGTTGGACATCATTTTGATGAGCATATTGACGGGTGGGTAAGTGATAAGTGGAAATAGTGTTTTGTTGTTAATAACCGAAAAGTTACACCAATAAATAGCCCTTTTATAAGGGCTATTTTGATCTTGTTAGAGAATATCGCTAAGTGAGTAATAGAGTATCAACGAACACTAAATACATTCTTTTATATCTATTGATTATATAGCAATCAATAGATTGCTAAAAATACCACTCCCGCCTCATTTCAGTGAAACAAGCGCACTTTTATGGTGCGTTCTATTCTCTAATAGTGTTAAAAAATTCAACTATATAAATAAAAACAATGAGTTAATTAATTGGCACGCCTCTTGATTGTTACCTTACTGTTAACAGGAATTAGCGATCAAAGGGGATGCAATGAAGCTTATTAACGCAATTATTAAACCATTTAAATTAGACGATGTGCGTGAAGCACTTTCCGATGTTGGTATTGAAGGCATGACAGTGTCAGAGGTAAAAGGATTTGGTCGTCAAAAAGGCCATACCGAGTTGTACCGTGGTGCAGAGTATCAAGTGGATTTTTTACCGAAAGTAAAACTTGAGATAGCGACGCAAGCAGAAAATGTTGAGCGCGTTATTGAAGCAGTTAGTGGCGCTGCCCATACCGGAAAAATTGGTGACGGTAAGATTTTTGTTTATGACTTAAGTCAGGTTGTTCGAATTCGTACTGGCGAAATGGATACAGAAGCACTTTAAGGAACTGGAGAATATATAATGGAACTATTAACTACAGTAACGGAACTACGTTACGCACTGGACACTTTTTTCTTTCTTATCTCTGGTGCGTTAGTGATGTGGATGGCGGCGGGATTTGCCATGTTAGAGGCAGGACTTGTACGCTCAAAAAACACCACGGAAATTCTCACAAAGAACTTTGTGCTCTACGCTATTGCTTGCACCATGTTCTTATTGGTCGGTTATAACATTATGTACGTTGATAACGCTGAAGGGGGTGTTATTCCATCCATCGGTGCTTTGATTGGAACACAAGGAGAGGGGGCAGATCACTCTTTAGAGTCTGATTTCTTCTTCCAGGTGGTGTTTGTTGCAACAGCAATGTCTGTGGTCTCTGGGGCTGTAGCAGAACGTATGAAATTGTGGGCGTTCTTACTGTTTTCTGTGGTTTTAACCGGCGTTATTTACCCAGTTGAAGGTTACTGGACTTGGGGCGGCGGTTTCTTATCTGAAGCAGGATTTAGCGACTTTGCTGGCTCTGGTATCGTACATATGGCTGGTGCAGCAGCTGCATTAGCTGGTGTATTACTGCTTGGTGCCCGTAAAGGAAAGTATGGCAAAAATGGTGAAGTTCACCCTATCCCAGGCTCTAACATGCCACTTGCTACTCTCGGCACCTTTATCTTGTGGTTTGGCTGGTTTGGTTTTAACGGTGGATCGCAGTTAATGGTATCTGACTTTGAAAACGCAACAGCAGTAGGACAAATTTTCTTAAATACCAATGCAGCAGCAGCAGCAGGGGCAATCGCATCTCTTTTGGTATGTCGTACAACTTGGGGTAAAGCTGACTTAACCATGATTTTAAATGGTGCTCTTGCCGGATTAGTTGCTATTACCGCTGACCCATTGTCTCCATCTCCGGTGTATTCAGTGATTATTGGTGGTGTGGCTGGTGTTATCGTGGTGTTTAGTATTATCGCTCTGGATAAAGTAAAAATTGATGATCCAGTTGGTGCCATCTCTGTCCATGGTGTGTGTGGTTTCTTTGGTTTGATGGTTGTTCCCGTAAGTAATGCTGATGCTGCGTTCACTTCTCAGCTGTTTGGTGCTGCGGTGATTTTCGCATGGGTATTTTCAGCCAGTGTTGTTGTTTGGGCAGTACTAAAAGCAACGGTAGGTATTCGAGTAACAGAAGAGGAAGAAATTGAAGGGATGGATATGCATGATTGTGGTGTTGGTGCTTATCCTGAATTTGTTTCTCTAAAGTAAGATAGATTAACAATAGAATTTTCTATACAGAAATATTTATAGCTAAATTGATAGCCCGCTTATAGTTAAGCGGGCTTTTTATTGATAGAGATAAAAATAAAGATACTATTGCGTTTTTGTATTTCTTTAATATAATAGCGAACGAGAATTATTATCACTCGCATAAACATTTAAGGATCTATGATGAAGAAAATTCTGGCGCTATCCGCTGTTGCTTTAACGACTGTTGCTCCGCAATCTTTTGCTGCGGAAGAGGTAAATGTTTATTCATATCGTCAACCATTTTTAGTTGAACCTATGTTTAATGAGTTCACCAAAGAGACGGGTATTAAAGTAAACGTAAAATTTGCCAAAAAAGGGCTAACAGAAAAGCTAGTTCAAGAAGGTGAATATAGCCCAGCTGATGTGATACTGACGACTGACATTAGCCGTTTAGTGGATTTAGTGAATAAAGAAGTTGTACAGCCAGTTCAAAGTGATGTGATATCCGCTAATATTCCAGCCCAATATCGTGACAGTGATAATGAGTGGTTTGCACTAACGTTACGCTCTCGTAATGTTTACTCGTCTCGTGATCGAGTTGGCAAACTGGCATCAGAATTTAACTATGCAGATTTAGCAAAGCCTGAATATAAAGGCAAAATTTGCACAAGAAGTGGTAAGCACGCATATAACATTTCACTTGTTGCTTCTATGATTGCTCACAAAGGTGAAGCCGAAACCAAAAGCTGGTTGCAAGGTGTGAAGTCAAATTTAGCTCGTAAACCTCAAGGTAATGATCGCGCCCAAGTTAAGGCCATTAAAGAGGGGTTATGTGATGTCTCTTTAGGTAATAGTTATTACTTAGGAAAAATGGTTAATAATAAAGACCAAAAAGCGTGGGCTGATTCGGTGTACATTAACTTCCCTAACCAAAAGAGCTCTGGCACACACGTCAATGTTAGTGGCATGGCAATGGCGAAATTCTCTCCAAACAAAGCCAATGCTCAAAAACTGATGGAATTTTTAACCGCAGAAAAAGCGCAGCAAATGTATGCTGAAGTTAACTATGAGTACCCAGTGAAAGAAGGCGTTAAACGTTCTGAACTTGTTGCTTCTTGGGGTGACTTTAAAGCGGATGAACTGCCGTTAGAGAAAATTGCACAGAACCACAGTAAAGCAGTTAAGTTACTGGATGAAGTGAAGTTTGACCTGTAACATTTAGGGAGCGCGCTCCCTTTTTTATGATGTTGTAAATGAAAGAAAAAAACCTATTGTTATCAACCAGTAGTGGAAGCCTAGCTCTGCTACTGGTTTTGCCTATTGTGGCGATATTCTATTTATCTCTTGGTGACTCTGGAGAGCTGTTTTCACATCTACTTGCCACCGTTTTACCGACTTACACTTATAATACCGTTGTCTTAGTTTTAGGTGTGTTAGTACTTACTTTTATTATAGGTGTTCCCTGCGCTTGGTTAATGGCTATGTGCCGTTTGCCGACAGAAGGGATTTTACAGTGGGCTCTCGTTTTACCTCTCGCCATGCCAGGTTACATTATTGGTTATGTTTATACGGATTGGTTCGACTTTGCAGGCCCCATTCAACTCTATTTAAGGGAGCTTACTGGCTGGCAAGGAGGAGAATATTGGTTCCCTGATTTACGTACTCTTCCCGGCGCAATCACCATCTTGGCCTTGGTGCTATATCCTTATGTTTATCTAATGTGCCGTGCAGCATTTATGGAGCAGAACGTGACTCTGTTACAGTCTGCTCGTCTTCTAAAGTGCTCGCCTTGGCAAAGTTTTAAACGAATCTCTCTGCCGCTGGCTCGCCCTTCTATTGCGGTAGGACTCTCTCTGGTGGCGATGGAAACCATCGGTGATTTTGGTACGGTAAGTTATTTTGCGGTTAACACTTTAACGACCGCTGTTTACGATACTTGGCTTGGCTACTCAAACCTGAATGCCGCGGCAAAGATCTCTGCCATTATGTTATTGGTCATTGTGCTATTGATTAGTGCAGAACGGTATAGCCGTCGGAGACAAAAACTGTATCAGAGCACTTTTAGTAGCCATGAGGATGCTCGTTACTTGCTCAAAGGCTGGAAAAAGTGGCTTGCACTTGTTTGGTGCTGGGGCATTGTATTGGTCGCTTTTGCTTTGCCTTTAATGCAACTGGCTATCTATGCCTATCGATATTTTGCTCAGAGCTGGACGGCTGAATTTCAGCAATACGCCTTAAACAGCTTAAACGTGTCATTTCTGGCGGCGATTATCGCGGTGTTTGTCGCGCTGATAATGAATTTTTGCGTACGCATTCGGGCAGATAGAAGCAGCGTCATGTTTACTCGAGTTGGTTCACTTGGGTATGCTGTTCCGGGGACGGTATTGGCAATAGGAGTGATGGCTCCTGTGTTGACTGTTGATCATTGGATCAATGACATAGCCAAAATAATGGAGTGGGGCCGTCCGGGGCTGGTTTTATCTGGTTCCATCTTTGCATTAGTGTTCGCTATGGTGGTTCGTTTTTCTGCGGTTGCTATTGGCGCTATTGAAAGTAGTTTAAATAAGATCTCACCGTCGTTGGATATGGCAAGTAAAACCATGGGATGCACAACGCCGACCATGTTAAAACGTATTCATTTGCCATTGATAAGACGAGGTATATTAGTTGCTGGTTTACTGGTATTTATTGAGTCAATGAAAGAACTGAATGCAGCGTTGCTGTTAAGGCCTTTCAACTTTGAAACTCTGGCTACTTATGTATACAACTTTGCCTCTGACGAGCAGTTAGAGTTAGCGGCAATGCCTGCTTTACTACTGGTTTTTGTTGGCCTTATCCCACTTATTGTTATTAATCGTTCTCTGGAGCAAGCCCACTAATGAAAAGCAAACTTTTTATTAATAACCTTATCTGTCGTTATGATGATCAGACGGTATTAGAGTCGTTATCATTAAAGGTAGATCAAGGGGAAATCGTGTGTCTGTTAGGGGCGAGTGGTTGTGGGAAAACGACATTGCTAAAAGCGATCGCAGGTTTACTCCCTTTGAGTGGCGGCACATTAAGCCTTAGCGGCACCTTGTTAGATGATGGCAAGACTTGGTTGGCACCTGAGCAGCGAAATATCGGTATGATATTTCAGGACTACGCTCTATTTCCCCACCTCACCGTTGAAGAGAATGTTGCATTTGGTTTAAGAAACCACTCTGCGGAAGAGACATCACAGAGAGTAAAAGAGATGCTCTCTATGGTACATCTCTCGGATTACCGAGAGCGATACCCTCATCAGCTTTCTGGTGGTCAGCAACAGCGGGTGGCGATTGCACGTTCCCTCGCTTACAAGCCTGATCTACTGCTATTGGATGAACCTTTTTCCAATATTGATACTCAGGTTCGACATGAACTTATTTTACAGATTCGTAAGATTTTTAAGCAGCAAGGTGTCACTGCTATTTTTGTCACCCATAGTCGAGAAGAAGCCTTCGCCTTTTCTGACAAAATGGCGGTAATGAACAAAGGGGTTATTGAGCAGTTTGGTAGCGCTTCAGAGCTCTATCATCAACCGTCCAGTAAGTTTGTTGCTGACTTTCTTGGTGGTGGAAGTTACCTAGCGGCGGAAAAGATAACAGAGTCGAGCTATGAAACACCGTTGGGGATGATCAATATAGATCAAAGTGAGCATATCGCCATAGGTGATAGTTGTCAGCTATTATTGCGCCCGCAACATATTCTGCTAAGTAAAAGCAGTGATGGTCCCGCTAAAGTGATTGAGCAGCAGTT
This sequence comes from Vibrio sp. 99-8-1, assembly GCF_013114595.1. Lineage (GTDB taxonomy): Bacteria > Pseudomonadota > Gammaproteobacteria > Enterobacterales > Vibrionaceae > Vibrio. The sequence goes on along the minus strand of NZ_VTXE01000023.1, from coordinate 22,662 downwards.
TATGGGGGATCACTGTCGTTATGCTATTGAAGTGGAAGGCATTAAAATATTAGCAACATCAACTCAACGCTTGTCTGTAAATGATCGAGTGCATATTGGTGTGGCGGAAGAAGGTGCTATGGTGTTTAGCGCTTAAGCTAAACCTCACAGACTAGCAATAAACGAGCGCTAGTCTGTGAAGATAAATGAGATTTATGGGTTACTGTTTAACTGCGTGGTAAATGGCAAATTTGTTGGTTTTATTGACGGTTTCACAGTTGGAAAAACCTTGCTGAATGATGGGTGGGTATTTAAGGAAGCTGTTAGCCACAATAAATAACTCACCATTGCGGGCCAGATGTTTTGGCGCTTGAGATAGTAAAGTTTCGCTTGCACTGTAGTTGGTATCAAGCCCGGCATGAAAAGGGGGGTTACTGATAAGGAAGTTGTAGTTATTTGCAGTATCGGAGTAAACATCTGAGGCAAATACTTTTCCTTTTACGCCGTTGATTTGTAGCGTTCTCTTTGATGATTCAATCGCTAGTGCACTTATGTCACACATTTCTAGTTCAATATTGGGGTTTTTCAAGGCTAAAATTGATCCTATAACGCCCGCTCCACAGCCGAAATCAAGTACTTTGCCTTTTAAGCTAGGTAAGGAGTCCAATAGTAATTGGCTACCTACATCAAACTGACCATGGCTAAATACACCGGGTAGACTCTGAATCTCGATGTTTTGATTACCCACATCTAGAGAGTAGCTTTTATACCAATCCTCAAGTTCAAATTTAGCTGGGACATGTTCACACTCCCCCCAATAGAGCGAACAGCGACGTGCTGAGTCATGCTTAATCACACGGCCGTATGGCGCAAACATCTTCTCGATGCTTTTGACTCCAGAGCGATTCTCCCCTACAACCACAATTTCAGTACCAGCGCCGAGGGTGGCAAAAAGCATAGCCAATAGATAATCGGCTTCTGCTTTGGCTTTTGGCCAATATAGCAATACCAAGTCAGCTTTGCTTTGGGGACTGATTTCCACAGCAAAATCGCAGGAGATGGCGGAATGACTGGCGAGCTGACGATAATATCCATAGTTGGTAGTAAATACCGAAACAGAGCGGCAATGTTCACTTAACTCAACGGGAAACAGGTCTTCCGCTTCTCCCGCTACGAGTACATTCTTGTCTTTGAATAACGCCAATTGGCGTTGAGCGATCTGACTGGGAGTGGTATAGGCTGACATAATACGTCCAAAAATGGGTGACAAAAAAGTGGCCAGATTTTCGCATAATCTGGCCGGTGCATGAAGTGATTTATGCTGTTATAGACAAGTAACTTCCAGTCTCACTGAATCATCCGTCTTAAGGTGACTTTAACTATATTAGCTTTTATCTTGGTTTTTTAGAAAACCGTGAAACTCTTCTTCATAAATATTAAACAGCACAATGGCGATAGCAAAAATTAGTGGTCCATATATTAAGCCAATAAGACCAAATAGTTGAATACCGCCCAATAGAGAGAAGAAAATCATTAAGGTGTTCATTCCCGCACTGCCTTGCATTAACAGAGGGCGAAGAATGTTATCGATTGAACCGACAACCGCCATGCTCCATATGGCAAAAAAGATGGCCCAATTGGTATCACCAGTGATGAGCAAATATGCGGTGGCTGGAATCCAAATCAGTGCGGTACCGACAATAGGAATAAATGAAGCAAATCCAAACATGGTTCCCCAAAATAGCGCCGGGAATCCAACAATCCACATGCCGATACCTCCGGCAATACCTTGTGCTATTGCCGTTAAAAAAGAACCTAACACTGCGGATTTGGAAACTTGCTCAATTTCGTTGAGTAACCGATCTTCCTGACTGCGAGAAAGCGGCAATATATGACGTAATGCACGGATGATCTTGTCATGGTCTCGTAGTAAGAAAAACAGCACAAATAGCATCAGCAAGAAACTGGCTAGAAAACTGGTTGCATCACCCAGTATTTTTGCACTAATAGCAACCAAATTTGAACCAAAGCTGGTGGCCAACTGAGCGATTTTTTCTGCTATTTTTTGTGGGTCAATTTTGTCAAATGGCGAATAGGTGTTTGCCAGATCGACCGCTTTGATTATCCAAGGCTGTTTGAAAAACTCATCGATACCGCCGCTCGTCACCCACAAATAGATTCCCTGAGTCGCAACGGAGCCTTGTTGTACTATGGCTGCAAAGACTGCCAGAAGTGGAACGACGATAATAAAAGTCAATACAGTACAAGAAAAAAGAGAGGCTAAGTTGGGTTTATTAGGTACTTTTTTCTCAATCCATTCATGAACTGGAAACATAAGTAAAGAGATGATAAATGCCATGATGATTGAGTTCATGTATGGCTGCACTATCAGGTAACAGGCATAAGCGGCAACGAGCAGTGCAGCAATCAATACATAGTGGCTAGACGATATCTTTTTATTTTCTGACACGGGTATTCTCTTTAATTTAATAGTGGTGTAAGCATAACAAAGTGAATCACGCTAAGTATATTATAAGTATACTCTTGTTACTTGAAGTTGCAGAGGAGATGGTTGGTTCTCGGAAACCTTATCACACCGATATCTTTCTTAAATTAACGGTACTGGTATCGCTCTAAATTCTGCATATTCAGCTTAGTTTGGTATATGATACCGTCCGTTATTCAATAAATCTTTGGAAATATAATGGCTTGCTGTGGAAATGATAAAGGTTGTGCGAAACAATCACCAAGGAAAATGAGAAGAGTTCCATGGTTCCGTTGCTTTATTGCCGTCTTGGTCGTGTTAGTGATTTTTAATTGGCGATAAATGGATAAGAAGTCGGTTTACAGGTGAAAGATCTATCTTGAACGCACTGGGAAATCGACATTGTAAAAAAATAAGCCCTAGAGCCAATATGCTTTAGGGCTTATTTAAGACAAGAATTTAAAATCTAGTTGGCAAGTTTAGCAAAGCAGCGATCGGCAGCTTGCAAGGTCGCTTGAATCTCTTTATCTCCGTGTGCCAGAGAAGTAAAGCTTGCTTCGAAAGCTGAAGGCGCTAGATAGATACCTTCTTCTAACATTAGATGGAAGAACGTTTTGAATCTTTCCACATCGCATTTCGCAACGTCTTGGTAGCAAGTTACTTTTTCTTGATCGGTAAAGAAGAAGCCAAACATCCCCCCAACTTGAGAAACTAACATTGGAATCGCGTGTTTATCTGCCAACTGTTTAAAACCATCGGCTAGCTGTTTGGTAATGTCCGCAAGTTTCTGTTCATTACCTTCTACCGTGAGCGCTTTAAGTGAAGCTAGACCTGCCGCCATGGCAATTGGGTTGCCTGATAGCGTACCTGCTTGATAAACCGGACCCGTTGGAGCGATGTGTTGCATTACCTCTTTGCGGCCACCAAAGGCGCCTACAGGCATACCACCACCAAGAACTTTTCCTAATGTAGTCAGGTCGGGTTTGATATTGTAATGAGCTTGAGCACAGCCTTGAGCGACACGGAAACCTGTCATGACTTCATCAAAGATCAATAAAGCCCCTTCTTTATCACAGATCTCTCGTAGCCCTTCATGAAAGCCTTTTAGTGGCGGAATGCAGTTCATATTGCCAGCAACCGGTTCTACGATAATACAGGCGATTTCACCTTTATTGGCATCAAACAGCTCTTGAACAGAGGCTAAGTCATTAAAGGTTGCTGTAAGTGTGTACTTGGCAAAGTCGGCAGGCACACCAGGAGAGCTTGGTTGGCCCAATGTTAATGCTCCCGATCCCGCTTTAACTAGCAGACTGTCGGCATGGCCATGGTAGCAGCCTTCGAACTTGAGGATTTTGTCTCGGCCAGTGTAGCCACGAGCCAAACGAATCGCACTCATTGTCGCCTCAGTTCCTGAGTTCACCATACGCAACTGTTCCATCGAAGGAACGATCTGAGAAACAAGTTCGGCCATTTCAACTTCAACTTCTGTTGGTGCACCAAAACTCAGGCCACGTTCCGCTGCTTCAATAACCGCGTGACGAATATCTGGATGATTATGACCAAGTATCATTGGTCCCCATGAGCCAACATAATCGATATAAGCTTTACCATCTGCGTCATACATGTATGCGCCATCGGCTTTCTCAACAAAGATGGGAGATCCACCTACGCCATTGAAAGCTCTGACGGGAGAGTTAACACCACCGGGAATGGTTTTTTGTGCTTTTTGATATAGTTCTGACGACTTGGTCATGGGCTTATCCTTAATCTTTATAATTTGGAGCAATAAGTCTGAATTGTAACGATTATTCGTCGATTTGCTTTAGCTTTTTTTACTAAATTTGCAAATTAGTTGAGGTTAGTGAATCACAACAACGATAATAAGCTGAGATAAAGAAAGCAAGAATACTTGAATGAATTACTCAGGTATTAGATAATCGTCAAATAATCAGAATATAAGCAGTTAATTGCCATATAAGTAAAGAATTGAACTTGTATTGCAATAGGAGAAGTCATTGTGAGTGAAGTAGCCATACCATTATCATTTTCAGATGCAGCAGCCATTCGAGTGAAAACTCTGATTGCTGAGGAAGAAAACCCAGAATTAAAACTAAGAGTTTATATTACAGGTGGTGGTTGTAGTGGCTTCCAATACGGGTTTACTTTTGATGAAAAAGTAAACGAAGGCGATAGCACAATTGAAAATAGTGGTGTTACTCTGGTTGTTGATCCAATGAGCTTACAATACCTGATTGGTGGCGTCGTTGATTATACCGAGGGCCTAGAAGGGGCTCGCTTTTTTGTTAATAACCCGAATGCCACAACAACATGTGGTTGTGGTGCATCATTTAGTGTTTGATCCGTTTACCAATTGATCGATATTGCTGTTTGATCAATTTTACTGTCTGATCAACTTTACTGTCTGATCAATAGCACAATAACGTCATTTTCTTAATGTTATAATGACGCGCTGAATTAATTTAAGGCCTTGCGTAATGAAAACTACGTAAGGCTTTATTCATTTAAATGTACTTTATAAAAATGAATTAAATAGTAACAACAATATAATAAAGGGACTTGTTATGCCTATACGTCATGTTAGCCGTTTTTTCTCTGAACGCCCTTGGTTACTCTCACTGATACTCCTAATTGGACTCTCCATCTGGCTTGGTATGGGCATGCTTCGAGCTGAAGAAAGCAAGACAGAAAGTGAAGCAGAAGTCGCGCCTTTAGCGAAAGTTCAGTATGACACTTTTGACGCTATCCTCACTGCCAAGACGGTGGATCTATACGGTCGTACCGCTCCTGATAAGCAAGCTAAGCTTGGCGCAGAAGTCGCCGGAAAAGTGGTGAAACTTCTGGTTAAAAAAGGGGCAAGCGTAAAAAAAGGCCAAGCGATCGCTCAGATAGATAAAGACAATCTTGAGATTCAGTTAGAGCAGGCCATTGCCAATTTGAATGTAAAAGAGAAAGAGTTTAAAGCGGCAAAGTCTTTAAAGAGCAAAGGGTTACAGGGTGAAGTTGCCTATAGTTCTGCTCAGGCATCATTAGTAAAAGCAAAAACCGATGTGAGCAAGGTGCGACTTTCTCTGCGAAACAGTTTATTAAAAGCACCTTTTGACGGCATTGTCGATCACCTGTTTATTGAAGTGGGCGATTATGTTGGTGTGGGTGATCCGGTTGCAACGGTAATTGACTTGCAAGTATTAGTCATAGAAGCCGATGTTAGTGAACGACATGTTCAAAGTTTAAAACGTGGTCAAACCGCCAAGATTCGTCTCATTAATGGTGAACGTATTGAAGGTACATTGCGCTATCTGTCTCGTGTCTCTTCCGTGGCGACCAATACCTTCCCCATTGAAATTGAAATCGCAAACCCTAACCAGAGAGTACCTGCGGGCGTGAGTGCAGAGGTAGAGCTTGACCTTGAAATGAAGAAGGCAATTAAAGTCTCTCCTGCGATGCTCGCTTTAGATGAGGATGGCAATCTGGGGGTTAAGGTGCTGCAAGATAACCGAGTTAAGTTCGTTGCCATTCAGCTGGTTAAAGCTGTACAGGATGGAGTGTGGCTGTCTGGATTAGGCGATAGCGTTGATATTATTACTGTAGGACAAGGTTTTGTTCGTGATGGTGATGATGTTATTGCGGTAAAAGTCGACTCTGTAAGTCAATAGGCGGAGAAACAAGATGTTAGCGATTATTGACGCGGCGTTGTCCCGCTCACGTACCATGATCACCTTGCTGATTCTTATTTTGATGGCAGGAGTGGTCACTTATATCACCATACCTAAAGAATCGAGCCCAGATATCACTATCCCAATTATTTATGTTGGAGTGAGTCATCAGGGGATTTCTCCCAGCGATGCTGAGCGATTACTGGTTCGTCCAATTGAGCAAGAACTTCGCTCTATCGAAGGGGTGAAAGAGATGAGTTCCAATGCCTCTGAGGGATATGCCTCAGTGACGTTGGAATTTAATGTTGGTATGAACTTAGATAAAGCGATGGCAGATGTTCGTGATGCTGTCGATCAGGCAAAGCCTAAACTTCCAGCGGATAGTGATGAACCGACTGTTAATGAAGTGACACTGGCTAGCTATCAACCGATTTTGTCGGTGGTTCTGTATGGAACCGTTCCTGAAAGAACAATAGTACAAGTAGGCCGTCAGTTAAGAGATAAGTTAGAGGGCTATAAGCAGGTTTTAGAAGTTGATATTGCGGGAGATCGTGAAGATATTGTCGAGATTGTTGTCGACCCATTATTGATGGAGAGTTACAACTTAGATCAAGGTGATATTTACAATCTAATTGCGCTTAATAACCGAGTCGTTGCCGCAGGGTTCGTTGATACAGGGTATGGACGTTTCTCTATTAAGGTGCCATCGGTGTTTGAATCGTTAAAAGATGTGCTGGAGATGCCTGTTAAAGTAGATGGTAAACAGGTAATCACCTTTGGTGATATTGCGACGGTACGACGCTCTTTCCGAGATCCTGATAGTTTTGCTCGTTTGGATGGTGAGTCGGCAGTGGTGTTAGATGTTAAAAAACGCGCTGGTGAGAACATTATTGAAACCGTAGATCTTGTTAAAACGGTTATGGAAAAAGCGCAGCAACGTGAAGATTGGCCAAGCAACTTGATGGTTAAATACACATGGGACGAGTCAAAAGATGTCAAGATCATGCTTAGTGATCTGCAAAACAATATCTTGTCGGCTATCATTCTGGTGGTTATTGTCATCATTGCCATTTTAGGCGTACGGACCGCGTTTCTTGTTGGGGTCTCTATTCCCGGTTCCTTCTTAACGGGCTTATTGGTTCTTTCTGTATTTGGCTTAACGGTCAATATTGTCGTGCTGTTCTCTTTAATTATGGCAGTGGGTATGTTGGTGGATGGGGCAATTGTTGTCACCGAATTTGCCGATCGGCGTATGCATGAAGGTATGTCGCGTCAAGATGCCTATCGCGATGCGGCAAAGCGAATGGCTTGGCCGATTATCGCTTCTACGGCAACAACATTAGCCGCCTTTGCGCCATTGCTTTTCTGGCCAGATGTTACTGGCGAGTTTATGAAGTACCTACCAATGACTTTGATCGCCACATTATCGGCATCGTTAATTATGGCGTTGCTGTTTGTGCCGGTATTAGGCAGTTTAATTGGTAAAGAACAGTATATTAGACCTGAACTTAGACAAGAAATGGTGGCGCTGCACAATGGTGACTTCTCTAAAGCGACAGGCCTAACAAAGCTCTATTATCATACTTTGGCACTAGCCGTTAACCACCCGTGGAAGATCCTGTTCAGTGCTATTTTGCTCTCAATTGGAGTGGGTTTTACCTATGCAAAAGCTGGTTTAGGGGCTGAGTTCTTCCCTGAAGTAGATCCTCCTTCATTTACCATCAAAGTGCGTTCTTATGGGGATTTATCTATCCAAGAAAAAGACCGTATTATGGTGGATATTGAGTCGGCAGTACTTGGTGGAAAAGAGTTTGAGAGTGTTTATACCAAAACCGGGGGTGATGATTCCATTGGTCAAATTCAGATCACTCCTGTGGATTGGCAGTACCGCCGTCCGGTAAATGAAATTATTGCTGAGTTAGACGAAAAGCTTTCTGGCTACGCCGGTGTTGAAATTGAATTTAAGAAGCCGGACGCAGGGCCTCCAAGCGATCACGATTTGGTGATTGAACTCTCCTCTAGAGACAATATGTTACTGGATGAAAGTGCCAAAATAGTGCGTCATTGGGCGGACAGTTACTCTGCTTTCAATAATTTAAGTGACTCTTCCAGTAAACCGGGTATTGATTGGCAAATTGACATTAAGAGAGACGATGCAGGTCGTTTTGCTGCCGATGCAACCTTGGTGGGCAACACGGTTCAGTTTGTCACTAATGGACTGAAAATTGGAGATTACTTACCGGATGATGCAAACGAAGAGGTGGATATTCTTGTTCGTTTCCCTCAAGAGCAGAGAGACATAGGTCGTTTTGATCAGCTAAGAGTGAAAACACCCGCAGGCTTAGTACCTATTACTAACTTTGCTGAGATTAAGCCAAGCAAAAAGCAGGACACCATTAAACGTATTGATGGTAGTCGAGTGCTGCAAGTTATGGCGGATCTTAAAGAAGGGCACAATTTAGCGTTAGAGTTGCCTAAAATTGAACAAGAGTTACTCGCGCTCGGGCTGCCATCTGGCGTTGAGTTTAAGCTACGTGGTCAGAACGAAGATCAAGAGAAGTCGTCGGCGTTTTTGGAATCAGCATTTTTAGTTGCGTTGGCTGTGATGGCGTTGATACTGATTACGCAGTTTAATAGCTTCTATCAGGCATTTTTAATACTGAGTGCGGTGCTATTTTCTACCGTTGGAGTATTCGCAGGCTTGCTTATTTTCCAGCGTCCTTTTGGTATTGTCATGTCGGGAATAGGGGTTATCGCTCTGGCGGGCATCGTGGTTAACAACAATATTGTACTGATTGATACTTATAATCAGTTGTTAGCCCGAGGTTTGGATAGGAAAGAAGCGATATTGAGAACGGGTGTTCAGCGTTTACGTCCTGTAATGCTGACAACGGTTACCACTATTTTAGGTTTGTTGCCTATGGTACTGGAGATGAATATCGATTTGATTAATCAAAAAATTGAGTTTGGTGCTCCTAGTACTCAGTGGTGGTCTCAGCTTGCAACGGCAGTTGCTGGTGGATTGGCTTTTGCCACAGTGTTAACGCTGGTGCTAACACCATGCCTATTGATGCTGACCAAGCGTAAGGCTAAGTGACAATAATCGTGTTAGCAGCAGATATAACGTAAATTAGAGAAAATTTAAGCTAAAAAAAGAGCCACTTAACTCAGTTAAGTGGCTCTTTTTTTAACATAGAAAATCACCATTAAATTTGGTTTTTTACCATTAACTAAAAGGTTTAATGGTGATCACCAAGATCTGATAGTTGTTCTAACTCTCGGTGCAACAACTCATCATCACCGACATTAAGTTCAACTAAACGCCTTAAGTGGCTAATACTGTCTATATCAATATGCTGAATGCTTACTCGAATAAAAGTATCGGTCATTTCGACGATGTCAGCTTGCAATGAGATAATGATGTCGCTGTCAGGAATTTGGAAAAAGACATCAACAGGGTGTGCGCTGTCGAGAGGTGTATCTGGGGTAGCCAGTAGCAGACCGTGTAAAGAGAGATCTTTGATCGAACTGCTGACCTTGAGTTGCCCCTGATGTAATTCTGCAGGCGCTTGATAGATGACACGGGAAAAGCGACGACGTTCGCTCATATATCCTCTCTTAATATGGTGGATAGCTAGTATAAGATTAATACTATACCTAACTAACTTCAAGATACTGAGCGCTTGGTTAACAAAAGTTATAATCTGTCGATCTTATCGCAGGAAATTGCTCTAGGTAATAAAAAAGACCGCTATTTAAGCGGTCTTTAAATGAGAAACAGTGACTAAGTTATTTAGTCATACGTTTATATTTAATACGATGAGGCTCAGCTGCTTGAGCGCCTAATGTCTGTTTAAGCCACTCAGTGTATTCACTATAGTTACCTTCATAGAAGTTCACTTGTCCTTCATCGCGGTAGTCAAGAATATGAGTCGCGATACGGTCTAAGAACCAACGGTCATGGGAAATAACCATGGCACAGCCCGGGAATTCAAGTAAAGCTTCTTCCAGAGCTCGTAGGGTCTCTACATCTAGGTCATTGGTTGGCTCATCGAGTAATAGTACATTACCCCCCGCTTTGAGTAACTTAGCTAAGTGTACGCGGTTACGTTCACCACCGGATAACTCGCCAATGACTTTTTGCTGATCAACACCTTTGAAGTTGAAGCGAGAGCAGTATGCACGAGCCGGAATCTCAAAGTTGTTGATCTTGATGATGTCCGCGCCTTCAGAGATCTCTTGGAAAACCGTTTTAGTGTCATCCATGCTGTCACGGAACTGATCAACTGATGCTAGATGAACAGTATCACCAAGTTCAATGGTGCCGCTGTCCGCTTGCTCTGTACCACTTAACATTTTAAATAGCGTCGACTTACCTGCACCGTTGGCACCGATGATGCCGACAATAGCGCCTTTAGGCATGCTAAAAGAGAGGTTATCGATAAGTACGCGATCGCCAAATGACTTGGTTAAGTTGTTAACCTCGATCACTTTGTCACCCAAACGCTCACCCGGTGGAATAAACAGTTCGTTTGTCTCGTTTCGTTTCTGGTGATCGGAAGTATTCAGTTCTTCAAATCGAGCCATACGTGCTTTTGATTTAGCTTGTCGGCCTTTAGGGTTTTGACGAACCCACTCCAGCTCTTTCTCAATGGTTTTTTGACGCGCTTTCTCTTGAGAAGCTTCCTGTTTCAAACGTGCATCTTTTTGTTCAAGCCAAGATGTGTAGTTACCTTCCCATGGAATACCTTCACCACGGTCAAGTTCTAAAATCCATCCTGCGGCATTATCTAAGAAATAACGGTCGTGGGTAATTGCCACAACGGTTCCGTTGTAGTCAACCAAAAAGCGCTCAAGCCAACCTACAGATTCCGCATCAAGGTGGTTAGTAGGTTCATCTAGCAACAGCATATCGGGTTTTTCTAGCAATAGACGACAAATAGCCACACGACGACGTTCACCACCAGAAAGAACTTCAATTTTGGTATCCCACTCTGGGAGACGAAGTGCATCTGCGGCACGTTCTAATGCGTTATCTAGATTGTGACCATCTTTAGCTTGAATGAGCGCTTCAAGTTCACCTTGCTCTTTGGCCAAAGCATCAAAGTCTGCATCTGGTTCTGCGTAAGCGGCATAAACGGCATCTAATCTTGATAAAGCGCCCGCAACATCGGCAACGGCTTCTTCTACAATTTCACGTACGGTTTTTGACTCATCAAGCTTCGGTTCTTGAGGTAGGTAACCTACATTGAGTCCCGGTTGTGGACGAGCTTCACCATCAATGTCAGTGTCGATACCTGCCATGATACGAAGTAAGGTAGATTTACCCGCACCATTTAAACCTAGAACACCAATTTTGGCTCCAGGAAAAAAGCTTAGAGAAATGTCTTTTAAAATTTGACGCTTAGGTGGCACGACTTTGCTCACTCGCGACATGGTATAGACGTATTCAGCCATTGCCGATTGATCCTATGTTTTGAAAAAATGAGGGATTATTTTATACCAAATTATCTCAAGTGAGAATGAGATTAATAAAGCTTGGTTTCGTGACAAAATAATGAGAGATAGGGCTTGATCTATAGCATGATAGTTTTCTAACATTAGCGTTACATGTATTTAAACAGTCTGCTGTATTGTGTTTATAACCATCAATCATCAGCTAACTGGCTAGGAAATGGGTAATCAATGTTTCGCATGAACAAACTTGTATCTGCTGTGTTGCCTATATTGGCTATTTCTACAGGCGCATTCGCGGCGCCTGCGTCTTTAGAACAGCAGCGAGTCACATATCAAAAAGCTCAAAAATATCTGGATAAGAAACAGATAGAAAAGTACATGCAAATTCGCGATCAAATCGCCAATTATCCTCTTACTCCGTATGTTGATTACCGAACATTTCTGGTCAATATAGGTAAAAGGACACCTGAAGAAGTCAATCAGTTTGTTAGTCAGCATCAATCATTCCCTTTCTCTAATAGCATCCGTGCAGCGTATCTAGATGCTTTGATAAAGAAAGGAGATTGGCAAACTTTTTATCAATATCAGACAACAGAGCCTAGGATGGAGAAGTATCGTTGTAGCTTCTATTATGCTCAGCTGAAAAATGGTAATGAAGATAGAGCGTATAAAGGTGCGACTGAACTCTGGCTCAGTGGTAACAGCGTATCCGATAATTGCGAACCTCTGTTTCTTGAATGGCAGAAAGCAGGATTAAGAACGGACGATTTGGTACTGCGGCGTATGTTGCTTAGCTATGAGAGAAATAGCGCTACCTTAATGAATTATCTGGCAAAAATGACGACCAGTGAACGCAGTCAGTTTCTTGCCAAAGAGCTAAAGTATCTATTAAGAAATCCTCAATATGTGACGGAATTTTCACAAAAGCATCCGGCAAACGAGGATAACCGAAAGAAATCTGAAATTGCTTTAAAAAAATTAGCTAGAAAAGATCCTGCCTTAGCACAGCGTACGTTACCGATTGTGCTTGATGCCCAACAGATAGTTGGAGAACAAGCGCAAAGGTTGTCAGATTTTATTGCTATTCGATTGCTGGAGACCGAGGAGCTTTATCTTGCTGTGTGGCGAGATGAGGTATTAAAACACTCCACTAATGTCTCCATGATTGAGCAGAGAATTCGTTTGGCGATTCGTCAAGCGGACTGGCCTATGATCCCGGTATGGATTGCTTACCTGCCGGAATCCAATCAAAACTCTATGCGTTGGCAGTATTGGTTGGGCAGAAGTGAACTGGCGTTAGGAGCATCGAGTGAAGGGATAGAGCGACTACAAAAACTGTTAGGTAAGCGCAATTTTTACAGTGTTGCTGCTGCTAAATCACTGGATAAGCCTGTCACTTATCAAGTGTCTCGTGTTAACACCACGCTAGATATACTGAAACCCTATCAAGTGAGTTTAGTGCGGATAAATGAACTTATTGATGTTGATAAAATCGCCGCAGCTAAGCGAGAGTGGAATTGGTTATTGTGGCAAGTGGATAAAGAGGAGCAGCAAGCGCTGGCTCTTTATGCGGCAAAGAAAAATTGGCACCATTTAACGGTAAAAGCGACCATTGAAGCAGAGATGTGGGATCACACAGCATTGAGGTTCCCTGTAGCGCATCAATGGTGGTTCAACTTTTATGGCGACAAACACAATGTTGATCCGATTACACTCATGTCTCTAGCAAGACAAGAGAGTGCACTGGATGTGCAGGCTCGTTCTCCGGTAGGAGCCAGAGGTATTATGCAAATCATGCCTACAACGGCAAAATACACGGCTAAAAAGTTTAAGTTGAATTACAAAGGTGCCAGTGAACTTTATGATGTTAAAAAGAACATAGAGATAGGCAGTCGATATCTTAATAGCCTTTTAAATCAGTATGATAATAACCGAATTTTTGCTTTGGCAGCGTATAATGCGGGACCTCATCGAGTAAAAACATGGCGTAAACGCAGTAACAGTAAACTGGATGCTTTTGCTTTCATAGAGTCTATTCCTTATAAAGAAACTCGGGGATATGTGCAGAATATACTGATGTTTGAAACCTACTATCGTCAGTTGATGAGAGTTGAAGGGGAGTTTCTTCATCCTCAAGAACTGCTAACGAAATATTAATTTAAAACCAAACTGAAAATTATATATACTCAATGAGATGAGCTGGCTTGACGGAACCACTTAACGTTAGCCAGCTTTTGTTTTTTTATTAAGTTTTGTACCGCCAATAAGAGTGATAATTATGTCTTTATCCCCAGAGTTTACGGACTGGCAACACGTCATTCGTTTAGTGAAAAGTGCTGCTGAGAAAGATCAACATGAGATGTTGTTGACCTCATTGTTAACTCAAGATGAAAGAGACGCACTTGTTGCCAGAGTGAATATTTTTAATGAGTTACTTAAAGGGGATATTTCTCAGCGGCAGATAAGCCAAATGCTTGGTGTTGGCATTGCCACTATAACGCGAGGTTCTAACGAGCTTAAGTCTCATACAGATGAAGAAAAAGAGAGTTTATTTCAGCTTTTGGTTGAGAATAAAGATATACTCAAGTGACATCAACACGCCCATTTCTGCGTCAGATAATCTTGAAAGGGAATGCCATTCCTTCAATTATCTTTCTTGAACTGAACTTGTTGATGTCGCTCTGAATCCTGCATCTTGAGGTCACTTTAGTATACCAACAAAGGCTGATATCTTTATTTAAGGATGATTGATCAATAGCGTTTGTATTGAGTCTCGTTACAACGTTGTTGGGAAGTGATCTTTATTTATAAAAGGGATCAGTGCCAGAATTAATGCTTGATGGTATACCGAGCTTCGCGTCAAAAGATGGTTGGTTAGTAAGCCAATGGCTCCCCCTTTCTGTTTGATATTTTCAGTCGCAAACACTTCATCCATCACATCCCCTAACTCTTTGCCTGTGCGGAGTTTTTCTAACACAACGGGCGGCAACATAAGGCTAGCAGAGCGAGACTCACCTCGTTGTGAGTGTGATTCAATAACCATCCAAGCAAAGGTAAAATCGCCTTCATTGCCAGCTTCTAATCCCACATAAAAGTCCCCTTTGTTATCAGCCAGTTTTGCATTTTTAACTCGGTTCAAAGCACCTTGTTTGGTTTCTTGGTCGGATATAGGTTGATCAGGCACCTCACTTGCGACACTGATACCTTGAAAGGTAAATTGTTCATCATTAAAGACATCTTCAAAGGCCGCTTTTACGGCGTTTATTTTTGCTGGATTTAATGAGGCGACAATAACGGTTTTCATTGACCTAACCTCACTTGAGTCGGTTTTACGTTTTCACTTGGATAGCAGCCAAGAACTTTTAAATGTCGCGTGATCTGTGTCAGTTCACTGATAGCTTGTTGCATGCTCTCTGATTCTAAGTGAGCTTCAAGATCAACATAGAACATCTCTTCCCAAGGGTTTCCTATAATGGGGCGGTTCTCTAGTTTGCGCATGTTTATGTCATATTTTTGTAGTACCAGCAATGTTTTCACTAGTGAGCCTGCTTCTTGCGAAGTGGACATAATCAGCGTGGTTTTTGCTGGTATTTGTGCGGATACTTCGACAGGTTTACGCGCCACAACAATAAAGCGAGTATGATTTTCTGTCTGGTTGGCAATGTTACCTTGAATCTGTTGCAGCCCGTACAATTTGCCGCTAGAGGCGTTACCAATTGCCGCGACATCGTTGCTATTAATCTCTTTAACTTTCTTCATTGCGTCTGCGGTGCTGGCACACGACTCTAAAGATACCCCTTTAAGTCGACTAAGAAACTCACTGCATTGTTGGTGAGGCTGTGGATGAGAGTAAAGTGTTTTAATCTCTTCTAGGCGAATGTCGCTATCGGCAAGAATGCAGTGCTCGATAGGTAGGGTTATCTCACCAACGATATAGAGAGTGGTGTGTTGCAGTAAGTCGTAAACTTCATTGATAGAGCCTGAGCTCGTATTTTCAATGGGTAATACACCAAAATCAGCGTGGCCGGACTCTACGGTTTTTGTCACTTCTTTAAAGTGATGGCAATTTAGCTCGATAAGCTCTGTATTTTTTCGGCTGAAGTATTCTCGGCTGGCCAGATGTGAATAAGAGCCTTTTGAACCCAGATAAGCGACTCTAGCGATGGGTTTTCGACTCAGTGCTGGATTAGCAATATTTTGTAAGTAGGATTGCTGAAGTAGTACAGAATCTTCAATTATGGTGTGAAATAGTTTAGTAATGTATTGCGCGTCAAGTTGGTATTTTTTATCACCATTCTCGATAAGTTTTACCAGCAATTGCTGCTCTCTGTTGGCATCTCTAACTGGCTTTGCTGTTTCTATCTTACTTTTTGCAACCTCGATACTTAAAGCTCTTCTTTCTGAAAGAAGTTGTAATAATTGATCATCTAGGTCATTTAATCGAATTCGAATCTCATCGAGAGAGTATTTACTGTCCGTCATCTTGGTTGCCTATTTCCTTGTAATAAAAAAGCCTCCCTTTGGGAGGCTTTCTGTTCGTTTTTGGTTTATTTTTTAAAACGAGCTCAGCCTCCAGATTAGGAGATAAAAAATAAATCAAAAAGAAACAGTGGTTTTAGCGTCATTGTCATTATTGCAATTGGTTAGCGTTTGAATATACACCATAAGCAAGGGGCATTATCCCGTCAAGCAAAAAAGCGCCCTAAGGCGCTTTATCTAATAAATCAGTATTCATACTTAACTATTATTCAATTTCATCCATTTCTGGCTTTTCAGCATGAGAGGCACGACGGGATTCGGGCTTATGGCTGAGTTTATTTAGCTGACGCTCAAGTTTTTGTTCCACTTCAGTCACAGCTTTATAAAGATCTTCATTAATGGATGAGGCGACAAGTTTGCCTTTGGGTACCGAAATGCTCGCTTCAAATTTCATTTTTTTGCCAGGTTCTTCACTGACGCTTGTTTGGCATCCGATAATGTCTACTTGCCATTTTTCAAGCTTTTTAAATTTCGCTTCAACATGCGCACGGATTGCAGAGGTGATTTCAATATTTTTACCAGTAATGTTTATTTTCATAGATGTTTTCCTCTGTTGCATCCCTTATGGGTTAACTTCAGATTACTGTTTTAGTGATTTAATAATGTGATCTTGATCACCTAAATGTAAGGGGGAAATTGATAGATCAGTAAATGTGATCTGCCACAAATCTTTATTGTTGGTTTGATAAAAAAAGCTTGTAGTCCCAATTAAACTCTATACATTGGTAACAAGTAGCGTACTGAAAATCCCTCTATTTTTAGTGCTTTTGTTCGATTTAAAATCCTTTCCTGTTTGAATTCTAATCAATTAAAAGTTGTGAGATTGATCTATTAACGAATCAATCCTTTCTCTGCAATTGCAAATAGCAGCAAAAATAAAAAAGCCGCTATTGATTAGCGGCTTAACGGTTTAACGGTTTAATGATGGTGTGAAATTAAAGCGCGTTTAATTCCATCATGCGTCTTGTGCGTTCAACCGATTCAGTCAAGTTGAGCTGTTGATAAGCTTCTAACTGAATTTCTAACGATTTTCTGGCGGCAACGGTATCTGGGTAGGTTTTTTGTAGCTCTTGACTGCGATTTATCGCCGCTATCCAAGCTTTGCGACGCAGATAAAAATCCGCAGTGGCAAGATCGTAGTTGGCTAAGCGATTGATTAGAGCAGACATTCTCTTTTGTGCGTCCGCCGTAAATGCGCTGTCAGGGTATCGTTGCAATAAACGTTTAAAATCAGCAAAAGCCGATTTTGCCGGTTCAGGATCACGATCAAATCTATCGATATTCAAAATATCATGCATATAGTTTCTATCTTGAGCCATGTACGATAGGCCTCTCATATAGAGAACCCAGTCCATTTTTGGATGAGTTGGATTTAATCGGATAAATCGCTCGATAGTGGCAAGACCTAAAGGTAGATCATTATTTTTATAGTAAGCATAGATGAGATCGAGCTGTACCTGTTCGGAGTAAGGGCCAAACGGATAACGCGAATCAAGTGCTTCTAATTTCTCGATCGCGTTGAGCCAAGCACCGCTTCTCAGTGATGATTGGGCATCTGAATACAATTCGGCTGCTGGAACATCAGGAACGATTTCGTCACTAGTAGAGCAACCAAAAAGCAGTGAAAGGGTTAATAAGCCTGATAAAGTGCGGTATTTCATGTCCGAATTAGATTCCTTGGATATAAATTAAATCTTAAGCTTCCGTTACTTTCTAGCAGTTAACAGATAGAATAAAAAGCAATAGGGTATTTTTTCACAGTCATGAGCATTAGTCTCATAGTTTTTTAAAAAGTTCGATATGGCACAGCAGATAGAATTAACCGATACAGTAAAAGAAACTCAACTTGGTCAAAGATTAGACCAAGCCGTAGCAGAACTATTTTCTGATTTTTCCCGTTCTAGGATAAAAGAATGGCTATTGGAAGGTAAAATTCAGGTGGATGGTGAGGTTGTTGTAAAACCTCGCGTCAAGGTGATGGGCGGTGAAGTAATTGTCGTGCATGCTGAACTTGAAGATGAAGAGCGTTGGGAAGCTCAAGATATTCCACTAAACATTGTTTATGAAGATGACGATATTATTGTCATTAACAAACCGCGAGATTTTGTTGTTCATCCGGGAGCAGGTACTCCAGATGGAACCGTGCTAAACGCACTGCTTTTCCACTATCCTTCGATAGCGGAAGTGCCGCGTGCGGGTATTGTTCATCGTCTTGATAAAGATACCACCGGGTTAATGGTGGTCGCGAAAACGGTTCCTGCCCAAACTCGTTTAGTACGAGCGCTGCAAAAGCGTAAGATTACTCGTGAGTATGAAGCCATTGCCATTGGTAAAATGACCGCTGGCGGCATGATAGAAAAGCCGATTGGACGTCACACGACGAAGAGAACGTTAATGGCGGTGAATGAGTTGGGTAAACCAGCTATTACTCATTATCGTGTTGCGGAACATTTTCGTGAGCACACTAGAATAAGATTGCGACTCGAAACAGGGAGAACTCACCAGATTCGTGTTCATATGTCCTACCTTCAGCATCCATTGCTTGGTGATATTGCTTATGGTGGTCGTGCTCGTATACCGAAAGGTGCAAGCGACGAACTGACGGATATGATTCGACAGTTTGATCGACAAGCCTTGCATGCGGTGATGTTAAGATTTATCCATCCTGTCACAAAGGAAGAGATGGAGTTCCATGCCCCTGTTCCTGACGATATGGTGGTAATGGCTGAAGCGTTAAGAGAAGATGCCAGACTTAATAAGGAAGATGACATTTAATGGATTTGATCATCCCAAACTGGAATGCACCTAGTCATGTCAAAGCCGTCAGCTCAACACGTCAAGGTGGAATGTCGACCAATGCTTATCATGGATTGAATCTAGGGATTCATGTTGAGGATGATCCTATTGTTGTTCTACAAAATAGATCTTTATTGACTAAGGCTGCCGGTTTTCCTTCTGATCCCGTCTGGTTAAATCAGACCCACTCTGTAAAGGTTGCAGAGCTGGGTGGGCCAACAAGCAAGGCTCTTGATGCCGATGCGAGTGTTACATCGGTGAAAGGGGTGGTCTGTTGTGTAATGACAGCAGACTGCTTGCCTGTTTTATTAACCGATATTGAAGGTTCAAAAGTCGCTGCCGTTCATGCCGGCTGGCGAGGGCTTGCAGACGGTATTTTAGAAAATGCGGTGAAAGCTTTTGATAAGCCAGTTATTGCATGGCTTGGTCCTGCAATTGGAGCTCAAGCATTTGAAGTGGGACAAGATGTGTTTCAACAATTTGTTCAGCACTCCCCTCAAGCAGAAGAGGCATTTATTAGCAAAAGCAATCAAAAATATGTTGCTGATATGAATCTTCTCGCGACACAAAGGCTAAATGCTGTTGGTGTTGAGCAGGTATTTTGCAGTGATATGTGTACGTATTCTGATCCTGCTAAGTTCTACTCTTACCGACGAGATGGCATCACTGGCCGGCAAGCCTCCTTTATCTGGATTGACGATTAACCCCTCATTTATTTATTAAGGGAGATTTACTCCCTTGAAAAACGAAGTAGCTGTATCCATCTTTTTAGCATTAGTTATTTATCTCTATGGAGGTTGCCATGCGCTTAGATAGATTTACCAGTAAGTTCCAGGTAGCAATTTCTGATGCTCAATCATTGGCTCTTGGGCGTGACCATCAATATATAGAACCCGTCCATTTAATGGTTTCGTTGCTAAACCAAGACGGTAGCGCTATTCGTCCTCTATTAACCATGTTAGATGTTGATGTGGTTCAATTACGTTCTAAGCTATCAGAGCTACTCGACCGACTACCTAAAGTAAGTGGGATTGGCGGCGACGTACAGTTGTCGAGTGGAATGGGGGTACTGTTTAATCTGTGTGATAAAGTGGCTCAGCAGCGACAAGACAGCTATATATCATCTGAAGTGTTTTTACTTGCAGCCATTGAAGATAAAGGTCCTCTTGGCGAATTGTTAAAAGAGTTTGGTCTAACTGAAGAGTCGCTCTCTAATGCGATAGAGCAGGTTAGAGGGGGGCAAAAAGTTGATGATCCCAATGCTGAAGAGAAACGCCAAGCATTAGAAAAGTTTACTATTGACCTTACGGTACGGGCAGAGCAAGGAAAACTTGATCCTGTTATCGGTCGAGATGATGAAATTCGACGGACGATTCAAGTTCTTCAGCGAAGAACTAAAAATAACCCGGTTATTATTGGTGAACCTGGTGTAGGTAAGACAGCGATAGTTGAAGGTCTGGCTCAACGTATCATCAATAATGAAGTTCCAGAAGGATTACGGGGTCGTAGAGTTCTCTCATTAGACATGGGCTCATTAGTGGCGGGAGCCAAATACCGTGGTGAGTTTGAAGAACGTTTAAAATCTGTTTTGAATGAACTTTCTAAAGAAGAGGGGAACATAATCCTCTTTATCGATGAGCTTCATACCATGGTTGGAGCTGGGAAAGGAGAAGGCTCAATGGATGCTGGTAATATGTTAAAGCCAGCGCTAGCCAGAGGTGAGCTTCACTGTGTTGGGGCCACAACACTGGATGAGTATCGTCAATATATTGAAAAAGATCCTGCCTTAGAGCGTCGCTTTCAAAAAGTGCTTGTCGATGAACCAACCGTAGAAGATACCGTTGCGATATTACGTGGCTTGAAAGAACGTTATGAATTACACCATCATGTTGAAATTACCGACCCTGCTATAGTTGCGGCTGCGAGTTTGTCTCATCGTTATGTTTCTGACCGCCAACTTCCAGACAAAGCGATCGATCTTATTGATGAGGCTGCATCTAGCATTCGGATGCAAATAGATTCAAAACCAGAGGCCTTGGATAAGCTAGAACGAAAAATCATTCAATTAAAAATTGAGCAGCAAGCTCTAAATAATGAGAGTGATGATGCCAGCACCAAGCGCTTACGTTCACTCAATGAAGAGCTGAGCGAGAAAGAGCGTGACTATGCTGAACTTGATGAAGTTTGGAATGCAGAAAAAGCCGCACTTTCTGGAACCCAGCATATAAAGTCTGAATTAGAACAAGCAAGAATGGATATGGATTTTGCAAGACGTGCAGGAGATCTAAACCGCATGTCAGAATTGCAATATGGGCGTATTCCTGAACTTGAGAAGCAGTTAGATCTCGCCACACAAGCGGAAATGCAAGAGATGACACTGCTGCGCAATAAAGTTACTGATGAAGAAATTGCAGAAGTGCTCTCTAAGCAGACAGGGATACCTGTTTCAAAAATGCTTGAAGCCGAAAAAGAGAAATTACTTCATATGGAAGAGGTAATGCACAAACGGGTGATAGGACAACAGGAAGCGGTTGAAGTCGTAGCTAACGCGATTCGCAGAAGTCGAGCTGGTTTGTCTGATCCGAATCAACCGATTGGTTCATTTCTGTTTTTGGGTCCTACTGGTGTGGGTAAAACAGAGCTATGTAAAACTTTAGCTAACTTCATGTTTGATAGTGAAGATGCCATGGTACGGATCGATATGTCCGAATTTATGGAAAAACATTCAGTAGCAAGATTGGTTGGTGCCCCTCCCGGATATGTAGGATACGAAGAAGGCGGATATCTTACGGAAGCGGTTAGAAGGAAACCCTATTCGGTTATTTTGCTGGATGAGGTAGAAAAAGCCCATCCTGATGTATTTAATATACTGTTGCAGGTTTTAGATGATGGCCGCTTAACGGATGGTCAGGGTAGAACGGTCGATTTTAGAAACACCGTTGTTATTATGACCTCGAACCTTGGGTCGGCTAGCATACAAGAGAATTTCTCTTTACTGGACTACGAAGGTATCAAGCGAGAGGTAATGGACGTCGTCACTAAACATTTTAAACCTGAGTTCCTTAATAGGGTTGATGAAAGTGTGGTATTCCATCCTCTAGGCAAAGAACATATTAAGTCTATCGCTTCAATACAGTTAGATAAGCTTTCTTATCGCATGGCCGAAGCTGGATATGAGTTGGAGACAACGCCCAAAGCGTTGGATCTTATCGCTCAAGTTGGTTTCGACCCGGTTTATGGAGCTCGCCCATTAAAAAGGGCAATACAGCAAGCTGTGGAAAATCCTTTAGCAAAAGCTATTCTTGCAGGAAAAGTCGATCCTGATAAAAAAATACAGCTAAAGGTGAGCAAAGACCGCATTGTTGCTCATCAATAAAACTAGCTAAATGAATAAAATGGCCTAATTAAGAGGGGATACGCCTTTTTATTGGCCATTTTGTGCGAATAATAGTCGAACAAAATGTTTTTTATAAAAAAAGTAAAATTAAGGGTTGTGCTATCTAAATATCTCCCTATAATGCGCCTCCGTTGTCAGGGCAAACTTCGAAAAGAAGCGCAGTGATAACAAGACGCCAGAGTTAATGAGTTTGGTTTTTATTTCCTTCTTAGTTAAGTGAAATAAAATTGCAAAAAGTGTTTGACACTGAAGGCTAACTCGCTAAAATGGCCGTCCGCTTTGAGAAGCTAACCCGCTTACTTAAAGCAACGCTCTTTAACAATTTAAACCTATCA
>NZ_VTXE01000022.1 GCF_013114595.1 Vibrio sp. 99-8-1 | reverse complement strand
GAAACTGGAAGCAAGCGCTGAACCGCTTTATGATTATGTTCGAAGACCGATTAACTGAATACTTGTAACCAATGGCAGTTACACAGAATTATTTACAGGGTCAAACACATTTCAAGTCACCCAAACAACTCCCCTTGCTCCAAATCCTCCGGCCTGCACAATTCAGGCTGGAGTTCTGGGTTCGGTTTCCCTCCAATTGGCTCAATAATCCGATGCACAGACGTATAGGTCACAAAGATAACCCCACAATTTAAGTTCATGCATTGGCAATAGGCCTCGCGTGTTTCTTTGGTTATTGCTCTAGATGTGGCAATACGGGCTTTGCTTTCGCACTTGGGGCAGGTGATTAACATAATTGATCTCTGGCACTAACGCTCTTCGTTTGTTGAAACCCCTATCAAGTAAAACAGGCTTGCTTCACTTGATGGCTATTTGGTAATTAAAATTAGAATCTCTATGGTGGCCGTGTAGCTCGGTCAGTTCTTCACATTTGAGTGCTTTAATTTCCTCGGTCGAGGTTTTGCGTAGTGCTCGCCAAATCGATACAGGCGTACCACCGAATTGTTGAAACTAGCGAATACCCAAAGGGAAGCCCAAGCACGAACCGATTGAGTACATTTATATACAATAAGAAAAATCCACTCTTCAGGGTTTTTTTTTTGCTATTGTGGAACAAAAAGGTGAGGTACAAAAATGATTAGAAAATTAATGAACGGTGAGTTCGGGCTACCGATAACATTCTGGGTGTTTTATTTTCTTGCAGTGATACCGATTAATGCAACTTTGGAGTACAGCGAAAGTATGCCTCTTAGCGTTGGGTTATTGCTCCTAGAGGTGTTGCTAGAGATATTGGTTATAAGAGGGATATGGATGCTGAGAACATCTTATAACGGCTGGAGAATCTGGATCTGGCTTGCTCTTACAATGGTTTCAATTAGCTTGATTATAGGAATAAGCGCCCTGGTTATGAGCTTTTATTATTCTGTCCATGGTTAATTTCCATCTTGTTTAATGATGGTGAATAGACCTAGCCATTGTTAGAAAGATTAAATTTGATTAAAAATATATCAATAAGTGTTAGTATTAGCAGCACTATTGAGTAGCTCAGCATATGTCGTGCTGAATCGTGACAAATCAAATATTTGAATTTTATGCTACGGTACAAACGTCAACTGATGCTTATACTGCCATTGGTTGTATTAAATATATATTTAGCCATTTTCTATCCTTTGATCCGGCCTGATAACCAAATTGATCTTGTTATTGAAACGAGTCAGATGTTGGTGTGTTTTTTCTTGCTGTTTAAGATTGAAGAGATTAAAAAGTCGAGGCAAGTGTATCTGTTTTTATTTCTCTCTGTTTCAATCCTGACAGTAGGTAGCGCGTTAGATTTTATTGATGAGTTTCTGGATGTCTCTGACAACGTGGGTATAGCCGAAGACATTTTTAAATCGGTAGGCTTTGTTACATTTATATTGGCTTGTTTTCGCTGGGTTGATTTTCACAAACAACAGTCTCAAGCGATGCAACATTTAGCAGAAGTGGACTCTCTCACAGGGTTATCTAATCGTCGCGCATTTTTAAATATGAGTAAAAGTTACTTTTGTTTAGATGAAGAGCGAAAGGTGAGCTTACTTATTATCGATGTAGATTATTTTAAACAAGTTAATGATAATTTTGGACACCAATTTGGTGATAAGTTATTAATTCGTATTGCTAATGCGATAAAGTTATCCCTACGAAAAGGCGACTATGTGGCTCGAATCGGAGGAGAGGAGTTTGTTGTTTTCCTTAAGAACACCGATAAACAGCAAGCCGTAGAAATCGCAGAAAACATCTGCAAAGCAGTTGAAGAGTTGATTCTCTATTGCAATAACCAGAAAGTGAACAGTTCAGTTAGTATTGGTGTCGTTTCTAACGAACATCACTCTGACGATTTTGAGGTTCTATTTTCTCAGGCGGATAAGCTTTTATACAAAGCAAAGTCGATGGGAAAAAATTGTTGTTGTAGTGACTAGCTGACAATGACTCCTTGAAAGGAAGCCATTTCTGCTAGCTTCCTTTTGCATCAGTTATATCAATCAGTCAGAGATCAGATCACCGCGTGAAATTCTCTAATGTAAGCTGTATTTCAAATATTGATTACGCTTGCTTTAGCCTTGAGAAAAACATGAAAGTACATCTTTTTCAAAATAAGGCTCTTGATTGACCCAAAACATATAGTCAACTTTGATAAAGTCTTTTGCAAAATCATGTAGTAACGGAACGATGTTTTTGCGCTCTTCTACTACCTTATCTGAGTTAGTTTGACCTATATAGTTACCATCTTGAATCGCAATGCCTAATGGAACCTGATAGCTACTTTCGTGCATCATTGAGATAGCATGATTTAATTGTCCTCTTCTTTGAACCATCAGATCTGGGGCACCTAGACCTACACCAATCTCTTCTCCATACTGGTATATCGATTTTAAATAACCCTCATCTTCCCAAGGTAGCCATTCGCCCGGCATAAAGTTGGCGTATTGCATTGTTACCGATATAGGGAAAGCACTTTTCAGTGCCAGCATATTACTCTTGAGTGACGCGCTGTATAAAGCCGGAGTAAAGTTTTTATCATATTGCTGAGAAACACCAATAGCGGATTCTTGTAAGTTTATCCCTTCAATCTTGCCATCAAACTTTTGTCCTAACGCGTTAAGTAATCGAGCAAATCTTTTCTGAACGTTCTTATTCCAGCGCTTCGCTACCCACCCTTCAGGTTCGCCATCATCGGTTCGTTGAAGAATAGTACCTCCGGCATACTCTTCAGTCAGAAGGTAACTAGGGACGCCTTTGTATTTGGGATTAAATGTCGCATCTTGAAGCTGAACAAAAAGTTTTTTGCCTTGGGATTCTAAGTAAAGTCTGTCGTTTTCAATAATTGAGAAATCATAGTTGTCTTTTTCAACCTCTAACTGAGCCCATGAGTACATGATCTGGGCGCCAACAAAGTGTTTGTTCGCTAAAAATGGATGATCAATGATCTGCTCGCGATCACGGGCAAAATAGACAAAGTGCTTAATGTTATTCGCTGAAATTGGGCATTTTGCAGTTAGATACTGCTTATATACCTCTGAATACTTATCGACAGGGTTGCTCCACTTTGCCAAACTATGGCTGCTAAGAACTAGGCTGCTAATGAGTATAAAAGTAAGACGTAATCGAGTCATAAAAGTCTGTTTAATATCTAAAGAATAGAATGCGAATAGTAAGTTAATGATTTTTAAAATCAATATGTTAATTTAAAAAATGAACAATCAGATTTAGAAGATAACAGTTAGCACGTTTTTCACAATGGTTATAAAATTTATGAGCAAAAAACCGAATCGCCAAACGGCGATGTTACAAATTATTAAGCAGGTGAAAAATGAACTGCCATTATATCAGCCAGATACGTTTATCTGTTCAGCTAAAGGTGGATGCATTGGCTGCCCAAAGAAGTTGTTAGAATTAGTTGATACGGAAGTCATGTACTGGGAAAGCGCGATTGCTAATGGTCACTCTCCTAATTTTGATGATATTTCTCGTTTCGGTAAATTGTGTACCAATGTGAAGCGGGGGTTAGCAAGAAACCATCTTGTATAAGCTTCTGCTGGATAAAGATCGCGAATTGGTTAATCTTTTTTAGCTTTTCTGTAATTTGTGACTGGTTATTGAGTTTCAACAGATCTATCTAGTATTTCCTCAGCTAATTATAATTCCTCTGAATAATGAGAGGATCGTATCATATTATTCTTGATATTTTTGTAAACTGCCTGACGTGAACTTTGTTATGCAATTAACTTCTAAAAAAGATAATGATATGAAACTAAAAACTCTTACACTAGCAACAACACTTGCCCTTCTTGGTTCTCAGCATGCATTAGCTGCACCTGACTTTGAAAAAGCAAAAGCTGAACCTGTAAAACCTAACAATGTTATCGTGTTTATCGGTGATGGTATGGGATTAGGTCAAATTGAAATTGCTCGTCATATGGAATATGGCAAAGCAGGCACCTTATTTATTGAGTCTCTTCCTAATGTTGCTTTGGTGAGAACATATTCTGCGAATAAACAAGTGACTGATTCTGCAGCAGCGGGTACTGCTCTTGCTACGGCAGTGAAAACGAACAACTCTGCTATCGGAGTTAATGCTGAAGGGATTGAAGTTGATTCAATCTTAGATGACTTTCAAAAATCGGGTCATAAAGTAGGGGTAATCTCTACCAATACTGTTACAGATGCCACTCCTGCCGCATTTACAGCGAGCGTTGCAGATCGCTACCAAGGACAACCTGAAGCTGCTCGTCAAATGCTAGCCAATCAATATGATGTGTTACTCGGTGGTGGATGGAAATATTTTGGTGCCAAAAAACAAGATGGTGTTGATCTATTACCTAAGTTTGAAGATGCCGGTTACACAATCGTAAAAGATAAGCAGCAACTTGCCAATGCAAAAGGTTCTGACAAGCTTCTAGGGCTGTTTAACAAGTCATATATGAACTACAAGTTGGATCGTGATGATGTAGGCAGCCAAGAACCAAGCCTTGAGCTAATGACAGAAATGGCCATTGATACACTTAAGAAAGATGAAAATGGATTCTTCTTAATGGTTGAAGGTGCTCGTATTGACCATGCCGCTCATGCTGCAGATGTGACGGGTGTATGGAAAGAGCTGATGGAGTTTGATCGCACTGTCCAACAAACATGGGAATGGGCAAAAGCGCGTAAAGACACATTAGTCGTTGTCCTTGCCGATCATGAAACAATGGGCTTGTCTGTGACAGAACCAATGGATATCGCTGCACTAAAAGCGATTACGGTTTCTCCAGAGTACATGGCAGGGCAGTTAGTCGTCGCTGAAGATGGAAAGAGTTACACTCCTGAATCAATTAAAGCGGTATTTAAAAAGTACGCAGGATTTGAAGTAACAGATGAGCAAGTCGCAGAATTGAATAAGAACGTGCTCTCAGATAAAGGTAAACTGAAGTATCAATACAAAGTTGGCTGGGAAATCGGTTCTGTTATTGCTGCGCATTATAAAGCGGGTGCAATAGATCGAGCCGTTAGAGCAGAATCAAGCACTGGCGGTCACTCAAGTAATATGATCCCACTATTCGCAGCGGGTCCAGGTTCTCAGTATTTTGAAGGTGTCTTGAACAATACCGATGTACCTAAATTAATACGTTCGCTAACCATTAAATAGCTAATCGTGTATTAAACTTTAAAGCCTTAACAGCAAAGTTGAGGCTTTAAATAAAAGCTCAAAATGCTCATGAGTTATTGTTATTAATTTGACGCAAACGATACACTTAGTGATAACGAAATCAATAATGTGATCGATAATAAAATTTTATTATTAATGAAAAAGATACTTAGTCGCTAAATGATATATTTACCACGATTATAAATAAAATAAGTGGTAATAAATATGAATGTCATGGCTAGTTTTAAAGGCAGAATTATTGCTGTCGTTATAGTGCTGCTAACCTCTTCTTTAGCAGTTTCCACCTACTTATCCTACCGACAATTATCAACGTCTATCCAAACAAATGTTGATAACTTCTCAATGTTAAAAATTGATAGTACTTCTGACAGTATATTAAGTTGGATCGCTTCAATCAAAAAAGCGGTCGTTACTAATGCACCTGGTTTTTCAGAAAATAGAAGTGATGATCAGATTGAGTTAATGGTTAAACAAATAGCTCACTCTTCACTGGCGTCTGGCATCGTAGTTGGTTTTGATGATGGCCGCTCTTATGGTGATAGCAGTGGCAAACGTGAGTTAGCGAAATACGATCCACGTACGCGAGGTTGGTATCAACAAGCTAAACAGAAAGGCGATACGGTTATAACCGATATATATACAGGCGCATCGACTGGTAACTTAATGGTTAGCATTGCCGAACCTTTCTATCGACAAGGTCAGTTTGAAGGTGTTTTATTAGCGGATATTGAGCTTAGTTTGCTGGATGAAATGGTAAAAGAGCCACCATTCCCTGGCGCGATGATGGGGCTGTATGATGATAAAAGCTTAACCATTGCATCAAATGGTGAAGTGGATGTTCCGGGAAAAACCAAGCTTACGGACTTCTCGGACTTGAGCCAACTTACCGACGCCTTATTAAATCAAGAACGGGGTCAGATAGATTACTCCCTTGGTGGCGTTGAAAAAGTCGCGTTTTTCCGTTCGATACAATTAGATAATGATGTTAGCTGGCATCTTTTGGTTGGTGTTGATAAATCTATTGCTTATCAAAAAGTTGAAGAAGCGGTAGATACCTCACTGATAACAGCCGGCATATTATTGCTTGTGGCTATTGCTGTTCTTTTCTTCACATTAAACTTAGCTTATCGTCCTATTTTGGCGTTAAAAAGCACCATAGTCGATTTATCACAAGGAAACGGCGATTTAACTCGTCGCCTTGAGGTAACAAGTCAAGATGATTTGGGACAGATAGCCGATGCGGTGAACACCTTTATTAGTAATCTTCAGTCGATGATGTTGGAAGTTTCTGACTCATCACAGCGAATTTCTAATGATATTGAACTGCTACGCGCTCAATCGGAAAGCAATGATGTTGTATTAGCATCTCACGCGATGGAAACCAATCAGGTTGTTACCGCAATTAATGAAATGAGCTCTACTGCAGACAGTGTGTCACAAAGCGCATCTCAAACTGCGGAGTTTACTCGTATAACGAGCGATGAAGCAGAGCAGTCTAAAGGGGTTGTTAGCGGCGCAGTAACCAGTGTGGCTGATTTGATTCATGAAGTTGAGGTGATGGCTGAAAGCATTAACACCATGAACGAGGATTCACAAAAAATTGGCTCGGTATTGAGTGTGATTGGTGACATTGCTGATCAGACTAATTTACTGGCCTTGAATGCCGCTATTGAGGCTGCAAGAGCGGGAGAGCAAGGGAGAGGTTTTGCTGTTGTTGCTGATGAGGTAAGGGCTTTAGCCGCGAGAACTCAGCAAAGCACTTCAGAAATTAACACCATGCTTGCCAACCTGAATGATGGAACTAAAACAGTCGTTAAGGCGATGGATGATACCAAACTACGTTGTCAACAGACGGCAGAAACAACTGAAAATGTTAATGAAAGCTTAGATCTAATGGCTAACTCAGTGATGAGAATAAATGATCTTGGCTTAGAGATTGCGACCGCAGCCGAGCAACAGAGCGCGGTAACTGAAGAGGTCAATCGCAATATGGTGGCGATTCAAAATATGGTTGAAGAGCTAACAGGGAATAGCGCACAAAGTATGGAAAGTACCGGGAACTTATCATCAAGTAACCAGCAATTGGCGTCTATTGTAAGGCAGTTTAAATTGCAATAATGGCTAGAAAACCGTATTGCAATAACTGAGAAAAAGAGCACTAATGTGCTCTTTTTTTATCCCAATAGAGTGTGTGAAGTGGCAAGGTTACTCTTCATTATTGTCGTTTTCCTTATTTGGAATAACTCTGTCGCCAATATCACCAAGAATAGAAAAGGGAGTAGCAATAACACCTTTTACGGTTCCTTCCACTGCACTTGCTGTCGCTTTGCTCACGATCTTTTCTGTGTTGTCAGAGATGACTTCTACTCGAGATAAAACCGAAGGGGTTAACGCTCTAATCTCGGAAGACTCTTTAATAACTTCTGGGATGGTTTTTATTCTTAACTGTTTGCTTTCTGCAAGTATTTGAGGAATCGTCGTTTTATTGGTTAATTCAACTTGCTCGAGCAAAGGTGGAACCACTTGTTCTCTCACGATTTTTACTTCGCTTAGTACTGAAGGGATGGTTGTTTTTTGCAGAGTATCAATTTGCGAGACAATGTCTGGAATTTGCTTATTTACCTGAGATATTTGAGTCACAACCGATGGGAGTTGCTGGGTGAGATCATTAGCAACATTTAGCCACTGTGACACTTTTATCGACTGTTCCAGCGTTGAAGCCTGTTCCACTAGTTGTGGAATCGCCTCTCTGGTCTTTGCTATTTCTATCACCAATTTTGAAAGGGTATATGAAAAATAGCAGATAGAGCCCGCTAAAATTAATATGGTGAAATGTTTAATATATGAAGTCACTATTCGTCCTACCTGTATCCTTTGGCCTGTTGTCCATTTTTGCTTTTACTGCTCGTTGTGGTTACTTATGGTATTAAAATGTATCGTTGCTAAGCATCCTCGACAATCGTGGTTTTCTACTAACGAAAATCGCCAGCCAAATTTTCTGCACAATTCATCAACGATAAGTAAGCCTAGCCCATGTCCATTGGGGGAGGATTTTATTAACCCATTACCTTGGTCTTTAATAGCCAGTATGGAATCTGACATTGTAATGGCAACGTCTTCTTTGTCTGATGCTTCGATGGCATTTCTAATAATATTACCAACTAAAATTTGAATAATTGCCTCTGAAGCATAAATGGTTGGTTCAGATAATACTGTGACATAAACCTCTACGGGAATCGGAGCGTAATCGTTGATGTTGTTATCCACGATACTTTGTAGTTCTGTTTTGGTTAGAACTCTAGCAGAAAGATTACCTTCGCTGTTCTCATACCGTACGATTGAGAGAAGAGCATCTACCATGACTTTCATCTGGGTAGTCGCTTCATCTATTCGATTGATCTGCTTGTGTAAAAACGGTTTTTCAGCCTTTTTACGTAATAAACTGTTTGCCCCTTGGATGATTGTGAGTGGCGTTCTTAGTTCATGGCTGGCATATCGGGCGAAGGCTTGTTCTCGTTTTAATAACTTATTATTCTCATCTCGGTAATGATTGAGCTCTCTAATAAGGTGCTGAAACTCATCCGCAGCCTCCTTTTCAATTTCAAAAGGAACGTCTTTACCTACAATCTGGTTACTAAGCTGACTTTCAATATCATTTAATGGGTCAATTAGCTTTTGAGACAATAATTTAAGCAGTCGTCTAAAAATGAGTAACAGTGAAAGCAATAGAATGAACACATAAAATGCTCCGTAAGCTATCTCTTCTATGCTGAGCTCTAAGATATCAAAGTCCATTAATATGATTAGTGGTCTATTTTGCTGTGACTCTGAATGATAATACTGGTCAAAATAGATCATTTTTGCGTTGGGAAAAGCGCCGAATTCACCAATGAAGTGATTTTTATCTTTAATAAGGTTTTGAATATCGACGGGAAGTTGCGATATGTCGTTGTAGGCACTGGTTAATAAATCAAGCTGAATAGGGCTCTGTGCTCCAGAGACAAACTGTTTAATAGCAACTTCTTTTTCTAATTGAACACGTCGCTTTCCCACTTGATCTTCGGCCCAACTCAGCGTCATCAGAAACACGCCTAAAACTACCAGAGAAAAACAGATTGATAAGGTAACAAAAAGAATATGTAGCCGACCAGATAGGCTTTGGTGTTATAGGGGAGCAGCATCATTGGAATCCGCCTCAAGTTTAAAACCAACTTTAGGTACAGTGAGCAGCATCGCTTTAGCAAATGGTTTGTCTAGCTGCCTTCTAAGCTGATAAATATGAGTCCGTAACACGGCATCACAATCTTTATCTTCTTTCCAAAGGGTCTGAATCAGCTCCTGTCTCGTTAACACTGCCGGCGCCTTTATACATAAAAGCTCTAAAATGGTATAAGTTGTTGGATTTAGTATCAGGCTTTTTCCTTCCCTTGTTGCTGTATGCGATTTTTGATCAATAGTAATCGTTGAAAAAGAGAGTATTGATTTAGCCACAGTCTCTCGGTATCTATTGATTAAAGCATGCATTCTTGCTTCTAGAATCGATAAATCAAAAGGCTTGGTGACATAATCGTCTGCGCCATACTTAAAACCCGTAAGCATATCTTCTTTACTGTCTAGCGCGGTTAGCATAAGGATAGGGGTTTTGTTACCTAACTCCCTTAACGTTTCACAAACTTGCAGCCCGTTCATTCTGGGTAACATTAAGTCCAGTAAAATAATATCAAAGTTGACCTCTTGAGCGAGCTTAACTCCTAACTCTCCGTTGTCTGCATAATCAAGGCTAATATCATTACTTTCAAAATAATCGAATAAGATGCCAGCGATATTGCGGTTATCTTCAATGATAAGTATGCGCTTCATTTAGTCACCCTTGTATTTTTATCGACCACTTTAAACTCATTGTCTTGAAGAAACTGATAACGGCTAGCAATTTTTAAGCTGGGAACTATGCTGTAACCGTTCTATCGCTCTTTCTAGTGGTGCCAGCAGTTTTTGCAATATAGGAATGACTAAGCCAAATAGCACCACAAAGGCACATGCAACAAATAAATCCGTATAACTGTGCATTGCTAAGTAAATACGGCTAAGTGCGACAGATACACCCCACAGCAAAAGAGTGCTTGCCAGTATATAGTGTTTATTTTGTAGTAGAAATCCTCCCCAAAATGCAACAAACACTGCAGCAAACAAGGTATGTCCTGAAGGGAACGCGTAATTGGTCCCATCTAGCCAGTTGTCTGTCCGCCATTGACCAAATATGTCACTGCTATTTTTAATCAGTAGAGATTGCTGTTGATCACTTAATTGATAGAAGGCATCTGAGCTATCAATGAGTTCTGCATTAACCAATAAGTTTGTATAGGGTCTTGGTACTTCTGTAACGGCTTTTAGTCCAAATTTTAATATAAAGGCCAATAACAATAGCATCATAAATTGCCCGCAAACTGTAACCCATCGAGCAAAAGATTTTCGATGATAAAATCCGATGGCGACGCCCAACAGAATGGTTATTGGGAAAAATGGCTTTCCCGCAGACTGAGTGATAGTCGTGAGTAGAAAGCCAGTTGCGTTATTCAGTGGCGAAGAAAAATCCACATTGGGTAGTACAAGGCTGGCAAAAAAAAGTATCAATAAAAACATTGATATGGCGACTAAATACATACGTTGTTGCGGGTTTAGTGTGAAATTATTTACGTTCATTACTATTTTTTGACCATGATTATTTATCTATTGTTTGCTTAATTGTGTCTGTTTCGGCTGTGTTATTAAGTACATACTGTTGCTGAGACGCTGGAGCATAGTAACCTTTCGTATAGGCTAAGCTTCCCCATAGCGCATTCGCGTTGGCTATCTGTTCCAATTCAATACCTTGTTGCTGAGGCGTGAGCGACTTATCTTGTGGGTTGTAGTAAAAACCTTTAGCTGCTTTATCTGGCTGTAGAATAACTATATTGTTATTCGCGTCCATCCATGCAAAGTTCTTGTTAAATTGCATCATTGCACGCTGTTTTTCTTTTGGAATCGGTTGAGTTAAATCGAAGCCGAGCATCGGAGTTTCTGCATCGATACCGATAATGGATAGCATGGTTGTGGGCAAATCTATTTGGCTGGCTAACCTATTATCTCTTTTGGCATCAATACCTTCACCTATAAATACAGCTGGAATTTTAAAGTGATCAATAGGGACAAGTTGATTACCATAGGCCCGAGAATCATGATCTGCTACGACAACAAAGACAGTATCTTGCCAATAGTTGGATTTCTTAGCCTTTTCAAAAAATTTCCCTAACGCATAGTCTGAATATTTAGCTGTGTTTTCACGAGTGGCAGAAGGCTGGTTATATGGTTCGATTTTTCCTTGTGGATACTCAAACGGACTATGATTCGATGAGGTAAAGACTAAACTAAAGAACGGTTTATTTTGCTGCTGCATCATAGAGAACTGTTGATGTGCTTTATCATAGAGATCTTCATCTGATGCTCCCCATGAACCCACAAAAGAAGGCGAGTCAAAGGTCGGGAGGTCTTGAATGTCGGTGAAGCCATTTCCTAAGAAAAATGACTTCATATTATCAAAGTGACTTTCTCCACCATAAATAAACTGTGTGATATAGCCATTCTGTTTTAATACATCCGCAATAGAGAAGAAGTTACTTTGGCTTTTTGTTAGTTTTACTGTTGAGCGAGATGGAGTAGGAAAAAATCCTGTCGTGACCGCCTCAATGCCTCGTACTGAGCGTGTTCCCGTGGCATAGAGATTATCAAGAGACCAGCCTTCATTAATTAATTGATCTAGATTTGGAGTAAGAGGCAGTCCTCCTAATGCGCCAACATATCGTGCCCCTAAACTTTCTTGTAGCAATATGACTAAGTTTTTGGGCTTCCCTTGAAAACTGGCTTGCCGATAACTGAGAGTCGGTGACGTCGAGTTAAGATTATACGTTGCGGGCATATTAGCCGACTCTCTCACTAAAGAGATGATTTTTTCTTCTGCCATTTTTGGGTAATAATCAAATGCATTCTCTTCGCTCGCCATCCCTTTTGCTGCAAAAATCATTGAATAAGACGAATTGAGTACCAAATCATTTATCAACGGGTCGGTAGAGAAAGAGACCATAGCGGGGTTCATCGGTCTATTTTGCAAAGTAGAACGGGCACCCATAACTCCGACTGCCAATACAATAATGGCAAGGACTGGACGCCAATACCATTTTGGAAAGTGCAAGTTATCTACGATCTTTTTGCTAAATCCCCACCCCAAATAAAGGGTGAGCGTGCTACCAAGAGTTCCGATAGCCAATTCCAATTTATAACCTGTCCAGAGCATGCTGAGTACTTCTTTGGGGTAAATTAAATACTCAAGAAACAAGCGATTAGGTCTTACGTCGTATTCGATGATAAAGGGAGGAGTCGCCATTTCCATGTAGACAATTAGCCACAAACCAGCGACAACCCATAACCGAAAAAAGTACAGCCAAAATCGGCCAAATGCAGATCTTCCAGCAAATAAGACGGTTAATAGTGAGGGCAAAATCAACAGGTAACAGAGAGATGAAATATCAATACGTAAACCACTAAGCAGCATTGTTGCCCACCAAGGAGAGTCAACAATACGTTCACTTTGCCATAGCATTAGCGCCAGTCGTGAAGTAAAGAGGATTGCGGTAAATAAGAGAAACGAAGTGAGTATTGGAAAGAGAATGTTTAGTTTCTGTTTCCAGTAGGCTTGTATCGACATAATTTATCTCAGAGTGTGAACAATAAAGGAAGGTGAACGGAGAGAACACCTCTTATTGACAAACTCTAAAATAGGCTAAGTGAACACAATGTGAATACGGCAAAAAATTATGCTAATTGTAGCAATTTCTCACTGTTTTCTTTTAGCAAAGAGATCAGATTAAGGTCGTTATTGGCTGCCAAATCGAGAATGGCATTGATATCTTCACTCATGCCTTCAGGGAGTAATGAGCATCTTGCCTGACTATAAGTGAGCATTCTTTTCTCCCCTGGATGGGGCAATTTATTGATGGCAAAAAGCACATCAAAATAGCTAGCAAGGTAGGCGGCAACTCGGTGATTGACACTGATTCTGTCATTTCGCTTTATCGCTTTTTCGATCTGCTTAGGGTAGCAGGCGATAGAGCTAGAGAGTAACGGGGCATTTTTTGCGACAATATTTTTTGTCAGTGCCTCAGGGTAAGGAATTGAGTACTTAGACTTGAGTTTATTAAGTTGCTGCTCTCTATCAAAGGTAATATGTGAGTTGAGTAGATTAAACCAAAAACAACTGGAGTACCCGACAGACGCTTGATGGTTGAATACGATATGACTAAGCTGTTGATCTAGCCAAGCTAAAGAGCGATAAATAATGTCGATTTCCGTGCCGTTTTTTAGTATTCCATCATCTTCTGTTTCCCAAAACTGATTGTTTAACTCTATGTAATCACAGCTCTCTTCTGTTATTTTCTCTCTTATTTTTATTGGGATCTCTGCACTGGTGTAGACGTATAAATCGTAGTCTGAAAGTGCATCGTGCATATTAACAGTATGGGAACCGCCAAGCGCTACAGCTTCAACTTGAGGCAACTGTGATAAGGAGGTAATTAATGTGTGGAGGTTGTCTTGTGGCATAAAACGACTTTGGTTGCAAAGTGAAGCTCATTTTATAACCTAGTTGCTCAGCTACAAAACCTTGTTTTGCTCACAAAATGAGTGAACAGTTATTTTTACGGTGATTTTTGCCTGTGACGACTCACAATCTAGTCAGTGAATATCTTGATTGATGACTATGTTAATCCTTGAATAATAACAAATTTATCTAATAATTCTTCATCGGACTCAATATGTTGGGGATCAGTAATGATACATTTAGTAATAGGGCAAACGGATTGGCAGGTTGGCTTCTCATAGTGACCTTTACACTCTGTGCATAAAAGTGGATCTATCTCATAGATCTCTGCTCCCATAGAGATGGCACCATTAGGGCATTCTGGTTCACACATGTCACAGTTGATGCAGCTATTTTGAATGAGTAGCGCCATAGTAAATGTTACCTTTACGATATAACAAAAGCGGAGTCCGCCTCGGGGGATAATGAGGCGCGAAGTTTAGCATATTGGTTGTGAATCTCTAGACTTATTGAGCGCAGAGAATCGCTACGATTATTAACTAAATAATCGCACAACAGCTAATAGTGAAGGGGTTAAGCAGCAATAAGCTGATAATTAGACCAAGTGTTTACGTCATCATCGCTTAGTTCGTCTGTGATCTTAGAAATCAAATGCAAAATTTGGCTGCTTTGCTGATCATCAAACACATAGTTTGTGATGATCGCCCAACCTCTAACGACACATTGACCGCCAGAGTTTCTGATACACTCTTCTATGCGTTTTACGCTAGTTTCACAGTAGGATTCAATTTTATATAAATTACTCATATTACACCGTCTGCCAAACTCTTAATTTCGTCCTTTTAGCTATTCCCTTCGTCAGGGCAAGAGTTTGCCGAATTATTGATACCTTGATTAATATGCATAATTGATACCGGATTTTCAATAGTAAATATATCATTTTTTACATACAAAAAAGGCTTACCATAGTAAGCCTTTATAATTAGTAATATTTTTATTACAAAATCATCGATTATTTTTTGTTCGGATTACGCGTATCTTGACCTGAGGTAAAATTGCGCATAAGCAGAGCGTATTCTAGCTCTATCTCTTCTGGAACAGGGATAAAGACAAAGTGACCGTTACCTTTTGCATCATCGATCTGCTCTGACTTTCGGTTTTCCATTTTTTCTAGCGTAAAGGTAATGTTTCCTTGAGGTGTCATTAATTCTAATTGATCACCAACAACAAATTTATTTTTTACGTCAACTTCAACAAGATCACCGCGGCGTTTGCCAGTGAACTCTCCGACAAATTGCTGAGTGTCGGATACAGAGTAACCATAGTCATAGTTTTGATACGCATCATGAGTGTGACGACGTAGGAAGCCTTCTGTGTATCCACGGTGAGCTAGGCTTTCCAAGGTACCCAATAGGCTTTCGTCAAAAGGCTTTCCCTCTACCGCATCGTCGATAGCTTTACGGTAAACTTGAGCGGTTCTTGCGCAGTAGTAAAATGATTTAGTACGGCCTTCAATTTTTAAAGAGTGAACACCCATTTTTGTTAATCGGTCTACGTGTTGAACGGCACGAAGATCTTTGGAGTTCATAATATACGTGCCGTGTTCATCTTCAAAAGCCGCCATTTTTTCTTCTGGTCGGTGGCTTTCAGAGAGCAACACAACCTCATCCGTTGGCTTGCCTAAGCCTAGTGTATTGTCTGGGCGTTCAATGGCTTCTTGAATTTCCACAATTTGGCCAGAATCACTCTCTTGTGCTTTTTCTACTTTATATTCCCAGCGACAAGCATTGGTGCAAGTGCCTTGGTTAGGATCTCGTTTATTGATGTAACCAGAAAGCAGACAACGACCAGAGTAAGCCATACATAGCGCGCCATGAACAAAAATTTCTAGCTCAGTTTCAGGGCAATGCTCACGAATCTCTTCGATCTCCTCTAATGATAGTTCACGAGAGAGAATGACCCTTTCCACACCTTGAGTAGACCAGAATTTTACGGTCGCCCAGTTTACGGCGTTAGCTTGAACAGAAAGATGAATGGCCATATCAGGAAAGGCTTCGCGAACCATCATGATTAAGCCTGGATCAGACATAATTAAGGCATCAGGGCCCATATCGACAACGGGCTTTAAGTCACGAATGAAGGTCTTCAGCTTTGAGTTATGAGGCTGAATATTACAAACCACATAAAGCTTCTTACCTTGAGCGTGAGCTTCATCAATACCAATTTGCAGATTTTCGTGGTTAAACTCGTTGTTTCTTACGCGGAGGCTGTATCTAGGTTGTCCTGCGTATACGGCATCTGCACCATAGGCAAAGGCGTATCGCATATTCTTCAAGCTGCCTGCTGGAGACAGTAATTCTGGTTTAAACATTGCTTTTATTCTCTAGTCTGATGTCAAGTCAGAATTGCGCTACCTAATAGCGCAATCGGATACTCATTACATAGTAAAATATGCGTTAAATATGAGCATTTAATGGAGGGCGAATTCTACTTGAAAAGTAAGGAAGAGGAAACTGAAGATAATAAAAAGCGATGAAGTGAATTTCTTTACTTCATCGCACTTTGCGTCGCGATTTGCAAATTGCAGTGCATCGCTATAGTTAATGGAAGAATTATCCGTTCTGAGCCGGTAACCCACCAAGTAACTCAAATAGATTAGGCAAGAAGCTACTGAGTTCTGAGCTCATCAAAGAGAAGTCGGCATCAAAACGTGCTGCTCGATCTTCTCTTGGAATATCTTCATTTTGATCTTTTAGCTCATCGCTAAACTTAAGGCGTTTAATGCTAGCATCGTCCGCCAGTACAAAATCAATACGCTCTTGCCAGTTTAGAGCAAGCTTGGTGACAATTTTATTGGCTTCAAGATGGTTAACAATATCGTCAGAGCTTAATTCCAGCTTTTTACAGCGAATTACGCCACCTTCTTCTTGAAGGGATTGTAATTCAGCTTCATGAAGTAAAGTAATGTCTGCTGGTGTTTCGCCAGTTTTTACCCATTCGGTTAAGGTATTTTCTACTGGGGCTTCTGGAATCGCTGGAACAACAGGCAAGCTACCAATGCTTTTACGTAACAGCGCCAATACGTCTTCAGCTTTCTTATAACTTGACGCATCTACCACTATCATTCCCTCTTTTGGAAGAATGAGTACGTAGGTGAACTGGCTACGGCTGAATGCGCGAGGAAGTAGATCGACTAAAATATCTTCTTTAATATTGTCTTTCTCTTTTTTCTTAACTGGGCGGCCTTCTTGCAGCTCCAGCGCTTCTATCTTCTCTGCCATATTGTCATTAACAACCGAAGCGGGCAGAATTTTTTCCTCTTTTTTGGCACAGATTAAGATTCGCCCTTCACTCATATGCGTCAATGTGTCGCCAAATTTACCCATGGCATTTGTCCAGCCAAACTTACTCTTATCTTGGCTTCCGCAAGGCTTAAAGCGAAACTCTTCGAGTTGCTGTTCAAGTTTTTCTGCGTCGAAATCGATATCACGATTAAAGCGATAGGCTAGACAGTTTTTAAACCACATTATATTTCTCTACTCTAAAATCAAGGGCAGTAATAATACCAGTTCCACCGACGAACGGTAGTGAATGTTGTAACAAACGGTACTCTGCTTCTAAACAAGTTAATGATCATGAGTTCCATTAAATTGAGACGACAGTTGTATGAAAAATAGTTTGCAATGGTCACAAAAGTGTCATATTTAGTAAAGATAATGCATAGTGTTGACAGAAACTTAAAGGTTACTCAATTATGTCGAGAAGGATTTTGGTTGTTGAAGATGAAGCTCCCATTCGTGAAATGTTGTGCTTTGTTCTTGAGCAAAAAGGATATCAAGTGGTAGAGGCAGAAGATTATGAGATGGCTCTTAATAAGCTGTGCGAACCCTATCCTGATCTTATACTGTTAGATTGGATGTTACCTGGTGGTTCTGGTATCAATCTTATCAAGCATCTAAAGCGTGAAGATATAACCAAACACATACCGGTTGTTATGCTAACTGCTCGCGGTGAAGAAGAAGATAAAGTGCGCGGGTTAGAAGTGGGTGCTGATGACTATATTACCAAGCCATTTTCACCGAAAGAGCTGGTGGCGAGACTAAAAGCGGTTATTCGCAGAGTATCACCTACTGCATTGGAAGATGTTATCGATGTGCATGGTTTGAAACTCGATCCTGTTTCTCATCGTGTCACGGCCAATGATGCGCCACTCGATATGGGACCTACCGAGTTTAAAATGCTGCACTTCTTTATGACTCATCAAGAGAGAGTTTATAGCCGAGAACAGCTACTAAATAATGTCTGGGGAACCAACGTATACGTTGAGGACCGCACGGTTGATGTGCATATTCGACGACTGCGTAAAGCACTGGAAGGTGCGAACCATGACAAGCTGATTCAAACTGTGCGTGGTGCGGGTTATCGCTTTTCCACCAAGGCATAACGTACCGTTACGAGGGGCTGAATGATTGAGAAGTTAACCTGGAAAAAGCTAGTGTGGTCATTGGCTTTTTTTTACGCTCCTTGGGTGCTAATAGGTTGGTTGTTCGGCTATATGTCGTGGTTGCTGCTTGCTGCCACGGCTATTCAACTTTTATGGCACTTCCATAATCAAATTCGTTTGTCTTCTTGGTTATGGGACGAAAAAAGATTAACGCCTCCCTCTGGCACCGGGCACTGGGAAGGTCTATTTAATGGTATCTATCGTTTAAGCCAGAGACAAAGAAGAAAGCGTAAAGAGCTGACTAATTTAATTCGACGTTTCCGCAATGGTGCTGAGTCATTGCCTGATGCCGTTGTGGTATTTAGAAGCGAAGGCAACATCGTTTGGTGCAATAAATTGGCCCAGCATCTGTTAGGTTTCCGTTGGCCTGATGATTCAGGTCAGCCTATTTCAAATCTTATTCGAACCCCTGATTTTATTAAGTACCTCAATAAAGGTAATTTTTCCGATCCTTTGGAAATGCGTTCGCCGTTAAATGTCGAGAGAATGCTGGAGTTACGTATTGTGCCTTATATGGAAGGGGAGCACTTAATGGTGGTTCGTGATGTGAGCCAATTAAAGCAACTCGAAGGGATGAGAAGAAACTTTTTTGCCAATGTGTCTCATGAACTGCGTACACCTATGACGGTATTACAAGGTTATCTGGAGATGACGGAAGATGTTGAAATGTTGCAAGGTCCTATGTGGCCAAAAGCTCATGGCGTGATGACGGAACAGTTAAATCGCATGAATGCGTTAGTCAATCAACTCCTTACTTTGTCTAAGATTGAAGCGGCTCCTATGCATGAACTTGATGAAGTGGTGAATGTACCCAATATGCTGGAAGTATTGGAGAAAGAGGCCAGCACATTAAGT
The DNA here is from genome assembly GCF_013114595.1 of Vibrio sp. 99-8-1. Lineage (GTDB taxonomy): Bacteria > Pseudomonadota > Gammaproteobacteria > Enterobacterales > Vibrionaceae > Vibrio. Next base: position 66,667 of record NZ_VTXE01000022.1, on the reverse strand, counting down.
GGACAAGATAAGCATCAGCTCTATTTTGATGTGGATGACTCTCTTAAAGTGTTGGGTGATGAAGATCAGCTGCGCAGTGCAATATCTAACTTGGTTTATAATGCGGTGAAATATACTCCTGCGGGAGCTCAAATACATGTGCGCTGGTATAAAACCAATCGTGGCGCTCATCTTGATGTGGAAGACAGTGGCGACGGCATTGAGCCTCAACATCTGCATCGTCTTACGGAACGTTTTTATCGAGTAGACAAAGCTCGCTCTAGAGAAACGGGCGGCAGCGGGTTAGGGTTAGCGATAGTTAAACATGCCCTTAATCACCATGATTCAGCGTTAGAAATAAGCAGCGAAGTGGGTATTGGAAGCCAGTTCTCCTTTGTTTTGCCAAAACGTTTAATAGTTAGGTAATGGCGTGAATCGATTTATATTGAGTGCTGTTTATTCCATCCTTCTTATTGCAAGTCCATCGGGGATCAGCAAAGAGCTTTCCAGTTATAAAAAAGTTCCCGGACTAACGGGTAACCTAACTTCCATTGGTTCAGATACTCTTGCCAGCATGATGTCATTGTGGAGCGAGAAATTTAATAGCTACTACCCCAATGTCAATATTCAGGTTCAAGCTTCAGGTTCTTCAACGGCAACGCCAGCATTAACGGAAGGAACGGCTCAATTTGGTCCTATGAGTCGCCCAATGCGGCTAAAAGAGCTTGAAGCGTTTGAACGTGAGTACGGTTACAAGCCTGTCGAGTTAAAAGTGGCTATTGATGCCATAGGGATTTTTGTGCACGAAGATAACCCCATTAAAGGGCTTAACTTCCAACAGATCGACAGTATTTTTTCTAGTACTATGCGCTGCGGCGCAAATAAACAGATCAGTAGCTGGCAGGCTCTATCCGTAGAAGGAAATTGGGCTAAACGACGTATTCAACTTTTTGGGCGAAATTCGGTTTCAGGAACCTACGGCTATTTTAAGAAAGTCGCTTTGTGTGGTGGTGATTTCTCTCCAAATGTTAATGAACTACCCGGCTCTGCATCGGTCGTTCAAGCTGTTGCTTCTTCAATTAATGCCATTGGTTATTCTGGTGTTGGTTATCGCGTCTCTGGTGTAAAGCTGCTGCCAATCGCCCATCAGGGTGAACAGTATATAGAAGCCAATAAAAGCAATATATTGTCTAACCGTTATCCTCTTTCTCGTTACCTTTATGTTTATGTGAATAAACACCCAGCGAAAGCGATGTCTCTAATTGAGCGTGAATTTATTCGTTTCATTTACTCAAAAGAGGGACAACAAATAGTTGAGAAAGATGGCTATGTCGCTATATCAAAAGATCTTGCGGCAAAAGAGCTTGAGAAAGTTGGTTTTGCGAACAATTGAGTGGCGTTGGTTCGAATAAACCTTAGTTTTGAGCCAAGGTTTATTCAATATGTGGACGCTTGTTGAACGACGAATATGCAATCGTTGGGAGTAATTAGAACTCCAATAGCCATTCGGCTTTTTGCCACCTCTCTTGCTCAGATACCAAGTCAGCATGCAGCAGCTTATTGTTTTCCAACCAGTTTTTGTCATCACTGGTTAATTTCCAGTGATCTTCCTTTTCCACTACCAATTGCAAATTAGGTAAAGGATCTTCACTTCGTTGACCATTTAACAACACAGACAAACGAAGAATTCGGATAAGCTGAATGACTTGCTTCTTCTTATATTGAGTGAACTCTTCCATTTCATGGAGTTTGAGAGACTTACGGTGAAAGCGAACCAGAGTGGATAAAATCAGTTGTTGTTCGGCATTAAAGCCGGGCATATTGGTATAACGCAATATGTAGGCGGCATGGCGGTGGCAGCCTTGATAACTGATACTCAATCCTACTTCATGAAGCAGTGCACTCCAGCCAAGTAAAGAAGCCAGTTCATGATTTTTCTTTATTATTTTGTTGCTGGTTATCTGTTTGAGGAAGGAGAAAGCTTGCTGGCGAACTCTATCGGCATGATTGAGATCGACTAGATGTTTCTGGGCGAGATTCTCTGTGGTTCTCATACGAATGTCGGTACGCTCAAAACGTTCTTCCATTTCATACAGTAACCCTTCTCTTAGTGCTCCATCAGAAAAGTGCATCTCTTTAATATTTAGCCCAGACATAATGGCATCTAATATGGCCACTCCTGCGGCAAATACAGGCTTCCGATCATCACTTAAACCATCAAGCTTAATATCGTCAATGGAGTCAAACTGGCATAAGGTTTCGATGAGCTTCTGGATTCGTTTGGTCGTAATTACGCCATCGTCGTAACCGATCGCGATGAGTACATCTCGAATTGCCTTGATGGTGCCAGAAGAGCCAAGAGCGAGTTGCCAGCCTTTTCTTTTATAGGGTTTCACCAAAGACTCAAACTGTTGTTGGCTGGCGATACTGGCCGCGGCAAAGTTTTTGGATGAGAGCTTTCCGTTTGCAAAGAACTGTTCGGTAAAGCTTACGCATCCCATCAAGGTGCTGTTGACGAGCTCTGCATCAAAACCATCACCAATGATCATTTCGGTACTGCCGCCACCAATATCAATCACCAGTTTAGATCTTGATTCACTTTGGGTGTGTGCCACGCCTAAATAGATCAGTCGCGCCTCCTCTGTTCCGGGAATAATTTCCACAGGAAAGGGGAGGATCTCTTTTGCCCGACGAATGAAAAACGAGGCGTTTCTTGCTTGTCGTAGAGTATGAGTAGCGGCGATTCTTACATCTCCAATTTCAAACCCTTGCAAGCGTTCTGCAAACATGGCTAAACAGTCTAGTCCTCGCTGAATCGCTTCTTCACTTAAGATTCGGCTTTTATCTAGTCCTGATGCTAAACGAACTCGCTGTTTATGGCGACTAATAATTTGAAGGTCATTGCCAGCCACCGATGCGACGACCATATGGAAACTATTAGAACCAAGATCTATTGCTGCAATTTGTCGGCTATTTAGGCCCAGTTTTTCATTCATTATTTAGTATCTTATTTTCTGCTCGGATATCCTTCTCTGCTTGCTTAATATAATCATATATAGCGATTTGAGAACGAATTTTCTTTCTGTTACCGCGAGGGACATACGTATTGCTCATCTCTTTATCTATCCAGCGCGCTTTTACTGTATCAGTAAAGTGAATATCAATAATATCCTGAATGCGGTTTTTCAGTCGGCTATCTTTAATAGGAACGGCGACTTCAATACGATAGTCGATGTTACGCGTCATCCAATCACCGGACGAGATATAGACCGAAGGATCGCCACCATTCTCGCAGATGATTACCCTAGGGTGTTCTAAGAATCGGTCAACAATACTGATAATTTCTATATTATCACTGATCATTTTCACATCAGGAACCAGTGAGCACATACCGCGGATAATCATTTTGATTTTTACCCCAGCAGCACTGGCACCATAAAGCTTATTGATCATCCCTTTGTCTACTAGGTTATTGATTTTTATTGTTATACCGGCCTTTTTGCCCTCTTTTGCATTGGCAATTTCGTTGTCGATTAATTTGTACAGTCGACTCCGTGAGTTTCGTGGTGAAACAATAAGATGATTAAACTTAACCGGACGGTATGGGTTTTCAATATAGCCAAAGACATTCCTTACTTCATTGGTGATTTCAGGATCCGCCGTCAGCAACGTAAAGTCGGTATAAATACGAGCGGTTTTCTCATGGAAGTTACCTGTACCAATATGAGCGTAACGAACGATTTCATCCCCTTCTCGACGAGATATAAGCAGTAATTTTGAGTGAATTTTTAAACCGGGCGCACCAAACTGAACATGTACACCTGCTTCGGTCAGTACTTTTGACCACTCTATATTGGCCTCTTCATCAAACCTTGCTTGCAGCTCAACCACTACGGTGACCTCTTTGCCACTGTGTACTGCATCAATTAGCGAGTTCATCAATTTAGAGTGCTTAGCAACTCGGTAGATGTTAATTTTTATACTGCGAACTTTTGGGTCAAACGACGCTTGACGAACCAATTCCGTAATATGATCAAAGGTGTGATAAGGGTAATAAAGAAGGATATCCTTCGCTTTTATGGCATCGAAGCTATTGTCATAGTCATCAAAATCCGCACACGTTAATGGTGGTAGCGGTTTGTTTTCTAAGTAGTCGCGTCCTACATTAGGAAAGCCGATAAAATCTTTAAAGTTGTGATAACGACTGCCTGCAATTAGGTTGTCATAGTTCGATATTTGTAATGTTTCGCACAAGAAAGAGAGCATCTCTTTTGGCATTTCACGTTCGTATACAAACCGGACAGGCATCGCCGTTAGTCGCTGTGCAACACCTTCAGACATTTGTTCTAACAGGCTGTGTTCAACTTCAAAACCGAGATCATACTCAGAGTCACGGGTCATTTTCATTGAGTAACAAGAGAGAGATTCGTACTCAAAGAACCCTCGAAAAATATCATCAAGACAGTAGCGAATAATATTGTCGAGCAGAATGATGGTTTTACGCCGTTTACCTTTCTGCTCTGGCACCATAACAAAGCGGGGAAGTTGGTCGGTAGGAATTTCTAATAGAGCGTATTGATTGCGCTCTTTTTTCTTTTTCTTTTTCAACTCTACCGTTAAATAAGCGTACTCATCTTTTAGAAACTGTAGGACATCGATTTCTTCAGTCATTAATAGCGGGGTTATATGAGGCAGCACTTCCTTACGGAAATATTGGGTAACCCACTGCTGTTGAACTTCATTTAACTGTGTTTCATTGACAAGAAAAATTCGGCGACGAGCCATCTCTAATAATAGTTCACTGTAAAGTTCATCAAAATCGGTCTCTAACTGCGCCGCTTTCGTTTGCATTTTTGATAGTAAGATTTTCGCGTCATCGTTGCCGCCACTCTCTTTTGAGATAAGGATTCGACGTTTTACGTCGGCAAAGCGAACTTTGTAGAACTCATCTAGATTATTGGAATAAATACCTAGGAAGCGAATTCGTTCAATGAGCGGTACATTTTTGTCTGCCGCTTCTTGTAAAACTCGTTCGTTAAAGGATAGCCAACTTAATTCTTTATCTATATACAGCTTTTCTGCGCTCATGTTACCTTCCGATTTTGTTAGCATTTAACGGTGATCTTTACTTTATATAAAAAGATCTGAAGTGAAAGGTAGGTGTTTTTTGTTACAAAAATATTTCAAAGACGCCTACGTATGAAATTGGGTATAGATTTATACCTTTAAGTTACTTGGTTCTTCTCTTTTAGTGTAATCTAACTGTCATATAAACGAAATATATTAAGGTCAATAGACCCTAGTCGCGATAAAGAGAGAGAAAGATAAAATGGCCACTGCCGGGTTTTCATTGAAAGAGAGGGATAAAAAACGATATATAAAAGATCGTTTGGCTCGCTTTACAGTGATCAGTGGCGCGATCGCCGTGTTAGCCGCCATTATGCTGATTTTCTTCTATCTGCTAATGATTGTTCTTCCGGTCTTTTCTAGTGGCAGCATTGAGCGCCTTGCACAGTACTCATACCCATATAGCAATGATATTGTCGCCGTTGGCGTTGGTGAGTATGGTGAAAATGCCTATTTATTCGATGAGCAAGGAGAGCTTAGCTATATTGGGTTTGAGCAAAATAAAGCCAATACATTATTAACTACTCAAGTTATGGTTCAGCCCAATAGCTTCACCAAAGGTGATAGAGCGAAAGGGTGGTTTGCTTATGCCAGTAAGCAAGGTGAAGTGATAGCCGTTAAGCCCAAATACAGCGTCTCTTTTACTGCGGAAGGCCGAATATTGACACCAGATATGCAAGCCTTTTATGACGGTAAACCAATACTCCTCGATCCTGATCGAAACCCGATTGAACAATTTTCCTTTGCCATCGATCAGCACTCTGGTTTTTTTGTGTCAGTGAGTGAAGGGGGTCAGGTAAATGCAGTGGAAGTCGTACAGGCACTTTCGGACAATCAAGCCAAAGCTAGCTGGCAAACGAATCGAATTTCGCTCTCCAACTTTCCCAATAATATAAAGAAGTTATTACTATCCCCTGATGGTCAACAACTGTTTGTACTTTCTAATAGTGAGTTAGTGGTCATGGTGTATACCGCGCAAAGCTATACGGTTAGAGAGGTGATTGATTTATCACAGGGAGACAGCAGTAAGTCCGTGGACAGCATAGAGCTTCTTGCAGGAGCTCAATCTCTGTTAGTCACTCATAAGGACAATTCAACGTCGCAATGGTTTGATGTGTTAAGCCAAGGTGAGCGAAAGTTAACTAAAATTCGTGACTTTGAATTAGGCGAAGCGGTTTCTATACTTATTCCGGATACCTTTCGTAAAGGTTTTTATACCATTCATCAAAGTGGTGCAATAAACAGCTTTTATACAACAAGTGAGAATCATCTCTTTTCTGAGAAGATATTTACGTCAATACCGGAGAGTGCCGCTCTTTCTGCTAATGAAAAATACCTGCTTGCCGCGACTAAATCCCACCTGTCTACTTATCAAATTGAAAATGCGCACCCAGAAGTCTCATTCCGCTCTTTATGGCAGAAAGTGTGGTATGAGAGTTATCCTGAAGCGCAATTTGTTTGGCAATCAACTTCCGCTAGTGATGATTTCGAAGCAAAGTTTAGCTTAATACCTATTGCATTTGGTACCTTAAAAGCCACCTTCTATGCGATGCTGTTTTCTGTGCCAATTGCCGTTTTTGGCGCCATATACACAGCTTATTTTATGTCTTCTCCTATGCGAAGCGTGGTGAAGCCAGCAGTTGAGCTTATGGAAGCTTTACCGACGGTTATTATTGGTTTTCTTGCTGGTTTATGGCTTGCTCCTATAGTGGAAAACAATTTATCTGGTGTGGTGGTTGTGATGATCATGATGCCTATCTCTGCGATAGCGGTAGGCTTACTTTGGAATACCTTTCCTGCTCAGTTAATGAAACGACTGCCTAATGGCTGGCATGCCATTATTTTGATTCCTGTGTTTCTTGCCATTATGGTGTTTGGTCTTAATATGTCCGCGACTATTGAGCAGTGGTTATTCAATGGGGATGTCAGGATATTTTTAGCGGAACATGGCTTCAATTATGATCAGCGTAACGCGCTGGTGGTGGGTATGGCGATGGGTTTTGCGGTCATTCCTACCATATTTACCATCGCAGAAGATGCCATTTTTTCTGTACCCAAGCACTTATCTGATGGTTCGCTCGCATTAGGTGCAACTCAGTGGCAAACCTTAGTCTATGTGGTACTGCTTACGGCTAGTCCTGGTATATTTTCGGCAATCATGATTGGTTTAGGAAGAGCGGTGGGGGAAACAATGATTGTTCTTATGGCGACGGGTAATACGCCAATAATGGATATCAATGTGTTTGAAGGAATGCGAAGTTTATCCGCGACGATTGCGGTTGAAATGCCGGAATCAGAAGTGGGAGATACGCATTATCGTTTGTTGTTTTTGGCTGCGTTACTTCTATTGATCTTTACTTTCGTGGTGAACTCATTGGCCGAAATCGTTAGACAACGATTAAAAGACAAATATAGCTCAATGTAGGTATTAACAGTGAATTCTATTAAGCAGTGGGCAATGTCAGGAAAACTTTGGATATGGTTATCAGGTGGTGCAGTAAGTATCAGTTTGATATCGGTATTTGGGCTATTGTTGTTAATCGGTTGGAAAGGGCTCACCTATTTTTGGCCAGCGCCTCTATTGGAGTGGCAAGACAGCAATGGTAAGCGGATTGTTGGTCAGGTTTACCAACGTGATAGTGTTCCCATTGATTACCTCTCCATTGATAAAAGCGAGCTATCGGAACAAGCATTAGCATCAGGAAAAGTTGAGCGTCTCAGTATAAAGATAGCCAACCGTGAACTCTATTCTCTCGATTTTATCTCTTTGCTGGTTGAAGATGTTACCGAGAAAGAACCGCCTAAAGAGTGGGCTGTATTTGAACGTAGCCAAAATGGTGATTTCTTTGGTCGCCCGTTAGCCTATATCACTGAAAATGGTCGATATACTACAGATATAGCCACGCATATTGAGCATGCTATTGATTTTGCCAATACGCTACGCATAGAAATTGAACGTATTTCGAATGGTGAAATACGGCAAATAGGCTGGGAGCTAAATCAGTTACGACTGGAAAAACGCAAGCAAGAACTTAATCAAAGCTTAACCGATGAGTATATTCAGCAACACAATGAAAGAAAGCGAGTACTCACTTCTTTGTTGTTTGAATCTGAAGCTAAGTTAGAACTACTTCGCTCTCGATTAAGGGGGGAGTACTTGCTTGTTGAGGATATGACCGGACAGCAGAGCAAACTCTCTTTAGAAGTTATACTCGATGCTTGGTATCCAAATACCATGTCAATGGGTGAAAAACTGTGGCATTGGGCTGTTCAGGTAAAGAAATTTATCGTCGATGAACCCAGGGAAGCCAACTCTGAAGGTGGCGTATTTCCGGCCATTTTTGGCACGGTATTCTTAGTATTAATGATGTCGGTGATTGTTACTCCTCTAGGTGTTATTGCCGCCGTGTATTTACATGAGTATGCAGCGAATAATGCCCTTACTCGTTTGATACGAGTCGCGGTGATTAACCTTGCCGGGGTTCCATCTATAGTATATGGCGTATTTGGTCTTGGCTTTTTTGTGTACACGATTGGTGGTTCAATAGATGAGTTTTTTTATAGCGCTAAATTGCCCACACCAACATTTGGAACGCCGGGAATATTGTGGTCTGCATTGACATTAGCACTGTTAACTCTGCCAGTGGTGATTGTCTCTACAGAAGAGGGGTTAAGCCGAATTCCATCTTCAGTACGCCATGGCTCTTATGCCTTAGGCGCGACGCAATTTGAAACCTTGTGGAGAATTGTTATTCCAATGGCGAGCCCAGCTATAATTACTGGCTTAATATTGGCTGTTGCTAGGGCCGCGGGAGAAGTTGCCCCTTTAATGCTCGTTGGCGTAGCAAAGCTTGCGCCTAGTTTGCCCGTTGATGGCAATTTTCCTTATATCCATTTGGAGCGAAAATTCATGCATCTGGGATACCATATTTATGATGTTGGTTTTCAGGCTCCAAATACTGAAGCGGCGAGGCCATTGGTCTATGCTACTTCTTTTTTACTGGTTATGGTTGTAGTTGGACTTAACTTAACGGCTATTAATATTAGAAATAATTTACGAGAGAAATATCGCTCTCTAGGACAAGATTAATTATGTATTCGGTTAGTTCAACGCTAGGTTATGAACCACCACTTGATGTCAATAATTTGTCTGATGATGATACTGCTATTGCCATCGATGGCCTGAACTTATTCTATAAAAATAGTCAGGCTCTTGTGGATATATCAATGGGTATACCAAAAGGAAAAGTGACCTCCTTTATCGGTCCATCGGGGTGTGGAAAGTCAACCTTATTAAGGTGTCTTAACCGAATGAATGATCTGGTTGAAGGTTGCCGCATAGAAGGTGATGTTCGTCTTTATGGAAATAATATTTATCATGAAAATGTTGACGTAGCGACCTTGCGAAGACGGGTTGGTATGGTATTCCAGCGACCGAATCCGTTCCCCAAATCTATTTACGAAAATGTGGTGTTCGGCTTAAGGTTACAAGGTGTAAAAAACGCCCGTGTATTGGACGATGCGGTTGAGAAGTCGTTGAAAGCAGCAGCACTATGGGATGAGGTGAAAGATCGGTTACATGAGAGCGCTTTTGGTTTATCTGGTGGGCAACAGCAGCGATTGGTGATTGCCAGAGCCATTGCGATTGAACCGGAAGTGTTGTTATTGGACGAACCAACGTCTGCGCTGGACCCTATTTCAACGTTAACCATAGAAGAGTTGATTAACGAGTTAAAAACCAAATACACCGTGGTGATTGTTACTCATAATATGCAGCAGGCTGCCAGAGTGAGTGACTATACAGCATTTGTACATTTAGGTAAGCTAGTGGAGTACAACGATACCGATTCGATATTTACCTCACCGGTAAAAAAACGAACGGAAGATTACATCACCGGAAGATACGGATAAGGTTACAAGGGCAATTATGCATTTTGGTCGTCATATTTCAGGACAGTTCAATGTAGAGCTAGAATCTATTCGAACCCATGTACTCACTATGGGAGGCTTAGTCGAACAGCAACTCTCTTTTGCTATGCAAGCGCTTAACAAAGAAGATATTGAGTTGGCTAAAAAGGTAGTAAAAGACGATCATAAAGTGAACGCGTTAGAAGTCTCTATTGACGAAGCGTGTACCCGAATTATTGCTAAGCGACAACCGACGGCAAAAGATTTACGCTTGGTAATGGCGATTATTAAGACCATCACTGATTTAGAGAGAATTGGCGATGTCGCTACTCGAATCGCGAGAGTTGCGATAGAAACCCCGTCCACACGTGAACAAAAATTCCATGTGTCGTTAGAACCATTATGCCGGCAAGCGATCTCTATGCTCCATCAAGTTTTAGATGCGTTTGCTCGTATGGATGTCGATGCAGCAGCAGAAGTGTATAAATTAGATAATAAGTTAGATGAAGAGTATGAGGCCGTCATACGACAACTGATGACTTATATGATGGAAGACCCCAAAAATATCCCCAACATTTTGCAAGTGATGTGGTCAGCTAGAGCGATAGAGCGAGTCGGTGACCGTTGCCAGAATATTTGTGAATACATCATTTACTTTGTTAAAGGAAAAGACATTCGTCATCTAGATGAGGACGATATTGATGAGTATATTCGCTAGTCGTTCGTTGTGTTGATAGCTGTGAATGACATTCTAACTTTATATTCAGAGACTTAATTCATTTAAACGGGTACAATCCCAAATGATATCTATTTTCATTTGTATGGACGTTTATTATGTTTTATCTTTCAGCCGTGACCCTACTCTGGGCTTTCTCCTTCAGCCTTATTGGTGTGTATCTCGCAGGTCAAGTTGATTCATGGTTTTCAGTATGGATGCGTGTTGCTCTGGCCGCGGTTGTTTTTTTGCCTTTCTTAAAGTTTCGTCAGGTTACCAAGTTACTCGCTATTAAACTGATGGTTATTGGTGGTATTCAGCTTGGCTTGATGTACTGTTTTTACTATCAATCGTTTTTACTGCTTTCTGTTCCAGAAGTACTGCTGTTTACGGTACTGACTCCCATTTATGTCACTCTAGTTTATGATTTATTCAAGGGGCGCTTTTCATTTTGGTACTTGGTTACAGCGGCTATCGCTGTTGCTGGCGCGATGGTGATTAAATTTTCGGGGGTAAATGAGAATTTCTTATTAGGCTTTTTTGTTGTTCAAGGGGCGAACCTCTGTTTTGCCATTGGGCAGGTCGCTTATAAAGTTGTGATGGAGAATGAGCAAAGCACATTGCCTCAGCATACCGTTTTTGGTTACTTCTATTTAGGCGCTCTGGTTGTCGCCAGTATCGCATTTCTTCTTATGGGCAATATTGAAAAGCTACCAACCACTAATCTACAGTGGGGCATCTTGGTTTACCTAGGGTTGGTTGCGTCTGGCCTTGGTTATTTCATCTGGAATAAAGGGGCGTGTTTAGTTAATGCCGGCGCTTTGGCTGTGATGAATAACGCATTGGTTCCAGCCGGGCTGGTGGTGAATATTTTAATCTGGAACCGAGATGTAGACGTGACTCGTTTATTACTGGGTGGTGGGGTGATTATGCTCTCTCTGTGGATAAACGAAACGATTGTGAAGAAAAAAGTGCAAGCTCAGTTATCTACTGAGACTAGATAAGCGATTTGCACTGCTGACATAATCAAGCCATCGCTATCAAGTTTAGCTTATAAAACTTTGATAATAGCGGTGGCTTTTTGGTATTTAATGCTCTTCATTTACGAGCAGTAAACGCTAGTATTTATCAGGCACATAAGATTGCTCATCAATTGGTGCTCTTATGTAGCCCTCTTTATTGATTTCAGGCAGCTCTATTTTAGGCTGTTTGACATCTTGATAGTCGATACAAGAGAGGAAGTGGCTAATGCAGTTTAATCGAGCCCGTTTTTTATCATCAGATGCAACCACCCACCACGGGGATTGCTTGGTGTCGGTATAATTAAACATCTTATCTTTAGCTTGAGAATATTCGGCCCAGCGGCTTCTTGATTCAAGATCCATTGGGCTAAACTTCCACTGCTTAACTGGAGTGTTGATACGTTCTAAGAATCGTTTTTCTTGCTCTTCGTCGGAAACAGAGAACCAATACTTTATTAAAATAATTCCAGAGCGAATAAGCATACGTTCAAATTCAGGGCAAGAACGTAAAAAATCTTCGTACTCATCATCGTTACAAAAGCCCATTACTTTTTCGACACCGGCACGGTTGTACCAACTGCGGTCGAAAAGCACAATTTCACCCGCGGAGGGAAGGTGGGCTACATAACGTTGAAAATACCACTGTGTTTTCTCTTTCTCTGTTGGGGCTGGCAGTGCGGCAATACGACAAATACGAGGGTTTAGCTTCTCGGTAATACGTTTTATTGCCCCCCCTTTTCCCGCTGCGTCTCGGCCTTCAAATAAAACGACAACTTTGAGCCCTTTATGTTGAACCCAAGATTGTAGCTTAACCAGCTCTATTTGAAGCTGCCTGAGTTCTGACTCATATACTTTTTTATCCAGTTTAGCCATGATTGTTCTCCACATCTTTTCATTTAAAGTCTAGGCTAAACTCAGTTATCCTCAAGGTGGTTGATCCAGTAAAGTTTATATATTTGTCAGCAAGATATAGAACGAAGACGCTCGGCAACCTTCTTGATTTTGTCGGTACTGGTTACAGGAATCGCAAAATCGTCAACATCACTTGCACCCATTTTTGCATTGTCGGCAATGGCGAGCATATGACTGGTGCGAGTTGTTTTACCGGATAAATGAACTTCAGTGATCCCTGTGCAGCGTACAATATTGGTGACGTTGTGAGCATTTACTCCTGCCCCTGCCATAATTGAAAAACGGCCATTTGCCTTTTTAACCATATCCGCTATGACTTCACACCCTTGATCGGCAGAAGCGGCAAGACCAGAGGTGAGAATTCGCTGGCAACCTAGTTCCGCTATCGCTTCAATAGCTTGGTTATAGTCATTACATTGATCAATCGCTCGATGGAAGGTAACGCCTAAACCGGCGGCTGACTGCATAATGCGTTTTGAGCGCTCAATATCGATATCACCCTCTGCGGTAAGTAAGCCAAAAACGATACCTTGGAGTCCTGCCTGTTTGGCTACATGGATATCTTCCAGCATAGAGTCAATATCAGAATCTTGATAAAGAAAATCCCCTTGTCTTGGACGGATCATCGCGTATACCGGAATAGTAGAGAGCTCGGCGGCTTTTTTCATAAGGCCATAGCTTGGTGTTAAACCACCTAATGCGAGAGATGAGCAGAGTTCGATGCGTGTTGCGCCACCTGCAATGGCATTTGGTAAAGATTCTAGATTATCAATACAGACTTCGAGTTGGACATTCATTGTTACACCATTTTATCTACGCTAGATTTTATCCCGTTCAGTGATTTGTTGATGTTATTTATCTGGATAAGGCTAACTGGATATCGTTCTATGGGAGAGTGGAGAAGTATAACAAAAGAGAGGTCACTGTTTGGAGGAAATAAAAAACCCGGAAATATTCCGGGTTTTGGTTTTGGCTAACTTATTACTTTATAACTGATTGGCGTGCGTTTTACGCTTTATATTGTGTCCAACCATCAACCTGTGAGCGCAGGCGAATTAGTAATAGTTTATTTTAAATCATCTTCATGTTCAGATAGGAATGCAGCAACACCTTTTGGTGACGCATCCATACCTGCTTTACCTTCTTCCCACTGTGCTGGGCATACTTCACCATTTGTTTGGTGGAAGTTTAATGCGTCAACCATGCGAAGCATTTCGTCGATGTTACGACCAAGAGGTAGGTCATTAACTACTTGGTGACGAACTAGACCGTCTTCATCAATTAGGAATGAACCACGGAAAGCAACACCTGCTTCTGGATGTTCTACATCGTATGCTTTACAGATTTCATGTTTAACATCAGCAATAAGAGGGTATTTAACTTGACCAATACCACCATCTTCGATTGCAGTGTTACGCCATGCGTTGTGTGAGAATTGTGAATCGATAGAAACACCAATAACTTCAACACCTTTCGCTTGGAAATCTTCGAAACGTTTGTCAAAAGCAATAAGCTCTGATGGGCAAACGAAAGTGAAGTCTAGTGGGTAAAAGAATACAACTGCTTTTTTACCTTTAGTGAATTCTGCAAAGTTAAAGCTATCAACAATCTCACCGTTACCCAATACAGCTGCAGCAGTAAAATCTGGGGCTTGACGACCAACTAGTACCATTTTTTTGCTCCTAAATAGAATTATTATCAAACGTATGTTTGATTCCGTGTTTCGATAACAGAACTATAGTACATAATCATGGATAGAAAAAAGCGAATTAAATAGATTGATTTAATCGAAAAAAGCGATAAGGTTGATTTTCTTTATATTGAGTTATTACCCATTAAGAATAAGTGGTTAGTATGAATAAGTGGCCAAGCCTCAAACAACTGCACTACATAATTACCCTACATGAAACCAGACACTTTAGCGAGGCAGCACAGCGCTGTTTTGTTAGTCAATCTACTTTGAGTAAAGGAATACAAAATTTAGAAGAGATGATTGGCTGTCCACTTTATGAAAAGAAGGACAAAAAAAGCCCATTGGTGTTTACACCTGCGGGCGAGCAAGTGGTCACTCATGGTAGAGAACTGTTGGCAAAGGGACAGGACTTAATGGAGTTAGGTCAACTATGCCAAGGTGACGCAATGCAAGGGCGGTTAAAAGTGGGTTGTATTCCTACCATTGCACCATTTTTATTGTGTGATTTGGTGCAAGAGATAAATCAGCGCTTCCCACAGCTTGATCTATTGCTTAGAGAAGACACCACAAGTAATTTGCTGCAGGCACTAAAACATGGGGATCTTGACGTGTTAATTTTGGCGTTGCCTATGGATATAGGCAATATGCAGAGCCAAATCGTTGGGCAAGACCCGTTTAGAATGGTCATCAGCCGTAATCAAGCTGGCGCAATACGAGTTCCGATTAAGTATGATGATCTTCCTGATGAGTCGGTGTTTTTGTTAGAAAATGAACACTGTTTAACAGAACATGCTGTATCAGCATGTAAGTTAACGGATAAAGATAAAATAAACCCTTTCACTGCGACAAGTTTGCACACTTTGGTGCAGATGGTTGCCAATGGTCTTGGGACCACATTTATCCCTCAAATGGCCATTGAACATGGTCTCTTGGATAATCAAAATTTAATTGTCGTTGATCCTCCCGGACAGCAAGCCTATCGAGATATTGGTCTAGTTTGGCGACCGAGTTCATCTCGTTATGAGACTTTCGAACAACTTGGTGAAGTGGTTTCAGGCCTTTTATAAGTAAACGCATCTAAAAAAGCTCTCTAGTTTTGTAGGGCTTTTTAGATGATTGTACTTTTTTACATGTAAAATTTTACAGCTGTAAAATTTCTCTCTTTTTATGTCACTTTCAACCACAAAGAACAAGAACAATGTTCTGTGTCACATCTTTAATTGTGCTAATCGTTTTGTAAGTAAACATTAGCCACTCATTAATTAAATAGTAATTATAAGGTTAGGGTGTTTTTTTAAACGCTCGTTTAACATATCAAAATTACACATTTGTAATTTTACAACGTAATTTTCATAAAATATTAAACATAATTCAATCGTTTGTTTGAAACAGAGAATCATACTGTTTTTACGGCTAAGCTCTATTTTTTCTTTAGCTAATCCTCTGTTTAAAGTAACGTAAGTAGTATGTTTTACTAATACTTATGTCGGATATCTTGCTAGGTAAAAACGATTATTATGGCAGTGTGAATCGGAATTGCTCTAAAACAGATATCCATAAAACAGACCAAATCTAATCATTTTGACGTTGCTTATATTTTTGGTGTTTAAGTTACAAATGTAATTTTAAGGAAGAAATTATGCTGACAGACACGAAACAGCCATTTAACCCCGACTCTTTAGCTGAACAGCTTAATGTTGTTGGTCATGTAAGCGCGGAGCATCAAGAAATTATTCCTAAGGGAGCCCAAGAATTTCTTGCTCATCTTTGTGAGCAGTACTCATCTCGAGTAGAAGAGTTACTCACTGCTCGTGAAGAGAAACAGCTAAAAATAGATGCGGGTCAACTTCCAGACTTTCTTCCGGAAACTCAAGATATAAGAGAGGGAAGCTGGAAAATTCAGGGCATTCCAAAAGATTTACAAGATCGCCGCATTGAGATCACTGGCCCGACAGATAGAAAAATGGTGATTAATGCGCTTAATGCTAATGTAAAAGTATTTATGGCTGATTTTGAAGACTCTATGTCTCCTGCTTGGAGTAAGGTTCTTGACGGTCAAATAAATTTACGTGATGCCGTTAATGGAACCATCGATTACATCAATCCAGACAATGGCAAGCATTATCAACTGGCAGCGGATCCAGCGGTTTTAATCTGTCGAGTACGTGGACTGCATTTAAAAGAGAAGCACGTCACCTTCAATGGAAAGATCATCCCCGGTGCACTGTTTGATTTTGCCCTCTATTTTTATAACAACTATAAAGCGCTATTAAAGAAATCAAGCGGCCCTTATTTTTACTTACCTAAATTGCAAGATCATCAAGAAGCCAAATGGTGGAGTGACGTTTTTCACTTTACAGAGGACTATTTTGGTTTAGACACGGGAACCATAAAAGCCACGGTGTTGATAGAAACACTGCCTGCGGTTTTCCAGATGCATGAAATTCTATTTAACTTAAAAGAACATATTGTTGGGCTAAATTGTGGTCGTTGGGATTATATCTTCAGTTACATAAAAACCTTGCGAAACTATCCAGACAGAATATTGCCTGACCGCCAAGCGGTCACTATGGAGAAGCCTTTTCTTAATGCCTATTCTCGATTGCTGGTAAGAACTTGTCACAAGCGAGGAGCTTTTGCGATGGGAGGCATGGCGGCCTTTATTCCCGCTAAAGATCCCGTAGAGAATCAAAAGGTTCTCGACAAGATCTGTAACGATAAAACGCTAGAAGTCAATAACGGTCACGACGGTACTTGGGTTGCTCATCCCGGTTTAGCGGATACTGCTAAAGCAGTATTTGATGAGGCATTAGGTGAGCGAAGTAACCAACTTTATATCCGACGTAATGATGATGCTCCAATCACCGCTGAAGAGTTGCTTGCACCTTGTGAAGGCGTGCGCAGTGAAGAGGGGATGCGTCACAATATTCGAGTGACATTGCAATATATCGA
This sequence comes from Vibrio sp. 99-8-1, assembly GCF_013114595.1. Classification (GTDB taxonomy): domain Bacteria; phylum Pseudomonadota; class Gammaproteobacteria; order Enterobacterales; family Vibrionaceae; genus Vibrio. Next base: position 49,359 of record NZ_VTXE01000022.1, on the reverse strand, counting down.
AGCGTGGATTTCTGGTAATGGCTGTGTCCCTATTTATGGATTAATGGAAGACGCTGCGACCGCGGAGATTTCTAGAGCTTCTATCTGGCAATGGATTAAACACGGTAAGACATTGGACAATGGAGAAGTGGTGACAAAAGCACTATTTGAACAGTATTTGCAGCAGGAGTTTGAAGTAGTGAAGCAAGAGTGGGGAGCCGATAAATTTGACGCGAGACGTTTTGATGAAGCGGCTGAGCTTATGGCTCGCTTAACCACTAGCGATGAATTAGTAAATTTCTTAACCGTACCGGGCTACGAATTATTAGCCTAACTCAATGATTAAACTGAATTAACAAAACGGCATTTTAATATTCGGCCATAAATGAACATACAGGATGTAGTGCTAAAGCACACAATAAAGAGGGATCAAATCATGACTATGACACGCCAACAACAAATTGATGCACTTGAAAAAGACTGGGCTGAAAACCCACGCTGGAAAAACGTAAAACGAACTTATACCGCGGCAGAAGTGGTGGATCTTCGTGGCTCTGTGCTTCCTGAAAATACCATTGCACAACGCGGCGCTGATAAACTGTGGGAACTGGTTAACGGCTCAGCAAAAAAAGGGTATGTGAACTGTTTAGGTGCCCTAACTGGTGGTCAAGCTGTTCAACAAGCTAAGGCGGGCATCGAAGCGATTTATCTGTCTGGTTGGCAGGTGGCTGCGGATAACAATACCGCGTCTAGCATGTATCCTGATCAGTCACTCTATCCTGTAGATTCTGTTCCGTCCGTTGTGAAACGTATAAATAACTCTTTCCGCCGAGCGGATCAGATTCAATGGTCAAACGGAACCTGCCCTGAAGATGAAGGTGGTATTGATTACTTCTTGCCTATCGTTGCTGACGCAGAAGCGGGTTTTGGTGGAGTGTTAAACGCTTATGAGCTAATGAAATCTATGATTGATGCTGGTGCTGCCGGGGTTCACTTTGAAGATCAGCTGGCTTCCGTTAAGAAGTGTGGCCATATGGGCGGTAAGGTACTTGTTCCGACACAAGAAGCGGTGCAAAAACTGGCGGCGGCTCGTTTAGCGGCAGATGTTGCAGGAACAACCACACTGGTTATTGCCCGTACCGATGCAAATGCGGCAGACCTATTAACGTCAGATTGTGATTCTTATGACAAAGACTTTATTGTAGGTGAGCGAACTCAAGAAGGTTTCTACCGTGTCAATGCAGGTATAGAACAAGCGATTTCTCGCGGACTGGCTTATGCTCCATATGCTGATTTGGTATGGTGTGAAACAGCGAAACCTGATCTGGATGAAGCGAGAAAGTTTGCAGAAGCTATTTTGGCTGAGCATCCTGAGCAACTCTTGGCTTATAACTGTTCGCCTTCGTTTAACTGGGAGAAAAACCTGGATGCCGAAACCATCGCCGCTTTCCAGCAAGAGCTATCGGACATGGGTTATAAGTACCAGTTTATTACTCTGGCGGGTATTCATAACATGTGGTTTAACATGTTTGAGCTGGCTCATGCTTATGCTCAAGGTGAAGGCATGCGCCACTACGTAGAAAAAGTTCAGCGACCTGAGTTCGAAGCGGCAGAGAAGGGCTATACCTTTGTAGCGCACCAACAAGAAGTAGGAACGGGTTACTTTGATAAGATGACCAACACCATTCAAGGGGGCAACTCGTCGGTTACAGCATTGACGGGGTCAACAGAAGAAGACCAGTTCTAAACTGGCGAAATTTAAACTCAAGTGGGCGGATGAGGTTCACTTGAGTTTATCGAGCTTCTGAGCGGCAATGCCGCTCTTTTTTATGCAAAGTTAAAGCTCGTCATCGTACTCATCAAACTCATCCATATCCGCCATATCGTTGTTATCAGGCTCGGTTTCTTCTTGTAACTCTAAAAGATGAATCGCTATCATAACAAAATCACTGTCAGTAATAATACCAACCAGATGACCTTCAGAAACTATTGGTAAACAACCTACTTTATGTTTTTGCATATAGGTTGCACACTCTTTCAATCCTGCATTCGGATCGGCGGTCATGACGTTTTTTCGCATAGCGACTTCGAGTGCTGTTGTGAGAGTATGAGACTGCTCTTCAGGTATTTTTTGTAGGCTAGATTCTTGTGCAGCTAAAACATCTCTTTGGGTAACAACACCGAGCAATTTATGATCTGTATCCACTACGGGTACGTGACGAATATCGTGCTCTTCCATTAAGTGTTTAGCGTCGGCTAGTGAGTGTGAACGCAACAGGGTGTGAGGGTTGCGAGTCATCATGTCTTCAACTTTGATCATCCCGACCTCCTTTTGTTTGTCTAAGTTAAATATAGGTGGTTTTTTTAAAGATATCTGAGAGCTACAGCATTGTTTTGAGGGATAAATTGTCATGGCAAAGTGAATGAAATAGTAAAATCTCAATGGGACGACACGGTAACAAGTTTGTCAGGCAAAAATCCCCATAAAATCGTTAACAAACCTTGCTATTACGGGGATGAAGCCTATACTACTCCACTGCAAAAAATTTAGTCATGAGAGCAAAAGAATACCGCCATGCAAGTTTCTGATTTCAATTTTGAACTCCCTGATGAGTTGATAGCTCGTTACCCAAAAACCGAGCGTAGTGCCAGCCGTTTATTACAGTTGAATGGTAATTCCGGTTCTATCTCTGATGGAACTTTTACTGATGTGCTCAATCTAGTTGAAGAGGGCGATCTGCTGGTATTTAATAATACTCGTGTGATACCAGCTAGAATGTTTGGCCGAAAAGCCACAGGTGGTAAAATAGAAGTTCTGGTTGAACGAATGCTGGATGAACATTCTATCTTGGCTCATGTTCGCTGTTCAAAATCCCCTAAAGTTGGCGCGGCTCTTCTGCTTGGTGAAGAGGATCAATATCAAGCTGAGATGGTTGCGCGGCATGATGCGCTATTCGAAATCCGTTTTAATTCTGAGAAGGTGGTTCTCGATATTTTGAATGATATCGGCCACATGCCACTTCCGCCGTATATTGACCGCCCTGATGAAGACGCAGATAAAGAAAGGTATCAAACCGTCTACAACGAAAAACCGGGAGCGGTAGCGGCACCAACAGCAGGTCTTCATTTTGATGACAAGCTAATGGCAAGCATTAAAGAAAAAGGTGTCGAGTTCGCTTATGTCACTTTGCATGTAGGCGCCGGTACTTTTCAACCTGTTCGTGTCGATAATATTCTCGATCACCATATGCATGCTGAGTATGTGGAAGTTCCTCAAGAAGTGGTTGATGCCATTAAGGCAACAAAAGCGCGAGGCGGACGAGTTATCGCGGTTGGTACAACCTCTGTACGTTCATTAGAAAGCGCGGCGCAGAGTGCGATAAAAAATGGCACAGAGTTGCTGCCATTCTTTGATGATACAGAGATCTTCATTTACCCCGGTTATGAATATCAATTAATTGATTGTTTGATTACCAATTTTCATCTTCCTGAATCAACATTAATCATGTTAGTCAGTGCATTTGCCGGTTATCAGAACATTATGAATGCCTATCATCATGCTGTTAAAGAAAAGTACCGTTTCTTTAGCTATGGTGATGCGATGTTTATCAGCAAGAAAACAAGTGACACCAATCTGAGCAAGTAACGGTTCAGACTGGTGTGCAGATAATGTTAGTGAGATAACTTGCTAACAAAAGTAGAAAACGGCCAGACTGTTTCTCTGGCACATTGGAGGCTTCGTGGAATACGAACTATTTAAAAAACAAGGTAATGCTCGTCGCGGTCAGTTAACGTTTGATCGTGGAACAGTACAAACACCGGCATTTATGCCCGTAGGTACTTACGGAACGGTTAAAGGTATGACGCCTGAAGAAGTCAAAGGAACTGGCGCCGAGATCTTATTAGGAAACACTTTTCATCTTTGGTTACGCCCAGGGCAAGAAGTAATGAAAATGCACGGTGATCTGCATGACTTTATGAACTGGCAGGGACCTATTCTAACCGATTCAGGTGGTTTTCAGGTGTTTAGCCTAGGTGATATTCGTAAGATCACTGAAGAGGGTGTTCATTTTCGTAATCCGGTAAACGGCGACAAAATTTTTATGGACGCAGAAAAATCCATGGAAATTCAGAAAGACCTTGGTTCTGATATCGTGATGATTTTTGACGAATGTACTCCATACCCTGCGACACATGATGAAGCGAAGAAATCGATGGAGATGTCACTTCGCTGGGCTCAACGTAGTAGAGACCATTTCAATAAGCTGGAAAATCCAAATTCTCTTTTTGGTATCGTTCAAGGTGGTGTTTTTGAAGACCTTCGTGATGTCTCCGTTGAAGGGTTAACCAACATAGGTTTTGATGGTTATGCTGTTGGTGGATTGGCGGTAGGTGAGCCAAAAGAAGATATGCATCGTATTTTGGAACATACATGTCCGCAATTGCCAGAAGATAAACCTCGTTACCTTATGGGTGTAGGTAAACCAGAAGATTTGGTTGAAGGTGTGCGTCGCGGGATTGATATGTTTGATTGCGTAATGCCAACTCGAAATGCACGTAATGGACACCTATTTGTTACTGGTGGTGTGATCAAGATCCGTAATGCGAAACATAAAACCGATACAGGACCACTAGATCCTCACTGTGACTGTTACACTTGTCAAAATTATTCAAAGTCATATTTACATCATTTAGATCGCTGTAACGAAATTTTAGGTGCAAGGCTGAATACTATTCACAACTTGCGCTATTATCAGCGTCTTATGGAGAGTATCCGTAAAGCAATTGATGAAGATCGATTTGAACAATTTGTTGAAGAGTTTTATGCACGTAGAGAGCGAGAAGTACCGCCTCTAAGTAAATAAGAATCGTTGAAAACGAGTTTTCCATATCCGGAGCTCGTTTTCTTTTTAAAGTTTTGGGGAACACTCACTTGAAAAGTGCAGAGTACTCCCCAATTTTAGTTAGATACATAAACCTTAATAGAGGAAGTTTCTGAATGAGTTTATTCATTTCTCAAGCTCACGCAGCCGCGGAAGGCGCAGCACCAGGTGGTGGTTTCGAAATGCTGATCATGCTAGGCATGTTTGGTGTTATTTTCTACTTTATGATTTTCCGTCCACAATCTAAGCGTGCGAAAGAACATAAAAACCTTATGGCTTCAATGGGCAAAGGTGATGAAGTTCTTACTGGCGGTGGTCTAGTAGGAAAAATTGCTAAAATTGCTGAAGATAATGACTACATCGTAATTGCATTAAATGACAATAACGAAGTAACAATTAAGAAAGACTACGTAACGGCAGTTCTGCCAAAGGGTACTCTTAAATCTCTATAATACAGCTTAAGGATCCTCGCTGTGCTAAACCGATATCCTTTATGGAAGTACCTGATGGTGATATTTACTCTCGCCATCAGTGCATTATATGCCCTTCCAAATATCTACGGTGAAGATCCGGCTATTCAAATTACAGGGGCGCGTGGCGCCGCTGTTGATATGTCAACGCTGGATTCTGTCACCAATGCTCTTAATGAAAAGAGCCTTTCTCATAAATCCATAGCTTTAGAAAATGGATCGATTCTCGTACGCTTCAATGATACTGATACTCAAATCAGTGCTCGTGATCTTGTTAGCGAAGCGTTAGGCAAAGAGATTATTGTTGCTCTTAACTTAGCTCCAGCGACCCCAACATGGTTAGAAAGTGTTGGTGCGGCTCCAATGAAACTTGGCTTAGATCTGCGCGGTGGTGTTCACTTCTTGATGGAAGTGGATATGGATGCGGCAATGGTTAAATTGCTTGATCAACAAGAAGAGTCATTTCGTTCTGAGCTACGTGAAGAAAAAATTCGTTACCGTGCTATTCGTAAACAAGGTAAAGAGACTGTAGAAGTTGTTCTTCGTAATGCGGAGCAGTTGGCTCAAGCCAAAGCGACATTGTCGAGCAAACACCCTGACATGATTTTTACCGAAGTTGATTCAGGCGGAAGCTTTGTTTTATCTGCTAGCTTTATTGAAGCTCGTCTTGCAGAAGTTCGTAATTATGCTGTTGAACAGAACATTACAATTCTACGTAATCGTGTGAACGAACTGGGTGTTGCAGAACCTTTGGTTCAACGTCAAGGCGCTAGCCGCATTGTTGTCGAACTTCCAGGTGTTCAGGATACTGCCAGAGCGAAAGAAATTTTAGGCGCTACCGCGACGTTAGAATTCCGTGCGGTTGATGAAAAAGCAGATTTAGCGGCAGCAGCAAATGGCCGAGTGCCAGCAGGCAGTGAGCTAAAACTTGACCGTGACGGTCGCCCTGTTGTGCTGAAAAAACGCGTTATTCTTGGCGGAGCAAGTATTACTGATGCGAGTTCCAGTACCGATGAATATGGACGTCCTCAGGTTAATATCTCACTAGATAGTGAAGGTGGCAGCAAAATGTCAGCATTCTCGAAAAAGAATGTGGGCAAGTTGATGGCAACCGTATTTGCTGAATATAAAGATAGCGGTCGTAAGACACCTGAAGGCAAAGTGATTTTGTCTAAAAATGAAGAAGTCATTAACCAAGCGACCATTCAAACCGCTTTGGGACGTAACTTCCGCATTACTGGTATTGACTCTGTAGCCGAAGCGCATAACTTAGCTCTACTACTTCGTGCCGGTGCATTGATCGCGCCAATCTCAATTGTTGAAGAGCGCACAATTGGTCCATCAATGGGTCAGCAGAATATCGATATGGGTATTCAAGCGTGTATCTTCGGTATGGTTGCAGTAATGCTGTTTATGTTGGTCTATTACCGTAAGTTTGGCTTTATTGCTAACTTGGCGTTGGTGGCAAACTTGGTGCTAATTGTTGGTGTTATGTCCATGATACCAGGCGCCACTATGACGCTACCGGGTATTGCCGGTATTGTACTGACAGTGGGTATGGCTGTGGATGCTAACGTTCTGATTTTTGAGCGTATACGTGAAGAGCTTAGAGAGGGCAGAAACCCTCAACAGGCCATACACCAAGGTTATGCTAATGCCTTTAGTACTATCGCAGATGCTAACATCACGACATTGATCACCGCGATTATCCTATTTGCTGTTGGTACGGGCGCCATTAAAGGTTTCGCCGTTACTTTATCAATAGGTATTTTGACCTCTATGTTTACCGCTATTATAGGAACACGTGCTGTTGTGAACCTAATTTATGGTGGCAAACGTATTAAGAAATTGTCGATTTAAGGAAAAGTTATGTTTCAGATAATGAAAGCAGACAAGACCATCGACTTTATGCGTTGGTCAAAGATTGCCTCTGTGTTTTCTGTGTTAATGATTGCCACTGCAATTTTCACTCTGTCAACGAAATGGTTGAACTGGGGACTGGATTTTACCGGTGGTACGCTAATTGAAGTTGGTTTTGAACAACCTGCGGATTTAGAACAAATTCGTACTTCATTAGAAGCCAAAGGCTTTGGTGATGCTACGGTGCAAAACTTCGGTTCTGCTCGTGAAGTAATGGTTCGTCTTCGTCCTCGTGATGATGCTCAAGGTGAGAAACTGGGTAACCAGATCTTAACAGCGTTAGAACAAGGTACTGGTGAAAGCGTTGAAATGCGCCGTATTGAGTTTGTCGGTCCTAATGTTGGTGATGAACTGGCAGAAGCGGGTGGACTGGCGATTATTGCGTCGCTGATCTGTATCTTGCTTTATGTATCAATGCGATTTGAGTGGCGTTTAGCCGCAGGTGCTGTTTTAGCCCTGACGCACGATGTCATCATTACTCTTGGTGTCTTCTCTATCATGCAGATAGAAGTTGACCTCACCATTATTGCAGCGTTATTAACGGTTGTAGGTTACTCACTGAACGATACCATCGTTGTGTTTGACCGTATTCGTGAAAACTTCCGTAAAATGCGTAAAGGTGATTCTGCTGAAGTAATGAACAGCTCAATTACCCAGACATTAAGCCGTACATTAATAACCTCTGCGACAACCTTGTTTGTAGTTATTGCCTTGTTTACTCAAGGTGGTGCGAATATTCATGGTTTTGCTACTGCGTTGTTATTGGGTATCACTGTTGGTACATACTCTTCAATCTATGTTGCGTCGGCACTGGCATTGAAACTGGGTATTCAACGTGAGCACTTAATGCCTCCTCAAATTGAGAAAGAAGGTGCAGAGTTTGATGAGATGCCATAGCAAACATTGCTAATGTCATTTTTGAACTGTGAGAACCGCAACGAAAGTTGCGGTTTTTTTTTGCAATGTTGTTATTTCTTTAAGTAGTCTTTACATTGATGATCTTATTGAAATTAATTAGTCGTTATTTATGGACTAAAAACTTGTCAAGCTAATGGAATATAAAATGCTAATTTTAAAGCAGAGTGCTGTTCGTCTAGATGGAATTAACGCCAGTCCTTTTTGTGCCAAGCTGGAACTTTTTCTTCAGTTTTATCAAATTCCTTACTCAATTAAGCATGCACTTCCAATGCATGGTCCCTATAAGAAAATTCCGTTTGTGGAGTATCAAGGTGAGGTGTTAGCTGACTCGGATCTTATCATTCAGAGGCTGCTAGAGGATTATAAGATCAATGTAGGTTTAAGCGAGCTAGAGCTCAGTCAAGCTCGTGCATGGAAGATGCTGATTGAAGAACACCTTAACTGGATTGTCGTGTACAGCCGTTGGATACCAGAACAGAGTTGGCAGAGATTAAGCACTCTATTCTTTTCTCGGCTCAAATGGCCACTTCGTTCTATCATCGCTCGGGTCTCAAGAAGAAAAGTAGAAAAAGCACTCTATTCTCAAGGGATTGGTCGTTTTGATTTTGAACAAATAATGGCTGAGGGCAACAAAGATCTGATGGCCATTAACAGCTTGCTCTCTGAGCAATCATTTATAGCCGGGGAACAGTTTAGCTATTTTGATTGTTCTGCGTATGCAGTACTAAAAAGCATCTTAAACCAAGATATGCCGACCCCATTAACGGACATTGCTGCTCAATATCCTCATATTAAAACTTACCTACAGCGAGTAGAAGAGAGTCTGCCAAGAGGTTAATAAAAAGCCCCCATCTTTCGATAGGGGCTATGAATTTGTTATTGTGCGTATAATCAGCTGTGACGGGCTAACAAATCGATTATCTTAAAACGGCATTATTGCCGTTTTCACGGATGTGTTTAAGGATAGTCTTAACACCACGCGCACTTGAACCAACAATGTTGCCTGAGTCCATATAGTTTGTGCCACCAGAGAAATCGGTCAAGATAGCGCCTGCTTCACGAGCAATAAGCTCACCAGCGGCCATGTCCCATGGTTTTAGTCCCAGTTCAAAGTAGCCATCTACGCGACCAGCAGCTAAGTAGCATAGGTCAAGGGCAGCAGAACCAGTGCGACGGAAGTCAGCACACTCAGTAAATAGAGCCGTCATGATCTTCATGTAAGATTCGGAGTGTTGCTTTTGCTTAAATGGGAAACCTGTTGCAAGGATAGTACCTTGAAGATCTTTAAGCTGTTTTACTCGAATTCGAGCATTATTAAGCTGAGCGCCAGAACCACGTTGTGCAGTAAATAGCTCGTTTTGCATTGGATCGTATACGCAAGCGACTTCTGTTTTGCCATTAATACGAACGGCAATAGAAACAGAGAAATGCGGAAAACCTTTAAGGAAGTTGGTTGTTCCATCTAATGGGTCGATGATCCACTGAACGCCTGTATCTTTACCTTCTACAACGCCACTCTCTTCTGCAATGATGCTGTGATCAGGATAAGAGCTTTTGATTGTATCAATAATAATGGTTTCGGCTTCATTATCGATGTTAGTAACAAAGTCGTTAAGACCTTTTTGTGAAGCTTCAATTTTATCAGTAGTTTCTAGTGATTTAGCAATATGATTGCCTGCCTTTCGTGCAGCACGAATAGCAATATTTAGCATAGGATGCATAAAAAAATACCCAAAAGATGTTAAAGAACAGAAAGCGGCGGCGAGTATATCAGAGTTCAGCAAAATGTGAAGTGGTTATTTTTTATCCGCTTACTGCTTTATTTAAGAAAAGCGTCGTGATGTTCATTGGCTTGATCTGGCAGCCAGCTCATTTCTGAGTAGTAATTGCCTTGCGAGCGCAGGAGTATCTTGAGGTCAACGGTGTATGTGTTAACATTCGTCAGCTCCTATTTTTTGGTAAATATCCATGCTTAATAATGTAAAAGTAATCCTAGTTGGTACTTCTCACCCTGGAAATATTGGTTCTGCTGCTCGCGCTATGAAGGTAATGGGCCTAAATCAATTAGTACTTGTTGACCCTCAATGTGAAGTGGATGAGCAGACAGTGGCATTAGCTGCTGGTGCTGCGGATATCGCTCAAAATGCGACAGTAGTAGCTACCCTTGAGGATGCTATTGGTGATTGTGGTTTAGTGGTGGGGTCTAGCGCTCGCTCTCGCACACTGGAATGGCCTATGTTAGAGCCAAGAGAGTGCGGTGAAAAATTTGCCATTGAAGGGGAACAACATCCAGTGGCGCTTGTTTTTGGAAGAGAGCGTACAGGTTTAACCAATGATGAACTGCAAAGTTGTCATTACCATGTTTGCATTCCTGCAAACCCAGAATACAGCTCATTAAACTTGGCGATGGCGGTGCAAACATTAGCTTATGAAGTTCGAGTCGCTCATTTGAATCGCAGCCAGATTAACGATTCTAAGCAAGAAGAAGTCTACCCACGTCACAAAGAGCTAGAGATGTTTTATCAACACCTTGAAAAAGTGATAACAGATACCCAATTTATCTCTCAAGACAAACCAAACCAAGTAATGACGAAGTTGAGACGACTATTTAGTCGTTCACGACCAGAAATTGGTGAAATAAATATATTGCGTGGCATTTTATCGTCAATAGAGAAGCAGATAGAGAGTAAAAAATAACCATTTTTTGCGAAAGGTTAAATACTTGACTGTTTTAGTCAAATAAATACTTGACCAATTTAGTCGGGTATGAAAAACTTTGTCCATGTTAACACGTGGATAGAGTGTAGTATGAGACTTACATCTAAAGGAAGATATGCAGTAACCGCAATGCTTGACGTTGCGCTTCACTCGCAAACTAGCCCTGTACCTCTTGCAGATATTTCAGAGCGTCAAGGAATTTCGCTTTCATATCTGGAGCAGTTATTTTCTAAGCTTCGAAAAGCAGGATTGGTAGATAGTGTTCGAGGCCCAGGTGGTGGTTACCGTCTAGGCAAAGACGCATTTAGCATTTCTATCGGCACTGTTATTGCGGCTGTTGATGAATCAGTAGATGCAACAAAGTGTTCTGGCAAAGCTGATTGTCAGGGAGGCACTCGCTGCCTAACGCACACATTGTGGCGTGATCTTAGCTCTCGAATTAGTGATTTCTTAAACAATATCACTCTTGGTCAGCTAATGAATGACAATGAAGTGCTAGAGATTTCAGATCGCCAAGAGCTTAACTTGGTGGTTAATAATGGGTTTTCACAAAATATAACAAGTACTGCCCCCATCAGTACAAATGCTCGCTAATAGCGACAATGTTTTACATTGGAGTAATAAATGAAACTGCCTATTTATTTTGATTACGCAGCTACCTGCCCGGTAGATGAGCGTGTTGCTGAGAAAATGGTTCAATGTATGACGATGGACGGCACGTTTGGCAACCCAGCCTCTCGTTCTCATCGTTACGGTTGGCAAGCGGAAGAAGCGGTTGATACTGCCAGAGAGCAGATCGCTGACTTATTAAATGCCGATCCACGTGAAATAGTCATCACGTCTGGTGCAACCGAATCCGATAACCTTGCTATAAAAGGTGCTGCGCACTTTTATGGCAAAAAAGGTAAGCACATCATTACGTGTAAAACAGAGCATAAAGCCGTTCTGGATACCTGTCGCCAACTAGAGCGTGAAGGGTATGAAGTCACTTACCTCGCTCCTGAAGCTAATGGCCTGATTGACCTTAACAAGCTTCAAGACGCTATGCGTGAAGATACGGTTCTGGTTTCTATCATGCATGTAAATAATGAAATTGGTGTGATTCAGGATATCTCTGCTATTGGAGAGCTATGCCGTGAACGCAAAATCATCTTCCATGTTGATGGCGCACAATCTGTAGGCAAACTGCCTATTGATGTCCAAGAGATGAAAGTGGATCTTATTTCAATTTCTGGTCACAAAATGTATGGCCCGAAAGGTGTTGGTGCTTTATATGTTCGTCGTAAACCACGTATCCGCCTAGAAGCTCAGATGCATGGCGGTGGTCATGAGAGAGGTTTCCGTTCTGGCACTTTAGCCACACACCAGATTGTTGGTATGGGTGAAGCTGCTCGTGTCGCTAAACAAGATATGCAAAAAGATTTTGAACATGCGAAAGCGTTACGTAATCGTATGTTAGAAGGTTTAAAAGAGCTTGAAGCGTTAACAATTAACGGTGATTTAGACCAACGTTTACCAAATAACCTAAATGTTAGCTTCGCCTTTGTTGAAGGTGAATCGCTGTTGATGTCACTGAAAGATCTGGCTGTTTCGTCCGGTTCTGCTTGTACCTCTGCCAGCCTTGAGCCTTCTTATGTGTTAAGAGCGCTAGGCTTGGATGATGAGCTAGCACATAGTTCGGTGCGTTTTTCTTTTGGACGTTACACAACGGAAGAAGAAGTTGATTACGCAGTTGAACAGATAATTGCAGCAGTAAATAAGTTAAGAGACATGTCTCCTCTATGGGATATGTACAAGGAAGGGGTTGATTTGAGCACCGTTGAGTGGGCTCACCATTAATCTCAAGTGTCAAAAATAGAGGAACGAGGAATTAATTATGGCTTATAGTGAAAAAGTGATCGATCACTATGAAAATCCACGTAACGTAGGTTCTTTTGATAAAGAAGATCCTAGTGTTGGTAGTGGTATGGTTGGCGCACCTGCATGTGGTGATGTGATGAAGCTGCAAATTAAGGTAACACCTGAAGGCATCATCGAAGACGCAAAGTTTAAAACATACGGTTGTGGTTCAGCGATTGCTTCAAGTTCACTTGTTACTGAGTGGGTTAAAGGTAAGAGCATTGATGAAGCAGCGGCGATCAAAAACTCTGAAATTGCAGAAGAGTTAGAGCTGCCACCAGTTAAGGTGCACTGTTCGATTCTTGCTGAAGATGCGATTAAAGCAGCCGTATCTGATTATAAAAAGAAGCACCACGAGTAATAAGCTAATGGAGGAAGAACTGATAGCTTCTTCCTCTTATTTTAACGATAAGATGTAAAAGGTTGTAGTATGGCCATCACCATGACAGAAGCGGCAGCAAGCAGAGTTGGAGCATTCCTTGAAAACAGAGGAAAGGGCATTGGTTTGCGTCTTGGTGTAAAAACAACAGGCTGTTCGGGCATGGCATATGTGCTTGAGTTTGTTGACCAATTAAATGAAGAAGATCAAGTTTTTGATATTAGTGGATTAAAGCTTATCGTTGATCCTAAAAGCTTGGCTTACCTAGATGGAACAGAATTAGACTACGCCAAAGAGGGGCTAAATGAAGGCTTCCAATTTAACAATCCAAACGTTAAAGACGAGTGTGGTTGTGGTGAAAGTTTCACTGTCTAAATTTTGTTAATCGGTACTTGATATCGTCATTTAGGTTAAGAAAATAATGAATCATTTTGAATTATTCGGGCTACCAATCCAGTATCAACTGGATGGTAGCCTTCTTTCTAATCAATTTAGAGAGTTGCAGCGTCAATTCCACCCCGATAATTTTTCTACCGCATCAGAAAGAGATCGATTAATGTCGGTTCAAAAAGCCGCTCAAATTAACGATGCCTATCAGGTTCTAAAACAGCCTATTTCTCGTGTTGAATATATACTCGCTCTCCATGATATTGATATTCGTAGTGAACAAAAAACATTGCAAGATCCTCTGTTTTTAATGGAACAGATGGAGCTAAGAGAAGAGTTAGAAGAGATTAATAGCGAAGATGAGCTGTTTGATTTTGACGCCAAGGTAGACAAGATATATAAACAATACTTGCTGGATGTACAAAATCAGCTGGAGGCTTCTTTATGGGAGCAGGCAGCAGAGCAAGTAAGAAAGCTTAAATTTATAGCAAAATTAAAAAATGAGATAGAACAAGCAGAAGACCGTCTATTCGGTTAAGGCTGTTAATATCGAAAGAATAAGGAAGCTTAATGTTACTTCAAATCTCCGAGCCAGGACTAAGCCCTGCACCACATGAACAGAAACTCGCTGTCGGAATAGATTTAGGTACGACTAATTCATTGGTGGCCTCTGTGAGAAGTGGTAATGCTTCACCTTTAGCCGATGAGAGTGGTAATGCGATAATTCCATCAGTGGTTCATTATCAACAGAACGCATTTGATGTTGGTGCTGACGCTCGGAAAAATGCGCAGTCGGATCCTGTCAATACTGTTATTTCGGTTAAGCGACTTATTGGACGTTCGTTGGCTGATATTCAGCAACGTTACCCGTCATTGCCTTATCATTTTCAAGAGAGTGATAATGGACTGCCTTTATTGAAAACCGCTGCGGGAATAAAAAACCCTATCCAAGTCTCTGCTGATATTTTAACTGCGCTAAATGAACGTGCAGTCTCTTCTCTTGGTGGAGAACTAGAAGGTGTGGTGATTACGGTTCCTGCCTATTTTGATGATGCGCAACGAGCAGGCACCAAAGATGCCGCAACATTGGCGGGAATGAACGTACTGCGTTTGCTTAATGAGCCGACGGCTGCTGCGATTGCTTATGGCTTGGATTCTGGTCAAGAAGGTGTTATTGCGGTTTATGATTTGGGTGGCGGAACATTTGATATTTCCATTTTGCGCCTATCTAAAGGGGTGTTTGAAGTTCTGGCTACTGGCGGTGATTCAGCGCTGGGTGGCGATGATTTTGACCATTTAGTCGCAGAGCACATTCTCTCTCAAATCTCTATCCCTACGCCATTAACGGCAGAGCAAAATCGAGAACTGTTGGATGCGGCGACTCAAGCTAAAATTGAACTGGCAAAACAGAACTCAGTGTCTGTTTCTGCATTAGGTTGGCAAGGTGAACTCACTCGAACTGAGTTTGAGCAACTCATCGATCCTTTAGTTAAGAAAACACTGCTTGCGTGTCGACGTGCATTGAAAGACGCCGAGGTTGAGGCTTCAGATGTACACGATGTTGTCATGGTTGGTGGCTCGACACGAACACTTCTTGTCAGAGAGAAAGTAGAGCAGTTTTTTGGACGCACACCATTAACCAGTATTAACCCTGATGAAGTGGTCGCGATAGGCGCCGCAATTCAAGCGGATGTTTTGGTTGGCAATAAACCTGACTCAGATATGCTGCTGCTGGATGTGATTCCTCTGTCATTAGGTATTGAAACCATGGGGGGATTAGTTGAGAAAATTATTCCTCGCAACACCACCATTCCAGTGGCAAGAGCTCAGGAGTTTACCACCTTTAAAGATGGCCAAACCGGAATGTTAGTTCATACGGTTCAAGGGGAGAGAGAGTTAGTGGATGATTGCCGTTCATTGGCCCGATTTTCTCTGAAAGGTATTCCCCCTATGACTGCCGGAGCCGCGCATATACGCGTTACTTACCAAGTTGATGCTGATGGCTTGTTGTCCGTGACCGCGATGGAAAAGAGCACAGGGGTTCAAGCTGAGATTCAGGTTAAACCTTCTTATGGTCTAAGTGATGATGAAATGGCCAATATGCTGAAAGATTCCATGACATTCGCCAAAGACGATATGTTAGCCCGCGCACTGGCGGAACAGCGAGTTGAAGCGGATAGGGTGATTGAAGGTCTGATTGCGGCGATGCAAGCTGATGGTGATGAACTATTGAATAATGAAGAGCGTCAAGCTTTACTGTCATCCATCGAAGCGTTGATTGAACTTCGCAATGGTGACAATGCTGATGCGATAGAACAAGGTATTAAAGAAACCGATAAAGCAAGCCAGGATTTTGCTTCACGTCGAATGGATGTCTCTATTCGCAAGGCTCTTTCTGGTCAGTCTGTCGATAACTTATAGTATCGGTTACAAAGGATAAATTATGCCAAAGATTGTTGTACTACCACATGAAGAACTTTGTCCAGAAGGCGCTGTCTTAGATGCAGTGAGTGGAGAAACGGTATTAGATGTTGCCCTTAAAAACGGTATTGGAATTGAGCATGCGTGTGAGAAATCATGTGCCTGCACCACTTGCCATGTCATTGTTCGCGAAGGTTTTGACT
Organism: Vibrio sp. 99-8-1; assembly: GCF_013114595.1. Taxonomy (GTDB): domain Bacteria; phylum Pseudomonadota; class Gammaproteobacteria; order Enterobacterales; family Vibrionaceae; genus Vibrio. Next base: position 33,182 of record NZ_VTXE01000022.1, on the reverse strand, counting down.
CGTTAGATGAGAGTGATGAACTAGAAGATGATATGTTAGATAAAGCGTGGGGTTTAGAGCCTGAGTCACGTTTAGGCTGCCAAGCTAAAGTGATGGACGAAGATTTAGTGGTAGAGATTCCTAAATATACGTTAAACCACGCATCTGAAGACCATTAATTAAAGAGGGAACGATGATGAAATGGACGGATTCTCGTGACATCGCGATTGAGTTGTGTGATTTGTATCCCGATCTTGATCCTAAAACAGTACGATTTACAGATATGCACAAATGGATCACAGAACTTGAAGAGTTTGATGACGATCCTCAACGTTCAAATGAGAAGATATTAGAAGCCGTGTTGCTCTGTTGGTTAGATGAAGTAGATTAAAAGCAGCTTAGTTGCACTATCTGTTCTTAACCATTATGAATTTGAACACACTATATCTTATTGAAATAGAAGGGCTATGCCCTTCTATTTTTCTTGAAAAGGCTTTTAGAACTCGGATTTTTACATAGAAATACAAGTGATAATCATTATGTGGTTAACATAAGCCCGATGATTCAACGTAGTTAATAAAAAAGGTATACGGTAAGTAAACTGTATATTTGGCAAGGAGAAATCATGTCTACACAGATGTTAGTTAGTATCTCAAATACACCAGCAGCTCCTCATTGGGGAGAAAAAGCCATTCTTTCTTATTCCGAAAATGGTGCCGTTATTCACTTAGATGAAACGCATGATCTTGGTGCTATTCAAAAAGCGGCACGTAAACTTGAAAGCAATGGTATTAAATCTGTACAACTGCACGGAGAAGCTTGGCAGTTAGAAGAGATCTGGGCATTTTATCAAGGTTACCGTTCGGCTAAAAATAGTTCCAAGATGGAGTGGCAACCTCTTAAAGACGATGAACAGAGTGAGTTACAAGCGCGAATTCACGCAACTAACTGGGTAAGGAATATTATTAACTTGCCAGCAGAAGAAGTTGCTCCTCGTCAATTGGCCACAATGGCGGGAGAATTTATCAAAGCTCTGTCGCCAGAAAATGTCTCTTATAAAATCGTTAAAGACAAAGACTTGTTGACGGAAGGTTGGCAAGGTATCTATGCAGTTGGTCGAGGTTCTGAACGCACATCAGCGATGCTGCAACTCGATTACAACCCAACCGGCGATGAGAATGCCCCTGTTTTTGCTTGTTTAGTGGGTAAAGGCATAACCTTTGACTCTGGTGGTTATAGCTTAAAACCCTCTAATTTCATGACGTCGATGAAAGCCGATATGGGGGGCGCTGGAACCATCACAGGCGGATTAGGGCTGGCTATTTCTCGTGGATTAAATAAAAGAGTTAAGCTTATTCTTTGTTGTGCAGAGAATATGGTATCAGGTCGTGCTCTTAAACTTGGTGATGTTATTACCTATAAAAATGGTAAGACGGTTGAGATCATGAATACTGATGCTGAAGGTCGATTAGTTTTAGCTGACGGCCTTATCTATGCGAGCGAACAAGATCCTGAAATGATAGTAGATTGTGCGACATTAACAGGGGCAGCAAAAAACGCCCTGGGTAATGATTTCCACGCTCTACTTAGTTTTGATGATGAACTGTCGAGCAAAGCGCTATCTTGTGCTCAGAGTGAAAAAGAGGGGCTTTGGCCGCTGCCTTTAGCGGATTTCCATCGTGGAATGTTGCCGTCTAGCTTTGCTGATCTCTCTAACATTAGTAGCGGAGATTACTCGCCAGGTGCAAGTACCGCGGCTGCATTCCTCTCTTATTTTGTCGAAGATCACAAAAAAGGCTGGCTACATTTTGACTGTGCCGGTACTTATCGTAAAACTGCTAATGACAAATGGTCTGCTGGTGCAACGGGTATGGGTGTGAAGACACTAGCCCGACTTCTGGTCGATTAAGTAAAACAAATTATAAAAATTGGCGACTCAAGGTGAGTCGTCTATAAGTAAAGTAGTAAAAGGATATTTTATGGCTCTAGAAAGAACGTTCTCTATCGTGAAACCCGATGCGGTAAAAAGAAATTTAATCGGTGAAATATATCAGCGTATTGAAAAAGCTGGTTTACGAGTAATAGCAGCGAAGATGGTTCATTTAACTGATGAACAGGCGAGCGGTTTTTATGCAGAACATGAAGGAAAACCGTTTTTCCCGAACCTTAAAGAGTTTATGACTTCTGGGCCGGTTATGGTTCAAGTGTTAGAAGGGGAAAATGCTATTGAGTCATATCGCGAATTGATGGGGAAAACCAACCCAGAAGAAGCCGCTTGCGGAACTATTCGTTCAGATTACGCATTGAACATGCGATACAATTCAGTTCACGGATCAGATAGTCCAATCTCAGCAGCTCGTGAAATTGAATTTTTCTTTCCTCAATCTGAAATCTGTCCTCGTTCAGAGTAATTTATTGCCTTCAAATCAGTGCCTTGATCAGCAGTCAATACATTCTCGCTGAACAAGCACCTTGAAGTCACTTGAGTATAAAGGGTGAGCAGCTGTTCGCCCTTTACTTCATCTCCGTTATACTCTAATCAACACCAAGATGACTGCTTCGCAGGATTAGATTGGCTGTTGAATCGTTTTTCAAATGAACATACTGGAATGGTTCTCAACCCTGCATCGTGAAGTTACTTGAGTATATGGTTTTGTGGCTCTTGTTGCTCCTGCCTAAACACTGTACAATTCGCGCCCTTATTTGGTTTTCCGTCGTTAAGAGGTCACATGACTACTGCAAAAGTTAATTTAATGGATTTTGATCGCAAAGGACTTCGTCACTATTTTGCTGAAGAACTTGGTGAGAAAGCATTCCGTGCAGATCAAGTGATGAAGTGGATTTATCACTTTGGTATTGATGACTTCGAAAAAATGACCAATATCAATAAGAAATTGCGTGAAAAACTAATCAATATCGCAGAGATAAAAGCACCGTATGTATCTGATGCACAACACTCCTCTGATGGCACCATTAAGTGGGCAATGCGAGTTGGGGATCAAGATGTTGAAACGGTTTATATTCCTGAAGATGACAGAGCGACATTATGTGTCTCTTCTCAAGTTGGCTGTGCGTTAGAATGCAAGTTCTGTTCTACGGCACAACAAGGCTTTAATCGTAACCTAAAAGTGTCAGAAATTATTGGTCAAGTCTGGCGTGCTGCTCGTGAAATTGGTTTAGAAAAAGAGACTGGCCGTCGCCCAATTACCAATGTGGTAATGATGGGAATGGGAGAACCGCTTCTGAATATGAAAAACCTGATACCATCCCTTGAAATCATGCTGGATGACTTAGGTTTTGGCCTGTCTAAACGCCGTGTCACGGTATCAACGTCGGGTGTGGTATCTGGGTTGGACCAAATGACAGACAATATTGATGTCGCTCTGGCTGTTTCTCTTCATGCACCAACGGATGAACTTCGTCGTCAAATTATGCCGATCAATGACCGTTGGAATATTGAAACACTGCTAACCTCTATTCACCGTTACATCGCATCATCAAATGCAAACCGCGGTAAGGTAACCGTCGAATATGTTTTGCTTGATCATGTAAACGACGATATGGAGCATGCAAGGCAGCTCGCAGAACTGCTAAAAGACACTCCGTGCAAGATAAATCTTATTCCATTTAACCCTTATCCTGGGTCACCATACAATAAACCTAGTAACTCAAGAATTGACAGGTTTATGAAAACGCTAATGCAATATGAAAATACGGTGACGGTGCGTAAAACTCGTGGTGATGATATTGATGCGGCCTGTGGGCAGCTAGTTGGTGATGTCATTGATAGGACCAAGCGCACAAAACAGAACTCGCAAGGGGAACCAATTCCCGTAAAATCTATCTGAACAGAGAGATTGAACTAATATCAATAGAATTGATAAAAACCCTTGCCGAAACTCAAGGGTTTTTATGTAATGTATTCAAGGATATTCAAATTACTGTATATTTGTTTTCTAACAAGTTGTGTTACAGTTGTTGAGTCAGTAAAAGAGAGCGAAATTGATCCAATTGCCGCGGCTAATGCGCGTGTTTCATTAGGGTTGCGCTATCTTTTTAACGAAAACTGGTCAAAAGCGAAAGAAAACCTTGAGATAGCGTTAAGTTATGCGCCAAACTACTATCATTCATTGAATTCTATCGCTTATTATTATCAGCAAGTTGAAGAAACTGATTTAGCAGACAAATACTATAAAAAGGCATTAAGGCAGTCTCCAAATAGCGGTGATGTGCTCAATAATTACGGTGTATTCTTATGTGAGCTTGGTCAATATAGCCAAGCAGAAGTGTTATTCACCCGTGCTATTGAGCAAGAAAAGTACTATCGAATCGCGGATAGTTACGAAAATGCAGCTTTGTGTGCACTTCAAGCAGAAGAGCAAGAGAAAGCAACATATTACTTCGAGCGTTGTTTGGATTATGACCCTAACCGGCTATCTCCAATGTTTGAGCTATCTAAGATAGATTTTCAAATGGGAGAGATAGATAAAGCTAGGGATAGACTAGTTAAAATTCACAAGAAGTTTGGTTATCAGCGAAAAAGCTTACAATTGCTTATACACGTTGAACAGAGTGCTGGAAATGCACATTTAGCGGATGAGTATATTAAGCAATTAGAAGCCAGATATCCGAGCTCCAAAGACTATTAGAAGTACATGAATTATGAGTACTGATACAGAAAACAGCAATATTGTAGAAGAAGAAGTTAATCAGGTATTGGCAGGCGATTTACTCCGTCAAGAACGTGAGAAATTAGGTCTGTCACAAAAAGAGATTGCCGATAGATTGAGGCTTAGAGTCTCGATTATCGAAAGTATCGATAATAACAACTACGATTTTGATCAAGTAGCGACTTTTACCCGCGGTTATTTACGCTCTTATGCCAAAGCAGTGTCATTGGATGAAAAGGAGGTATTAGCGGCGCTAAATCATGCCAATGAAGTTCAACACGCAGAGCAAGAAATGCAAAGCTTTTCGCGCAAAACCAAACGCGAAAAAAATGATAGCCGGATAATGAAGCTTACTTGGGCAATATTTGCCGTCATTATTGGTATTTCATCAGTGTGGTGGTATCAAAATCAGCAAGACACATTAACCGATGCCGCCGATGGTATCGAGCTAATAACAGAAGAAGCAACCATTTCAGAACCGTCCGTTGAGCTAAATGCCACAAACAGTTCTGATACAATAGAGCAACCTGTAGTTGAACCTGAGGCTGTAGAAGCGGAGCAACAAACTGAAGCTGTAGATGTAGAGATATCACAAGCACCAGAAAGCGATGTTCAAACTAATGTTGACGTAGAGAATACGCCAACTGAGCAGCCGTCGATGGAAGCTGAGAATACCGCTGACGCAGAAGCTGTTGTCGCTGAAGAGAGTGCGGTTAGTCAACCCGCACCATCAGAAGGTTCATTAACCGATGTCACCATGGCATTTTCAGCAGATTGCTGGATTCAAGTAAAAGACGCAAGTGGTGCCACATTGGCGACTGGTGTTAAGAAAGCGGGACGCGAGTTTTCAGTCGTCGGCGAAGCCCCATTTAGCTTTATTCTGGGTGCACCCGAAGGCGTTAAAATTACAATTGCAGGTGAAGCCGCCGACCTTTCTGGTTATACTTCCGGCAAAGTAGCCCGATTCACTCTACCTTAGAAGCAAATTATGCAACACGAATCTCCTATTAAACGTCGCCCATCAAGCAGAATTTACGTGGGCGATGTGCCTATTGGTGACGGAGCGCCGATTGCGGTGCAGTCAATGACCAATACTCGTACAACCGATGTAGAAGCCACCTTAGCGCAGATTCATGCGTTAGAGAAAGTTGGCGCTGATATTGTTCGAGTATCCGTACCAACAATGGATGCTGCTGAGGCATTCAAACAAATTAAGCAGCAGTGTTCTATTCCTTTGATCGCCGATATTCATTTTGATTATCGAATTGCGCTAAAAGTGGCTGAATATGGTGTAGATTGCTTACGAATTAATCCAGGGAATATTGGCAATGAAGAACGTATCCGTTCGGTTGTTGATTGTGCCCGTGATAAAAATATTCCTATTCGTATTGGTGTTAACGGTGGCTCTCTGGAAAAAGAGATCCAGGTTAAGTACGGTGAGCCAACACCAGAAGCGCTAGTTGAATCAGCCATGCGTCATGTTGATATCTTGGATAGGCTCAATTTTGATCAGTTTAAAGTGAGTGTAAAAGCGTCGGATGTATTCCTCGCAGTTGACTCATATCGCTTATTAGCAAAGCAGATTGATCAGCCGCTCCACCTAGGTATAACCGAAGCAGGAGGAGCGCGAGCGGGATCGGTTAAGTCAGCCGTAGGCTTAGGAATGTTATTGTCGGAAGGTATCGGCGATACATTACGCGTCTCTTTAGCCGCGGATCCAGTCGAAGAGATTAAAGTCGGGTTTGATATTCTTAAATCACTTAGAATCCGCTCTCGTGGTATTAATTTTATTGCTTGTCCTACCTGCTCTCGACAAGAGTTTGACGTGATCAATACCGTTAACGAACTAGAACAGCGACTGGAAGATATTGTTATTCCGATGGACGTTTCTATTATAGGTTGTGTAGTGAACGGCCCTGGTGAAGCTGAAGTCTCACATTTAGGTGTTGCCGGCGGCAATAGAAAAAGTGCCTATTATGATGATGGACAGCGCCAGAAAGAGCGATTTGATAATGACAATCTTATCGACCAGTTAGAAGCAAAGATTCGCGCAAAAGCATCAGTATTAGATACGAATAATCATATTGATATAAACCAAATTATTGATAATAAATAACCTTAACGATTACGGTAAAAGATTGTGGCAAAAACAATTCAAGCAATACGAGGCATGAACGACTGCCTTCCTACAGATTCTCCGCTTTGGCAGAAAGTGGAAGGAACAGTAAAAAAAGTGATAAGTGCGTATGGATATAGCGAAGTACGCATGCCAATCGTTGAGCAGACGCATCTATTTAGCCGAGCCATTGGTGAAGTGACAGATGTTGTCGAAAAAGAGATGTATACATTTGAAGACCGCAATGGTGATAGTTTAACGCTTCGCCCAGAAGGTACCGCTGGATGTGTCCGTTCTGGCATCGAAAATGGTTTACTGTACAACCAAGAGCAGCGCTTGTGGTATATGGGACCAATGTTCCGTCATGAAAGACCACAAAAAGGACGTTACCGTCAATTTCATCAAGTGGGTGCAGAAGTTTTTGGTCTAAATGGACCTGACGTTGATGCAGAAATGATCATGATGACTGCGCGCTTGTGGCGTGAGCTTGGCATTGATGAACATGTTCGATTAGAACTGAATTCCATCGGTTCGTTAGAAGCAAGAGCGAATTATCGCGATGCATTGATCGCTTATTTAGAGCAGCACGAAGATGTGTTGGATGATGACTGTCAACGTCGTATGTATACCAACCCATTGCGTGTATTGGATACAAAAAATCCAGATGTACAAGCCATTTTAGGTGACGCGCCAGAATTGTCGGCCTTCTTAGATGAAGAGTCAAAACAACATTTTTCTGGACTGTGTGAACTTCTTGATGCTGCCGGAATCGAATATCAAGTTAACCAACGATTGGTACGCGGTTTAGATTATTACAACCGAACCGTATTTGAGTGGATCACTGAAAGCTTAGGCGCGCAAGGAACAGTGTGTGGTGGTGGTCGTTACGACGGTTTGGTTGAGCAATTAGGTGGTAAACCAACGCCTGCGGTAGGGTTTGCGATGGGGCTAGAGCGACTCGTATTGCTGCTGGACACATTAGGCCTAAATGATGTTCGCCGTGCGGTAGATGTTTATATCGTCACCGCGGGAGAAGGGACAATGATGGCAGGAATGAAGTTAGCTGAGCAGCTTCGTGAATCAGTGCCTGAACTCCGAGTTATGACCCACTTTGGTGGTGGTAACTTTAAGAAACAATTTAAGCGTGCTGACAAAGTCGGTGCAGCAATCGCATTAGTGCTAGGTGAAAATGAAGTGTCTGAAGGAACAGTAGTGGTTAAAGACCTTGCTGGTGGTGAGCAAAGTACGCTTGCCCAAACTGACGTTGCATCGCACCTAACAAATTTGATTTAAGAGGACAGGACGTGGAACTGTACGATAGCGAAGAACAACAAGTTGAAGCCATTAAAGATTGGTGGAAAGAGAACGGCAAAGCGGTCATTTTAGGTGGCGTTGTTGGATTGGGTGGCATTTTTGGATGGCGTTATTATCAAGATTCTGTAGTCGCAGCGAAAGATGCAGCATCAGACAGCTATACAAAGGTTATTTCTCAGCTCTCTAACGCAGGAAGTGATGCCAGTGACGAGGTTCAGAGTTATATTGACGCCAATAAAGAGACGGAATATGCAGTACTCGCAGCACTGCAGTTAGCGCGAGTTCAAGTCGAAGCTAACGATATTCCTGCGGCATTAGCACAACTTGAGTGGGCGAAAGCCAATACTAAAGATGAAACCGTCAAACCTTTGATCGACTTTCGTATCGCCAGAGTATTTGCTCAGCAGCAGCAGTTTGATCAAGCTATTGCTCAACTTTCAGCAATTACATCATCGGCATGGCAAGGGCGAGTAAACGAGCTTAAAGGTGACATCTTGTTACGTAAGGGCGACAAAGAAGGTGCTTATAGTGCCTATGTTGAAGCTCAGCAAGCTGGTGATGCAAACCAAGGTATTCAATTAAAGCTGGATGACTTGGCGAAATAAGGGCAGAAACCATGAATAAGTTATTCAGCCGAATTTTGCTAGGCTCATTGGCACTGTCCACTATCGTGGGTTGCTCTAGTGAAGAAGATACCGTGGTAATGGCTCCCGTTCCACAAGTATCAAGCCAGTTTACGCCAGATAGCCAATGGACGACTTCTATTGGAAATGGTGTTGGGCATTTCTTTTCTAAGCTTCAGCCAGAATTTGCATATGAAAAAATATTTGTTGCTAGCCGAGATGGAGAAGTTAAGGCTCTTGATCCCGCTAGTGGGGAAACTCTCTGGTCAACGAATGTTAGTGGTGACACTTCTGCACGATTGTCTGGTGGCCTAAATGCCTCATATGGCAAAGTATTTATTGGCTCAGAAAACGGTCAGTTAATCGCCTTAAACGCCGAATCAGGAGAACTTGTTTGGCGTAAAAACGTGTTAGGCGAAGTTCTTGCTAGACCAGCAACTGACAATAGTTTAGTCATGATCAATACCAGTCGTGGCATTTTGGTAGCGTTAGATGCAGAGACAGGTGATGAGGCTTGGAGCATCAGCACAGAGGTGCCAAACCTTACTCTTCGTGGTGACAGCGCCCCTTCAACCGCATCCGGCGGTGTCTTTTGGGGAACCGCCAATGGTAGATTGGCGGCAGCAGTGGTTGAACGTGGTCAGCTAATTTGGCAACAACCTGTAGGTACACCAAAAGGCGCAACAGAAATAGATCGAATTGTTGATGTTGATTCATCGCCGATTATTCTAGGATCCATGCTGTATACCGTTGGTGTTAATGGCCAGTTGATTGCTATTGATCTTCGTTCTGGCGGTCCATCATGGAAGCGAAACTACTCTTCGGCTCTTGATATGTCGACGGATGGTTCGCGATTATATCTGGTAACAGACAATGATTACGTGGCGGCGGTTGATGCTCGTAGTGGCACGGAACTATGGAAAAACAAACAGTTAGAAAACCGTTTGCTGACTTCGCCTACAATTATTGATGATTATATTGTTGTTGGTGATGCAGAAGGCTATCTGCACTGGCTGGATAAAAACAGTGGTGAGTTTGTTGCTCAACAACTTGTTAATGATAGTGGTTTTGCTGTTGCACCCATTGAGCTCGATGATGGATATTTGATCACGACTCGCAATGGTAGGGTTGAGAAATTAACGGTCAACTAGCTGTGTAATCTGACGTAAGTAACCTGATCATAGTGAGTGTTACTTAAGATCAATAGTGTGATAGAATTCACGTTCGGCTCCTGACTTAGCGGTTAGGAGCCGTTTTGTTGACATTAATAAGTGTGGTTATAGGTAAATAGGCAATGTTTACCTATAACTACATATAGAATAAAAATTGTAGAGGTTGTTATGATTCCTGTTGTTGCTCTAGTTGGGCGTCCAAACGTAGGTAAATCAACATTATTTAACCGATTAACCCGTACTAGGGATGCATTGGTTGCCGACTTTCCTGGACTTACTCGAGATCGTAAATATGGTCAGGCTAAGCTAGGAGAGCATGAATTCATCGTGATAGATACCGGTGGTATTGATGGCACAGAAGAAGGCGTAGAAACCAAAATGGCGGCGCAGTCATTAGCGGCTATTGATGAAGCTGATGTTGTGTTATTTATGGTTGATGGCCGCGCTGGACTAACGGTATCAGATGAAGCGATAGCAGAGCATTTGCGTAAAATTGAAAAGCCAGCCATGTTAGTGGTCAATAAAGTGGATGGTGTTGATGCTGACGCAGCAAGTGCTGAGTTTTGGCAGCTTGGTATGGACAATATGTACCAAATAGCCGCTGCTCATGGTCGTGGCGTGAGTGCGTTGATTGATCTAGCGTTAAACCCATTTGCGGAAGAGTTGTTAGAAAAGAATGAAGGTGAGATAGAAGATCTTACCAATTTGGCTGAGCAGGAAGAAGAGCAACTTGAGTATTCTGAGCAAGAAGCAGAAGAAGAGTTTCAGAGGCTTCAAGACCAGCCGATTAAGCTGGCGATTATTGGTCGGCCTAATGTGGGTAAATCAACGCTAACCAATCGTATTCTAGGTGAAGAGCGTGTTGTTGTTTATGATATGCCCGGAACAACACGTGACTCTATCTATATCCCAATGGAGCGTGATGGACGAGAATACGTACTGATTGATACCGCTGGTGTTCGTCGAAGAAAGCGTATCAATGAAACGGTAGAAAAATTTTCTGTGGTGAAAACTTTAAAAGCCATTGAAGATGCTAACGTAGTGCTATTGATAATTGATGCTCGCGAAAATATCTCAGATCAAGATTTAAGCTTACTGGGTTTTGCATTAAACGCTGGACGTTCCATCGTATTAGCCGTTAATAAATGGGATGGACTGGATAGCGATGTAAAAGAGCATGTTAAAAAAGAGCTGGATAGACGTCTGGGCTTTGTTGATTTCGCTCGAATTCACTTTATTTCCGCTCTGCACGGTACTGGTGTTGGTCACTTATTCGAGTCAGTACAAGAAGCTTATAAATCAGCGACAACTCGTGTAGGAACCTCTGTACTTACCCGTATTATGAAGATGGCAACAGATGATCATCAGCCGCCATTAGTTCGTGGTCGTCGTGTAAAACTAAAATACGCCCATGCTGGGGGATATAACCCGCCAATTATTGTTATCCATGGTAATCAGGTAAACGAGCTACCGGACTCTTATAAACGATATTTAATGAACTATTATCGTCGTTCTTTGGAGATAATGGGCACACCCATTCGAATTCAGTTTCAAAGTAGTGAAAACCCATTTGAAAAGAAAGGCGATAAAGAGACACTTTATCAAGACCGTAATCGCAAACGCGTATTAGGTATGATGAAGAACCGTAAGAAAAAGTAGTATCGCCTGAGACTTATTCGATTTAGCGGATAATCGGCTATGACCGACTAGAACGAAAAGCAATAAAAAGCGCCTTAGGCGCTTTTTATTTGCCTAGAGAAGTGATTTGATCCCATCTCAAAATGAGAAATAGAATAAAATAGTTAAAAAATATTATGGAAGTAATCCGGCTAACTATTTGATAGGAAAAGATATATGTCGATTTCTATCTGGAGCTCTAAACTCAGCACAAAAGCGATTACAACAAATGGTTGCTTGAATAATCGCGAACAGGGATCGATTTTATAAAATACCGCGATCTCGGTTACATATCAATGTTGATTAGTTTAATTAACTGTTTAAAATCCAAAAACAGGATATGTAACTTATGCTTTCGGGTTGTGGTTATATAAATATTCTTAATGGGGCAGATCGCTGATCAGATAAGATTAAGCAGATGATCCGATAAAGATCATAGTAACCTAAAAGCAGTAAAAAGATCATCATGTTCTTTATGCAAAAAGATCATGGTAGCCTAATAGTAATCCTGATGAATGTCAGGGATTGGAAACGTCGATCTAACCTTACTAAGTCATAAAGCTATTTAAATTAGATTGAACATAATTAAGAGAGACTCATTATGTCGCCACAAAATATTTGCCCTCAATGTAACCAAGAGCTTGAGTGGAAAGCTGGTGTTTATCACTGTAAGCCGTGTTTAACTAAATACAACAAACTCGCATTTTGTCCGGATTGTGACGCGGAGTTAGAGAAGCTTCAGGCGTGTGGTGCTGCGAACTATTTCTGTAATAGCTGCAATGAGCTTAAATCTAAGTCACGTGTACGATTTCAGTTTGAACAACAGGTATAACGGAGTAAAACAAGTTTAGCCTTACTGAACACGCAATCAGGCGATAAAGCAGTAGAAAATGCCAACAAGTGCTGTCCGAAGGGGAAAAATGGCTACTTGAAAGATCAACGGCCCCTAAATTCTAGCTGACTATGGAGTGAATATTGCCATCGGCTAGCTGAGTGATGATGCGATCTCCTTTGCTAACCTCTTTTGCCTGTGTAATGACTTGGCCATCCTCCCGCTTACTAATACTATAACCTCGCTTGAGTGTTGCCAGCGGGCTTACTGCATCTAATGTTTCTGCGGCGAGTGCCAGTTTATGACGCTCAATCATCAGCTTTTTATCCATGGCATCAATTAAGCTCTGATTAAGTCGAGATAGAGAGTTCTGCTGCTTTTTAATGGTATTGTCTGGCGATAAAAGCTGCAATTGATGATCGAGCTTTCTTATTGATGATTGTTGCTGTTGAAATCTCGTTTGAATGGCAGAAATTAAACGTGATTCTAGCTCATCAAGTTGTTGATTCTGCTTCTCTAATTGGTAACTAGGGTGCTGTTTGTCTAGTAAATGAGAGAGCTTTTGCAAGGTAAATTGTTGCTCAGAAAAGTAATGTTGAATGCTATTTTTTAATGCCAAGACCCGACGAGTAATTGCTTGCTGCTTATGGCTTTGATCCCGACTGACCAGCTCTGCGGCTGCGGATGGTGTTGGTGCTCGAACATCGGCAACAAAATCAGCGATTGTCACATCGATTTCATGTCCGACGGCGCTAACAATCGGAATTTGACTGGCTGCTATTGTCCGCGCAACGATTTCATTATTAAAACACCACAGATCTTCAATTGAACCACCACCACGACCAACTATTAACACATCGCATTCATTACGGCTGTTTGCTCTGCCAATGGCTTGAGCAATCTCTATTGCGGCATTTTCTCCTTGCACAAGGGTTGGGTAAATAACCACCGGCAGGGTCGCGTCTCGTCGTTTTAATACATCGAGAATATCGTATAGTGCTGCACCAGTTTTTGATGTCACAACACCGACTGTACGTGGGTTTTCAGGTAAGCTTTTTTTGGTGGATTGAGCAAATAGTCCTTCGGCCGCTAATTGCATTTTCAGTTCATCAAACTGCTGCTGCAATTTACCGTCGCCTTCCGGTTGCATACTTTCAACAATAAGCTGGTAGTCACCACGAGGTTCATAAAGTGAAAGGCGAGCTTTTACTAATACTTGGTTACCACTGCTAGGTTTAAATGTTACGCGACGATTATTACCGCGAAACATGGCACATTTTACCTGAGCTCGGGCGTCTTTTAGAGAAAAGTACCAATGGCCTGAAACTGGCGCGGAAAAGTTTGATATCTCTCCAACAAGCCAAACAACACCCATTTCGTTTTCAAGTAGAAGACGAACTTCAGAATTGAGTCGGGATACTGTGAAAATATTTTCGTTTCGTTGTTGAAAATTGGATTGCAGAGACACCAGAGATACCACAGAGACGTGAGTATGGAAATTAGCGGCAATATAATACATATCAAGGGGGTAAATGCAAATAAAAATCAAAAAAATGTGTAGCTAACCGATTGCGTCGTGCGTATAATCCGTTTGCAATATTTATATTGATTCACTCTAAGATTCATCCTTTTGACTCGTTGTTAAGGATGAATTTTTGTATTAACCCTATGTTGAGAGATATTGCAATGCTACGAATCGCAAAAGAAGCCCTTACTTTTGACGACGTTTTACTCGTCCCTGCACATTCGACAGTACTTCCAAATACCGCGGACTTGCGTACTAAATTAACCAAAAATATTGAGATGAACATCCCGATGCTTTCTGCATCGATGGATACGGTCACGGAAGCTCGTCTTGCAATCGCTCTTGCTCAAGAAGGTGGCATTGGTTTTATTCATAAAAACATGTCCATTGAACAACAAGCAGAACAAGTTCGCTTAGTAAAAATATTCGAAGCCGGAGTGGTTTCTCATCCTGTTACCGTGAAACCGACGGCTACCATTGCAGATGTGTTGGCTTTAACTGAGAAAAACGGCTTTGCTGGTTATCCTGTTGTTGGTGAGAACAATGAACTGGTCGGAATTATTACTGGACGAGATGTTAGATTTGTTACTGATCTATCCAAAACAGTCGATAAAGTAATGACGCCAAAAGAGCGTCTAGCAACGGTTAAAGAAGGCGCAGCTCCAGAAGTTGTGCAAGAAGAGATGCACCGTTCTCGCGTAGAGAAAGTGTTAGTTGTGAATGATGCATTCCAGCTAAAAGGCATGATTACTGCTAAAGACTTCCATAAAGCGGAAAGAAAACCGCACGCATGTAAAGATGACCAAGGTCGTCTACGAGTGGGGGCCGCTGTTGGCGCCGGCGCTGGTAATGAAGAAAGAGTCGCAGCACTTGTTGAAGCGGGGGTAGATGTACTACTTATCGATTCTTCACATGGTCACTCTGAAGGGGTATTGACTCGAATTCGAGATACACGCGCTGCCTATCCAAATCTGGATATTATTGGCGGTAATGTCGCGACAGGTGCAGGTGCTAAAGCATTAATTGATGCAGGTGTTAGCGCCGTAAAAGTAGGTATTGGCCCTGGTTCAATTTGTACAACGCGTATTGTTACTGGTGTTGGGGTTCCACAAATCACCGCTATCTCAGATGCTGTTGAAGTGGCGGATCAATATGGTATTCCAGTTATTGCTGATGGCGGAATTCGTTTCTCAGGTGATATCTGTAAAGCCATCGTTGCCGGAGCATCATGTGTCATGGTTGGCTCAATGTTCGCCGGTACAGAAGAAGCACCGGGTGAAGTTATTTTGTACCAAGGTCGCTCTTACAAATCATATCGCGGAATGGGCTCTCTAGGCGCAATGTCGCAAGGCTCTTCGGACCGTTACTTCCAAACGGATAATGCAGCAGACAAGCTAGTACCGGAAGGAATAGAAGGTCGTATCGCTTATAAAGGTCGCTTGAAAGAGATTGTGCACCAGCAAATGGGTGGATTACGCTCAAGTATGGGACTTACTGGCAGCGCTACGGTAGAAGAGATGAGAACCAAAGCAGAGTTTGTTCGTATATCTGGTGCGGGTATGAAGGAGTCGCATGTTCATGATGTCCAGATTACCAAAGAAGCACCTAACTATCGTTTAGGCTAGTCAACACACAAGAATTGAGACATTAGAAATGACAAAAAATATTCATGATCAACGTATTTTGATTTTAGATTTTGGTTCTCAGTACACGCAGCTAATTGCTCGTCGTATTCGTGAAATTGGTGTTTATTGTGAGTTGTGGAGTTGGGATGTTGAAGAGTCTGATATTAGAGACTTTAACCCTAACGGTATCATTTTATCTGGTGGTCCAGAGAGCGTAACAGAAGATAACTCTCCACGTGCGCCAGAATATGTATTTGAAGCCGGTGTACCCGTGTTTGGTGTTTGTTATGGTATGCAAACTATGTCCGAGCAGTTAGGCGGTAAAGTTGCTGGTTCAAATGAACGTGAATTTGGTTATGCAAAAGTAGAGGTAGTTGATGACTGCCAACTGTTCAAAAATATAGAAGACGCCATTGCAGAAAATGGTCACCCGCTGCTTGATGTTTGGATGAGCCATGGTGATAAAGTGGTTGAAATTCCATCTGACTTTAAAAAAGTCGCTGAAACAGAAACGTGTCCATTTGCCGCCATGGCGAATGAAGAGAAACAGTTTTATGGCGTTCAGTTCCACCCTGAAGTAACCCATACAAGACAAGGCATGAGAATGCTTGAGAACTTTGTTATCTCTATTTGTGGTTGCGAAAAATTATGGACATCTCAGTCAATTATTGATGATGCGGTTGCTCGTATTAAAGAGCAAGTAGGGAATGACGAAGTTATTCTTGGCTTGTCTGGTGGTGTTGACTCATCTGTTGTCGCTATGTTGGTTCACCGCGCTATTGGTGACAAGCTAACCTGTGTATTTGTTGATAATGGTCTACTTCGTTTAAACGAAGGCCAACAAGTAATGGACATGTTTGGTGACCACTTTGGATTGAATATTGTTCATGTAAAAGCAGAACAACGATTCCTAGATGCACTAAAAGGCCAACAAGATCCTGAAGTGAAGCGTAAAACCATTGGTCATGTGTTTATTGATGTTTTTGATGAAGAGTCGAAAAAATTGGATAACGCCAAATGGTTAGCTCAAGGAACCATTTATCCAGATGTTATTGAGTCGGCAGCGTCTAAAACCGGTAAAGCGCATGTGATTAAGTCGCACCATAATGTTGGCGGCTTGCCAGATGATATGGAAATGGGGTTAGTTGAACCACTTCGTGAGCTGTTTAAAGATGAAGTACGTAAAATTGGTTTGGAGCTAGGTTTACCATATAACATGCTTTATCGTCACCCGTTCCCAGGCCCTGGTTTAGGGGTTCGTGTATTAGGTGAGATTAAGAAAGAGTATTGCGATCTGCTTCGCCGTGCTGACGCCATCTTTATTGAAGAGCTGCATAACGCGGATTTGTACAACAAAGTATCACAAGCTTTTGCAGTATTTTTGCCAGTACGCTCGGTCGGCGTGATGGGCGACGGAAGAAAGTACGATTGGGTCGTCTCTTTGCGCGCCGTAGAAACTATCGACTTTATGACCGCTCACTGGGCTCATCTGCCATATGATTTCTTAGGTAAAGTTTCTAATCGTATTATCAATGAAGTCGAAGGTATATCTCGCGTGGTATACGATATTTCAGGAAAACCACCTGCGACTATCGAGTGGGAATAATAGAGATTAAGTAACAAAAAACTAGGTTATTCAGTCATCAAGTAAACCGGACATGGGTTACTTGATGACTCTCTTTTCAGTTAAATTAATGCCAGTCAAACCCTTCTCGTTATTACTTTGTTGGTTGTCACAAAATTCTTTTGTTGAATATCAATTTTGAGTATTGCAACTAAGTTGATAATAAACTATTATCCGCGCGACTAAAAAATATCTGTATTTTTTCAACTAATTTTGAGTAAGGTTCGCATCGGATGTCAACAAAACTAGCAAACCCAGCACCATTAGGCCTAATGGGCTTTGGTATGACGACTATTCTTCTAAATATTCATAACGCAGGTTATTTCCCTATTGATTCCATGATTCTTGCGATGGGTATTTTTTATGGTGGATTAAGCCAAGTTATTGTTGGCATCATGTGTTTTAAGCGTGGCGATACTTTTGGAACGACTGCTTTCACGTCATACGGTTTGTTTTGGTTAACCCTGGTCGGTCTAATTGTAATGCCTAAAATGGGCTTACCCGCGAGCCCTGCGCCATTTATGGGGTGGTATTTAGCACTATGGGGTGTTTTCACTGCCTTTATGTTTATTGGCTCACTTTGCTACCCAACGGCTAAACAAGTTGTATTTGGTTCTTTGGTGATACTATTTGCTCTACTTGCTATTCGTGACTTCACCGGTAACGAGTTTATTGGTCATATCGCAGGTTATGAAGGTATTTTCTGTGGCGCGAGCGCAATCTATTTTGCCATGGCTCAAGTTTTAAATAATGAATTTGGTCGCGAAATATTACCGGTAGGTAAACCACTGATTGGTCGTGTTAAAGTAGTTGAAGAAGAAGCAGAGACACAACCTGTTACGGCATAAGATGACGCTCTAATCCGTTTTCAGTAGATAGCTATTTTCAGTCCCCGCCATCGTTATGGCGGGGATTTTTGTTTGTGGTTATCAATTTAATCAACAAGAAGAAACTTAGCCTACCAGTAAGCTAACATCCGTTATCTGTTGCTAACTGACGTTGCGATAGTTGACTCGATATTAGAACCAACGCCATTAAACCGCACACGGCTAAATAAAAGAATCCCAATCCAGCTTGATCTGAAACCCACACCTCGACTAAGTAACCACCAAACAAACCGGATAAACACATCTGTACCGATCCAGATAAGGCAGAGACAGAACCTGCCTGCTGTTTGTGAGGAGAGAGCAGCATGCTGATAGAGAGAGGAAATGAGATCCCTTGAGCAACTGCCAGTAATGTAAAGGCAAAGATAAGATTAAACAGCGTCATCTCCGTCGCTAATAACCACGCTCCTGAAAACGTCATCAATGCAATGGCAAATGCCATTAAGATGCTGTTAGAAAAGTAGCGGTTAATAACATTGAGAATGAGACTACCAATTAGTAGGCCCGCCGAGGGAATGATCATCACCGAGCCATATTCGGCTGTAGTGAGACCAAGTTGGTTTTGTAGTAAGAACGGAAATAGCGATAGCGATACAAGGCTAGCAAGGTAGCTCAACCAGTTGTAGCTGGCGCTGCCTATAACTTGAGGGTTACAGATTAACTGCCAATAGGTGCTCATCACCTTTTTAACCTTAAATGGTTTTTGATTGTATGGCAGAGTTTCAGGAAGAATAAACCAGCCTAATACGTATATGCTGCATAGATAAAACAATACAAAAACGAACACAGCCTGCCAACTAAAATGGAAAGCAATCCACCCACCCAATACAGGGGCGAGGATGGGAATAATAGAGGCGGTAATTGAGATGTAGGAGAAGGCTTTTGTTAACTGTGAACCGTCATAACTATCTCGCAACACACTTCTCCCCAGCACTGAGGCGCTTCCTGCTCCAAGTCCTTGCAGTAATCGTCCTATCTCTAAGGCTTGAAAGTGGTCAGAAAAAAATAGACAAACGACAGTACCTAGTAAATATATGCCTTGGCCAAGAATGAATATAGGCCGTCGTCCAATGGCGTCTGACATGGGGCCATAAAAAAGTTGTGATACGCCAAATCCGACCAAAAATAGGGTAACAAGCATTTGAACTTGTGCCTGTCCGATAGCAAGTGACTCGCTAATTAACGGTAATGACGGCAAATAAATACTGACGCCAACCTGCCCTGTAGCAATGATCATCATGGCTAACAGCATGGGTGTTTTTTTAAAGGTGGTTCTCTTTTCTCTTATCATGCTAACAGTGTATATTGATAACCAATGTTTGATAATTACCGCTTTGGGAATTAAATTAATTCCCATTTGGAATTAGTTGAGGTGGCGATGGATTGGATTCAAAGTGTGCAAAGTTATGTTCGTGTTGTTGAAGAGGGCAGTTTTAATGGCGCGGCAAGAAAGCTTAATACGACCGGCTCAGCGATAAGTAAACGAATACACTGGTTAGAGGATCGAGTTGGTGTTCAGCTATTGAAGAGAACAACACGATCTGTGACGCAAACAGAAGCAGGGGTACTGTTTTATGAGCGAGCGAAAAGTCAGCTAGATAGCTGGCAATCAGTTATTGATGAAACACGAAGTGTAAACCAAGCACCTGCAGGGTTACTGCGCATTGGGGCAACATTGGCGGTAGGATCCAAATTTCTGATCCAGTATTTAGATGATTTTTTGCAGCAATATCCAGACATTCGCATTCAGTTGACCACAACAACTCCAGGGCAGTTACCAGAGCTGAGTTTGGATCTATTTATAAGCCGTGAAATCGAGCAATTAAACTCACTAAGCTTTAAAGCCACGCCACTTTTTGAACACCAAGCGGGCTTCTATGTTTCTCCCAAGTATATTGAAGCGTACGGTGAACCAAAAACAATCGATGATCTTGCCTACCACAATATGTTGATTTGGGGAGAGCGCCCGCAACGAGAGATAAAGTTATCTCAAGGTCGGCGACTTCATTTATCTGGAAATTTTGCCACCACTAATCCTGAAGCTCTGTTTTATGCAGGAAAAAATGGCATGGGTATTTTGCTTACCAATAATGTCATGATTAAAGAAGAGTTAAAAAGTGGTGCTTTGGTTAGGATTTTGCCAGAGGTGACAGCTGATGAAGCGACAGTTTTTGCGTATTATCCGAAGCTGGATTATCAACAAACGCGAACGCAGTTATTCTTAAATTACTTGAAACAACGTTTAGAGAAAGAGCAACTAGGGTAGGGTTGTTAAGGACTCTCAGTTAAAACAAACTAGGCGCTCTTAGCTATGGAGCGCCTCAAGGGTCAGACGACTTTTGTTACTTACCGCTCTCTCCTGGCTCAGAGATTTGATACAAGGTATGTTCATCACATGTCTCTTCGCAGTTACATGCTTTGTCGACTCCAACATTGCTTAAGCCTCCACAACTGCCTTTGATTGTTTTTTTATTTAATATGACACCGATTGCCATAAGTAAAATCACAATAAGAAAAACACCGAACGTAATAAGTAGTGTAGTCATAATTTGCCCGTTATTTATTGAAAGGCTTTATTGATGAAATGGAACGAAGGTTTCTTCTCATCATCTGGCCTTTACCTGCACCTTGCTGTAAGTGTACACCATCTTGTTTATGTTCGTGTGCATTTGAACTTCCACATCCGCAGCCACTTCCACTTCCTTTATGAGAGCATCCTCCCTTCTTCGCGTGATTGGTCGAAGGGCGACCTTGCTCTGCGCTTGTCAGTTCAGTCATAGGGCTATTGATAGCACTAGCCAACGGAGTTTGTGCAGTGACTTGAAAGACACGAATACCTGAGCTGAGTAGTTTACCCAGTGCTCTTTCACCGATATTTCTAACAATAACCGCATCTGCTTTCATGCTACTGATCAGAGAAAGCAGCGATTTTTTATCTTGGCAAGAAGAGTTGCCAAGAGCCGCAGGGTTATGCATATAGTCAATGGATGAGTTTTCTTGATTTATAAATGCAAATTGTGATGCTTTCATAAAATGATTCGCAACACAATTACGGTTATGTGGGATCGCATAGATCATTGTTCTGACTCCTTATCTTCTAGAACAAGTGCGTTACCTTCAACCAAACTAGCAGCAACTTTAAACCGAGCACGGCTTACTATATTGCCAAAAGTTTGCCTAGAAACGCCCATTTGATCAGCAGCCTCTTGTTGACTAAGGTTCTGATAATCAGCAAGTCTTAGTGCTTCAAATTCTTCAGAGAGCAAGTCGGTCTTAGTGAGTTTACTCATTGGTATGCCGTTTGGTTTAAAGCAGCTATGAGCTGGTCTTCCACAGATACGGCGACACTTTTTAGGTCTAGCCATAAGCTCTCCTTGGTCGTTTCAATTTTATCATACGATCATTATTGGCATATGCCAATAATTTATGAGAGTTATTTTTGGCATATGCTATTTTAAAGGTATTGTATAGCAAAATTCCTCTGGGGGAACGGTTAATAAGTGTTTGGTTTATTAGTGTCTGTTTTTTAGAGGTATTTACTAAGAAGCTTCTATAGTGGCAAGAGTTAACTCATTGACTGAGGTAAATGACAAACACAGTCAACCTTTAGTGGGTTAACTGTGTTGTTATAATCTGTGTATTTATAAGCTATACCGCTATAAATTATGCCACTATAAAGTAAGTAGTGTTGGATCGGTAAACGTACCAAGCACGGCAGTGGAATGTACGGAAGAAGCGTGAGGATAGAACACTTGTTGTTCGCAGCATGGACAGGTTGGTAGCTTTTCGTCTTCCTGATCGATATCGACAACTATATTACAATTTTTGCAGAGGTAGCTTCCTTTGCCCGGTTCCTGACCTGTGATCAAGCAACAAACATCATCATAGTGATTCATAAGTCTACTCCTTTATAGGTATGAACGTTTGATAAGTTATAGTTGAGAACTGCTTAAAAAGCGAGCAGTAATATGATGAGCTCTACACTCCTTCCCAAACATTTATGTATTGAAATGTAACCATCATGTAAAAACGAGACGATTGAGCTATAAATGTAAGTTGGTTTTATTGTTGGCTCGTTTTTTGATAGTGCCTGTGATTAATTTTTCGGTTGTTTGTAATTGTTATTGCGCTAATAAATAAAGCCTCAAAATTGAGGCTTTACGATGCAAAGCCGTAAATCTGGAGTGATCTAAACTTTAAACTTACTCACTAATGAACTTAACTGCTCGTTCGCTGCTGCAAGGCTTTGTGTGCTGTCTAATGTCGCTTTTCCGTTATCTGTTAGATTTAAAACCATTTCTCTGATGTTCGTCATATTACGATTTACTTCTTCCGTAACGGAGCTTTGTTGTTCTGATGCCGTTGCAATCTGGGTACTGAGATCATTAATCTCCACAATCGAGTTACTGACAGAGTCGAGCCCTTGAGCAACCTTATCGGCATTCTCTGCGGTGGTCTCACAAGTCATTTTTGTTTCATCCATGGCAGAGACAGCTTGTGATGCATCACGTTGTAGTCGATCTAGCAGATCGTTGATTTCTTTAGTACTGGTTTGAGTTCGAGAGGCGAGGGCTCTTACTTCATCAGCCACGACAGCAAACCCTCTTCCTTGCTCTCCTGCTCGTGCAGCTTCTATTGCGGCATTTAGTGCGAGTAAATTAGTTTGCTCAGCGATGTCGCCAATAACGCCAAGTACATTAACAATCTCTTTAGTATTGTTATTCATTGTATGGATATTGGTTGCAGCAGAGTCCACTTCCTGCATCAATGAAGACATGCTAACACTGGCTTCAGTGACGCTTTTCTTCGATGATTGCGCTTCGATACCGGCTTTCTTGGTGTTTTCAGCAGTATCGGCGGCACTTTGTGCCACTGTTTCTGCTGTTGCACTCATTTCGGTTATCGCGGTAACAACTTGCTCGGTCTCTGCTGAATGTGTAACCAAAGCTTGGTTGGTATTTTCAGACTGTATTTTAAGCTCTTCAATGCTGCTCGTTATGTGAGTGGAGGCGGCGGTGACGTCTTTTATCATCGACTGCAGATAGATGATAAAATTATTTACTGAATTTCCAATATCACCAAGCTCATCTTTACTGGTTATCTCAACTCTCGAGGTAAGGTCCGCTTCTCCGGTAGATAAGGTATCAATTCGTGTTCGTAAGCCAACAAGCCCTCGAACTAAGCTGTTTATTGTCCATAGCGTTATTGCTAATGACACTATGATGATGACGCTGCCTACCCCAATTCCTTGATAGACTTTCTGATTAAAGATATCCGCTGTACTGGTGGTTAAAGACTGTTCTATCTCAGTTATGTCACTGGCATAAGTACCGGTAACAATTGTCCATCCCCAATCAGGGAAAATAGTTCTTGAGTAGGCAATCTTTTGTTCGGTCTGTTTGGTTGCTGGGTTTTCAAACTCTATATAGGTAAAGGCTTCCGTTTTTCCTTTGATATCATTTGCTATTTTGCTGGTATTCCCTAATATCTGCCCGATGATCTCTTCTTTTGGGTGAGTTAAGATCGTCCCTTTTTCATCTTGAACCCAAAAATAACCATTTTTGCCATATTTTGATTGTCTAATGGTTTCTAATGCAGAGTCTAGCTTATCCTTTCTCAAGGTATTGATGTACTCACCAGTAGCAATAACCATATTCATCGGGGCAAAATAGATAGAAGCAGAGAGTTTTTCTTCGACTTTACCGGTGGATGGATTGTCAAAATAGTAGCTAGAAAACCCTATTTTTTCTTGTTTAGCTGAAGAGACAATATCTTGAGCAAAATAGATGCCTTTTACATCTTCGCTTTCGGATGCATCGGTACCAATAATGCTTGTATTAGCACCATTGGCAAGATAAACGATAGAGTCCGCATCATAAGCAAAAATATATCGGCCATTCCCCCAACGATAGTTGTTTAAAAAGGCGAACACGGCATCTTCTGAACCACTGTTTTGGTAAATCTGTTCAACGGTGGATGCAAAGGTGCTTATTTCATCCGCTAAACTTGCTTTCACGTTCTCAAATTTGGCACTGTTGTAGTAGTTGGAAACCGACAATGTAACGGTATCTATTTGACCTTTTAGATTATTATCAATGAGTTCAGATACTTTCTCGGTAACATTTTCTTTTTCTGTACCAAGAACAACATCTTTTGTGATAAACATGTTCACCACAAAAAACAGACCAAATATAATAAGGGCGCTACTTACCATCAAAGTAAGCTTGGTTCTAATCGTTATATTCATGATGTCCTCTATTATTGGATGTGAGGTAGGGGGACGATCCAATGACGTAATTTATATTAGTTATATAGTGAATCCTTAAAGAGTATATTATAAATAAGCTAAATATCGTCTCTCATTGGCTGATTATGTTGCGTCAATCAAAGAAGTGAATGAATCATTTGTTGTCGATCAAAGTTTTAGAATTTCTTTGATATGGATAGAGGGAATGAGTTTTGAACAGCAAATAGACGAGGAAAATTCCAACTTATCGCTGGCTGTTTAAGGGGGTATTCATTGTTTGAATGTAGGGGATGAGTCAAGAGAGCAGTAAAACAGCATTTAGCTGCTTAACTGCTCATCGGAACAACATTCATCATTGAGAAAGCCGATGACATTTTCTAGCTTTTGGTACTCTGCAACGCAATAGAGCGTTCTTCCTTCTCTTCTCTGGCTTATCAGCCCAGCAGAAGCTAGGTTAGATATATGGTGCGAAAGTGTTGAGCCGGGAATATCTAGTCTCTGCTGAAGCCCTCCAACAGCAATTCCTTTAAACCCTGCTTTTACAACACACTTATAAATGGTTAACCGTGTAGGGTGACCTAACTCTTTTAAGGCTTTTGCTACATCATCAATGTTCATTTTTATCCGATTTTATATTAAAGCGAGAATATTTTGATAATAATGGAAGTATCACGCTTTCGCAATTTGCCGATGATGAAATAACAAGAGTTTGTACTCAACTAACTTTAAGGTGCCCATATTTTCGTCAGATAGCTTTGAAAGGGGATGCCATGCTTAGATTCTCTTTCTTGAACTGAACCGGTTGATGCCGCTCTCAATTTTTCACTTAAGGTCACTTGAGTAAATTAAGTATATATCGTCAGAAAACGTTGGCTGATAAGCAATAACTCACTAATAAAAATGAGAAATATCGATACCAAGAGATGATGGGGAGATAGCGTGATCGATCTTTAAATCAGACTGGTTAAGGTGAACCGAAGTGACTTCAATAAACTTTTCATATTTATTAGAGTAAAAACATTTTACTTCGGGATTAAGAGGGTGTTTTTTGTTGCTTGCTTCCACTAAACCGACTTTACCGTCGCTAAGTTGCACGAGTGAACCAACAGGATAAATACTGATGCAGTTGATGAATTTATACACCAAATCTTGATCTAGCTGTTTTGGCGTCATTTTTAATAATATTTTAAAGGAATCAGAAGGGCTTAGGCCCGTTTTATAACAACGTTCAGCTGTTAGCGCGTCATAGATATCGACAATACTACTCATTCGTCCGTAGAGAGGAATATCTTTACCACTGAGGCCGAGTGGATAACCTTTACCATCCAGTTTTTCATGGTGCATTAAACAGACCATTTTACTTATCTCAGTAAGACCAGAGATTTGAGGGATCATCTCTGCCGCATAGACCTGATGGAGTTTCATATGATCAAACTCCTGTTCGGTAAGCTTAGCTGGCTTGTTTAGTATTTTGCTTTTTACTTTGGTTTTGCCTATGTCATGCAGCATACCGCCAATGGCTAACTGTTTTAGAATCTCTTTATCGAGCTTTAAGTACTGGCCAAACGTCACAAGCAGGCAGGCAACGTTAACGGAGTGTTCGAGTAGGTAAGTATCTTTACTTCGTAAAGCAGAGACAAACTTAACTGCATCAGGATTTACCAATACGGCATCGACGACATCATCAGCCCACTCTTCAACAATACCAACATCGATAGGAGTATCTTCGAAGGTATCGTGCATAATTTTTGCAGCAAGGTTTCGGGCTTCACCTATCAGCTTTTGTGCTTTCTCTTTTTTAACTGAGCGAGAAGAGTGTGGTACCGCTTTCACCTCTATTTTCTTGCTAACAACGTGTGGTTTATCCACTACTTTGTTAGCGTCAGTTTTTGGTTTTTTCGCCGAGGTAGTTTTCTTCTCTTCAATAAACGTGCATTTTCTTGAGGAAAGTTTGACGTTTACCCATACGAATTTCACTTCGCTATCTATCAACTGCTGTATGCCTTTTTGATTAGCGACGCGTCCGGCATTTCCCAGCGCAATACGAGAACTATGTTCAATAGCGGTCACAAACATCCCTATTTGGACGTTTTTAATCGCTATTTTAATCGAATCTTCTTGCCTGTATTGCATACGATTTACTTAATTAGAGAGTGATTAGGTGTACATAATGATAATAAGTGCAATCATTGAAATCTGCATCCTGAGGTAATTGATTCTTGCTGGCTCTGTGAGCTGTGGCTCATCGGTAGAAGAAAAAATGATGTTAACAGAGTGGGAAAAAGGTTTAATTGCCTGAATATACTATTAATATTTTTATTATTAGTAAAGGCTTTATACTCAAGTGACCTCAAGCTGCCGGACCCAGCGTGGTATCAACAGGGTCTCAGGAATAAACGTGAAGATAGCGCTCACTAGTCTTTCTTGGTCAACTCATCGCGAGACGTTAACGTTGATGCTAAGCGATCTACCCAAGAGTTAATGGCATCTTTTGCATCGTCAAGTGAGTCGATCATTGTACTAAAATCTTTCTCTCCAGCTTGGCGGTCAATGACAGCAATTAAGGGAGTATCTGTCATAGATTCGCTGACGAGCAACTCAATCGTTGCGCTGCCCACGTTGGTGTGTTCGCCCGTGGTGAGTTTAGAAATGGTAGAGATACCTAAACCAAATGGCAGAATAGTGCTGGTAACCGCTAAAATAGGGTTAGGCAGCTCAACATTACTAATTGCGATGCTTAATCGAAGTGTTGTATCACTCGGCTGATCAACTATTTTTTTAGTCGAAGATATCTTATGTTTTAGTCGATCAACTAAATAGGTTGTGAGCTCGTTGATCTCTTCGTCATTCAGTTCTGAGTTATCAACGACAACGTAAACGCGATCGATTAAAACGCTGTCATACTGACTCAGTTTATTTTTTATTCTCTCTTCGCTTGATAAACCAATTCTTGTCCAGACTAAATCAACTCCCCCTTCTGGACCGGGGCGAAAGTTGTCAAATGAGGTGAATTTGGTTGGGTGTTGCAGTTTTCCTGAAGCACAACCAAAGAGGAACAGTGCTGTAAAAAAAATCGCGCAGATTCGTAACAGAGGTAATTTCATTAAATTGAGTTCATATGCAAGGGATAAAACCTAAGATAGCTTAGTTGGCAATAAATTTCATTGGTTATTAACAATGTGAACGTAACAGGTATCTACTTTTTTAACTGATGAAGTACCTTTGTTAAGGATGGTTCAATAGCATGTTCTAATGACACAATTTCTGGCCCAGGAGAGACTAAATCGGGAATTTGAAACATCTGTAACCCCGCAGCTACTCCAGAGCGAACGCCATTATTAGAGTCTTCAAAACCTAAGCATTCTTGTGGTGCAATATTTAAACGTTTTGCTGCCAGTAAGTAAATTTCAGGATGAGGCTTTCCATGTGTGACCTCACAACCACTGGTTATGTCAGTAAAAAAGTGGCTTAATCCTGCTAATTGCAATTTAACATTTGCTAATTTCTGGTCGGTAGAGGTTGCGACAGCCATGGGTATTTTTTTGCTTTGAAACCACTCTAGTAGTTCGATGACCCCCTCTTTTACAGGAATGGCATGATGCTCAACAACTTCATGATAATAACTCATCCATGTTTTTCTTAGCTGAGTGTAGTCAAGCGTCTCTCCATATCCATCTCGAATGGTCTTTTCAATGCCTTGCGCGTTCTGGCCTATGATCCCCAGATAAACTTCCTGTAAAAATGGTAATGAAAGAGTTTGGCACGCTTTTATAAAAGATTGCTGACACACTCTTTCTGTATCGAGTAAAAGTCCATCCATATCAAAAATTGCTGCTTGGTAGTTCATTTTTTTCCTCTCTAAATTGCAGGTGGATAGTACCACGAATTTACTGCGGTAAGGCACAGAATAGATGAACGAAGACAAATAGTTAGCAAGTTAGTTGGCAACAAAAAGTGCCGCTAAAATGAGAGGGTTCTGTTGTGGCTATAATCTTAACTAATTGATAATAAAAGCTTTTGAACTAATGCACCTAGTTTCTTAAATATTCATCAATATTAATATAACTCTGCTAAGCTTAATTATTAAGTATTGTAACAATAATAAACGATAAAACCGTGGCTAGGAGAATATAATCATGTTTCGTCAGTTAACATCAGCTTTGGCTTTTATATTTGCTGTTACCTATGCCAATGGGGGGCTCGCAAATAGCAGCGACAACAGTTTTAGTCATCAAAAGAACACGCTTACTCGAGACTCTATCGTAGTTGGGAGAGTGAGTACTAATCCTAAAAAGCACTTTAAGCACCTTAAACCTATTGCGGATTATCTGGCGGACAATTTGAGTGATTTTGGCATTACGGAAGGAAAAGTACTGTTTGCTAAAGATAATCAGCAAATGATTCGTTTCATACAGCAGGGCAAGGTTGATCTGATCACTGAAACCGTATTTTCGGCTACGGAATTTCAAAATAAAGCCGGCGCCGAAATTGTGCTCCGTCGTTGGAAAAAAGGCGTGGCTGATTACTCTTCGATTATGTTTGCCAGAAAAGACAGTGGCATCACCTCACTTGATGGATTGGTTGGCAAGACGATTGCCTTTCAAGACATGGGGTCCAGTTCCTCTTTTTTTATACCGGCTTCTATCTTAATTCAAAACGGGTACCAGCTAATTCGCTTAGATAGCCCTAGAGAAGTAGCGCCTGAACACGCCATTGGTTATGTGTTTGCTAATAAGGAGCTAAATATATCAGCTTGGGTGAACAAAGGTATTGTAGATGCTGGAGCATTAAGCAACTTAGATTGGAACAATGAAGAAGATATGCCAGAAAGCTTTCGCCAAGTGAACAACATTATTTATCAAAGCATCCCTTTTCCTAGAGGTGTTGAGTTGCTAAGAGCGGATATGGATCCTGCTTTAAAAACGCAAATCGTACAAATACTGCTAAACGCTCATGAGAATGAGCAAGGTAAGAGAGTACTTAAAGCTTATCAAAAAACCTTAAAATTTGATGAACTGTTTGATTCATCTGACAGTGTTAGACGAGCTAAAGAGTTAGCGCAAATCGTAGCAGAACAACTGTAAACCGTATTATTCGACTAATACGTTGCGTAATCATCTAGGTAGGTTTGGCATATGGTGATAAAAAAGATAAAAGTAGGAATTCAAGGGCGTTTTATTGTGGTTAATATCGTATTGGTGACGATAATTATCACTGTGATTTCTATTGTGCAACTTTATAATTTTAACACCACGTCGCAAAAAGTTTTGGAGCTAAGCACAAAAGACACCAGAGCCAGCCTGCTAAAACAAGCCTATAAAAGAGGCAATAGCATATTAGATTACATATCTGAATCTGTTGTTAATCCATTTTATCAGTATGATCTTGATGCGACTTACAACCTTTTACAGCCAGCGTTAACCAAAGAAGAAGTGATATCCATCGTTGTTTTTGATGAGAGTGGTGCGACTTTTCATGACGGAGAAGAAACCATTCCTAGCTATGGTGAAAAACTGCAGGATGAAGATCTGCTTACCAGCGTTATAGACAATAAACGGGTATATACCTCAATCAATAGCCAATACTTGATCATGGCGAAACCCATCTTTATCGATACGGATTTACTTGGTGGAGTAGTGTTAACTCTATCTTTAGAGCCGATTTATCAAGACATGAATAAAATTACGTCCCATATAACAGAAACGAATCAGAGTGGATTGCAGAAAATAACGATAGCGATAGGCATTACTGCACTATTGTTTTGTGTTGGAGGGATTTTTATCTCCGTTCTCATTTCTCGATCACTAGTTTCGCCCATTCATGATCTCGTTTCGCATACAAAAAGTATTGTTAAAGGTGATTTTGAAACAGAGAACAAGATTGATCGTGATGATGAAATGGGCGAATTGGCCGAAGCATTTAATGAAATGGGAAGAAGCTTAAAAGTACAAACCGATGAAATCTCATTCTTGGCCTATCATGACTCGTTGACCAAGCTTCCTAATCGAGCACTGTTTATTAAACAGCTGACTCAACTGATCAGCCGAAAAGCAGTCAATGAACGTTTTTCTGTGCTTTTTCTCGATCTCGATGAATTTAAATTTGTGAATGACAATTATGGTCACAAAGCGGGTGATGAACTGTTGTGTGAAGTGGCTACTCGAATAACGGATAATTTGCGAGTTAACGATTTTATCGTTAGCGGTACTTCATTTTTATCTAAATATGAGCTCGTCGCTAGAATCGGTGGCGATGAGTTTCTGATCTGCCTTCCCGATATTAGCGACGATATTTGCACTGCAAAGATCGCAACACGATTAATCGATGCTATTCAGGTACCAATAACATTAGATAAAGAGGAAGTCGTGATTTCTGGTAGCATAGGTATCGCCAACTTTCCTGAAGATGGTTCAACCGCTGAAGAACTCATTAAAAACGCCGATATTGCCATGTATCAAGCGAAAAGCATGGGGAAAAATATCTACGCGAATTTTGACCAAAAACTAAATGTTCAAATTAAGGCTCGTATGGTGATAGAGCAAGACTTGCGTCGAGCGATGGATGACTTGTCTCAGTTTGAACTCTGGTATCAGCCACAATTCTCTGTCGAAACCTCTGAGCTTGTCGGTGCAGAAGCTTTAATTCGTTGGCGTCACCCAACAAAAGGGCTGATATACCCTAATGAGTTTATTCCAGTGGCAGAAGAGTGTGGTGTCATCATTTCACTTGGAGAGTGGGTTATTGATACCGCTTGCAGGCAGTTAAAAATTTGGCAGGCGCATTATTCTGAAGATTTTTACATTTCCGTAAATCTTTCTGCGCGACAAATATACCGTTCCAATCCAGTGGAACTGTTTTCAGCGATACTTAGTAAACATCAAATTTTACCAAACAGATTACATGTGGAAGTAACCGAAAGCATCTTAATGAAAGATGAGTCTCTTGCAAAAAGTACACTTGCAGATATACGCAGTCTAGGTATTCAACTTTGGCTTGATGATTTTGGTACTGGCTATTCTTCACTCTCTTATCTAAGAACGTTTGAATTTGATGGGGTTAAAATTGATCGTAGTTTTGTATCAGATATTGAGATAGATAATTTTGATAGAGCGTTAACTTCTGCCGTTATTAATATGGCTAAAAGCTTAAATATCTCGGTGGTGGCAGAAGGTGTCGAAACTCAATTCCAATTAGATTTTTTAGCGGAAAATCAGTGTGATGTTGCTCAGGGCTATTTCTACTCCAAACCTGTACCTAGTGATGAATTTGAAACGAACTTCTTAGACATCAACTATTACAATCAATTTCTCAAATCGAATGGTTAACCGCATTGCCTGCCATTTAACCTAAAAGGGTCAGTGATTATAACCAAGGTCATTGCGCATCAGTATTGATGTTGCATATAGGAGATTAAATCCTAGTTGCATTATTGCAATCCGGGTTTGAATTTCTGACTATATCCTCATTCTCGCCCTCTCTTTAGACTAAATGAAAAGTGAAACAAGGAGAGAAAATTATGCAACGAGTATTTATTGTGGCGGCAAAACGTACTCCCATTGGCAGCTTTAATGGTTCGTTGGCGTCATTATCTAGTGTGGAGTTAGGTGCACACGCTGTGAATGCCACGCTGATGCAAGCCAACATTGATCCAGAAGCGATAGATGAAGTCATCGTTGGTAATGTTTTAACTGGGGGCAGTGGTATGGGACCGGGTCGTCAGGTCTCTATAAACGCAGGGATACCAAACACGGTTCCTGCTTATACCATTAATATGATTTGTGGCAGCGGCATGAAAGCGATTATGGATGCCGCTAGCCATATTCGAGCTGGAGATGCGCAGGTTGTAATGACGTGTGGGACAGAGAGCATGTCGAATGCACCTTTTATCTCTTCAGGACAGAGTCGCCGTGGTGTCCGTATGGGACATCAAACCGTAGAAGACAGCATTATTAAAGACGGTTTAACGGATGCTTTTCATCAGTATCACATGGGAGTAACGGCTGAAAACGTTGCTAAGCAGTGCCAAATTAGCCGAACTCAACAAGATGATTTTGCATTGAGCAGCCAGAGAAAAGCGTGTTACGCCATAGAAAATGGTCATTTTGATAACGAAATTAGTGCGGTAACCATAAGCAAACGTCGCAAACAAACCATCGTTGCTCAAGATGAGTACCCGAAAGCGGATTGCACCCTTGAAGGGCTAGAAAAACTGCCAACTGTATTTGAACGGGAAGGGAGCGTAACCGCGGGAAATGCTTCTGGCATTAATGATGGCGCCTCGGCAATTTTATTGGTATCTGAACAGGCACTGAAACACCATAACCTGACACCTCTTGCTGAGCTGGTGGAATATGGGCAGAGTGCCATCGCCCCTGAAATCATGGGACTAGGGCCTGTATCCGCGATTGAAAATACCTTAAAAAAAGCGGAGTTAAAGATTACCGATATTGATGTTTTTGAACTGAATGAAGCGTTTTCAGCCCAAGCTTTAGGTGTTATTCACTCTCTGACTAAACAGCATAATCTTGAGAAAAATTGGTTACTGGAACGCAGTAATTTAAGTGGAGGAGCCATCGCGTTAGGGCATCCTATTGGAGCTTCTGGCAATCGCATCGTCACAACGCTGGTTTATCAGCTTCAAAGAACTCAACGTCAGTATGGTCTCGCCTCATTGTGTATTGGCGGTGGAATGGGCACTGCGTTGATAGTGAAACGTTGCTAGAGATCATATATCGCTCCTTACTTCCATCCCAGTGCAACTATCTCTTCTATACTGAAATAATCTTTTATACTCAAGTGACCTCAAGATGCAGGATTCAGAGCAACATCAACAAGTTCAGTTCAAGAAAGATAATTGAAGGAATGGCATTCCCTTTCAAGATTATCTGACG
>NZ_VTXE01000021.1 GCF_013114595.1 Vibrio sp. 99-8-1 | reverse complement strand
GCCCTAAGGCTGCCTTTTTTATTATTCAGACTATTTCTAGGATTATTGTTTAAGAACTGAGTAATATTTCAATTATCTGGATGAATGATTCCTTATGTCTAACTAGTCGCATGAATGATTTGGCCTTTAATGGCTGGAAAGCCTCGGAAATACTGAGTTTATAATTCTGTTAGGACGTAATGTTATTTACATTTTGTTTCAATTGTATTGGATCAATTTGGCAATTTAGGTGAAATGCTTGATTTTAATCAATGAATGCTCCTGAACTGCACTTGTGCTATCCAAATAATAATTACACGAATAATTTTTTTAGTTAATTTAATGGCTGTCCCAAATATTCTTAAATTATATTTCTCTCTCTTTATGGATTGGAGTTCAATTTATTTTGTACTAGTGTGCAAGTATTTATATTGAGTGAGAGAGGAATATCTTTGTTAGTTGCTTGTTATTATTTGCTGTATTGGCAGGTAAGTAGCTAACTTATTTTCTATTGGAGAAAACAATGACAAAAAAATGGTTTATTGAAGAGGTTGATAATACCTTATCTATGATGGGTACAACAGTTGAGCAAGGTTTATCAACAGACGAAGTGAAAGAACGTCAGGCTCAATATGGTGCGAACGAATTAGATGAGCAAGATAAAAAATCCGCGCTTGAACTTTTTTTACATCAGTTCAAAAATCCGCTGATTTTTATTTTGGGAATAGGCGCAATCGTCTCTTTTTTTACTGGCCATATAATTGATGCTGTTGCAATCACAGTAATTATATTTATTAACGCCATTATTGCTTTTTGGCAGGAGTTTAAAGCTCAAAAAGGAATGGAAGCACTGCGTGAAATGGCAGCACCCACCGCGCAAGTGAGGCGTAATGGTGAATGGGTTGATGTACAGGCTAAGGAACTGGTTCCCGGTGACATATTAAAAGTCAATACGGGTGACATTCTTGCCGCCGACATTCGCATTATTGAATCGAATAGACTGTCTATCGATGAAGCGGCATTGACCGGAGAGTCCGAGCCCGTTGATAAGTCATCAGCTGCGCTAGAGGATGATCATATTGGTCTTGGCGATCAAGTGAACATGGGCTTTATGACCACTATGGTGACGTCAGGTAGTGGTGTCGGTGTTGTTACCACAATTGGTATGCAAACCGAAGTTGGTCATATTGCCGATATGATGAGCAACACAGAAGAAACAAAAACGCCAATGCAAGAGCGTATGGATACCATTGCTAAGATTTTGATGGTGGCTGCATTGGGCGTTGTTGCGGTAATTTGTGCTATCGGGCTTACTTATGGAATGCCTTGGCTGGAAATTCTCAATACTGGTATTTCACTTTCAGTTGCAGCAATACCTGAAGGATTACCAACGGTTATCTCTATCGTATTAACGATGGGTTCTGCCCGCATGGTCAAGAATAATGCGCTAGCAAAAAGCCTATCAGCAATAGAAACTCTAGGCTCAACAACGGTTATTTGTTCCGATAAAACCGGCACCTTAACCCAAAACCAAATGCAAGTTATGAAAGCCTATGACGCAAGCGGCCGTCAGTGGGAAGTCAGTGGCAAGGGGTTCTCTCCGGAAGGTGAGTTTAAACCTGTGTCACACGCTACAAAAGTGAACGACAGCCCTGAAATGCTACATGGGTTGACGGTAGCAACTTTATGTAATGAAGCGGAATACATTCAAGATGGAGATAACTCACGCGTTCGTGGTAATCCAACCGAGGGTGCGCTCATTGTTGCTGCAAGTAAAGCCGGTTTAAATCAGCAAGAGATTAAAGACAGCGGTATGTTTACCATTGTGGAAAGATACCCATTTGATTCTGCTCGTAAGATGGCATCTGTCATTGTCCGCTCACAAACGGGACAGCTTTTCCTCGCCATTAAGGGAGCACCAGATGTTGTACTTGGTAAAGCTTCTGCATTTATGTCTGATGGCGCGATCATTGACCATTGTGCGACATCAACAGACGGAAACCTAGCCCTTGCAACTAACCCTGCAGAAGAGCTAGTGATTAACTACGAAGCAGCAATACATGATTTTGCTGACCAAGCGTTACGTACTCTTGCGGTTGGTTACCGTGAACTGTCCGAAGAAGACCTGAAGAAGGATCCAGAAGAGCTAGAGAAAGACGTTACCATTCTAGGCCTGTTTGGCATCATGGATCCACCACGTCCTGAAGTTCGTGAAGCTATTGATAGCTGTTATGACGCAGGTGTAAGAACAGTAATGATCACCGGTGACCATGCGGTGACAGCGGCAGCGATTGCTCGCGATATCGGCATCATTCGTAGTGAGGAAGATAAGGTCGTAACTGGTAGTGAACTGGATGATATGAGCGATGACGATCTTCGTGAAATCTGTCCACAGGTTGCCGTGTTTGCTCGTGTTACACCAGAGCATAAACTGCGCATCGTACAGGCACAGCAATACAACAACGAAGTTGCCGCAATGACAGGGGATGGCGTTAACGACGCTCCAGCACTTCGTCGAGCGGATATCGGTGTTGCAATGGGCATCACAGGAACATCGGTGGCTAAAGATTCGGGTGATCTTATTTTACTGGATGACAACTTTAGCACCATTGTGAAAGCGGTTCGCCAAGGGCGTCAGATATTCGATAACCTGCGTAAGTTTATTCGTCAAGCGTTAACCGCTAACGTAGGTGAAGTCTCGGTTATTCTGTTTGCATTTCTGGCAATGGGACCAGAGGCGATTTTGCCACTGACGCCATTAATGATTCTCTGGATTAACCTGGTTTCTGATGGTCTTCCTGCACTTGCTTTAGGTGTTGAGCCTGAAGAGAAAGATTTGATGGAGCGTAAACCTCGTAAACGTAACGAAGGCTTCTTCAGTGATCACCTAGGTACGCGAATTGTGGTACGTGGTTTAGCATTAGGCGGAATGAGTTACCTAGCATTTAGTTGGGCTCTGCAAGCTGGCTATGGCTCGGCGTATGCGCAAACAATGGCATTTATGATGTTGATTTTTGCTCAACTGTGGCACCTGTTTGATTCAAGAACATTCACGTCGCTGTTCCGTAAAAATCCATTCACTAACACCAAGCTGTTAGGTGCGGTTGCTCTATCTGCAACGTTATCACTGAGTGTTATCTACTCTGGTATCGGTCAAGTGATTTTTGGTACTGAAGCATTAAGTGGAACGCATCTTATTGTCGTTATTCTGGTTTCAGCTCTGCCAACAATTGTCCTGTCAGGACTGAAAGAGCTAACCAAAACGAAGTTTGTTTAAATTTTAGGGGTGAGAAATCTATCTCACCCCTAAACATAAGTATCACAAGCAAAATAAGGGGTAAACATGAGAGATGAAGATAAGGCGAACAAAACCTTTGCGAAGTTCTTCTTGGGTTATTTTGGTAGTTTGACTTTAATAGCAAGCTGCTCAAGTTAATCCGTCCCGTTTAAACCAAACTACAGCCATTGAATTCAGTGGCTGTTATCTTTCGGAGTAGCTTGATGTATAAAGTACTTATCTATTCTATTTTACTACTGAGTGGGCTGGTAATGTCACAGTTATTGCCTGCTCTTATTGATAGCTACGCTAGCTTTAAGCCCGCTATCCTTGTCCTGACGA
The DNA here is from genome assembly GCF_013114595.1 of Vibrio sp. 99-8-1. Taxonomy (GTDB): domain Bacteria; phylum Pseudomonadota; class Gammaproteobacteria; order Enterobacterales; family Vibrionaceae; genus Vibrio. The sequence goes on along the minus strand of NZ_VTXE01000021.1, from coordinate 83,356 downwards.
TGATAGCGCTGAGCTATATCATGATAAACGTTGGGCGTGAGTTCGAAATCAATAAGAATAACCTGAAACAATATGGCTGGGATTATGTGGTTGCAATGACAACCGCGACGTTTCCTTGGCTTGGTGTGACACTCTACTTTCTGTTTGTTCTTTTTCCACAAAGTATGTGGAGCAACGCAGATGTATGGAAAGAGTTATTTATCATAGGCCGTTTTGCTGCCCCTACCTCTGCTGGGGTGCTGTTTGCCATGTTGGCCGCTGCGGGCTTAGGAGCCACTTGGGTTTTTGCTAAGGCAAGAGTGCTGGCAATATTTGATGATCTCGATACCGTGTTATTGATGATCCCTCTCTCTATTCTCGTGATTGGTTGGAATCCGATGATGGGAATTACAGTGGTGCTGATGTTCGCTATGTTGGCGTTAGGTTATTACTATTTGCACCAATGGAAGATTCCGTCTAGTGCTCCAATGCTTTTGATCTATTCGATTGTCATTGCGTTAGCGTGTGAGCTTTTCTATATCAAGTCGAGTGTGCATTTCGAAGTGTTGCTACCCGCATTCGTTCTAGGTTGTTTGATGAAATCTCAACATCAGTCCAAGCGTGACGAAAGCGTATCAACGGCGGTGGCTGGTAGCTTTATGGTTCTTGTAGGGCTTTCTCTTCCGCAGGTGTTTGGTTCGGTAGAGCCCGTTGTGGAATCAACAAGCTTAATAACAACCGTCGACTCTATGGGAATTCGTGAAATTGCGAAACATGTTCTCTGGATCACTCTTATCGCTAACATAGGAAAAATGTTTCCGCTATTTTGTTATAGAAAAGAGGCTAGCCTAAAGGAGCGTTTAGCCCTTTCATTAGCAATGTGTCCGCGAGGAGAAGTGGGAGCAGGTGTTATCATGATCAGCTTAAGCTACGGTTTTGGTGGACCGATTATCACCATCTCAATGTTAGCATTGGCGCTAAACTTGATCATGACAGGTGGGTTCATTCTGGTCGTGAAAAAACTGATTGAGCCAGACCCTATTTCCGTTGCGATAAAACCTTCGCAAACGACCGCTTAAATTAACTTGGGGGAGCTTTCCCCCATTTTCCCCGAATAAAACCTCATCAAATCGTGACAACATGAATCTACAAAGTGAACTGGTTGGCGCTGCGGATTTCCGGATTGCGAGATTACGGAAACGAACAGTGGGACAGGCGTCTTATTTAGGCGTCTTACTTAACATTCGAACTGTCATTATTAAAGTGTGAATATTATTTCAAATGGTTCTGAGGTAATTGTGACTGACCAAGAACGGCAACGATCAGGATAAAACCATCTTCTTTGGTAAAGTAGGCTGTGTGCTTTCCTACTGGGAAGTAGAATCCATATGGGTACAGCTCATCACAGCTTCTACCAACTGCTGGGTTATCAGCAAGCATTTGAAAAGAAGTAAGTAGGCTGTCTCTGTAGCTGTTCCATTGTAACTCAGAAAAGTTTGTAACGGTGTAGCTTTTGATTTTACGCAAATGATTTTGTGCCAACTTGCTTAGCTTAAACTTTTTCGTTTGCATATTTAAGGTTACAGGTTTTTTAAGAATGTTTCGCCATCAACGACATTACCTTGCGCAAGGTCTTCTTCTGCAGCCTCAAAGCAAAGTTTGATGTAATCCGCTTTCATGGCTTCAAGTTCTTGGTAGTCTTTAATGGACATAACAACGACAGCATCTTTACTGTTTTTGCTAATTTTAACAGGCTCTCGCTGAGCATTTAGAAGTAGTTCGCCAAAATTACGTTTAGCATCATTTGCTGTTAATGTGTGCATGTTAAAGCTCCAGACTTAGATGGTTAGTTAAGAGTATAAATGTTTGTGCGAAATGTTCAATCTGATTAAATCGTGCGAAAGGCAATTTAAAAAGAAATTCAAGCAAATTTGTAACGTTTGGCACTAATGCTAGAAAGGGGAAGTTATGAAGTTAGCAGGAATTGACTTAGCGTGGCATGGTGACAAGAACCCGTCAGCTATTGCTATAGGGACTTTGAGTGGAAGTGATTTGATATTGGATCTGCTGGATCCTGATATTTTGGGTATGTCTAACATTTTAGAAGTAGTTGCGAATCAAAAAGAAATATCTGGGATAGCAATTGATGCTCCGTTGGTAATCGAGAATCAAACTGGCCAAAGGGAATGTGAGAAGTCACTTAGTCGTGACTACGGGTCAAGAAAAGCGTCCTGCCATACTTCAAATCTTTCTCTTTACCCTGACGCCCTGAGTGTAAAACTCTCGTCATCTTTGCGGTCATTAGGATACGAACATTTATCTTCGGAACGATGGCAAATAGAGTGCTATCCTCATCCAGCTATCATTGAGTGTTTTGGGTTACCAGAGAGACATGCTTATAAGAAGGGCAGTGTAGCGGATAAGAAAGCGGGTCAGATAAAACTCGCAAGTTTTATCTTGGCTCTTGAAAACTCAAGTGTACTATCGCTGCAAATTCCAGAACAAGTCAAAGTACTGCTGTCAGAACTTTATATAGGGAGCCTAAAAGGTAAAGCTCTTAAGAGTAACGAAGATGCTTTAGATGCAATCATATGTTTGTATATCGCGGCGTTGTATCAGGTTCGAATTTCAAGTACGACTTATGGCGACGCAACGCACGGTTATATTTGGGTTCCACAGGTAAAATGCATATAAAAAATGACCATGGATGTAATATCGCTGACTCGTTTTTCTCTATTATTTGTTAAGGTTTAATGCAAAAATATCAGCGAAATATTTCCCTCCGGCTAAGCTTCCATACTTGTACTAGCCATTAATGAAAATAGCTTGTTTGAATCGATCATTTAGGCTTTGCTTTCTGTTCTGAAAATTTTGCATGGAAAGGTGATAGTTTATTGCCTTGAAGTGTTAGAGGTTGATAAAGCTCAGGTCTGTGACCTCGAATCCAATGGATTGCGGGGACAGGAGTCTTACTTTAGACCGATTTCATCATTTTCTGGAATGACGGGCACTCTAAGTGAGATGGTTCTGGGCAATTTGCGACATGATTAAGACTATCTCGTATAGCTTGTAACCGTTTAATCTGCGCATCAATTTCTATCGTTTTTTGCGTGAGTAATGCTCGATCGATCGCTAATTCATCGTTTTTATCGAACATCGCTGAGATTTCACTTAGCGACAATCCCGCCATTCGGCCCAAAGAGATAATGCTCAATTTGTTCAATACATTTTGTGCGTACTGCCGCCGAAGCCCTTTTCTACCTATAGGCTGAATAAGCCCAAGCTTTTCATAATATCTCAGTGTTGAAGGTTTTAACCCAGACTCACGAGACACCTCTGCAATATCCATAAAATTCACCCTTGACTTAAAGTCGACTTCAAGTTGTATCATGCTTGCAATCTATCAAATTCATGAAGAAATACAATAAGGAACATCGCTTGGATATATCAATTTGGTTACAGACAATTCTGGTGGGTATTGGCGCCACTATAATTATGGATGCATGGGCTTTGTTGCAAAAACGACTATTAGGTATTCCATCTCTTAACTACGCACTTGTAGCACGATGGGTAGTTTTAATTCCAAGGGGAAAACTAATCCATCGCCCAATCATGGCTACGCCACCAGTCAAGGGAGAAGTGTTTTTGGGTTGGAGCCTACATTATTTGATAGGCATTGTTTTCGCTTTGATTCTTGTATTACTGATGGGAGAAGCGTGGCTAGCTGATCCAAGTATGATAGTCGCTCTGAACACCGGTATTGTGACCCTGATTTTTCCTTTCTTCATCATCCAACCATGTCTAGGCTTTGGGATTGCAGCAAGTAAAACGCCCTCTCCGTGGAAGGCTAGGGGATTAAGCTTATTAGCACACAGTTTCTACGGATTAGGCCTATTCGTGACTGCAGTTATCCTAAAGTGAATCCACCTGCCTTTTGAAGGAAATAGCGTTATTTTTTAAATGATGCTTTTTTCCTTTACTCCATCTATCCATTTGGGAGTAACCCATACTGAAGCAATGGCGGTTTGATACTGCACAAATTGAGTAAAAGAAACTAACACATCTGGACTTAGTTACATAAAGCGACGAACATAAAGCGACGGTCCCTTTAAAAAGCTTGTGACCACAAATCTTCTGCTTAAGGTGCTTGTCTTTGAAGGATACACTTGAAGGTTCCGCAGCAAATTGCCGTGCTACTCTAATTGGCTAGAACAGATACCTCATTTTTATATGTAAGTGATTGACTATAAGTTTCTATTGGAGGAAAAATTGAGTATCGAATGTTTATATCAAGGTCATGTTAGTGTATATCGACTTAAATCGAAAATTAAAAGAAATCCCTATTGAACAATTAAACGACGAATATGACTTCTCTCTAGGATGGGGAGGCTATCGAAGTTTAGGCTGGCAAGAAATTATTGATGAGTACCGAACGGTTGTCTTATCTGAAGCTGGTACAGGTAAAACGGAAGAACTCAAATACCTCACAACAAAACTTCGTTCAAAAAAACTTCCTGCTTTTTTCATTCGATTAGAAGATCTTACTGGTGACTTTGAAGACGCTTTTGAGATAGGTAGCTATGAAGAATTTACTTCTTGGACGGAGTCTGAAAATGAAGGTTGGTTGCTATTAGACTCAATAGATGAGGCTCGATTATCTGATCCAAGAGACTTTGAGAGGTCAATAAAAAAAATTTCTAAGCAGCTTACTACCACACTCGATCGTGTGCATATTATTTTATCAGGAAGAACATCGGCGTGGCGTCCTAAAAGCGACTTGTCTTTATGCGCTGATAAGCTTCCACTGAACCAAAAGCTGACTGGTAATGCTAAAGAAGCCGAAAATCCAAACGATAGTATTTCAACCTCTGATTCAGGTAAAAGTACCGCATTCAAGTTCTATCAGTTAGTAGAACTAAATCGTGAGCAGATAAAAATATTTGCAGAAGCAAAAGGTATTCTTGACCCTGCTAAGTTACTTGATGACATCGAAAGAGTAGACGCTTGGGGGTTTACGACCCGCCCTCAAGATCTTATAGATCTTATCGAGTATTGGAGCGTGCACAATAAACTCGGTACACGTATGGAGTTAATGGATGATAACATTCAAAGGAAACTATCAGAACGCTCTCTCGACAGAATTGAACCAAATGAGCTACCGCAAGCCGAGCTATATTCTAAAGCTCAAACATTGGCTGCAGTTTCTACTTTGACGCAGATATCACATATTGAACTCCCCGAAGGTTCTACGCATTTTTCAGGCAACTCGTCGACTTCAATTCTACTTGATTGGAATAGTAATCAGGTTCTCGACCTACTAAAAAGACCTATTTTTGACGAGGCCATATATGGAGCGGTACGTTTTCACCATCGTTCAGTCAGAGAATTCCTTACCGCCAAGTGGATTAATGCTCTTTTGTCTAAAAGCTCTTCTCAGGTATATATAGAATCTCAATTTTTCCGAACCCAATATGGTATTGAAGTATTAACTCCTACATTACGACCTATACTTCCATGGCTAGTCATCTGGAATGAAAATTTCCGTAAGCGCGTATCCAAAATAGACCCTAAAGTATTCTTTGAAGGCGGAGACCCCAGTCAACTAGATCTAGAAACACGCAAAGATATTTTGCGAGATGTATGTGAAGGACTAGCTAAAAAAGAACCCATGCAACTTCAATACGATATTGGGGCAGTTCAGCGTTTTGCTAGTCAAGACTTAGTCGAACATATACGAACACTTTTTGAAATGTATTCCGGTGATGAAGATGTGCTCGGGTTTCTGCTTCGAATGGTATGGACGGGGCAAATTAAAGGAATGGAAAAAGAGGTCATTAAAGCGATAAAGAGCCCATACCTTGATAAATACACTCATATTTCTGCGATAAGATCTGCTAAGGCCATTTGTTCTCCAGAAGTTGTAAATATGCTGCGAGCCTACTATCTAGAGAAGAATTCTGAATTAAACAGAGAAATACTGTTGGAGCTAGTCGAAGACTTAGAAATAAATGACAAGAACTTAGATTGGTTAATAGCTTGCTTTAAAAAGCTGACTCCAAAGAAGGATTACACATACGACGGATTAGTTGAGAGCCTAATACATAACTTAAGGGGTGCTCAAACTAATGAGTGTTGGTTTGTCATCACTCAAATAAAAAAACTATTGGGAATAGGACCGTTTCATGAGACCTGGCGTTATAAGATTTCGAAAAGATACGCTTGGTTACTTCCTGTAGCGGCAGGCCTAATTGACAATCTTATTAGTGATCGCGATTCTATTGCTCTTAAGTTTGAAGTACTGGAACTGCTTCAAATGATATCGGTGGCTCGTGAATATGACATTAGAGGAGTTGATGAGCTGAAGGAAGACTTTTCCGAGAAAATACCTGCATGGAGTGAATTGAACTGGGCACTATTTTGGTCTTCTCTCGAACAAACAAGGAAAAATGTAAATTGGAAAGTACGAAATTTTAGGCAAGCAGCTTTATACGGGCAGTACTGGAGCTTTGGCCTTGATGATTTTGACCAAGTCTTATGGGAACTTAGCAATAGACAAGAGTTTGATGATCGAACAATAGTTTTATCTCTAGCTTATGATTTATACAAGTCATCTGGAGAAAGACCTGCTTGGTTAACTAAAATCAAAGACTGTTTATCCGATAACACAGATCTTTTAGATCATTTGTCTTTATTAATAGATCCACCACCTCCCACAAAGGAGGAATTGGAACTTGAAAAGCAAAACAAAAAATGGGCAATCGAACGGAAAGCGAGAGAGGACAAAGACAAAAAATATCATGATGACTGGAAAAGTTGGCTGAACTCTAACTTAAAGAAAATTACTGCCGAACAAAGAAAAAAACCAGGAATCCTCACCAACGCATTGTGGTATCTACATCATAAAACGAAGAAACTGGATGATTCTTCTTCCCGCTGGACAAGTTATAACTGGCCTTCTTTGGAAAAAGAGTATGGGGAAGATATTGCAAAATACTATCGTGACGGAGCCGTTAATTTTTGGCGAAATTATAAGCCACAAATACGCTCAGAAGGAGCTGAATATAACAGTACAAACGGTACGGTTATCTTTGGTCTTACCGGTTTAGAAATAGAAGCGCACGAAAATGCAGGATGGATAGAACTACTAACTCCCAAGGAAGTTGAGCTTGCATGTCGTTATGCCTCATTCGAACTAAATGGATTTCCCACTTGGCTTCCGAAGTTATTTGAAATTCATTCTCAAGAAGTATCCGATTTCCTGTGGAAGGAGATTGAGTTTCAGTTAAAAAACGAAACTGAAGATAGCCATATCCATTACGTCCTAGATAAAGTTAATTGGACGGGGGATTGGTGCTGGGATTCAATATCTCCAAGAATTCTAAGTTTTGTGAAGATAGAGCCAAAAAATCTTACTAGTTTGGAAACATTACTTAAAATTGTCATGAGTTCAAATATCGAGTCGGATGCGCTTAAACAGTTATCATCTAAGAAATGTAAGCAACTAAAATCCCATACACATCTAGCTCGCTGGTATGCAGTTTGGGTTGCCGTAGATCCATCAAACGCTATAGATAGCCTAGAAAGCAAACTGACTGAACTCGATGACGAGCAGCAAGAGCAGTTTGCTATGCTCTTCTTGACGAGCCTGCTCGGAGATCGTAGAACCAGAGTTGCTCATGAAAGAAATGACTTTAGGAAACCAATATTTTTAAAACGTTTATACCTGCTTATGCACAAGCATATTCGCCTAGAAGATGATATCAATCGCAGTGATGGTGGCGTATACAGCCCTACCTTGAGAGATGATGCTCAAGATGCGAGAGAGCTTCTATTTCGTGAACTGGATTCATTAAATGGTAAAGACGCATTTTATGAGATGCAGCAATTGGCGCTTTCTCATCCTGACCCACACTCAAGAAAGTGGATGTTAGAAAAAGTTAAAAATCACGCTGAAGCTGATTGTGAACTAGGACCATGGAAACCTCGGCAGGTATTGGATTTTCAGTACACTTTAGAGCGAACTCCTAAAAGTCATATAGAACTAGCAGAATTGGCTTCATTCAGGTTAAAAGATCTCAAACAAGAGCTTGAGGAAGGTGATGACAGCATTGCAAAAACTCTTAAAAAGGTTGATGAAGAGACTGAGATGCGCAATTTTATCGCTTATATACTTCGCAGCAAATCCAATGGTAGATACAGCGTACCTCAAGAAGAAGAGATGGCTGATGCAAAAAGACCAGATATTAGGTTTCATGGCAATGGTTTTGATGCACCAGTTCCGGTTGAGTTAAAGCTCGCAGAAAACTGGACAGGACCGAAATTGGCTGAACGCTTAGAAAACCAACTATGTGGTGACTATTTAAGAGATAGCAAGTCAAATAGAGGTATTTTTTTGCTTGTTTTGAGAAAGAAAAAGTCAAGTTGGAAGTTACCTAATGGTAGAGCGAATAGCTTTTTAGAACTAATAATAATGCTTGAGCAGTATTGGAAAAGCATTTCCGCTAAGTACACTAATGTTTCAGACATTCAAATTATTGGGATAGACTTGACGCGAAGAAATGTTTAGTTTGAAAGGACTAAGCCTGTTAATTGGCTAAATTTACTTTGTCCTAGCTAATACATTTTCATTAATTTACCATGATTGCCAACTCACTTGTGCCAAAAAGCAACTTGTGATGCTATATGTTGATAGGTAATAACAATGGCTGTTTAGCTTTCAAGTAATACCATTTTTTAATTGGAATTGAAAATTTGAGACGACCGTCCTTTTAAGCTTTCTGCACTCGAGTGAAGTGAATTTCTAGTCATCAAAGTCTGTGACCAACTGTTGATATGGCGTATTGTTTATTAATGCTATTACTCTTGTGGCGTCTAAACTGGTAATCTTTTTTCACATCAACTATTAATGAGTGCTGAAGCTTTTTGGAAGTGTTGAGCGCGATTGAGGCGGGTTAGAAGACAATACGCCGTCTAAAAAGCGTTATATTTTAACGAGTGAGTTGTGACTAAAATGAATTTGAATGAAGTATTTAACAATAACAAAGAAACATCCTCTGGTGCCGTATACGTTGGTTCTAATGATCACGAAAATACCGTTTGTAACTTTATAAAATCACATGATGCTGTGGTTGGTTGCTCTATGTATTTGACCAATGATAAAATTATAAAAGTCATAGAAGATACTCAAATACCTGTTTCTATTATCGTAGATAAATGCTCAATGAGAAAACTATTTGATAAGTACGAATGGAAAAAAAAGAAATATGAGAAATGTTTCGGTCGTTTTAATACTCTTCAGCATAAAGTGACATACAGAATAGGTTTTTTTTCTCCTGAAACGGAGTCGTTTGTAGTAAAAAACGATAGTGCGGTCAGATATTTAGGCGTGGCTGAGTCAAGCCAATATCTTCACCATAAGTTTCTTGTAGGCTGCTCTATTGTTGGAGGCGAAATAACTCCAATGGAAGTCCTTAATGGTTCATATAATTTTAGTAAAAATTCAAAACTAAGCCGAGAGAATATTTTAAAGATTAGTGATGAAAAGATAGCAAGGCACTTTTTTGAGGAATGGGAGACCGCGCTAGTATTAAGTGAGAAAAAGTGTGACGGTAATGAGTTTTCTCCTGATCTTTTAACGCATTCAACTTATTTAGAAATTAAGAAACTGATGACGGAGGAAGATGAACACCTGAATGCTATGAGTGACTTCAATGATAGAAAATACGACGCAGATCAATAGTAATTTAAGCAAGGCTGTAGTGGCTAAGTGAACTTGGCCATTTAAATTGAGGTTTTTGCAATACCTGAGGTAATGCTTCAAACGCTAATTTAGCATAATCACTGACACACATATGTCCAGAAATGTGCTAGGTGGACAAAATGTTCTATGTGATCACCGAGCGATCCTGATGGACTAAATTGGCTTACCTTTTAGCGTAATCTATGAGTTTTAGAAGGCGCTAAGGATGTTCCATATGAATTTGAAATCCTAGCTCATTACCGTAAGTTACATAGTCACAAAATCAAAATTTGACACTTCCCCCCAACTAATCATATTCTTGTCGGACACTGGCAAAATCCAGTGTCCGTGGGTTTTGGCGAGCTCCAGTAAATTACACAGACGCGTATACGTCAGCTTGTGCTGACTTTTTTATATGCGAAATCTGCACACCTATACATTCAGTCTTTGAACAGACTGTTTGGTATCAGAATTATGGTGGCGTAGATTGGGATACCTTCGGGTATGCCGGGCTCTGTGTACCGGTTCGCCAACCTGATTTACGTCACCACCTCTGTTTGGCGACTTTGGGGTGACTGTTAAGACATACACAGGAGTCACTATGACCAAACTATCTCAATCCCAACCCGACCCCGATTTTTACCTTCAAGTTGAAGACTTTATTATTAGCGCTGCTTCTGTTGATATTAATGGCGATCACGCCTTAAACAACGAAATTGGTATGTTCTTACTTAGCTTGCTTTATCAGCATAAAAAGCAAGAAATGGAATAAGTCATTCACGACATAAAAGGTAATGCCAGTTAGGTTAATTGACTGGCATTATGCGAACGCTGTTAAAAAAGTGAAAGGTGTTTAAGGCAAATCCCTCAATGCTAGTCGCTGCATTTCCCGCGCAATAGTGTGCTCAGCCGTTACTCCAAAGACACTTTTCCCATTTAAATCATTTACGTCATTTTCCGCATTAAAGACCAATCTTTTAGAGTTTTAAATCACATAACCTAAAGCGTATTCCTTTGATAATAATTTCATCAATTCGCGAGAGTATTCATCATCGCGTTGATATTAAACTTATAATTAGATGGGATTTATTAAATGAACATGAAACTAAAAAGTGTGATGGTTGGAGCTGCAATGGCTTCTATTGCTGCAATGCCTTTAAGCAATGCAATCGCAAAAGACTACCCGCCAAAAACATTATCTATGGTTGCGCCGTCTGGTGCTGGTGGCGGTTGGGACTTAACTATCCGCACGGTGGCAAAAACCCTAAAAGATACCAAGTTGGTTGATTCCAACATGCCTGTTACTAACCGTCCTGGTGGTGGTGGTGCGGTTAACTTAGCTTATATGCAGACCAAGGTAGGCAAAGATAATCTTATCTCGGTTTACTCTCCACCAATCTTGTTAACCAACTTAAATGGATCAAGTAAGTTTGGCTACAAAGATACAACGCCACTAGGCCGTTTGATCACCGATTATGCCGCTTTTGTTGTTTCAAAAGACTCTAAGTACACCTCTATTAATGAAGTGATGGAAGCTCTCAAAAAAGATCCTAAGAGCGTTAAAATTGGTGGTACCTCATCGGCAGGTTCCATGGACCATATCCAATTCTTAATGATTGCTAAAGCAGCAGGTGTACCGAATCTTAATAAAATTGATTACATCTCTTTTCAAGATGGCGGAGCGGTTGCTCAAGTATTGGGAGGTCATATCGATCTCATCTCTACTGGCCTAGGCGATGTAACCTCTCTTGTTAAAAGTGGCAACTTACGTGCTCTCGCTCAAACGGCGGACAAGCGTATTGGCTCTGGCGTAATTGCTGATATTCCAACGGTGAAAGAGCAAGGAATTGATGCGACATTTGAAAACTGGCGTGGTCTGTTTGGTCCTAAAGATATGCCTGAATACGCGGTAACGTTCTGGAACAAGACTCTGAAAGAGATGACTGAAACTCAGGAGTGGTCTGAAGCGCGTACCCGTAACGGTTGGGATGATGCCTATCAGAACAGTGAAGAGTTCACCAAGTTCCTCGCTCAAACAAATGAGCAGTATAAAGAGATCTTACGAGAAGTTTTTTCTAATAAGTAATCGCCATTGTTAATTGTTAACTCTAAAAAGATGAGAGGGCAACCTCTTATCTTTCTATTAAATCATATGTTTTATAACTCTGTTTCAGCTTAAGGATAATTCCTATGGAAAACAAAACTGTTCGTCCGGATTGGGATGCATTCACAGGTTTATTTGGTGTAGGCTTTGGTTTGGTCTACGGCTTTATGGCGTACTCCATGCCCCGCGCTGCGTTCGGTAACCCTTTGGACCCTATCTATTTTCCACTTGGCATTGCAGTCATATCGATATTAATTGGCGCTCTTTTGCTGATTAAAAGTAATTTCAAAGCGTCTGTTATGGCGTACAAAGAATTGATTAACGAAGATGATGTAAAGAAAAACGATCGTCGAAGAATTTTCTACACCTGCATAATTTCAATCGGTTATGCGGTACTTTTTGAGCACTTAGGTTATGTGATTAGCACCTTCCTATTTATGTTCATTATGCTGGGCATAACCAGTGGCAGAGATAAATTGCTCAAGAACGCCATTATTGCGCTTGTCTTCTCTGTGGGTGTTTTCTTCATCTTCTCAACCATGTTGAGTATCAGTCTTCCACCACTACCATTTACTGAATAAGAGAGGCTGTCATGACTGATATTTTTGCTAACTTATTAAATGGCTTTGGCGTTGCGCTACAGCCTTATCACTTACTACTCGTCACCGTTGGCGGGGTTTTGGGTACCATTGTTGGTATGCTTCCGGGTCTTGGCCCTGCAACTGGTGTGGCGGTATTGCTGCCGATGACATTTGCAATGGGACCAACGGCGGCGCTAATTACAATGACCGGCGTATATATTGGAGCCATGTTTGGTGGTTCTCGTAGTTCTATCTTAATCAATACTCCGGGAGATGGTGCGGCTCTGGCGGCGACATTTGACGGCTACCCGATGGCAATGAAAGGACGAGCGGAATCTGCACTCGCTATGTCTGCCATCGCCTCATTGATTGGCGGTACTATTGCCGCCGTACTGATGACGTTACTTGCGGAGCCTGTGGCAAGCTTTGCCTTAAAATTTGGTCCTGCTGAGTATTTCTTGCTTATGGTTGCTGCGCTTTCTATGACGGCGTCTATGTCAAAAGGCAATATGCTCAAAGGCTTTTTGTCTATGGTGGTCGGCTTATCTATTGCAACGATAGGGATCGATGCGCAATCTGGTGTTGAACGCTTTACATTTGGCAATTTAGAGCTTCAGACTGGGGTGGACTTCTTGGTTGTAATTATCGGTATTTATGCGCTTGGTGAAGTATTCAAGAGCTTCCGTTCATTGAGTCAAGGAACCAAAAAAGCACAAACTAAGTTTAAACGAATCTGGATTAGCGACGATGATTGGTCTCGCTCAAAATGGCCAATTTTGCGTAGTGCACCTGTTGGTTTCATCATTGGTTCGTTACCTGGTGCTGGCGGTACTATGGCTTCTCTTATGTGTTACAACAACGAGAAGCAACTGTCGAAAAACAGTGAAGAGTTTGGTAAAGGCGCCATTGAAGGTCTTGCAGCGCCAGAGTCGGCTAATAATGCCGCGTCTATCGGTGCAATGATTCCAATGCTGTCACTTGGTGTTCCGGGTTCTGGTACTACTGCGGTAATGATGGGGGCCTTGTTAATGTTGGGTATTCAGCCGGGTCCGCTATTGTTTACTCAGTATCCGGAAACTGCGTGGGGACTGATTGCAAGTATGTTTGTTGCTAACTTTATTCTGGCTATTGTGAATATTCCGTTAGCGGGTGCATTGGTGAGAGTTCTGGCTATTCCACCAAAAGTACTTTATCCCATTGTTCTTGGCCTAGCGTTTATTGGTTGCTACGCAATCAGTAACTCTGTGGTCGATTTCTACATCCTTGTCATCCTCGGTGTTGCGGGTGTAGTTATGAAGCGTGCCAACATACCTACCGCTCCGATGATTCTGGCGGTGATTGTTGGCGGTACGATGGAGCAGTCATTCCGTCAGGCGTATCGTATTTCGAACCAAGACTTAACCGTGTTTATGAGTTCTAATGTGGCGTTGGCACTTATTGCCGTGACCTTGCTATCTATCGGACTTCCAATGTTAAGTATGATGCGTAAGCGTAACGCGAAAGCACAAGCAGCATAACGTGATAGGTTAAAGCGTTATAGGTTAACTGTCCTTTTTATAAGAGTCAGCCTGATAGGGTTGGCTCTTATGGTTTCTATCGCCATAGGATAAGTTCATAAACGCCATTGAATAAATTGAAACCTTCTAACTATCATGACGCCAGTCATGCTTTTAACTCTTAACATACGGATAATTCGTTTGTTGAACAATAGTGGGAATATCCGGTGTTTGGTACATACAGTTTCGAGAAAGTGATTAACGGCAACAGCAACAAAATGGAGAAGATTACCGCTTTTCTCAGCAGAATGGATCTGGGGGTGGATGTTGATGTCGAATTGTTTGTGGTCGCCTATCAGGGACGTGAGATTGCTGCTTGCGGGGGGCTGGCGGGAAATACCTTAAAATCGATTGCCGTAGACGAGAGTCATCAAGGTCACGGCCTTTCTACCACACTGCTTACCGAACTGGTCACCCATGCGTACGACTTGGGCAGATACAACCTTTTTATTTACACCAAACCTGAGAACTATCAGTTGTTTCATGCGGCTGGTTTTTATCATCTTGCCTCAGTGAAAGGTAGGGTGATTTTGATGGAAAACAGCAAAAACCGGCTGCAAAAGTATTGTGAAACGTTGGCCAAACAGCGGCGAAAAGGCGGGCGAATTGGCAGTATTGTCATGAATGCCAATCCGTTTACTCTCGGGCATCGCTATTTGGTAGAAAAAGCATCCAATGAGTGTGATTGGTTACACCTGTTTGTGGTGAAGGAGGACAGCTCATTTTTTTCCTATGCCGACAGGTTAGCGATGATCAAAGCGGGTGTAGAAGAGTTTAGTAATGTCATTGTTCATCCCGGTTCGGATTACATGATCTCTAGGGCGACGTTTCCTAGCTATTTTTTGAAAGACGAAGGGGTGGTTAGCTTTGCTCATACCGCCATTGATTTACAGCTGTTCCGCGACTATCTCGCCCCTGCATTGGCAATAACACACCGTTATGTGGGCACAGAGCCTATCTGCAAAGTAACACGGTTTTACAATCAACAGATGCATCAGTGGCTATCGACGTCGACGTTGCAGTCCCCTGCGATCTGTTTAGTTGAGATACCTAGGTGTGAAGAGGGAGAGTTGCCTATCTCTGCTTCTTTGGTTCGTCATTTACTGTTTCAGAACCGCTGGCAAGAGATAGCACAGATAGTGCCAGAGACAACTTACGGTTATTTGAAGAACCTGTTCAGTGAAGACACCTCTCCCTATCAGGAGAAGCGTGCTCATGCAAAAGCCAAACAAGCTTCTCCACTCTCGGTAAATGCTTAGGGTTTGTTGAACTTTCGAGAACAGATTTTGCTCAATCTGAAAGCCGGTAGCATCGAGTTTATCGATGCAGCTGTAAAGCAGGGAAGTGGTATCAAACTCAACGGTTAAATCGCTTCGCACTGGGTAATAAAATAGTTGCTCAGCATATCGTGCGCTTTTTTATCTCGTTGTGCCTGAGAATGTTTGTTGTAGGTAGCGCAGTATGAGGCGGCTCGGTCACAAATAATGCACTTTCTAGCGGCAAGTTGGCAGGATTTCCTTGAGATAGTCTTACCTTCACCATTCATTACATCAAAGTTAAAAAATGCACCGAGAAGATGTTCAGTTTCCAGTTTAATCATGCTTTTTTTTATCTCACTTGCAGAGAGCCCGGCAACGACATACATGGCCTCTGTGGCACATTTTGGTTGAAACACTTTTTCCTTAACGATGGTTCCACCCAGCTTGTTAATTTCAGCAAGAGCCAGCTTCGCGGCTAAAGCGAATATCTGATCACCGGTTGGGTTTTTAAGCATGCCTTGGGGCAAGTAGGTGTTAAGGGTGATTAATGGCAACTGATGCTTAGCAATCCAGCGCTGTTGTAACTCTGCTCTAAGCTGAGCATCTTGGTGTTTGTCGTAGATAGTCATTAACGTTGACATCGTGGTCTCCTTATAACGATAAGAGAAAAATTGTATTGGCAGTGGGCAAATATTAATGAGGAGAGTGGGACATTTTGTTGTGGAGCTTGTGTATTAAATGGCGTTTATGGCGTTAACCCCTTGACGGTAAAGTTTTAAATCATAAACGCCATTTAAGTTGTTTCGCCGTATGTTTTGAATGATGGACTTCACGAAGTGACGCTTCTGCTGTTGGTTATACTCGCCGGACACTAATCACTAGCGAGTTCAAAAATCATGAGTGAAAGTCCGATAATTTTAGAAGGGGTAACCCTAATGCTGCTAGGCATGGGGTTCGTTTTCTTTTTTCTCGTGTTACTAGTCGGTGCAACACGCTTACTTTCTACTGTTGCAAACAAAATTCAGTCCAACATGGATGCCAAAACCACACCATCTAATGTGGTCGAAAACGCATCAGAGGATACGGTTGTCGCCGCGATTTCTGCAGCACTTCATCACCACAAACAAAAAATCAGTCAACAGGCATAAGATTACAGGGGATTTTAAATGTCCAAATTAGTTAAACCGTTAGGTATCACAGACGTGGTACTTAGGGACGCACACCAGTCACTATTTGCTACACGCATGCGCTTAGATGACATGCTTCCTATCGCGTCTAAACTCGATGAAATCGGTTATTGGTCTCTAGAGTCGTGGGGCGGCGCTACCTTCGATTCCTGCATTCGTTTTATTGGAGAAGATCCTTGGCAACGCCTTCGCGAACTGAAAAAAGCGATGCCAAATACTAAGCAGCAAATGCTGTTCAGAGGGCAAAATATTTTAGGCTATCGCCACTACGCTGACGATGTTGTCGACAAGTTTGTAGAGCGTGCAGTGGTCAACGGCATGGATGTTTTCCGTGTGTTTGATGCGCTTAATGATGTACGCAATATGAAGCAAGCCATTCAAGCGGTAAACCGTCAAGGGGCTCATGCACAGGGAACCATTTGTTACACCACTAGCCCAGTGCATACGATGCAATCATGGGTTGATGTGGCTGAACAGTTGGTTGAATGTGGTGTTAATTCAATTGCGCTAAAAGACATGTCTGGCGTGATGTCGCCCTATGAAGCGTATGAGCTGGTATCCACCCTGAAGAAACAGTTAGATGTAGAGCTTCATTTACATTGTCACTCTACGGCGGGTATTGCGGATATGACGCTGCTTAAAGCTATTGAAGCAGGGGTTGATCGTGTTGATACTGCGGTTTCCTCCATGAGTGGCACCTACGGCCATCCAGCCACAGAATCCATTGTTGCAGCACTTAAAGGAACGGAGAGAGATACAGGGCTAGATATCCAGAAGATTGAAGCTATTTCGGCGTATTTCCGCGAAGTTCGTAAAAAATATCACGCTTTTGAAGGCCAGCAGAGAGGGTCTGATTCTCGAATCTTGGTGGCACAAGTTCCCGGCGGAATGTTGACCAATATGGAGAGTCAACTGAAGCAGCAAAATGCGCTGCACCGTATTGATGAAGTGCTAGAAGAGATCCCTCGCGTACGAGAAGATCTTGGCTTTATACCTTTGGTCACACCGACTTCTCAGATAGTAGGCACACAGGCGGTGATTAATATCATGATGGGTGAGCGTTACAAAACCATCACTAAAGAGACGGCGGGTGTGCTTCGTGGAGAGTATGGCCAAACGCCAGCGCCAGTTGAGCGCGAGCTGCAAGAGCGAGTATTAGAGGGCAATCAGCCGATCACTTGCCGCCCTGCGGATCTTATTGAACCTGAAGTGAATAGCTTAATTGAGTCGGTGGAACAGCAGGCGAAAGAGCGTGGAATTACGCTAAGTGAAAATCTCATTGATGATGTTCTTACCGTTGCTCTTTTTGATCAAGTTGCTTGGAAGTTCCTTGAAAACAGAAACAACCCTGATGCGTTTGAATCTGTGCCAACCGCAAAAGAGGCGGAGCCTAAAGAAGCTCAACCAAAAGTATCGACTGATCATGCTGTTTATACTGTGAATGTGAACAACAAAGCGTATGTTGTTCAAATCAATGAGGGAGCGGATGCACAAGTACTGGCGGTTGCGGACTCAGCACCTGTGGCGGCACCATCTGCACCATCAGGCAGTGCGGAATCAGTATCGGCTCCTTTAGCTGGAAATATCTGGAAGATACACGCTAAAGCCGGTCAGCAAGTTAAAGAAGGGGACACGTTACTGATTTTAGAAGCGATGAAGATGGAAACCGAAATCAAAGCCGCCCGTGACGGAAAGGTTGAACACTTAGCCGTATCGGAAGGCGATGCTGTGCAAGTGGGCGACGAACTGCTGGCTCTGGCGTAAGGGACGATCATGGAAAGTGCATTAGCTCTTATTAACGACTTTGGTTTCTTACATTTGCAGTGGGGCCAAGCCATCATGATATTGGTGGGGATGGTGCTGCTTTATTTGGCGATAGTCAAACAGTTTGAACCCTTACTGCTGGTTCCCATTGGTTTGGGCGGTATTCTGTCTAACTTGCCTGACGCTAACTTAGCGGTGAACGCTATTGAAGCGGCGATTCTGGCGGGAAAAACCGATGTAATGCACGCATTTGCATCGGTTCTGGAGATAGCGGATACCGCGCCAAAAGCGATTAAACAGGCGGCTGAAATGGCAACCCCTGAGCAGAAGATGACCTTACACCTTCTGGCTGAGCAGTTTAAATACAGTGATGGTATGTTGTATACCTTCTATAGTGTCGCGATTGCATCAGGCGTGGGGCCACTCGTTATCTTTATGGGTGTCGGCGCTATGACGGACTTTGGTCCACTTTTAGCTAACCCTAAAACGTTACTGCTCGGGGCCGCTGCGCAGTTTGGTATCTTCGCAACCGTGTTAGGTGCGTTGGCACTGAGTCAGTTTGGCGTGATGGACTTCAGTGTCGCTCAGGCCGCTGCCATCGGTATTATCGGTGGGGCGGATGGGCCGACTGCAATCTATGTGTCTAGCATGCTGGCACCGGAGTTATTGGGTGCGATTGCTGTCGCGGCATACTCTTATATGGCGTTGGTTCCTATGATCCAGCCGCCGATTATGAGAGCGTTAACTACAGAAGCCGAGCGTAAGATTGAGATGAAACAACTGCGTCAGGTAAGCAAGATCGAGAAGGTCTGCTTTCCATTGATGTTGCTACTTCTTATTGCGATGCTGTTACCGTCGGCCACACCTCTGTTGGGCATGTTCTGTTTTGGTAACTTGATGCGAGAATGTGGTGTCGTTGAACGTCTATCAGATACTGCTCAGAATGCGTTAATCAACATTGTTACTATATTCCTTGGCTTATCTGTTGGTTCAAAGTTAATGGCTGATAAGTTTCTTCAACCACAAACCTTGGGTATTTTAGCGCTTGGTATCGCCGCTTTTTGTGTTGGTACTGCTGCTGGATTGTTGATGGCCAAACTAATGAATAAGGTTTTCGAGGATAAGGTGAATCCACTGCTTGGTTCGGCTGGTGTCTCTGCTGTTCCAATGGCCGCTCGAGTCTCTAACAAAATTGGTTTGGAAGCGAATCCGCAGAACTTCCTGTTGATGCACGCAATGGGGCCAAATGTGGCAGGCGTTATCGGCTCGGCGGTTGCGGCTGGGGTGATGATTAAGTACGTACTGGGTAGTTAATTGCCATTTCGCTCTATTTTATCGGGAGAACATGTTTCTCCCTTTTGTTGTATTTATGTACCACAGTGATCTCAAAATGTAAGATTCAGAGTGATATCAATGCGTTCTGTTCAAGAAAGATAACTTAAGGAGTGGTATGCTTTGGCAAGGTTATCTGATGCTGAAATGGAGATGTTGATGAGCGGCCAGTAGGCCCGTTTTATGTTTGTTTCCATCTGTTACTGAGAGTTGCCGTAGGTCGGTTATACATTCTTGCTGGGTCAGATACAAAAATAACGAGAAAGGCGTAGGTATGATAGACAGTTCACTTCGATTACTTGAGAAGATTCAGAATAGCGTTTCGTTCAGGAACAAAATATTTATCTTCATTTTGTTCTCTATGGGTCTTCAGTTGATTTTTATTGGGGTAAATTTTCGTAGCGCCGCAGTAGAAACGCTAGAGCATCAGATCGGAATGAGAGCTCTGATTCAAGCGAAAGAGATTGCAAGCGATCCCGCTGTTATAAAACAAGTTAAGGCCAATAACCTCGCTGCGATCGAGCAGTTGATAGAAAGACGCCGACTAACATCGGACGCAAGTTTTATTGTTATCGGGGATAAAGACGGCATCCGTTTATCGCATCCAATTAAAGAAAGAATTGGCTTACCAATGAAAGGGGCGGATAACGAGTCCGCTTTGATAAGGGGCGAGTCTTATATCTCTCATAGCGAAGGAAGCCTTGGTGTTTCAATTCGGGGCAAAGCGGCGCTGAAAGATGCCAATGGAGAAGTGATTGGAGTTGTCTCTGTTGGATACCTGCTGGATCAGCTTGATGGTTGGATCATTGATTACGCACAACCGTTGCTATCTGATTTTATTATTATTCTCGTGATTACGCTGGTGGGGGGCTGGTTATTCTCGAACCATATTAAACGTAATATGAATGGCAAAGAGCCCGCTGAAATTGCCTTCGCTTACAATATGCGAAAATCTATCTTGCGATCGGTTTATGAGGGAATTATCGGTTTTGATAAACAAGGAAATATTCTTACTGCTAATATCACCGCTTTAAAAATGCTCGGCACAGAAAAGACGCCGGCGCAGCTAAGAGGTGAGAATGTCACCGACTATATTAATCAAAGTCAGTTTTTGTTCCATACGCCTTATGATGAAAACCTTAAAGATGAGCTTATCAAAGTTAATGATCAGGTATTTATCGCGAATCGAGTGGCCATTTATGATGAAGAAACATTAACAGGCTGGGTGATTAGTTTCCGGAACAAAGAAGACATTAGTCTGCTAAATGATGAATTAAGTCAGATTAAACAGTACACAGAGAACCTGCGTGCAACGCGTGATGAGTATGAGAACAAGATCTCAACCATATCTGGCCTGATTGAAATGGGTGACAGCCAAGCGGCTCTAGAACTTATTTATAACGAAAAGCATCGTAAACAAGAGACCATCGATTTTGTTACTGAACGTATTCACTGTAAACAACTTGCGGGAATCTTGATTGGTAAAGCTGCTCGCGCTCGTGTTCTGGAGCTAGATTTGCAGTTTTCGCCACAATGTAGGTTAGAGAAACTTGGCGAGTCTATCGATGCCAACGAGTTATCTGCGGTCATTGGTAATTTGCTGGATAATGCATTTGAAGCGACCTTAAAGAACCCAGACAGCACAAAAGTCATCACTTTACTGATATCTGACGAAGGGAAAGAGCTGGTGATAGAAGTTCAGGACAACGGTGTTGGAATAAAGCCAGAATTAGCAATGACCATGTTTAGCCGCGGAGTGAGCAATAAAGAAGAGGGTGATGGCAACAAAGGCGTAGGCTTGTACCTTATTAATCGGTATGTCGCCAATGCTGGTGGGGTTATTTTAGTGGATGAAGCGCGACCTCAGGGGACTATCTTTTCTATTTTTATCCCTAAGTAATATGAGTCATCAATGAAAAAGTGCCGGAAGGAAACGTCAGGCACTTTTCATTTCACGTTATAGATATTCAGCTAAGTAATTGAAGCGCGATTACTTCCAACGCCATGTTTGAGTTTTGCCACCGTGGTAACTCCAAATATGCGCATTTGACCCTTCTATTGACCAGCTACCATTTTTAATGTCAAGCACCCCTTTATCGCCATACAGGCTACGCAAAGTGTTATTTTTGTACTCAGTCCAACGTTGATTAAGTTGGTCGTTACAGTCCCAAATTTTAACCGATGACCCCTTGTTACCTGAACCAGATACCGTTGCACATTTGTTGAAATTGAGTTTGTTACGTAAGTAACCGTCGGGATCTAAATACCAGAGCTGAGAGTCTGCATCGTGGCAGCTCCATTGGTGTAGGTTATTGCCGTTTTCAAGATTGCGATCTTCAATATCTAGACACTTATCTTTGCCATTTTTAAGCCGAGAAAATTTTATATCTGTAGTGAGTGGATAGATCGCACCATAGTTATTTGGAAATAATGTTTTAATGTCGGAATACGAACTATTTTTACGGTACAAATCAATAGCCAAACTGACTTCTGTTACTTTTGATTGACGCTCATAGTAATCAACCATAATGATATTTGGTTCTAAACCCTGATCAATCTCATAGGACATCATCCATTGTGCAAGATAGGGGTTCGATTCATCAGCCAGACTTTTAAGAGTAGTCAGTTTATCGAAAATACCACCAGAACCTAAAACGGTAAGCTGCATCTGACTGACATAAAACTTGTTGGTATTTTGGTGGTTAATGATTTGTGAGTCTTGATGAGCTTTTAAATCGTCAACTGATGCCGCGTTTGCCCATGGAGAGTCAATGCTGCTTTCTCGTGGCCAATAATAATCTGAAGAGGCTAATACCTGGCTTTGATCAGCTAAAGCAATAACATTCCTATTCATATTCCAAGCATCAGAAATTTTGATGTTTGCCGAGTTATAATGAGTACCATTTTTAACTTTGGGAATTAAACGGCTGGAAAATTTATTTAGGAAGTAGTCGTTAAAGCGTTGAACATCTCCGTTATCCGCAAAGTCATTCAACTCTTGGAAGTCTAATATTAGAATTTCTTTGGGGTTATTTTTAGCAAATTCATAGAGAGGGTCTAATACTAACGGCAGATCTTCACCTCGAACAATACCGTGGACAATAATAAACTTATTGGCATCGTCATCATTGGATACTCGTAGGTCGAAGTAACGGATACCGTCTTTAGCTTGCTGACATAAATCTCGGCTTTGTGTTACTGATATTGCTTCCACTGCGGCAATAGATTTGATGGAAAAAGTCCCTGCGTCGTGGCTTCCCGGTATCGCGATGTCACGTAGACGAACATTGCTATCAGCGTTATATATCCGCTCCATCCAGCGGCTATATTCTCCTCCGCCAGTACAAGTTGCAGCCTGAACGGTGGCGCTTAATGTGGATGCCATTAGGGCATAGAGCATTATTCTAATGAGTTTCATAAGATTTCCTTTGTTATTGGTAAATTCTTTATGATCGAATAAAAACTACTAATAAGATGCTCACAATTTCTTGTGAGCATCTTAGACAAATTAAAGTTTATATAAACTCATTTGCATCGATTGTTTTAGCAGCGACACTATCATAGACAAAATCGTAAATAAGAATGCCTACGCCTGAGCTATCTTTAATTTTTTCTATTCTATCTTCTATAATAGGATTAACTAATTCGGCATAAGCAACGGGATTGCCTAAATAACCATTGGTAGCGCTGATATGATTTAATATTAGATCTTTATTATTGTGATTGGATGGAGGTAGTACTTCTTCTATGTCTCTTATTTTATTTTTTAATTTTGGTCCGTCCCAATTGTCTTGAAGTATGATGTCATCATTATCATGCCAATTATATGCCCAGCGAACATTGTTAATTGTAGAAATATTGAGTGAGGGGTCACTGCTATCAATAACAATGATTTTACCTCTAGCTTCGCCTACGCTTGGCCAATCATATGTGTTTCTTTCATTTGGTTTTGGTGTGAATATTGAATCGAAATAGTTGGCAATAAACTCTTGAATAATTACCTTGTACTGGTCAAAGTCGTCTTTGTTTTCATTAGCATTTTGAAGACGAATGATAATAAATTCAGAAGGGTTTTTATCTAAAAACGTCACTAGCTCGTCAAACATAGAAGTAGCGGTGATATCACTAATCCATTCACGATGCGCTGCGACTAAATTTCTAGTTATCCTAAAATCAAAAAAGCGAAGCCCGATATTTAGCTGTTCGCTTAGAGATAGACTTTGTGTTTTATAGTATACATCTTCACACATTGAAGTCATGGTATCGTGGCTACCGGGAATGCATAGTTCAGTGATACATTTGTCATCGCGAATATTTTTTAACCAGTTAGATATTGTATTGTTCATATTGAATTTGCTCTAAATATAACTGTATATACGTTACTACGAGAGAATAGTAGGCTACTAAGTTGCGGGTAGCCTACTATTTGGGGGGTACTATGCTTCTTCAGCTAATACTGGAGTTTCTTCTTCCTCTGCTGCTTCTTTTTTCTTGTTTTGAGAAACCAAGTACCAAGAAAGCATAGAAGAAATTGCGGTAAGTATGGATAGACCGATAAACACCTGACCAATCACATTCGTTGGTGTTAGTATTTCACGAATAACTTCACCTTGAGCATTTACTTCAGGACTAAGAATAATGCTACCTAGGATGAGTGGTGCTAGCAAAGCTGGTAGGTAACCAATCGTGATAGCTAATGACATTGCAGCACTTCTGTTTTTCTTCTTGATACCAGATTCACCGATTGGCGCGTAGTAAACACCACGAATCATGAAGCAGCACGCTGAAGCACATAGCATTAGAACCATAATCGCGTTTTGTGCGAATGGCGCTACGATGTCTTCTGGAACATTGCCTGGAACAAATTCAGTAATAGATGCTGGGTTTGAATAAAATATGAATGCGATGGCCAGTAGAATCATTGATAAAACAAATGACATGAATCGCATGAAGTGAGAAGTAGACTTAAAGACCAGTGTCACAAGTACACCTGATAGCAAAGGTAGCATACGCAATGCAATAACAAGTGATGCGAATATAGCCGCAACGGATGCAGACGTTCCGTAACTAGCTTGTAGGAATCTAGCGAAGTACGTACCTGCAGCGATAAAGGTGCCATAGATACAGAATACATTTAGACCCGTGATCCAAACAACAGGGAACTTCGCCACTTTCGCTATACCAGCAAAGGCTTCTTTAGCTGTGCTAGCAGTGTCGTCGTCGTCTTTTACTGTGTCAGTTTTGGAAACGGCAAAGAAAATTAGAATTACTGTACTAAAAATGATAGCTGATGATACATACATCATGTTCTGGCTGCTTACTTCGTAGTGAACTAATGCTGCCCAAACTAAGCTCAAAAGAAATGCTAGTACACCACGACCAAACTCAAACATGCCGAATGCAACACCTTGGTGCTCTTCTGATGTAGAGATACTTACCGCTTTAAAGTTAGCTGGTTTAAACAGTACTTCACTTAATAACAACATAAAGAAGAAGCAAGCCAATAAAACCGGCATACTTAAACCTGGCGAGTTCATCGCAATAAACAAAGAGATACAGCCAACGCCCGTTGTAGTAAGTAGCATAATGTTACGTACTTTGAAACGATCACCAATCCAACCTAATCCGACGGTACCTAGCAAAATAACTAACCCTTGCATTGAGTATAATTGACCCGCTTCTGCATCGGTAATACCCATTGATACTGGGAAACCTAATGGTAATGAGTTTCGAAGGTCCCAAAACGCATATAATAACTGAGCATTTATGGTAACAAACAGTAATGGAATAAAAGTATGGAGTGAGAATCCAAACTTATTCAGTAATTTAGTCATAGTATATCCTTTAACTATAAAATTAATAATAAAGCAATGTGTAATATTATTTGCTAAATTGAAAAATAAATTATCATGGTGTTTATTAAATGATTAGGTGTGACTATTTAAATAAATAAAAACCATGACAAAGAGATATTAGTAAGTGTTACTTAACTTATCATAAATGCCTGGACTGGATGCGAGTACATAATTTCCTTTCGTCATCCAATTAGGATTTGATTTATAATCGTTAGTTACTCCTCCTGCTTCTTTAATAAGCAATAAGCCAGATAGGCAGTCCCATGAATTTAGATGAGGTTCGTAATAACCAATGAGTTTTCCTGCCGCTACATGGGCAAGCATGAGCGCTGCAGAACCATTCCGATAAAACATTCCTCCCATTCGTAGTAGATTGTCTAGAAATGGAATAATTTTTTCTGATGGTATTCTAGTTGAAACGCCTACACCAAACAGTCCTTCATTAAGAGACTCCACCTCATTTACGGTAATTCTTGTTTCGTTCAAATAGGCTCCACAACCTGACATCGAGTGAAATAACTCATCATGTACAGGATCGTAAACTAAGCCAATTTGAGTAATCTTTTGTTCATCAAGAAGTGCAATAGACACGCACCATGAAGGCAAGCCGAATAGAAATGCGCTAGTGCCATCAATTGGGTCTACAACCCAGGTATAGCTAGAGTTGTCTCCAGATAATCCTGACTCTTCACCAAAAATACTGTCTTGAGGATAATGGGTATTGATTTGATTTCGGATGAAGTCCTCTGTAGTTCGATCAGCGACAGTGACCAGATCTTGTCCATCATTATTTTTTCTTTCAATCTTGAGTTGTTCTCTATTCTGAAAGTAATCAAATGCAAGTTTACCTGCTTGCTTTGCCACCTCTTTGATGAAAACGTATCTATTCGTTAAGCTGTCCATTTTTATTCCTGCGGTAAAATCTATGTTTCATAAGATACAGATTTAAGAATAAACATTCTGTGATCGATTTCAAAAACATACGTATATGCAATGAAAGTTCGCCAAAATAGCCCGAATAGGAGGAGAACTTTTAATATTTTACGAAATAAATGAACTAAAATTGCTTTTAACTTGAAATTTACAGACTAATAACTACACTAATACCGTCTAAAAAATACGTGATTGCTCATTAAAGGTTATTAAATAAGAGGACTATATGTTGGTTGCAACTAATTTAATTGAATTGCAAGATCAAATTCGCTCTAGGTATGACGAGTTAAGTAAAAGATTACAAGAAGTGGCGGGTTACATTATAGAGAACCCAAACAGTGTTGCATTTGATACGGTTGCGATTATTGCAGAAAAAGCCGATGTTCCTCCATCTACTTTGATACGCTTTGCTAATGCTTTCGGCTTCACTGGCTTTAATGATATGAAGCAGATTTTCCGAAAAAACATGGTAGAAGAAACAACGAATTATTCGGATAGGGTTCGTCTGTTCGAAGAGCTGGAAGGAGAAGCTCCGTCATTAGAACGACCAGCCGATATCCTTCAAGAATTTGCTCATGCAAATACCAAAGCATTAGCCTGCCTGGCTGCCCAAACGTCAACGGAAGAGCTTGAGAAAGCCGTTAATTTATTAAGTGATGCGGAAAACATATACATAATTGGTATGCAGAAATCTTTTAGCGCTGCTTCATACTTAAATTACGCGTTATTGCATCTAAATAGACGAGCTTCATTAATTGATGGGTTGGGGGGGATGCACCGAGAACAAATGAATGTTGTTGGCCCCAAAGATGTGGTACTTACTATTAGCTTTTCGCCATACTCAAAAGATACCATTATGCTGAGTGAGTTAGTGGCAAAAGCTGGCGCGAATCATATTGTTATTACAGATAGCCAAATCAGCCCATTAGCAAAATTCAATGACACATTGTTTGTAGTAAAAGAGGCCGAGTTGGCTGGGTTCCGTTCACAGGCTGCATTGCATTGTTTATTGCAAACTCTGGTTGTTTCTCTTGCGTTCAAACAAAAATAGTTAATTTTATTGACGATTAAAAGCATAAAAATCCAATTGAATAATCAGATTTTTATGCTTTTAACTTATTTAGTCGCTATACATTAATGACTACTTATCTAACCAAACTTTTTTATAGAGTTTAATCATTTCATCAACACTTGGTACGCGTGGATTATTGCTAGGAGAGCCGGAAGCAAGTGCTTGTTCTGCCATTATTGGTAACAAGTCGTGAAATCTGTCTGAGTCAATGCCATATTTCTCCATGCTCGGAACCTCTAAATCCTTATTTAAGGATCTCAGTTCTGTAACTAGTTTATTACAAGCAACGCTATTACTATCTTGGATATTGGATACACCCATCGCTCTTGCACAGTCCGCATAGCGAGCTTGCGCATTTTCGATAGAAAACTCAGTAATTACCGGTAAAAGCATGGCATTGGATAAACCATGTGGAACATGAAAAAACGCACCAATTGGACGGCTCATTCCATGGATTAATGCCACTGATGCATTTGAAAATGCAATCCCAGCCAATGTGGATCCCAACATCAAAGCTTCTCGGCCATCTTCATCTTTAGGGTTTCTGTACACATTTCGTAAGTTTGGTGCGATCAATCTTATTGCGGCTAATGCTTGATGATCGCTAAAGGGGTTGGCTTTTTTACTTACGTAGGATTCGATAGCATGAGTAAGTGCATCCAAACCGCAATCGGCAGTTGTTCTTGTTGGCAAAGATAATGTTAGGTTGTAATCAATGATTGCCGTATGAGGCATAAAACCATCGCCGGACAATAGCATTTTTTCATCACTTGCATCATCAGTAATAATGGTAAAGCGAGTGGCTTCAGAACCTGTTCCGGCGGTTGTTGGAATGGCAATAATTGGCAAACCCTGCTCTGTCACATCGCGTGGGAACTTATAGTCGCGAGCTTTACCGCCAAATTTTCCAACAATACCGATAGCTTTAGCACTATCAATTGGACTACCGCCACCAACGGCGATAATGCAGTCGAAATCCCCTTCCTGAACAATGGTAACGCCAGCCGTAATTGAACTTGCTGTCGGTTCTGGAACGGTGTCTGAAAAAACAGCAGCGTGATAATTGTTCTTTGACAGAATCGCGTCAATTTTATCGATATACCCCAAACTAACCATTATTTTGTCAGTAATAATTAATGGTTTAGAAGCGTTAAGCGCTTTCATTGCTTCGGCAACTTTCTCAATGGAATCTTTGCCGACATGCATGGTTCTAGGCAACACTACTTTAGTGCTCATTACTGTACTCCTGATGATGTTTTACGTTTAAACTAATGAAATGAATATTTCGGCATATTACAATGTTGTCGTTATAAATCAAACTCTAAATCGGATTTTTTCACCTTGCCGTTAAATTTTACGACAGTTATTCGAGTGTATTTCACTTGTTAATGGTTTATAAGTGATTGTTAATCAGTGCGTTAGCTCTTGCATTTATTCATTTGTCTGTTTTCTATACAACTTTTCTGTGTTCAAAAAAATAGAAATTTTCTTCCAATTTGATGAAACAAATGTTTCAATGCGTGCAGGGTGTTGAATGGAAGCTTATTGGTTAAGGCTAGCATTCTTAAAATTTAAACATTTTAAAATTTGGAGTTAGTTGTGTATTTAGGAATTTTTGGAATATTGCTGTCATTAGTAATGTTGATGTATTTGGCATATAAAGGCATGTCAGTCATTTGGCTTGCGCCCATATTGGCGTTAGTGGCGGCAATGTTCTCAGTTGGCACGCCTTTAATGGCAAGCTTTACAGAAGTATTTATGTCGAGCGCGGCAAATTATGTAAAGTTATATTTTCCGGCGTTCTTGCTTGGTGCAATTTTTGGCAAAGTCATGGATGCTTCAGGCGCCGCAAAAAGTATTGCTGAAGTGATAACGAAAAAGATTGGTGCCACTAACTCTATATTAGCGGTTGTACTCGCAGTGTCAGTATTGACCTATGGTGGCGTATCCATGTTTGTCGTTGTGTTCGCTGTATATCCTATTGCTGCAGACATTTTCCGACGAAACGATGTGCCAAAAAGATTAATACCGGGATCAATTGCACTAGGTTCGTTTACTTACACAATGACCGCGTTACCTGGCTCTCCTCAAATTCAAAATACAATCGCAATGCCCTTTTTCGGTACAACAGCTTACGCTGCTCCCATGCTGGGGATTATCGCTTCTGTAGTGATGTTTGGTTTAGGGATGTTGTGGTTGAAACGTCGCGAATCAATAGCAAAAGAAAACGGTGAAGGGTATGGGGTTCATATAGAAAAAAGAAATGAGGCAGATGGCGCAGATCTTCCTTCTGCAACATTAGCCTTTATACCTATTGTAATAGTATTAGCTCTAAATTTTATAATCGTAACATTTTACTACCCCAATATTGATACAAGCTACCTTTCTGATTACGGAGTTACGTTATCTAAAGTAAACGGCATGTGGAGTCTCATCATTGCGCTAACCACAGCGATAGTGGTCGCGATTGCTCTATTTCACAAATATATGCCTAACGTAAAACAGATTATCAATGAGGGGAGCCTTGATTCGGTCATGCCAATCATGAATACAGCAGCGGCTGTTGGGTTCGGTAATGTTATTAAGTCATTGGCTGCGTTTGTGGTTATAAAGCAATTGATCTTGGCTATTCCAGGTACACCACTCTTATCATTTGCACTATCAACAAGTTTACTCGCAGGGATCACTGGCTCCGCATCAGGAGGTTTGAGTATTGCGCTTGATGCCTTGGGGCAAACTTATATTCAACAAGCATCTGAGTTAGGTATTAGCTTAGAAGTCTTGCACCGTATCGCATCCATAGCATGTGGAGGCTTAGATTCTTTACCGCACAATGGAGCGGTTATTACTTTACTCGCTATTTGTGGAATGACTCATAGAGAATCGTACAAGGATATTTTTGTCTGTACGTTATTTATCCCAATTATAGCCACCGGAGTGACCTTAGTTTTCGCTGTAATGGGGGTCGTTTAACTAGAATGAATCAATTTCAAACAGGGTTAAATTGAAGGTAAAGACGCTCATTAAATAAAAGTTCCAACTTGATCACGATTTGGAATAAATGTACTTAATTGCATTGAAATAAAATAAACGTTTCGTATAATGTTTGTTATGAAATAAATAATTGTAAGAGGTTTTAAAGTGGACAGTAAAAAATCTTTAGATTTAATCTGCATGGGCCGCATTGCTGTTGATCTCTATGGTCAACAAATTGGTTCGCGTCTTGAGGATATGGGATCTTTTAGTAAGTATCTTGGAGGCTCCTCAGGTAACGTCGCGTATGGCACAGCAGTTCAAGGACTAAAGTCATCCATGCTAGCGCGCATAGGCGACGAGCATATGGGACGCTTTCTAAAGGAAGAACTCGAAAGTGTTGGCTGTGATACAAGTAATCTAATCAAGGACAGTGAGCGTCTTACTGCTTTAGTTATTCTCGGCATTAAAGACGAAGATACATTCCCATTGATTTTCTATCGCGATAATTGTGCTGATATGGCGATTACAAAAGACGATTTTACAGAAGAATATATTGCGTCTGCTCGTTGTTTAGCTATCACTGGTAGCCACCTCTCTAATCCAAAAACGCGAGAAGCAGTGTTAACGGCGTTGAAATACGCACGTAGAAACGGTGTAAAAACCGCGCTAGATATTGATTACCGTCCTGTTCTTTGGGGATTAACTTCCTTGGGAGATGGTGAAACACGTTTTGTAGAGTCAAGCAAGGTAACAGAAGAGCTCCAAGAAGTTCTTGGCTTGTTTGATGTTATTGTTGGAACAGAAGAAGAGTTCCATATTTCTGGTGGTTCAACCGATACAATTGAAGCACTAAAGAACGTAAGAAAAATCTCAGACGCTGAGTTTGTCTGTAAGCGTGGACCACTAGGTTGTTCCGTGTTTACAGGAGATATCCCTGAAGATTTAGATGATGGGATCACGGTAACAGGTGTTCGAGTAGAAGTGCTTAACGTATTGGGTGCTGGTGATGCGTTTATGTCTGGGCTACTGCGTGGTTACTTGAATGGTGAAAGTTGGCAGAAATCTTGTGCCTATGCTAACGCTTGTGGCGCGTTAGTGGTTTCCCGTCATGGTTGTGCTCCGGCTATGCCAACCAAGGAAGAGCTAGACAATTATTTGACTCGTGCTGAAGATGTGCCACGCCCTGATCTCGATGAAGAATTAAATCATTTACACCGTGTAACAACTCGAAAAACTGAGTGGCAAGAGTTATGCGTTATGGCATTTGACCATAGAATTCAGTTTGTAGAAATGGCGCGTGAAGCTGGTGCGGACTTGAGTCGAATTAAGCCGCTCAAGAAACTGATACTGCAAGCAAGCCGTGAAGTAGAACAAGAAGCAGGAATTCAAGGTAAATCAGGACTTCTTTGTGATAGTACATATGGTCAAGATGTGTTGAACGAGGTTACTGGGAGTGGGTGGTGGATTGGCCGTCCTATTGAGCTTCCTGGCTCTAATCCATTAGAACTAGAACATGGCAATATCGGTTCACAGCTTATCGATTGGCCTCTAGAGCATATCGTTAAATGTCTTGTGTTCTTTAATCCTGAAAGTGACTGCCAAGTTCGCCTAGAACAAGAGCGTCAAATTAAAGAAGTGTATCAAGCATGCTGTAAGTCAGGTCATGAGTTGCTGTTGGAAATCATTTTACCCGCTGGTGTTGAAAAAGAAGATGATCTCTATATTCGAGCAATGAAGCGTTTTTACAACCTAGGTGTGAAACCGGATTGGTGGAAATTACCTCCTCTAGCCAGCGAGTCGTGGAGTCAGGTATCTGATCTAATCCAAGAGCGTGATTGCTACTGTCGCGGTGTTGTTATTCTAGGTTTAGACGCCTCTCAAGCAGAGTTAAAATCCGGATTTTCTGCCACAGCAGGACACGATGTTGTTAAAGGCTTTGCTGTAGGAAGAACACTATTTGGTGAGCCTTCTCGTAATTGGTTAGCTAACAAAACAGACGATAAAACATTAATCGAAGATATTAAATCTAACTATCACAATCTCATCACTCTATGGCGCAACCGCGCACTCTAGTGAATAAGGAAAAAATATAATGACAATTAAACTTGGTATCAATCCGCTAACTTGGACTAATGATGATTTACCTTCTTTAGGCGCTGAAACATCTTTGGAAACATGTTTAACAGAGGGTCGTCAAGCTGGATTTGTAGGTTTCGAACTTGGCAATAAGTTTCCAAGAGAAGCCAGCATTTTAGGCCCAATTTTAAACGCTCATGATGTGGAGCTTGTATCTGGCTGGTATTCGTTAGAGCTTCTTACTCGTTCTGTTGAAGAAGAGATTGAAGCAGTGCAACCGCATTTAACTTTACTTCGTGAGCTAGGTGCGAAAGTCATGGTGGTTTGTGAAGTAACGGATTGTATTCATGGTAAGCAAGATACACCTGTTCATCTACGTCCAGAGTTTCCAAAAGATCGTTGGGAAGAGTACGGTAAAAAAATCACAGAGTTTGCTAAATATACTCAAAGCCAAGGTGTGCAAATTGCCTACCATCACCACATGGGTACGGTGATAGAAACTGCGGAAGATGTTGATAATTTGATGTCTAACACCGGTTCTGAAGTCGGTTTATTACTTGATACAGGACATCTAACTTTTGCAGGCGCGGACCCTATTGCTGTAGCTGAACGTTGGGCTAAACGAATTAATCATGTTCACTGTAAAGATATCCGAAAAGATGTACTTGCTGATGTTAAAAATAAGAAGATGAGTTTCTTAAACTCTGTTCTTGATGGTGTTTATACCGTGCCGGGAGATGGTTGCGTTAACTACCCTGAGATTTTCAAAATTCTAAAACAGGAAAACTATCAAGGTTGGTTAGTGGTTGAAGCGGAACAAGATCCTGCGATTGCGAACCCATTAACCTATGCAACACTCGGGTATAACAACCTAGAGAAACTAGCTAAAGATGCGGAATTAATCTAATACGCACGAAGTAGTATAAGCGCCAGGCCCTATGCTGGCGCTTTCTAATAACTTCCAGTTTTTGGAGTGATGTAGTTATGAACACCATACGAATGACAACTGCGCAAGCGCTAGTAAAATTTATGAATCAACAATACGTTGAGTTCGATGGTAAGCAAGATAAGTTTATACATGGTGTATTCACGATTTTTGGACATGGAAACGTAGTCGGTTTAGGCCAAGCATTAGAAGAAGATGCCGGAAGCCTTATTGTACATCAAGGTTGTAATGAGCAAGGCATGGCTCATATTGCAATGGGATTTGCTAAGCAGCACAAACGCAAAAAAATCTACGCGGTAACGTCATCTGTTGGTCCGGGCGCTGCAAATATGGTCACGTCAGCAGCAACGGCAACGGCCAATCGAATACCGGTTTTATTTCTTCCGGGAGATATATTCGCAAGCCGTCAGCCAGATCCCGTGTTACAGCAAGTAGAGCAATTCCATGACTGTTCTATTAGCACTAATGACTGCTTTAAGCCTGTGTCACGCTATTGGGATAGGGTGAATCGTCCTGAACAACTGATGACCGCAATGATCAATGCGATGCGTGTTCTTACTGACCCTGCTGATACGGGCGCGGTGACTATCTGCTTACCTCAAGATGTACAGGGTGAAGCTTATGATTTCCCTGATTACTTTTTCAAGAAACGAGTTCATAGAATTGAACGCCGTCCAGCAACATCAGAAATGATTCGTGACGCTGTAAATCTAATTAAGAGAAAGAAGAAACCAATTCTAGTTTGTGGTGGTGGTGTTCGATATTCAGAAGCACATGGTGTTTTTCAAGAATTTTCTGAGAAATTCAATATTCCATTTGGAGAAACACAAGCTGGGAAAAGTGCCATTGTTGCCAGTCATGAATTAAATCTTGGCGGGATAGGAACAACAGGTTGTTTAGCTGCAAACTTAGTCGCGAAAGACGCAGATTTAGTTATCGGTGTCGGTACACGTTTTACCGATTTTACTACTGCTTCAAAATCATTATTCCAAAATCCTGAAGTGGAATTTTTAACGATTAATACCGCTGAATTTGATGCGTGCAAACTGGATGCAATTTCAGTGGTTGCAGACGCAAAATCGGCGTTAAAAGAGATAGAAAATTTACTTGTTTTAGAAAACTATTTAACTCAATACAAAAATGAAATTGTTGATGCTAAATCTGCATGGGAGCAAGAGTTAGATCGTTTATTTAATATCAAATTTAGCGATGAGTTTACGCCTGAAGTGGATGGTCACTTTGATAGTCAGCTCATTGAGTATCGTGATTCATTAGACACTGAGCTAACTCAGACTCGTATTTTAGGATTACTCGACCAAACGTTGGAAGATAACGCGATTGTTGTTGGGGCTGCTGGTTCGCTACCGGGAGATCTTCAGCGTGTATGGCGACCAAAACACCCTGATACATATCATATGGAGTATGGTTACTCCTGCATGGGATATGAAATTGCGGCATCGATTGGTGCGAAGATAGCGAGCCCAGAGCAACCTGTTTATACAATGGTTGGAGATGGTTCCTACATGATGCTTCATTCGGAGTTACAAACCGCAATCCAAGAAGGCATCAAAATCAACGTGATACTGTTTGATAATGCGGCGTTTGGTTGTATTAACAACCTACAAATGAGTCAAGGCATGGGGAGTTATGGGACTGAAAATCGCTTCCGAGATCCAGAAACAGGGAGAATGACAGGCAAGCTTGTACCTGTTGATTTTGCCAAGAATGCCGAAAGTTATGGTTGTAAGAGTTATACCGTGCGCACGGAGGCTGAATTGATAGCTGCTGTTGAAGATGCCAAAAAACAGACGGTATCAACCCTAATTGATATTAAAACTCTGCCTAAAACCATGACCAACGGTTATGAAGCGTGGTGGCGTTGCGGAACGGCACAAGTGGCTAAAAAACAAGAGGTTGTTGATGCTGCCGCAAGCATTAAAGAGGTTTTAGCTACTAAGGCACGTCAATACTAACAAGGTATATCAACCCTCTAAGGTAGAGGGTTGATATGATCGCTATCACACATCAAATAAAATAATTAATTCGCATTTAATTTATTTTGAAATTTATATTTCGTGGTGGTAGTTTGTATCAATAGTTAATTCCAACGAATATTTACCTTATATAACAGTAAGTTTGGGATCTTTATGTCTAAATTATTATCAAAATACGAGTATGTGAACGGTTCCACGCCGACACAAGACATCACACCAGAATCGGCAGGATGGGACTATGTAGGATTTAAAGCTTATGAACTAAATCCTAGCCAATCTTTAAAGTTTGAAGCATCAGATATAGAAACTTGTGTCGTTATTATTTCTGGTAAAGCGACAGTTCAAACGGATTCAAAATTGTTTAAAGATATTGGCGACAGAATGAGTCCTTTTGAACGCAAAAAGCCTTATGCGGTTTATATTGCGAACAATGAAGCATACACAATCAAATCTCATACCGATCTAGAAATAGCGATCTGTACCGCCCCCGGAAAAGGCAGCCATGAGACTCGTCTTATTGCGCCAGACGACATCGATGCAGAACATCGCGGGGCAGGCGCCAACCAACGCTATGTTCATAATATTCTTCCGGATTATAAAGAAGCAGATAGTCTGCTTGTGGTAGAAGTTTATACGGATGAAGGCTGTACTAGCTCTTATCCAAGCCATAAACATGATGAAGCGACAGAAACAGAAACCTATTTAGAAGAAACGTATTATCACCGTCTGAACCCTTCTCAGGGGTTTTGTTTACAACGAGTTTATACCGATGATCGCACACTCGACGAATCGATGGCTGTATATAACAAAGACGTTGTAAAAGCACCTAAAGGCTATCATCCAGTCGCGACCATCGCCGGTTACGATAGTTATTATCTAAATGTAATGGCTGGGCCAACGCGTAAATGGTTATTTACTTGGGAAGCCGATCATAATTGGGTGAACTCAGACGAATACGCCAAAAAGCATTTAAAAAAATAGACTCCACAATTATTAACAACAACTTAGAGAATGTAATTATGTTTAATATTGCTTTGTTTGGTGCGGGCCGCATCGGAAAGGTTCATGCACTAAATATTAATAATCACCCTGAAACAAATCTTTATTCTGTTATTGACCCATACCTCGAAGGTGCGCAACAAATTTGTGCGGCCTATGGTGCTAAAGTTCAAACAATTGAACAAGCAATGACAGACCCAGAAATAGATGCTGTTTGTATTGGCTCTGCAACAGATACGCATGCAGACCTAACAATGATGGCGGCGAAAAATGGAAAGGCGATTTTCTGTGAGAAGCCGATCGATCTTTCCCTTGAACGTGTGCGCGAATGTCTTTCTGTTGTTAAGCGATACGAAGTACCAATGCTAGTGGGTTTTAATCGTCGTTTTGACCCTCAGTTCCGTAAAGTAAAAGAGCAGTTTGGCGCTGGTGTAATTGGTAAAGCAGAATCATTGCTCATCACATCTAGAGATCCTTCGCCACCGCCAGCGGAATACAGTGAAGTGTCTGGCGGTATGTTCCGCGATATGACGGTGCATGATTTGGATATGGCACGTTTTATTATTGGTGACGAGCCAGTATCTATTTATGCAAGTGGCAGTTGTGTTGTTGATCCTGCTATTGGTCACGCGGGTGATATTGATACTGCGACAATTATTATCGAATTTAAAAATGGTGCCACAGCAACCATCATGAATAGTCGCCGTTCTGGCTATGGTTATGATCAACGCATGGAACTTCACGGCGAGAAAGGTCTTCTTCAGGCGAATAATATGCTGGAAAGCCTTGTTGAGCACTGGGGTGAAACGGGTTGTAATGCAGAAAAACCACACCCATTCTTCCTTGAGCGTTATGAAGCGGCTTATATTTCAGAATGGAGCCACTTTGTTGATGTGATAGCTAAACGTTGCCAACCAAGCTGTAACGGTGATGACGGTGAGTATGCATTGGTTCTTGCAGAAGCCGCATTAGAATCATTGAAATCTGGAAAAAAAGTATCACTGTAAAAAGTATCCAACCGTATTATTTTGCGTAAAACGTAAAACGTAAAACGTAAAAATTAAGCCATCAAAGACCTTTTTCGAGAGGTCTTTTTTTCTGGGCGGAATTAAATCCGATCAGCACAAGAATCAATATTTGATTACTTTCTAATGTCGTACGTCCTCAGAACCTCTGCTTCTTTCATTTATATTCATCCAGCTTAGTATCTGTTCGGTAGTATAAAATTTGATTAAATTGACAGAAACGGACAAAAAAAGACATGAATGGACGCGATATTTAATTATAACTTGCTATGGTGCTCTTAGTTATTCTGAGAAATTGAGTTCACTTTTTCTAGATAATGAATGTGATTGGTATAACTCGATATATTTGATGATGGATATTATCTAACCGTTGAGTGAATGGGATTGACAATAATTAAATTCATTAAAACCATTAGGTGCATTAAATACTAGTAAAAATATGAGTCTTGATTGTGGCGTACTGTTTTACTTAAAGAATATGTTAATGATGATAGATATAATATATTCGGTTTTTATATCCGTTATCACACTGTTTAGATTTAGTGGTGAATTATATTATTATTAAAACTATAATTAAGTGGAATATATCAAGAACAGCTAGCTGGGCATCGGGTTATGAATGAAATCTCTCATCAATTGATAAGTAAAGTGAAGTTTGGTTTTTCATTCAGGAAAAAAGTTTTTCTTCTCATTTTTGCTTTGCTAACTCTGCAGCTTGTATTCATGAGCAGTAATTTCCATTCAGCCTTGCTTGATACACTTGAGGATCAGGTTGGAACTCGAGCACTGATTCAGGCGCAGGAAATTGCCAGTGATCCTGAGTTAATTAATGACGTCAGAGTGAGAAATCAGCCAGAGATTAAAAAACTGATCGAGCGTTTAACCAAGATCTCAGATGCCAGTTTTATTGTTGTTGGAGATACAGAAGGCATTCGTCTGGCTCACCCAGTTGAGGATAAAATTGGTTTCCCTATGCAGGGCGGCGATAACGCGGGGG
Source organism: Vibrio sp. 99-8-1 (assembly GCF_013114595.1). GTDB lineage: Bacteria > Pseudomonadota > Gammaproteobacteria > Enterobacterales > Vibrionaceae > Vibrio. The sequence goes on along the minus strand of NZ_VTXE01000021.1, from coordinate 44,982 downwards.
CACTAGAAAGAGGTGAATCTTACGTTTCTATTAGAGAGGGAAGCTTAGGTTACGGTGTTCGAGGCAAAACGCCTATTATTGATTTTGACGGCTCAATCATCGGTGTTGTATCGGTGGGTTACTTACTCAACCGTTTTGATCAATGGCTATTGTTTTATGCAAAACCTTTTGCTTACGATGTGCTTACGGTATTCATTTTGACAATCATCGGTGCGTGGTTTTTTTCTCGTCATATTAAGCGGAAAATGAATGGCATGGAGCCTTCGCAGATAGCGCTGGCCTTATATCTACAAAATTCGATACTGAAATCTGTCTACGAGGGAGTGATTGCCATTGATAAGCAAGGCAAGATTTTGGCGATTAACAAAACAGCGCTTGCGATGTTGGGTATTAATAAACAAGCTAGTGAACTGAAAAATAGCAGTATTCTAGAGTATTTGTCTCAAACGAAAATATTTTTTCAGGAGCCTTTTGATAAAAATATAAAAGATGAGATTGTCTATTTTAATGGAAGTACCTTTATCGCGAATCGTGTTGCTATGATAGAAGCGGATCTTCTTATTGGCTGGGTGGTTAGTTTTAGACGCAAAGATGATATTAACTCATTAACCGCAGAGCTGACGCAAATAAAACAATACACCGATAATTTAAGGGTATTAAGGCATGAATACGCAAATAAATTGTCTATGATCTCTGGTCTTATTGAAATTGGTGACAGTGACGCGGCGCTGTTATTAATTAATCAAGAGAACAATAATAATCAAAGATTAATTGACTATATTAGGAAAAACATTAAAAACAACCAAATTGCAGGCTTGTTGTTAGGCAAATATACTCGCTCAAAAGAGTTAGGCTTAGAGCTACAATTTGACCCAACATGTGAGTTATCGGCCTCAACAGAGATGATTGATGTAAATGAGTTGTCGGCAGTAATAGGTAACTTGTTAGACAATGCTTTTGAAGCGTCTCTTAACAACCCGAATAGCAATAAAGTCGTCACATTTTTGATCACAGATGCAGGAAAAGAGTTGGTTATGGAAGTGGCAGATAACGGTACGGGTATTGATCCGGACGTGGCAGATTCCCTGTATCGGCGTGGGGTGACAAGTAAAAAAAAGAGTGAGGGGCATGGCATCGGACTTTATCTTGTTCATCGCTATGTAACAAATGCAGGTGGTATGATTTTGGTTGATGATGCGGAACCCAAAGGAACCATTTTTTCAATTTTTATTCCAAAAAGACGGACATAGATGATGGAATTGATAGACGTAGTAATAGTAGAAGACGAAGTAGGAATCGCTGAGTTACATGCCCAGTTTTTAAGACAGATGTTTCGCTTCAATCCTGTGGGAATAGCTTCTAATCTGAATATGGCGAGAACCATGATTAAGGTTCATAAACCTCAACTTGTCATTTTGGATAACTACTTACCTGATGGGCTGGGTGTCGATCTATTGCGTGAGATTGTCTCGGAAAAGAATGAAAAAAAACCAGATGTTATTCTGGTTACCGCAGCTAGCGAAATGGATACGGTAAAAGATGCCATGCACTGCGGATGCTTTGATTATATTTTAAAACCCATCGCTTACGATCGGTTAAAAGACACCTTAAATCGGTATTTAAAATACTACAGCGCACTCAATGCCTACGACAATATAAGCCAGCGACATGTGGACGACTTATTTAATATCCAAGTGAGAGATAAAACGGCAAAGACGTTACCAAAAGGGATTGGTGAGTTAACTCTAGATAAAATCAAAGAGGTCTTTATCAGGAACGTTGGTACTAGATTTACTGCTGAAAGCTTAGGAGAACAGGTCGGTATCAGTAAAACCACCGCTCGACGTTATCTCGAATACTGTGCTTCTAGTGGATTTTTGCAAGCAGAAAATGAACACGGCAGGGTTGGCCGACCAGAACGAGTGTATTTAAAGTCCAGTTAGTTTCTCCAGTTCGGGCTTGCCATTCTTTTATACCGTTTACCGAATGAAGTTAACCCTCATATAAAGTAGAGCGTCCTGTAAGGATGCTCTACTTTATATGAGGGTCAGTTGATCTTTCGCGACTATTTTTGCAGTAGTTTATTGGTGCTTTATACAAGGCAGCACTAACAATATCTTGCCCAACCCCTTTCAGACTGAACAACCTCTCTTAGCACACTCTTTTCTGCCCTTTGAATAAAGCCACCTTAAAGTAAAGATTAAATTCATAAAATCCATTAATGATTTTTAACTTGCTGAGAAGCTTGATTGTTGTCGCTAATTCGTCGCGCTTAATACGGAAAATAGACCTGACTTCGGCATTGCAACGGTGAAGCAGTGCTGGGGATATAGACGAATTGGTAAATAGCTTGCCTTTCCGCCTCGAATCAAAATTTTGACCTACTCCAACACACGATTTACGAGGAAATAAAATGATAATCGCTCAGCGATCTTATGCCGGAACGCTGGAGTCCAGTGACCTGTTAGTTGAGGTCTGGCCTTCTGAAAGCAAAACGTTAGACATAGAAATCACAAGCTCTGTAGAGAAACAGTTTAGTGAACAGATTACGCAAGTTGTAGAAGAGACACTCTGCAAAATGGGCGTTGAAGCCGCGTGCGTTACTGTCAATGACAAAGGCGCTCTTGATTGTGTTATCAGAGCTCGAGTACAGGCTGCGGTTATGCGCGCAGCGAAAACAGAACAGATGGCTTGGGGAAACTTGTAATGGCTAAGTTACGTAGAAGCATGCTGTTTGTACCCGGCTCTAACGCAGCGATGTTAAGCAACTCATTTATTTATACGCCAGATGCCATCATGTTTGATCTGGAAGATTCGGTATCACTTCGGGAGAAAGATACGGCACGCATGTTGGTTTATAACGCTTTGCAACACCCATTTTATCAGGGGATTGAAACCATTGTCAGGGTGAATGGACTGGATACCAAATTTGGCCGTGAAGATGTTAGAGCGGTGGTAAAAGCAGGAGTCACCGCAGTCCGTTTAGCTAAAACGGACAGTGCTCAAGATGTGATTGATATGGATAAACTAATTTCAGAAGCAGAAGAGCAGTTTGGCCGCGCGCCGCGCAGCACTCGTATGCTTGCCGCTATTGAGTCAGCTATGGGGATCAATAATGCTGTTGAAATTGCTACCGCGTCAGATCGTCTTATTGGTATCGCGCTTGGCGCAGAAGATTACGTACGAGACTTAAGAACGCAGCGTACCCCTGAAGGCACAGAACTGTTGTTTGCTCGCTGTTCTATCTTACAAGCAGCACGAGCGGCGGGAATTATGGCCTTCGATACCGTGTATTCCGATGCGAACAATGAACAAGGTTTTCTCAATGAAGCGGAGCATATTAAGTCTCTTGGTTTTGACGGCAAGTCACTCATCAATCCGCGTCAAATAGAATTGTTGCACAACGTTTTTGCTCCTTCTCAGGCTGAAGTCGACCACGCTATCGCCGTTATAGAAGTTGCAGAAGAAGCAGAAGCCCAAGGCTCTGGTGTTGCATCTTTGAACGGGAAAATGGTTGATGGCCCAATCATTGAAAGAGCTCGCTGGACACTTCAACGAGCAAAAACAGGAATTAAAGAGTAGGGCATTGCTATGACAACGATTAAGAATGTATTAAACAGAGAGATTGAAATTCCTGCCAATGGACACCGCAATATGCGACCGTTTAGCGATGCTCATGAGATCACTGCACGAATGGTAGATAAAACCAATAGGCTTGACCGCAAAATGCATGCATCTATTGAAAGTGCGATAAAAAACTGCGGCTTAAAAGATGGCATGACGATTTCATTTCATCACTCATTTCGTGGTGGAGATAAAATCATTAACAAGGTGATGGATGTAATAGCAGAGATGGGCTTTAAAGATCTGACATTGGCGTCTAGCTCTCTATCAACCATTCATGTGCCTATTGTTGAGCATATAAAAAATGGTGTTGTAGGAAAAATCTATACATCTGGCGTTCGGGGACAGCTTGCTGAGGAGATATCTCGCGGGTTAATGAAACAGCCGATTCAAATTCACTCCCATGGCGGCCGGGTGCATTTAGTTGAAACGGGTGAGCTAAAAATAGATGTGGCGTTTATTGGGGTATCAAGCAGTGATGAGTTTGGTAATGCCAATGCGATTGTTGGTCGATCTCGATGCGGCTCTCTAGGTTACGCCAAAGTAGATGCGCAGTATGCCGATAAGGTTATTGTTCTGACGGAAGAGTTGGTTGCTTATCCGAACTCTCCTGCGTCAATTTCGCAAGATCAGGTTGATGCGATCGTGAAAGTTGAAGAAGTTGGCGACGCATCAAAAATTGGTGGCGACGCGACGCGAATGACTAAGAACCCTAGAGAACTCCTGATTGCAAGAAAGGCCGCTGATGTGATTGAGCACTCAGGTTATTTCTACGATGGATTTACTTTGCAGACAGGATCTGGCGGTGCCTCATTAGCCGTAACGCGTTTCTTAGAAGATAAAATGACCAAACACAATGTCACGGCAAGTTTTGGTTTAGGTGGCATCACTTCAACCATGGTGGCGATGCACGAAAAAGGGTTAATCTCGACCTTACTAGATGTGCAGTCCTTCGACTCAGATGCCGCTGATTCGTTAGCTCGTAATCCAAAACATATTGAGATCTCCGCTAATCAATACGCGAACCCTTCATCATTAGGAGCGACAGTAGAAAGACTCGATGTGGTGATTCTTAGTGCTTTGGAAATTGATGTTGATTTCAATGTGAACGTGATTACCGGTTCTGATGGGGTAATTCGTGGTGCCTCTGGTGGTCATAGTGATACTGCTGCCTCGGCAAATCTGACCATTATCGTCGCACCTCTTGTAAGAGGTCGTATACCAACGGTAGTCAATTCAGTGTTAAATGTGGTTACACCGGGCTCGCAAATCGATGTGTTAGTCACGGATCATGGTGTTGCCGTTAATCCTAAACGCGAAGAGGTTAAGCGCCGTCTTGAAGAGGCAGGTATCGAAACGTTTGATATTAACGCCCTTCAGCAACGTGCAGAGAAGTTAACTGGAAAACCCAAAGCGATAGAGTATTTGGATAATGTTGTAGGCTATGTTCGTTACCGTGATGGTTCTGTTATTGATGTCATCAAACAAGTTAAGGACTAAATATTGTTTGCTGGGCCAACAGTAACGCTCCAACAGGTACTGGATAATAGGGAACGGCGAGTGAGCCGGCAACAGAAGTGGGTAAAGGACTACTCGCTTTCCCTTATAAGTTTCACTATCAATATGATGGGGGAGATCAAGCGAAACAAGCTTTCACAAATTGCATTTGAGCGTGGCTATATTGCGATTTTAGAAGCTTGCCGCACAGAGAACTTGTCTATCATCAGTATCGAAAAGTTTAGCTTGGTCACCGGAGTAGAGCTTTTAATTGCGGTGGAATCGAGCAGCGTAGAAGTGCTGAAGCGACGGATGGTGAACATAGAAGATGAACACCCTTTAGGTCGGTTATTCGATATTGATGTTGTTGATAATAAGGGTGTTGCACTTTCCAGAGACAACCTAAGACTGGCGCGACGACCATGCCTGTTATGTGATAGAGATGCGAAGGTTTGCGCTCGAAGCAGAAATCATGCGTTGTCAGAACTTAAACAAAAAATGAGTGAGATGATAAATGATTGCGAGCAACTCGATCCGCTGGTTACTCAATGATTGCTGTCTATATAGAACGTCATCGAGTGGAAAGTTAAAACTTAATATTACAGAGCTTGTGGGTAATCTGGCTTATCACGCTATGATGCTAGAAGCGCATTTAACGCCCAAGGCGGGGTTGGTGGACTGCGCATCATCGGGCGCTCATCGGGATATGGATATTGGTACCTTTATTGCCAGTTCTGATGCGCTTCGTCCTTATATGAAAAAGTTTGTCAGCGTCGGGATGGAGTTTCATCACTCTTCTCCGACGGATCTTTTGTTACCCCTTCGAGAAGTCGGCATACAAGCCGAACATGCGATGTTTACCGCTACGAACAATGTGAACACACACAAAGGAATGATATTTACCCTTGGTCTTATATGCGGTGCAGTAGGTTGGTTGCACCAACGCAATGTTCCGTCTAATGCGTCTCAGGTGCGTGAAGTGATTCGATCTTGCTGCGCAACTATTGTGCGAGATGACCTAGAAAAACAGACCGGCAATTTGAGAACCGCGGGAGAACGCATTTTTCATGACTATGGTTTTACAGGCATTCGGGGAGAAGCTGCGTTAGGATACCCCACTATTTTTGATTGTGCTTTGCCGGTTTATGAAGAGCATATAAATAAAGCCTATTCTGAGGAGCAAGCTCTATCTAAAACCTTGCTCTCTTTGATGGCGAATAATAATGACACCAATTTGATAAATAGAGGCGGCATAGAAGGGTTGAATTTTGTAAAAAAAGAAGCTCAGAAATTACTTGATAGCTTTGCATGTTCGGAGTTCAACTATGATGTTTCTATTTCTAATTTCGACCAGCAATTAATAGCGAAAAATTTAAGTCCAGGCGGAAGTGCCGATTTGTTAGCTGCCACTTGGTTATTAGCACAGCTGAATATCTGTTCAAATTAATGGAATGATCACTACCTCATTACCTCACTCCACTCTCTCATTGGTAAACAGTGAGAGTTTTTTATAAGGTTTTAAATGTTAAATAGTATATCGATAGGAATCATTGGCAATTACTTCGGCCATTTAAGTGGCGCAGAGAATGTAAAAGAGCACCCATTACCCAATGGCATATTTGTGATTCATTGTGATCACCCGGAAACGGTTACATCGGGTGTTGAAGCCAAGTATCCGCAGAGCGGAACTGACCTAGATATCGAACCAGAATTTGTCATTCGATTTGCGACTCGCTATCAAAACGGCAGGTTATCTGAATTAACCGCAACACATATGACAATCGGAAATGATTTCACGATTCGTTCGCTGGACGGTTCATCAAAAATCTCACAGAGAAAGGCGTGGGGAGAGAAATCTAAAGGAATTAATTCAACTTGGTGGCAGATGCAGGAGTTCACCAAAGCGAACTACGGCAAAAATTTGAATCTTATCTCCTATATTGAGCGGGATGGTAAGTTTCATTGTGCGACAGAGTTAGTTGATTGTTTGGATACCAAACTCTTTCATGGAGAACTTATCGAGTGGATTATCGAGCGGGTAAATCATCAGCAAGATGAGGGCATGTATGAAGAGATTCATCCTGAGTTTTCAGCGAACAATTTCCCTGAAGAATTAATTCTCTATACCGGTGCGCCAAATTACTCCGGTTGGGGAGAAGAGAACTTTATCGAAATCGGGGATAAGGTCCATATATCGGCATTTAAAACGGACAAATACAGCCCCAGTGAAGTTGAAAAACGGTTGCTTCAAGGGGAACTGGTTAATGATAGCCATATGCTGTCGTTTACTCAGCTAGTGGTTTGAACCTAGAGTGAAAGCATTGTGATTTCTAGGTCTACGTTGGGTTAGAGTAGTGGTATGGCGAGTTTGATCACTCGGTATCGGTATCAAACTACCGAAGAGTAAAATTTAAAAACCATTGACCGGATTGTTGATTATGAAGCGTCATTTTGCTGTTGCATTTTCTTTCGGTATTGAGACGGTGTGATATCGCAGTGTTGCTTAAATAGGCTGTTAAAACTTGATTTCGATTTAAACCCTGCTTGAAAAGCAATATCAAGTATAGTGGTATTCTCTGTTTGATTCGCCAATTGAAATTTTACTTCTTCAATCCGGAATTCATTTACATATTGATAGAAGTTTTTTGAAAGACCTGTACTGAGAACTTGAGACAACATGCGCCTTGGAATATTCAGACTACTAGCTAACGTATAAACCGAAAAATCAGGGTCCATAAAGGGTTTTTCGCTTTTCATATAAGCGTTCATATGCTCGATAGTCTGATAGACAAATGTTTTATCTGAGTCATTCTGCTCTAGTTCAGATCTTATCTGTGTATTAGTTTTTTCTACATCATTTTTGTCTTCATCTAAAGTTTTATTCTCTATATTAAGAATGCTAGCGTTAGTTTGACTGGTGTCAATTTGAAAGACAGGTTTCTGCTTTAAGCCAAAAAAACAGAGAATTATGACAAAGCAGAGAAATGACAATAAATGAAGTATCAACGGATGAACAAGGGAGTTGAACAGAGTAACACTTTCAAAAATGGCAGCAGTCAGAGCGAGCGTTGCAAATGTGCCCGGTAATGCGTAAATCCATTTTAGATTTACCTGAATATCATTTTGAGAGAAGAATCCCGGTATTTTTTTCTGGTGGTTATTCAGTAGCACAATCGTTGCTACTGAGTAGCCAACAAATGAGATCACATTAATAAAGCCGAAGTGGATAAGAACTGGCTGCAAAAATGTCATAACACTGCTTATCGCAACGGGTTCGATATTCAATAGATCTCTATCGGGTTGAGGCATCATCTCAGGGTGGGATGTGGAAATATATAAAAGGTAGAAGAGTAAGAAAGGAGCAAAGTGCCAAAACTCAGTTGTTTTTATTCCTGCCGATTCATTGTTAATTAGCGTCCGCACATAGAGATATAGCATTGGACCATTAACGAGATTTAATGTCGGATTGGTGTACAAATATAGAGTAGCGGAGTCTATGTTTAGGTGTGATAGCCAAGAATGAATGAATGGCACATTGAGAAAGATAAGCCAGACACATAATTGCCAGTCTGTATGATGTTTGTAGGGTTTTGTTAATACGTTTGCCAGAGTAAATAGAGTAAGTGATAAGCCAATCAGGCTGATTTCCCAACGTAAACTTTCGGCTAAAAACAAAACTTAACTCCGCCATAAAAATCGAAAAAATGAGTACAAGTAGCGCCAATTGGACGATTTGTACTAGTTATACCTTTAGATTATACGCTTGAACCAAACCAAACAACTCGAAAAGGTTACCTAGATGAAAATCAATCCGTTTTCGGCTCGCCATACAGAGCTTATGCGACAGAGTAAAACTAACCGAAAATTTGTACTCACCGTACTGTCTCTCGTTGTAGCAGCATTATCAGGGTGTAGTGACAGTGCGTCGAAAACTAATGCAGAAAACACCGCTAGTGATATCACGTTAGAGACTCCAAAAGTGGACTTTGTCGTTGTTGATACGCGACAGGAGTCTTGCTTTGCAAATGATGGTAGTGGAATTACTTGTCCTGCAATAGGAGAGGAACTGTATGGACAAGATGCTCAATATAATGGAGTGCAGCCTTCTTTCACTGACAATGAAGATAAAACAGTGACCGACAACAATACAGGAATGATGTGGCAGAAAACACCTGATTACAAACACTACTCCTATGACAATGCCATAAGCTATTGTGAAAACTTAACGACGGCTAACTATAGTGACTGGCGACTCCCTACTATAAAAGAGCTTTACTCTATTGCTGACTTTAGGGGTGAAATTGTTGACCCGCGCAATGAAAGTGCAAACACACCTTATATTGATACTGAATATTTTGATTTTCAATATGACAAAAGAATGGCGTATATCGGTCAGTATTGGTCTATCACCAAATATACGCTAGGGCCAGTGCATAATACTGAGAATGTAGAAGCTGCTTTTGGGTTTAATTTTGCAGACGGTCATATCAAAGGATACGAGACAGGTTATGAATTCGGCACAACTAACGAAACTATTCATGCTCCGGGCAACTTCGTAAGGTGCGTTCGAGGTGAAGAAAATGTCTATGGCGTAAATAACTTTTTAGCAAATGGAGACGGTACAGTAACGGACCAAGCAACCGGACTTATGTGGCAAAGTGCAGATGATGGTGTTCGCAGAAGCTGGCAAGATAGCTTAGCCTATGCCGAAAGTTCTGAGTTAGCGGGTTATTCTGACTGGCGCCTACCCAATATTAAGGAGCTACAGAGTATTGTAAAATATGGTGGAGAAGAGGGGACATGGCCTGCAATCGATACCCGATTCATTACTTTGTCAGGAGATAACTCCATTGACGATCCTAGTTGGGTTTGGAGCAGTACAACCCAAGGTGACTTCAAGTATACGGCAACGTATATCTCGTTTAGTAAGGCATTTAGTAGAAAAAACTCTTCTGCTACGGCGTTCTTTGACTGGCACGGTGCTGGAGCTCAAAGGAGTGATCCAAAATCTGGAACACCTTCAGACTATGACATGGCATCTGAAAATGCCACGGATCTAGTTATGACGAAAAATTATTCTTTGTTAGTTCGTTCAGTTAAGTAGTTATCGAAGTATTGAAATCCACTCCATAAATGGGGTGGATTTTAAGCTTGGTTGTTAGCTTGCAACTACTCGGGGCTGCTATACGATCAAAAAATTTGATTACTCCTTATGAGCTTCCACAGTAGTAAGCAGCTTTGTTAATAGCCTATCAAGCTGTTTTGCTTCCTGTACGGAAAAATCCGCTTTCATAAGTCTGTGGCTTTGTTGAGCTTTTATGACAATCTCTTCAATTATCTCTTTCCCTTTCTCAGTAAGCTGAACAAGCTTTATTCTGCCATCGTCTGAAGAGGGGCTTCTGGATATTAACTCTTTTTCCTCTAACCGATAGAGTGCTTTTGTTAAACCTCCGGAGCTGATCAACATATAATCCATTATCTGTGTTGGCATTAGTAAGTGAGGGGCGGGCGTTCGTCTTAACGCAGTAAGTAGCCCGAAATCTGAAGTTTGTAGCCCATATTCTGCCATCACTTTGCTACGTAGTGATTCATTTATTGAGTGAATTTTGTCAATCAGTGGCAGTGAGGGCATCATGTCCTCGTAGGCTTCCGGCCAGTTCTCCTCCATTAAGGAGAGGAAAGTTTCAAACTTCTCTATCATGTTTTTCACTTATTAAGTATGTCTATGGTTGCCAAATATACCTTGCTAGAAAGATATGTTCAATTTATTATATCTTCCTAGCAAGATAATATTATTAGTAAGTGGGGATATATGTCTAAAGGGCATTTCGTCGTTATGATGGCATTAATTATGGCTGCAGGTCCGTTTGCGGTTGATGCTTACCTACCAGGTATTCCATCAATGGCCGAATACTTAGGTGTTGGTATTGATTCGGTTGCCACTACGGTTAGTTTTTATATTTTTGGGATGGCGATTGGACAATTGATTGGTGGTCCATTTGCGGATCGTTTTGACAAGCGTACGATAATTATTGGTGGGCTGGTATTGTATGCACTGTGTTCATTGGTTATCGCGTCCGCCAGTAATCTCCATGTAATTCAAATTTCCCGTATATTTCAAGCGGTGGGAGGAGGGTTCGCAAGCGTATGTATTGCACCACTGGTCAGAATGAGAGGACAGGGAAACGAAGCCGCCAAACTGTTTGGTTTAATTGGCTTAATAATGGTGCTTGCTCCTGCTATTGCCCCAAGTATTGGTGCGTTAATTCTATTAACGGGACAATGGCAAAATATCTTTTATTTCACGGCGGCTTATGCGCTGATTGTTGCCACACTGGTGACACTTTCTATGTCTAAATACCCAGCTCCTGTTGAACGGGAAAAAATCTCAGCATACAAGCGATATATGATTGTTATGCAAAACACAACTGCCATGCGTTATCTCGTCGTACAGGCCTGCGGATATGGCGTAATGATGGTTTTTATAACCAACGCATCTTTTATTTATCAAGTTAAATTTGGCCTAGGTGAGCAGGTATTTGGATTGATGTTTGCAGCAAATACCTTAATGAATATGCTTATAAACAGAAGTAACTCGAAACTGTTGAGCTATCAATCGGCACATCAGTTGCTTAGAGGTGCAATTCTGATTCAAGCCATTTTTGTTCTACTGTTGGTTTGTTTTACTGCTGTAGATGCGCATCTGTATATGTTTGTATTAGGTATCATGGGGGCAGTAGGTATGCTTGGAGCTATTATGCCCAATGCGAACGCGTTATATATGAGTCAGTTTCAAGAAAATACAGGTTCTGCGTCAGCACTATTGGGGGCAGGACAGTTTACAGCAGGTGCTTTGATGGGGGGGATAACAACTCAAATATATAACGGCACTCTTTGGCCAGTGGTTTCGGTTATGGCGGTGTTAGTTATCACTGCAAATATCTTATTGCCAAAAGAAGACAGGAAGCTCGCCTTTAGCTAGATTTGGTAACAGGATTACCTTCATATTTCGAACGTTTATTGGTTTAAATAAGCGGATATAGAGATAGGTCCCTTATATGCGCGGCAGTGATAATCGAACCCACTTCATCAGGAGTGGGGGGGGCGTATTGATCCTTGCGACTCTGAACTCAATAATGCCTTAAACCGGCACATTCCCTAAATCTGATATCTAATTTGCTTTCTTAAAGTTATGCTAGAGATTAAGTCATTTTTCTATAGAATGCATGGAGCATAGATATTTATTTGTTTGATATTTATTGGCTCTAATACAATAAAATTCGGCAAATTCCTGGTGAGTAAATGGATTTAGATTGATAGGGTAGTTATATGAATATAAAACAGAAAATTTATTTTTTAGGCGCTGTCTCCGTTTTGGGAATTTTGTCTCTTGTCACCGCTGCAACCCTGTTTGCCAATACGGCAACTCAGCTTCAGACAGCGACTAGTTTAGTCTCGGATCTGGAAGTCAAATTGCTGAACCTACGGCGCAATGAAAAAGACTTCTTGCTGCGCAAAGATTTAAAATATCTGGATAAATTTGAAAGTAATATGGCAACTTTCCTTGCTACGGAAGGTGAACTCGCCACTATCCTTGATGAAAACTCGCTACCGTCCAGTCAGAAAATTCGTACAGGCATCCTGGATTATCAGAAAGGTTTTCAGACTTTAGTTTCTGCTTTTGAAACACATGGACTTAAGGATGATCAAAGCTTACTTGGTGCTTATAGTTCTGCATTTACAAGCTATCAGTCCAGCTTAAATAGCGATCAGCTTATTAAACTGTTCGAGTTCGATAAAAATGTCCGACAAGGTGTGTTACAACGCTCTCTTTTGGCAGGACAGAACAGTACTGCACTGGCAGTGGCAGCAGAAAACTTAGTTAAGCAAAAAGCGATGATTGGTGTTAGCTATAAAGAAGGTTATTTGGGGCAGACACGTGAATATTCTCATGTGGTGGAAGAGTCCTTCAAGTCCTTTTCGTCGGCATTAAGCGCGGAGGTTAAATCGAACCAAACATCACTGCAGTTGGTCGAGCAAGTTGCTACCAGCAGCTTAGTGATCATTATTATTCTGAGCGTTTACTGGGTTTCCCGCTCAGTTAACCTGCAGATGTCTCAGCTTCTTTCCGTAATTCAGGAAATTGCCAGAACCAATGATGTGAGTAAGCGGGTTAACCTGACAGGCAAAAATGAGTTGGTTTCTATCGGTGTTTATTTCAATAAGTTACTCGACAAGTTAGAAATATTGATTGCAGGCACGCAGACTAAATCTGAGCATCTCACCCAAAGCACGCAGAGTATGCATGACGAGCTTCAGTCGGTTGTTGAGCAGTTTAGTGTGCAGGCGGACCATACCAGTACCATGGCAACATCGGTTCAGGAGATGGTTGAAACTATTAATGAGATTTCAGAGAGCACATCTGTTGCTGTGGAAGGTGTCCATCAGGCGTCTCAGAATGCAAAAGACGGACGCCATGTGGTTGAATCCACCGTTAGCAATATCAACCAGCTTTCCAGTACTTTAGGTGAAAGTCAGCACTCTATCTCGTCTTTAAATGAGCAGGTAGAAAAGATTGGCGGTGCAGTCAATATCATTCAGGAAATTGCAGAACAGACAAACTTGCTGGCATTGAATGCCGCTATTGAGGCTGCCCGTGCGGGTGAACAGGGGCGTGGGTTTGCTGTGGTTGCGGATGAAGTAAGAACATTAGCAAGCCGGACTAACCAGTCAACAGAAGAAATTAACCGGGTTGTTTCTGCTATTCAGAGCCAGATGTCGTCGGTTGTTGCGAGTATTGGAGAATGTAACGAGCAAGGTCAGCAAACCCTTTCTGCTTCTATCGCTCTGGACGAAAGCTTAGGTCAGATAATTACTGATATGGATGATATACAGGCTAACTCAGAAAGAATTGCTTCTGCTATCGAAGAGCAGGGCGCGGTGATGAATCAGGTCAGTTCATCCATTGGCGACCTGAACAAAATTTCAGATAGCAATACCTTGTCAGCTCAGCACTGCTTAGCTGAAGTAGATTCTGTATCCAGTCAGGCCATAGAGATGGATAGCGCGGTCGCGGAGTTTCAGGTGAACAAAGCGTAACTAAACTTCCAGTCTGATTTAACACTCAGTATACCCAAGTAATTAGCGGCCAACTGGCCGCTATATTTTTATCTGAAGAGTATAGAAATGAAGTTATTCATATCTTATTTAGTTAAGTAATTTAACTAAGTAACTTAATTTAAATGTTTGTGAGTGGACGAGTGTCAGGTGAGACTTTGAGCTTTAAATGAAATTTATTTGGCGATAACCATCGTGAACAAAATTGAAACTTTTCGATTTCTAGCCTAATGATTAATATTATAACTTTAAAATAAGTTAATTATCTTATTGATTGTCTGTGACGATAGTTTACAAATTAGGTGAGTCATGAATAAAACTTTGTTGCATATTATAGTGGGTATTTTCATTGGGTTCATGTTCTCTTTTAAGACGATTGCAGAAACTGAATTGAATATTATCTATGTTTCGAAAACCGTTGAAGTTGATTCCAGAGAAAGCAAAGTTGGCGGGCTGGCAAATTTACAATCATTAGTTAAAGCAACTCGTCAGGCAAACAAAAATACGCTCTTTCTGCATGGCGGAGACTTTTTGGCAGGTAGCCTTATGTCCTCTTTTGACAGAGGAACTCATATGATCGATCTGCTTAACATGATGGAACCCGATGCGGTCGCTATCAATGAAAGAGAGTTTGCATTTAAAGAGGATGAGCTGTCACTACGTATTCAGGAATCCGCATTTCCCTATATTAATATTAATATCACCGATCCGCTAACCGGAGGGCGATTTGAAAGCACAGAGGAGAGTATGTGCTTTGAGCTGCAAGATATAAAAACCTGCGTTTTTAGTATCTTAGACCCTTTGGTTATAGAGAACTACCCACCTGACCGAATCTCGGTTGACCCTAGTCTTGACCTTATAGAGGACAAAGCGCGTTCTTTACGTGAACAAGGGGCAGATTTGGTTATTTTGATGGCCAGTAACGAAGAAGATCAACTTAAAAATCTTATTGAGAAAGAGTTGGTTGATATGCTGCTTTACTCAAATTCTCATGAAGATAGTGTTTTGCCTGTAGGTAATGGCTTGCTTGTCAATCAGGGGACAGAAGATGGGAAAGCGGCCTTGATAAAAGTGAAGTTCGATAACCGCAAGAGAGCTGAATTTGGTGCAGAACTTATCTCTCTCAACAACTTCGAACCCGACCCAGAGTTTTCAAATAAGATTAACTATTACTTGTCTGCTTTGGACGGAATAATGAACACGCCAGTAGGTAAAGTGACCTCTAAGATTACGTCCAGACGAGAAAAAGTACGATCAGAAGAAGTCGCCTTTGGTAATTTGGTAGCAGATGCGCTTCGTGAATATTATAACGCCGATATAGCGCTTGTTAACGGTGGTTCGATCAGAGGGAACAAAGAGTATGCAGCAGGGGCAGAGTTAACCCGCAAAGATATTCAAAGTGAGCTGCCTTTTGATCCTCCTAGTGTTCTGTTTCAGGCTAGCGGACAGGATATCCTTGCTGCTTTAGAAAATGGATTAAGTTTAGTTGAACAGGTTAAGGGGAGGTTTTTGCAAGTATCCGGCATGAAGTTCAGCTGGTGTCCGGATTCTGCGGTAGGGCAGCGTGTCGGCTCGGTGACTATCGGCGGCCAGCCAATAGCACTTGATAAACAATACACTATCGCGACTTCAGAATATTTAGCCAGAGGCGGAGATGGTTTTGTTATGTTTAAAGACAAGCAGCCGTTAAACAATAAAAAAGTAAGCTTGATTATGTGGGAACTTGTCAGGGCTTATATTAGTGAAAGAGGCGAAGTGAGCCCGAAAGTTGAAGGTAGAATCAGTCAAATTTGCAGTACCTAATGAGGCGATAGATGTTTCTAAACAAGAAAAAGAATAAGTTAAGGCTGAAATACCCGGGGGTTGAAGGCAAAATAGCCCGAACGAGTGTTTCTCGTACA
Source organism: Vibrio sp. 99-8-1 (assembly GCF_013114595.1). GTDB lineage: Bacteria > Pseudomonadota > Gammaproteobacteria > Enterobacterales > Vibrionaceae > Vibrio. Next base: position 28,843 of record NZ_VTXE01000021.1, on the reverse strand, counting down.
GTTAGAATTAGCTTGTCTGTCATTACTCTGTCTCTAATTATCATTTCTGGTTTGACTTTAGCGGGTTTGTACAGCTTTAACGGAGCGCTTAATCTTCTGGTTAAAGAGACCATTCCACAGATTGTACTCGATGCATCCAACGCAAGTAAGTTTGATAATTTACTGATCGAGACTGAGCGTTTAGCAGCAGCGAGTTCAGAATCATCGCGACGTATAGCTTATAAGCGCATTCAGCAGAATAGTATTGATATTCGGACTAAGTTTTCAAATGAGGTTACTGTATTTGAAGAGCTGAATAATGAATTGATCATATTAGAACGTGTATTAGCAGACTTAAACCAGCTTATTGCCAGAAAAATAAAAATAAATGAACAAAGTAAAATTAAGGTACTGAGTTTATTTGAACTGATGAAAGATGTGGTTACTTTTAAAAATGATTCAAACTCACATCAAATTACTGAAGCAGATAGAAACGCAATTACTGAGTGGGTGAACACTTCGGTTCATATGCTGAGTTTGGCAGGTGAGTCTAGTACTTTAACCACACTGTATAAATTAAAGCGCATTGAATCGACACTTAAAAATGACGCTGAAAAATTAAAGGAGTCGTCCGGCAAGGTGCCGTTGCTTTACAAAGACGAGATTTTATTGCTGGAGAAAAGAGTTAACGATGAACTATTAGGCATAGATGGATTGATTGCCTTAATGCATTCAAGAGTAAAGGTAGCAATCGAAAGCGCCAGCAGAGCCAACTTTGCCAAAAAAGTAGTGAGTGATTTCAAGGCGACACAAACGACACTCTTTAATGAACTCATTGACGATGCGGCAAACACGACAAGTCATCTGAACAGCAATGTTGAAAAGATGACCTCGGTACTAGTTATTCTCTATTTTATACTGCTCTGTTCGATCGCTTGGGTCATCTATTACTTTCACCATAACCTTGTATTGCGTTTAGTAAACCTGAACTCAGCGATTTTGGAACGTATAGCTGGCCGAGAAGCGAATATCACTGAGACGCGTAATGATGAACTAACAGATATGACCAAGAGTTTTATTTATTACGAGAAAGAGGTTATTAAGAGAGAGGCCGCATTAAATGAAGTGGCAATGAAGGATTCCCTTACCGGCTTAAGTAACCGTCGTCACTTTATGGAAGTAATGAAAAGTGAAGTTGCGCGTTGTACGCGCTATCAGAATAATTTGAGTTTACTAATGTTAGACATCGATTTTTTCAAGAAAATTAATGACACCTACGGTCATTTTTCAGGAGATGTCGTTTTGAAACAGATCGCGGTTTTGCTAACTAAGGAGTTAAGAGAAGTTGATACGGTAGCTCGTCTCGGAGGAGAAGAGTTTGCAGTGCTATTACCCGAAACGGATCGGCAGGAGTCACTGTTACTCGCAGAACGAATAAGATGCGCAGTGGACGAATATAGTTTTGAGGATGAAGGAAATAGCATCCACTGCACCGTTAGCATTGGGGTATCAGTATGCAGCCGAGGGAATAATTGTTTTGGCGATCTATTGAAAGAAGCCGATAGAGCCCTCTATCAGGCTAAAGAGCAGGGACGAAATCAAGTGTGTTACCGGCAAGCCTGTAATAAAATGGAAGATGAATGAAGCCTATGTGTCGTTTACGCTAGCTATCAGGGGCGGGTAAAGTTGTTGATAGGCTTGTCAGTGCCGGAGCCTCTCCTGACCGGAAAAATAACAATGGTTGGACTGCTCTTTTAGAAGCAAGCATCCTAGGGAACGGGGCAAAATGTTCCTAGCGGAAAATGCGACGAGAAATACAAAATCAATGTCCAGAGTCCCAGATCATAATGTAAAATTTTACTTACAAAACGCCTACAATAATTAACCTTTAACAACATAAATCTCTGTAGCTTTATTAAGGAAATACCTGATTCATCGGGTATAGAAATTCTAACTATTAAGCTACGAGGTGTTCGCATGTCTACAGACGCTAAGACATTACCCACTCAGAATAGGTCAATATTTGCCCTGCTGAAACAAAGCATTACCAAGTTATCTACTGTCGGTCGGGCCTTGATGCTCCCTATCTCTATACTGCCTGCGGCAGGTCTTTTACTGGCCTTTGGTGACAAGTTTGGTATTCCCCTTATGGTTGGGGCCGGTGACGTTATTTTCGGAAATCTACCCCTATTGTTCGCTGTTGGTGCCGCGGTAGGTTTAACTAAAGAGTCTGGTATTGCAGGGCTTGCTGCCGTTGTGGCCATGTTGGTTATGAATATGACCATAGGAGTACACGCAGGAGTGACCCAAGAAATGGCCCTTAGTGGAGGAGCCTACGCTATGGTACTGGGCATACCCAGTTTGCAGATGGGCGTATTTGGCGGCTTAATCGCTGGTATTCTTGCCGCTTCGATGTACAACCGCTTCCATGATATTCAGCTCCCTGCGTTTCTGGGATTCTTCTCCGGAAAACGATTTGTGCCGATTGTGACAGCTGTCGCTGCATTCCTTCTCGGTTTAATTTTGCCAAGTATCTGGATGTACGTTCAAGCTGGTATTGATGGTTTATCTGCAGTGGTAAATGGTGATAATCAGGCACTTTCTACCTTCATTTTTGGTTTTACTGAGAGAGCGTTGATTCCTTTAGGGCTTCACCATATCTGGTATCCGTCTTTCTGGTTCTCATTTGGTGAATACACCAGTCAGGCAGGAACCGTGGTAAATGGTGACCAGACTATTTGGTTTAAGATGTTAGCTGAAGGTGTTAAGAGTTTTGATTCTGCTACCTATCAGGGTGCTGGTAAATTCATGCAGGGCGAATTTCCTTTAATGCTTTTTGCTCTTCCTGCTGCTTGTCTCGCTATGTATCACGAAGCTAAAACTAACAACCGAAAATACGCTGCCGGTATTCTGTTTTCTGCAGCCCTAACCTGCTTTATTACCGGTATTACTGAGCCAGTAGAATTTACATTTATTTTTGTGTCTCCGTTACTTTATATCTTTAATGCTGTAAGTACTGGCTTTTCATATATGTTGATGTATCTATTGGATGCTCACTTAGCGAAATCATTCTCGGCAGGTTTTATTGACTATATTACTTTAGGTATTATTCCTTCATTGAACGGATTCGATACAAACTATCTTGCAGCTGTATTTGTTGGCGTACCGATGGCGGTTTTATACTACTTTGTATTTCGTTTCGTTATTCGCAAATTCGATGTACAAACACCGGGACGAACAGAAGAATTAAAAGAAGAGATTTCACTGAGTACAGAACAGATGACTAAGTTGACTTTGGACTTTGTCGGAGGTCGAGAAAACCTGACTTCTGTTGCATCATGCATTACGCGTCTTCGCTTAGAAGTTAAAGATACATCTTTAATTAACGAAAAAGGACTTGAAGATATTGGTGCAATGGGTGTTATTAAGGTCGGGTCAAATGGTATACAAATTGTATTTGGTGACAAGGCTCAGTTTATAGAAGCGTGTATTAATCGTGGATAGTAAATCCACAAATTAATATTCATTATGAAAATTGATTTCAATAAAGCTACGCAATTCGCGTGGCTTTCTCTGCTTTACTATTTAAAAAAATCAACAAAACTTATTACGTTCTTTTTAACTATTTCGGAAAATTGTAAGCAGATGCTTACAAAAATTAGAGTAAAGTGTGATGAATAAAGAGGTAGGTCATAGTAGTTCAAGTTGAATGTCGGCATAGTAACAATGCGGGAAGATAACCGTATAAACCCGCTATGGCTAAAACTTCAGATATAAAAGGATATTCGCGAATGGTTCCAAAAACCATTTTAGTTGTTGATGACAATGAGGAGCTTAGAGATGCTCTTAGTGATTACTTTGGTCGCGCAGGGTTTAAGGTCATAACTGCTGCTGATGGCGAAGAGATGTGGAAGCAATTAGAAACCAACGAACCGAATTTAATTATACTTGATATAATGATGCCCGGAGATGATGGTTTTACCTTATGTGCACAGATTCGCCGTCGTTCTAATGTGCCTGTTATCATGCTAACAGCGGTAACTGAAGAGTCTGACAGAGTGGCTGGCTTAGAGATGGGGGCTGATGACTATATAACAAAATCATTTAGCCCAAGAGAGCTCCTTGCACGAGTAAAAGCAATACTACGAAGGGCAAGTCACAATACTGATGTACCGTTTGCCCGTAAGATTACTTTTGCTGGCTGGACACTAGATACCATTACGCGTCAGTTACTACATGAAGAAAAATCTCCTAGGCAACTATCGGGGGCAGACTTTTCATTACTTACCCTTTTTTTACGCCAACCGAATGCTATTCTTTCTCGAGACGAAATAGCTCAGGCGATCTGGGGTAGAGATGCAGAACCTCTTGAGAGAGGAATTGATGTACAGATCAGTCGGTTACGTAACCATCTAGATGACAGATACCGTGAACTTATAATTACCATTCGTAATAAAGGTTATATGTTAGCGGTAGAAGCCCTGTATGAGTCTTAAAAGAATATTCCCCCAATCCCTTGTTGCTCGTACGAGTTTAATGCTGCTTATGGTGATATTGGTTGCTCAGTTACTAGCGGGTTTAATTTGGTTTCAGCAAAGCGCACAAAAAGAGCAACAGGGTTTAAAGAGTACAGTGAGCAGTCTCGTTCTCAGTGCCTCTTCAACTATCTCATTTTTCAGTTCTCTTCCGCTTGAGTATCGTCACCTTGTGTTAAATCAACTGAGGAATATGGGAGGAACACGTTTCTTTGTTTCTCTTAACAGTCGTGAACTTAATGTCACTCCGATTCCTGATTCTGCTCGAAAACAACTTGTTCTAAATGAAGTGAGAAAAGTATTAGAACAAGAGCTTGGTAACGAAAATAATATTACTGTTGAGTTTACTACCCGAGAAGAGCTTAAGGTTTTTAGTTCGGGCATAAATATTGATGATTTACCCCTGTTGTGGGCGCATTACAGTCTCTCTTTTGGTGATATAAACCCTCCAATTCTAGTGATTCAGATAGAGGTATCCCCTCAGGAATGGTTTTACTTAGCGGCCGTACTCCCTGCGCCTTATGTGAGTTTGGAAAGTTCATTTATGGACAGCAAACAGATCTTTTTTATGATCTTGTCTGCATTGATGTTGTTGGTGTTTACTTGGCTAGTCATTCGCTCGGAAATCAGGCCCATCAGGAACTTGGCTAAGGCGGCTACTTTAATGGGAAGTAAATTGAGTGTCCCTGAAGTGAAAGAGGAGGGTAGCTCAGAGCTTAAAGCCGCTGTTCACGCTTTTAACAAAATGAATCGGAGAGTGAAGTCTCACCTTCGTGAACGTGAAATGCTGTTTGGGGCGATATCCCATGATCTTAAAACCCCACTTGCCTGTCTGAAATTAAGGACAGAAATGTTGGAAGACGATGTAACCCGAGCCAGATTCGAGAAGCTGCTTAACGAAGTAGATCTAATGGTTAAGGGGGCTCTGCAATGTATACGAGAAACCGATATTCATGAGGATATAGAGTCGATAGATCTCAATGATATTCTTAATATGAGTACCGAGCTTTATAACCGTTATGCAAAAAACGTCACTATAAATGGATATCAAATTAAACCCTATTACGGTAAACCTCTGGCTATAAAACGTTGTATCCAGAATCTTGTTGATAACGGAGTAAAGTACGGTAAAGAAGTCGCAATAGAAGTAGAGGACTCCCCGAGTCAGGTCATTATGATCTTTATCGACCAAGGACCCGGAATTGATAAAAAATTATTGGCAAAGGTATTTGAGCCATATTACAGAGTATCGTCTAACAATCAGGAAGGCAGTGGCCTCGGTTTAACTATTGCACGAAGTATTGCTCGAGCACATGGAGGAGAGGTCACTCTTCACTCCCGCACTGAAGAGCAGCCGTTCGCAGTAAGACTTGTTCTAAGTAGAGATTAAAATGAAAAAAATATTATTTTTCATAATGTTGTTAAGTAATCAAGTTTACGCTAAAGAAGTTGAATTTCTTCACTGGTGGACATCAGATGGTGAGATGGCTGCGTTGGATGTTATGAAGGACGCGGTCAAGGTACTAGGTGATGATTGGAAAAGTACCGCCATTAGAGGTGGAGGCGGAGACACCGCAATGGCGGTATTGCAGGCGCGTGCTATTGCAGGTAACCCACCGACCATGGCTCAAATTGAGGGGCCAGCAATTAAATCTTGGGCAAAAATTGGCTTTCTCACGTCACTTGATGAAATAGCTCAGAAGGAGAAGTGGGATGAACTTATGCTACCAGCAATTCAGCGAATTAATAAGTACAATGGTGGTTACGTAGCGATTCCAGTTACTGTACACCGAGTAAACTGGCTTTGGGTAAATATGAAATTGTTGAAAGAAGCAGGACTAGACGTGCCCACCACTTGGAATGAATTCATAAGTGTGTCTAAGGTGCTTAATACCAAAGGCATTAAACCGCTTGCTTTGGGCAATGCTCCTTGGCAGATTTCCATGCTTTTTGAGAATATAGCGCTAGGTTTAGGTGGCCCAGACTACTATCAAAAAGCGCTAGTAGATCTTTCCCCAGACGTATTGAATAGTTCAACGACAACCGAAGTTTTATCAGTTTTTCGCCAGATTGGTGATATCAGTAAAAACAGTTTAAAAAAGCAAACGTGGGATGAAGCGACTCACGAACTTTTAAATGACCAAGCTGTTTTTCAGGTATTAGGGGACTGGGTTATTGGTGAGTTGAATACTGAAAAAATTTCTATTCCAGATCATATCGCTTGTTATGTCTCACCACAGACTTCGGGGACATATATCTACAATATGGATAGCTTTGTTATTTTTAATCACAACGCGGGTTCGCTTAAAGCAGATTCAGACAGAATGGCTAAATTGTTGTCCGCTAAAACATTTCAGGAAGAGTTTAGTAAGAAGAAAGGTTCAATTCCTGCCCGGGCCGATGTTTCTCTTTCCAGCTTTAATAGATGTTCTCAGCAATCAAGGCGAGATTTTGATAATGCAGAAGAGAACAATCGGTTGCTCCCAAGTATGACAGATTCCATGGCGGTGGCTCCTGTAGTACAGAATGCCATTATTAATGAGTTGTATCAGTTTTTTAATGACCCAACAAAGCAACCGGAGCAATTGATTTCTAGGCTTATTGCTATCGCTGGCAGCCATTCTGGTTAGGATGCTACTGAACATTTTTAGTTAGTGAAATACAGTGGTGGTAATTGGTGTTAACACGATATTTTATATGTAAACACATCCACATTTTAAGTGTGGTGGTGCTAGTGGGGTAACGAGACAGTAATTTTTAATCGCATTTTGTTCCATTGTGCTTATCTTGATTTTGAAGTATCTACCGTTGAACTTCTTGCCATTTATTAACTGTGCTTTTTAGAGGTAATAATACTAGTTTTACACTATCAGGCATTTTTATAGTAGATAATACGGGGCTTTACTTGGGAGGTTTAAACTAGGAGGAAAACTTGGAGCGTGCAGCGGGAATCGAACCCGCATCATCAGCTTGGAAGGCTGAGGTAATAGCCATTATACGATGCACGCACATCGTGTTGACGGAAGGTATAATGCCATACTATTTGTGAAATGGAAGCGCTAATTTTAGCAAAAGCGATAAAACTCAACTGTTTGGCGGTAATTTAATCAAAGCGTTTAAATTCCATGCAGATAACGGCTGGTTGCTTGTTAAACGTCGGGACGTGATTGGCAAGTTCATCTTGTTTAACCTTGCAGACGTGAAAAAAGGGACAGCTTTTATGCTGTCCCTTTGGATAGAATCAGATAACGAGTTTGATTAGTATTCCCAATGCTCAATACTATGAGCACCAGTAAATTGGTTTGCGAAGTAATCTTCACACTTACCTTCACGCCATACATCCGCTGTTGCACAGTGCAAGCCGCCACCGAAGGCATAAGCGTCACGTAAATCAACAGGGATAACGTTAAAGCCAAGTTGGTCAAATTGTTCCATTTGGCCAGTTTCAGATGCTTCAACACACACAGTTTTATGGTCAAGAATCAAGGTATTCATTGATAACCAAGTACTTGAATAACATAGTGGTGGTGGGTTGTCCCATGCAGGGCTAACAGCTTCAACAATTTCCCAACCATTCTTCTCAAATATTTCACGTTGTCCTTTAAATAGAGGACGGTGAGGGTTAAGCAGCATCAAGCCTGGGCGAAGTGGGCAGAAGGTCGCATCGATGTGAATCGGATGGTTGTCTTCAAAGCTTAGCGTATGGATACGGAAACCTTGAGGCTCATATTTACGCTTGATCCAGCGAATACCTGCCAAGTTAGTGGTTAAGCCGTGTTGAACGAAGATATCTTTACCTAGACGCATTACATCAGCTGCATCGAAAAGAATATCAGTCTCTTTAGTCGAGTACTCTTTACGTAATGAACGAGCCATTGTCTCTTCATCAGATAATGTTTCATAAGCAGCAACATAATCCATACGGAAACTTTCATCCGCTAAACGAGGACGAGGTGCTTGCTCAATCAGGCAGTTTGGATCTGACTCGAAGTATTCACGTAGTAGATCGACATAAGCCAAATATTCAAAATAACGGCTTCTGAAACTCATTGGTGCCATTAAGATGCTTTTACCCATGGTTAGCAAGCAGTCGCGAGGAGGCATAACACCAAAACCAGAACTAATAGTAAAATCTGGTGTTGTGATTCTTTCGTGCCAGTCTACTGCTCCCGGGCGGTCAACAACAATACCGCGATCTTCTAACTGCTTTGCAAAGCCGTTTAAGCATTCGTTTGCACGGTCGATACTCTCTTGAGTTCTTCGGCCTGCTTTACTGCCACGCATAGGAGAGTCCGCAGGAATTTTCTCGTTACTTGCTGGACATGCTTCTGGTATGTGTTGGTTATCAGCAATTCCGACAATAACGTGCTTTAGTGGATCAAAGTCGTTATACGATTCAACATGTAAACCGGGACGAACAATTGGAACGCCAGAATCTTTACGTTCTAGAGGCAGAGATGCATTTGGATATAGATCATTTGAAATACTCATGACAAACTCCCTAAGAGTATAAACGTTATGGAAAATAAGAACTGAGTTATATATAAATCACTTACATATAAATTCGATATAAATAAACTTGGAATAACCAAATTAAATTTATTGTTCATTTATTTAATAAATGAGCTGATGTTATTGTTTGCTCAATGGAATCAATATTGCGCTTTTTAAATTTTTATAATAGTTAATTAATGCTTAGGAATAGCGAATTTCTGCTTAGTTTAAAAATACTGGATATCTGCATTGATAATGTAATTATCACAGGTTGTTAGCTTTACTGGCTATGAGCCGGTTAACCAAGATATGCCATAGTTCAAAATAATGTACTTTAGATTGTGGACAATGCGGATTTTAGTCACGTTTCAAAAAAGGAAGCTTGTTGTCACAGGGGAGAAGAGTAAAACTGTCTGCTGTTGTTGTGTTTGGGAGCGGTAAATTTGAATCAACGAATCATTGCGAATACTCCCGAATTTCATATGTTTGACTTACAGAAAGTAGAAGAATCAAAACATATGATTTTTGGTGCGGATTACATATTGATCCAACCTAATACTGTTGGTTGTACCTTACATCTCGCCAGTAAAGAGTACCAACTTAAAGATAATCAAGCGGTACTGCTTGCGCCTTTTAATCCATTTCGTTTGTCTGTAAATAAAGAGAGTAAACAGGAGCTTAGTGAAGGAAATAATGTGTTGCATTTCCGTTTGAATGCGCTTGGTCAGACGTTTGTCGATAGTGTTCAGTTTCATCAAATTCGCGATATGCTGGAAAAATCCAAAAGTGGTTTGCTGTTTGATGGGGAGGTGATTTTTCAGGTACGTGAGTTGCTCAATGTGATGGAAAATACCTTTGAGTTCACTCAAGTATTGCACCTGCTTAACTTACTGAATATTCTCGCCTCTAATGAGCCAAAACAGAAATTGCTTGATGAGTGTGTTGAGATAAATAGTACCAAAAGAGCAGAAGATAGACTGCACATTGCACTAGACTTTATTGAAGAAAACTTAGCTGAGCCATTATCGGTTTCTATGGTTTCTAATCAACTGCATATGGCCGAAAGTACCTTCTCACGTTTCTTCCATTCAAATATGGGAACCACCTTTCGTCAATATTTAATTGAACAGCGAGTCAGGCAAGCAGCACGTTATTTAGTGACAACGGATTGGAGCATTGCGCAAATAGGGGCGGAAGTTGGTTTTTCGTCTCTGTCTAATTTTAACTCTAAATTTAAAGGGCTATTAAGAGTTACACCAAGGCAATATAGAGCTGACCATATAGATATGCGAAAAAATATTGATAATTCATTAGTAGTAGAAGGGCAGGTTCAACGGCAATATATAGAAAAATTTTCTGATTGACCGATATTTTGTCCTAATAAATAGCGAGAGAATATATACTTAATATAGATAAAGGGAGCAGCGCCTCTTTTCACTGCTCCCTTTTTTATATCCAGATTAACGTAACCGGAGATAATGAGTTACATTCTGGCTCTGGAATCCTTTTGCTATCAATAGATAAGTAATAGATGAAATTATGGTTGAGTAAATGGGCGCTTCAACCCAGCCGAGATCAAACCATAAGAAGAGTATTGCACCGCTAGCAAAGCCAGCAATCATTGAGAATAAAGCTGCGTAAATGTTTCCTTTAATATAACGAGAGAGTAACGTCGGTGCGACCAATGTTGCCATTAATGTTCCTGAGCCAAGTATCGCCAGCATCGATAACATAAAAGGTGGTGCGTAGAGCATACCGACAAACCCCATAAAACCTAACCCCCAAACTGCCGATCTATTTAGCAGCAGCAAGTGAGTATCCGCTAATTGACACTTTGGCCAGATCGCTTGTCTCAAATCGTGAGAAACTGATCCGGCAATCGAGTGCAGAACGGAGTTTGCGGTCGACTTCATTGCAAACAGAATGAACAGAGTAATGACAGCCGACACAGTTGGAGTTAAGAATGTCGTTAGAAAAACGGGCATTGCATTGTCAGCGTGTTCCAATCCGGGCACTTTCACTCTCATGTAAAGCCCAGCCAAAGGTACTAAACTGAGTAAACATGCGATAGGAGTCATGTATGCCGCCATATGATGAAGTTTGGTCGACTTATCCAGCGCCATAAATCTTACCGACATATAAGGTAAAGTGGTGGAATAGATAAAGGCATACGGTAAAACCAGAAATACGTGCCAACCTGTTGAACCATACGGACCTGAATCACTTGGCATAACTAATTGTGGGTCAATGGCATGCAGTGAATCAAACAGCTCAATGGGGGACATATCACTGAAAATGGTAAATACAATAATAAAGGCTGACACACACATACCAAGTACCATAAACGTATCAGTAAATGCCACTGCTGCAAGACCGCCAATAGACGTATAAAGAATGATTATGCCGATCATTATTAAAGATGCAGTGGTGTTATCAATACCGAGCCATTGGCCTGCAAGTAGCCCCAATGCTTTTACCTGCCCAACCAAAAATACCAGCAATAATAGAACAGTAATAATGGCGGCAAAAGCTTGCGTTAATCGCTGTATATGTTCTGGGCCACTATGACTTTTTGCGATGTATTCGGGAATGGTTAAGCTGCCCATACTTTGCGCTTTTTGATGTAAAAACCGAGCGCAAAATAGTACCGCGAGAACCATTGCTGGGGCGAAGAAGAAATTCCCCAGCAGTTCAATAGCACCATATTTGTAAGCAACACCTGGGGACCCCATAAATCCCCAGCCAGAAAAGCCTGTTGCTACGATAGTAGCGGCGCCGGTAAACGGGCCTAAACAATTGGCAGCCAAAAGGAACCCACTCTCACTTTCGTCAGACTTCATGATCTTGTTACTGTATAACGCCAGTCCAACCATAATGACAACAGTTAAAATCAGTAATCCCCAATTCAGAGCAGTATCCATGTTAGCGTCCTCAATTAATGGTCTAACTGGGCATCAGTATTTTGTGCTGCCTTTCTTTTTTTACTCATAGTAAAGACGATTTCACCCATACCACCACCGATAACCAATATACCACCTAAGGTTTGCAATGCTGTTAAGCTCTCTCCAAACATCATAATACCGATACCAGCACCAACTACTGTTTCCAAATAGGATACGCAAGCAAGTTCAGCAGCTTTCAAGTGTTTTGCGGCAATCGTTAGCAATGAAAGGGCACCGAATCCGATGAAGAAGCCCATTGAAATTAGCCAAACCCATGAACTAGTATCCATTTCGCTTAATGAAGGAGGGTTCATTAAGAAGAAGACTGCGATAGCAAGAGCGCCAAATAAGAAGTTAAAGAAAGAACGCGAATCAGAGCCAACATCAGTGCGGTAACGGCTAAAGAATAGGTATAAACCATAACCTAATCCTGATGCTAAACCTAACATATCACCTATAAAGTTCTCTTTAGAAAATGATAAAGAAACAGTTAAGCCAGATTGTGGATCATAATTAATGATACCAATAATAAACAAACAACCAATAAATACAGCGGTTAATAGACCCGCGGTTAATTTGGCTATTTTTTCTTTAAGGAAAATAGCCGCTAATATGGTTGAAAATACTGGTCCGGTATAAATTAAAAATACCGCATTTGCTAACGTTGTATATTTGGTAGAAGAAACATAAGCCGCTAGACATAACCCTAAACAAGCACCACTTGCAATAACTGCGGGAGATAGTTTTGTTTGTTTAATTAATGCCCATTTCCCTTGGTAAAGCATAATAGCCAAAATACAGAGTGCACCAACCGTCATTCTAGTAAAAGCAATAACGTCACCACTGGTATTAATATTTCGTGCAAATAAGCCAACACATCCCATTAGGGCTGCTGATACGATCATAGTCGTATAGCCCAACGTTTTTGTATTCATCTGTTACTCCTTAGGAGCGTGATACTTAGCAGAGTCTTCGAGCATCCCGCCATCTGTCGTTTCGTAATGAAAGTAAACAGCAGCGACTAATAACCACAATAGGACATTAGCAATGATAAACGCATCGATTGACCAGTAACCTGTTAGCATCAGTGATCCTTTAATGATTAAATTGATAGACTACGCGGTATGCGTAAGCTACTTGTTGTTTTATTCATCATTAATTAATGGCAAAAAGATAACTAGCAAAAACCTGCTATATAGTTGCTAATTGCTGCGATAAACAAATAAAACAGAGTTTGGCTTGGTATTTTGTGATCTCAATCAATTTGAATTGGAATGAATTTATTATTTAACAGTGAAATATATTGGATTGCATTATAAATGTGATCTGACATAGAAATATTAATCATTATTCTGAATAAACTGTGAGTTAATAACGAATAAATATTCCTATTAATTACTGGTTTTATATTATCTCATTGATTTTATTCATATCTAAAGTTTTGATAATTAAAAATATAATTTGATGGCTGAATTCAACTGTTATTCAGAAATATAGAGCCACGGCGATGCGTACGGTCTGCGTGAAATGACGATAATCTGTTTGTGATATGTTGCTTTCAGTAAAAAGAATAAAGTAAAACAGTAGAAAATTCGGGAAAGAGAGAAGAGGAAGAGAGCTAGAGATAACAGAGTAAACAAGTTAACAGTAATAAATAACTTTATGAGCGAGTAGTAAAAAAGTCAGCATAATGGCTGACTTTGACGATGATTGTTAGGCTTGAGTCTGATACGAGAAATGAGCGTAATCAAACGATAGTCGCTGCCTAATTATCAATACACATTTACTCGGCAGCTATGATTTAGAAGCAATAACTTCTATTTCAACTTTCGCATCAAGAGGTAACCTAGCCACCTCTACACAACTTCTTGCCGGGCAGTTGTCACCAAAAAACTCACCGTAAACTTGGTTTACCGTTGCAAAATCATTTAGGTCTTTAACAAATACCGTTGTTTTAACGATGTCAGTTTTGCTTAATCCCGCTTGCTTTACGATAGCTTCTACATTGGCAAGAGATTGTTTGGTTTGCTCGGCAACATCTTCAGGCATTTGACCCGTTGCTGGGTTAATTGGCAATTGACCTGAGGTATATAAAGTATTTGCTGTTAATTTGGCTTGCACATAAGGGCCAACTGCTGCTGGTGCGTCGTTGCTAAAAATAGTTTCGTTCATATGCTATGTTCTTATTTATTTTGAATAAAAAGGCCCAGCTCTATCGCTAGGCCAATGGATAATGGGTTTACTATGGAGCGTTATTTATTGACCATGATGTCGAGGATCTGTACATCGGTTTGAGTCATTGAACCGTTGGCAAGAGCGGACAAGTTCTTAATGGTTTTGTCTACATCATTGTCGACGATACCTTCGTTACCTGTCACACGAATATTATCCAACGCCATTAATGCCGATTTTACAGCGGCTCCCGCCGAAGAGGATACTTTCATAGAGCAGCTTGTTTTTGCTCCGTCACAAATAATGCCAGCGATGTCTCCGATCATACTGCATATAGAATGACTGACTTTTTCAAAGTCACCCCCCAATAGCCATGTCATAGCGGCAACAGAACCCATAGAAGCGGTCGTTGCGCCACAAAGAGCAGAGAGCTTGTTTTGATGACTCTTAATGTAAATCGCCATTAGGTGAGACAGCATCAAAGCGCGGATCATTTTTTCTCGGCTAACTTTAAGATGTTCAGCCACCACTACGACAGGCATTGTCGCGGCAATTCCTTGGTTACCAGAGCCAGAGTTGCTCATGGCTGGCTTCATTGCGCCATCCATGCGGGCATCGGAAGCCGCTGAAGTACGAGAAAGAACGTTAGTTAACAGCCCTTCGGACAGTAAGCCTCTTTCGATATTGCGCTGGAAAGTGGCTCCAATCTGTAATCCGTAGTTACCGGTTAACCCTTCTACTGAGAGAGCATCGTTTAAACGGTATGATTGTTCGATAAATTCAATCTGCTCAAGCGGTGCATTTAATGCGTAGTCGTAAATGTCTTCAGCTAATGCGTTGGCTAGGGGATGAGCGTTCTCTTGGTCATCTTCATTGCTAGCGTTTATTGGAGAGTCAGCAATAAATAGAGTCATTCCGTCTTTTTCAATAGACATGATATGCGTATGGCTATCTGCGATGGTAACTGACGCATAATGTTGTTCGTCATGAATGGTTACTTTGGCGTAAATGATATTGCTTACATCGGCAACGCCTACGGTTACCTTATCGCTATCAATCAGTTGCTTCGCTTTTGCGACATCGCCGTCGGTGATATCTTTTAGTACTTCAAGTTCTGCTTTAGAGTTACCGGCAATCGCCCCGACTGCTGCTGCAATAGGTAAACCGACCATGCCTGTACCCGGAACACCTACGCCCATGCCATTTTTCATTAAGTTTGGAGAAATTAAGGCAGAGATACTTTTAGGTTCGCCATCTAGATGCTCCATTGCAATGGCAGCAGCCAGCGCAACAGAAACAGGCTCAGTACATCCTAAAGCAGGTGCGACTTCTTTTTTCACAAGGTTAGTAAAGTCATTCCATAGTTCAGTTTTCATATTATCGGTCCTGACATAATTACGTTGAAGAGATGATGAGTCGGCGTGTAGTTAAGTGATCGCCAACATCTTTCTACTTCATTTATTCAATAACGATAATATACAAAGAAATAGGGAGATGATTTTTGCTTTGTTTACTTTGAATTGAACAATAAAGAGAAAATTATTCTCTTTATTGCGGGTGTCACGATGGTTTTGGTAGTTAAGTCACATTTAAATTGAGTACTTCAATGTTCCAGTCGAGTCAGAAACGACGCAGTTAAATTCGCTATTTATTAACATGCTGTACTTGCTTACCCTCAACATCAGAATGTAATCGAATGATTTCTACAAATTCATCAATATTGTCCACGACAAGAGTGGCAAGTTCAGGGTCGAATTGTTTACCCGATTCTGTTTTAAAGAGTTTAATAACTTTACTCACAGGCCACGCTTCTTTGTAACAACGTTTACTTAGTAAAGCATCAAGCACATCGGCGACGGCAGTAATACGTGACAAAATATCTATCTCCTCTCCCTTCTTACCACAGGGATAGCCATTTCCATCCCAGTGTTCATGATGTTCATAGGCAATTTTTGCTGCAAGTTTCATATAAGGGGAGTGACTGGATTTTAGCATTTTGTAGCCAATGGTGGTGTGACTCTGGATAATGGCAAACTCTTCGACAGTCAGTTTAGCCGGTTTATTCAGAATCATTTCTGGTATGGCAATTTTACCAACGTCATGAAGGGGGCTGACAATTTTTACTACATGTGTTTGATGTTCTGATAAGCCCCTTAATTGCGCTAGTTTTGTGGATATTTTTGCCACTCTTTTTACATGCTGTCCTGTTTCTCCGCTTCGATACTCAATAACCTCACCCAAAAAATAGATGAGCTCTTTTTGTGAGTCGATAATGCTTTGATCTAGTTGCTGCTGCTGGCGTTTTCTTGACTTTTTTTGCTGTATGCCAAACCACAATAGCACGAGAGAAATAATCAGCAGTACAATGGATGTTATGCTGAAAAAACTCATTTCTTTAGAGTAAAAAAACGATGGATTGCTTATATAAACAACCTTATTAAAAAGTTGTGCTAAAAAGCGATCAAGATCTGAGAAAAATGATTGAAGGCTTCGATCAAGTTGAGTGACGAATTTACCAATAAAAAAAGAGCTCGCTTTTCCATTTAATGCAACATTCAATATGCTCGATTTAGCTTCAAATAGAACGTCCTTTGTTGGTGAAGGTAATGGCTCTCCGTTGGTAGGTAGTACAGTAAATGCCAACAATAAAACGTATAAGCGTCTATAAAATTTCATGATTACCACGTTAACAAATCTTGGGGAAAATAATATATAACGAGAGATAACTAAGGTCTTTGCTTGTTTGATGAATCTAACTTGTTTAAGTAAAAGGTGACATTTGAGTAAGAATTTACCTTCAAACTAGTTAATAAATTCTTACATTTTTCTAATTCAAGCTCATAAAATAATCAACTTGTCTACTTCAACTAGCATGTTAATTAAAACTATATGATCGTATTCATATATGTTTGCAATAAAAAAATAATTTGCATGTTTTAATCTAATAAAAATTACAAATGTTACATTTCGTTGCCGGATACTATCTGTCTAATGCTATAAATTAAATGGCATTTTTACATGAAAAAAATGTTGTTCTGACAATTCCCTGCCGTGTTAATTTTGTGTGTGTTTAATTAAATGATATAGTCAATCCGGTATAACATGCTGTTTAGAATAGAGATTGTTCTATGAAAAATTATTATTTGCGCAACAAGTATTTTGTAATAAAATGTGTCGAAATTTTTATCACTGATTGACTAATGAAATCGATAATAATAAGCCTTATATTAATTTTTCTACTTCCAGTTACCTTATCTTTTGCTAGTAATGTTAAGGAGTTGGAGGGAGAGAGAACACTTTCTAAAATTCAAATGAACAGCAGTTACATGCGAGTTGGTTTGATTTTGGATAATGGCTACTCTCAAAACGCAATTAATGTGCTAGGCGATTTATATGGAATAGATGTCGATTATATGTCGTTGTTGAGTCGGTATATTAATGTTGAATTTAGATATTTTTCTTTCGAGAGTGAAAGTTCAGCCTACAAAGCGTTGCTTGCAGATAATATAGATGCAGTTGTCACTTCAAGTTCCTTGTTCAGTGAAGATACTAATTTAGTAAAATCTGATTCAATCTATAAAAGTAATCTGGCTAGTTGGTTTCTTAATCCAGAAAGTAATCAGTCAGATAAAGGTAGAAATAAAGTGGGTTGTATAATAACAAGCCCTTTTTGTAATCGCATAAAAAATAATAGTCAGGTGGTCTATGTAGATAACACAATCAAGGGAATGCGTATGGTGTTAGAAGGAGAGATCGACGGTTTTATAGATAGTTATGCGTTTATTGCTGAATACCTTGATAACTATGATATTAAACAGGGCGAATTAACCATTTTAGACAAAGATGCAACATTATCGACTTATCTAGTGACTGAGCAGGGAAATCGCAATCTGATATCGTTAGTTAATGAGGGAATTCAACGATTTAAACAAGATGGAAGCGACTTAACCGGCACAAAGAATCTGTATCATCAGCATGATCAAAAAATATCTCGCTTGATAAGTTCAATGAATCACCGAAAGGTGTTTCGCTATTCGATAGATGACAATCTTTATCCGCTGTTTTATCGCGATGGACAAGGTAATTTAGCGGGTTATATCTATGATTTTATTAATCTTCTTCAAGCTCGGTCTGGCTTAATATTTGAATATGTTTCAGATGAAGGGAAGTCAATATCTGAAATGATAGAAAAAGGTGATATCGACTTTGTCCCTATTGTTAAACCATTTGATGATCTAAATGAAAATATAGTGAGCTCTAAACCATATATAAACGTTAGCTACGTTAAAGTGGAATTAAGGGATAAAAAAGGAAACAGAGCGAATAATGAAAAGATGGGCGTACTGGTAAGGAATAATATTTTTTCATTCAGAAGAGGGAAGGAAAAATTTGGTAACGATGTACGTATATATTCAGATGCTAAAGAGATGCTAAGTGATTTAGACCAAGGTGTGATAAATACGGTCGTTATGACAAGTCAAATAGCAAAGAGTTTTCTTATTCGCAATGAAGATGATAAGTATAAAATAGATAGTAATGTAGATTATTTGAATAAAATTGGCCAGGTTGCACTAGGAGTGTCTGCTAATAACCCTTTGTTATTAAATGCATTAAATAGCGTTATAGATGTAATAGATAATAATGAAATATTATCCTTATTTAACTCATACAAAAAATTTGATCTTGTATATGGGTATGAGAAAAGTTTCATTAACTCAATTGCACTGGTTATTATCGTGTTAGTTCTATCCGTGGCTATCATCACGGTCTTAGTTCTGAGGAACTTGAAGTTACAAGTTAATCTAAGAAAACTGTCTGAGGGTAGGGTCAAGCAACAACTTCTTTGGTTACAAGAAGTAATTAATGAACTTCCTGATATGATCGTTATTCGAGATAGAAATATGAATATCGTCTTAACAAATGAAGAGTACAAAAGAAACAGCTCGTTATTTTCCTCGTTAGCTTATGGTTCAAAGTCAGAAACAAAAGCGCTATTAACTGATGAGCAGGATGTTTATTCAATAATGATCGATAGTTTAGTAATACGTGACACTATTAAGCTTGAACAACCTCATAATCGCATTCAGTACCTTAACTTGATGCATAAAAGTATTGTTAACCCTGTAACTAAAGAGAACTTTATATTATCGAGTTTTCAAGATGTAACGGTATTGAAACAGCAAGAGATAGATCTCATAGAAGCCAACAAAAAAGCAGAGACAGCGATGAATGCTCGCAGTCAGTTTCTTGCCAATATGAGTCATGAACTTCGCACGCCAATAGCCGGAATGTTGGGGTTGTTGGAGCTGTTAAAACAAAAGATCAGCTCGAAAGAGGCACTGTATTTAGTCGATAATATTCATGCATCAAGCAGCAATCTGCAATTACTGGTAAATGATGTGCTTGATTTTTCAAAGATTGAAGCCAATCAGTTCAGTTTAGATGTTTCATCAACCGAAATATACACAGTCATCGGCAGTTTATTGCGCTGTCATCAGGCTGCTGCTAAAGAGAAAAAACTGGCGTTTGAAGTAGAGTGGACGCCGTTTAATATTGAATTTATGGATATTGATACCCTTAGATTTAGTCAGGTAATCAATAACCTAATGTCGAATGCCATTAAGTTTACAGATAAGGGATCTATTCGAGTTTCCATTGCCGTTGAAAACGACTATCTGCATATAGAGATAAAAGACAGTGGCATTGGCATAGAAGCCGATAAGCTATCGAGTATTTTTAAACCGTTTGAACAGGCTGATGGCTCTATAGCACGAAGTTATGGAGGAACAGGATTAGGCCTGTCTATCGTCAATAGTTTAGTCAGTTTATTGCAAGGCGATCTAGAGATAAAAAGTACGGTTAACAAGGGGACGACAGTTTATCTGCGCTTTCCTGTTGTTGCGGCTATTCCGTTCAAAAAACTGCCTTTAAAATGTTCTGTGCGCTACCTCGGGGATAACAAGACGCTCAATTACTGGCTCAATACGTGGGGGGGCGACCCAAGTGTTGCCGAGAACGCCATTCAGCAAGAAACAGCCGATGCAGTTAGCAGCAAGGTAGCCATTTCTCACTGCGATGAAGAGATAATTAATGTGACTCATTGTGAGGATGATGAGCATAAACAGCTTCTGCAGATGTCTGAGTCCTGTTTTTATCCGGATTTACTGCTAAATACGCTAAGACAAAAAGAAGTATCAGCAGCAGAAAATACCCTCACGTTTGATGAAAATCGCTCTATTCGAGTATTGGTGGCTGAAGACCACGCGATTAACCGTGTATTGATTGAACAACAGCTAGAAAGACTCGGTGTTCAGTACAAAATAGTGGCTGATGGGGAGCAAGCATATCAAGAGCTGGAAAGGTCGGCGTCACATTATCATGTGCTATTAACTGATTATCACATGCCCAAGTTAGATGGCCTTTCTCTTGCCCATAAAGTTCGTGAACAACTTCCTGAATTTAATGATAAGAAAATAATTGCTATGACGGCAGAAGTTTCAAACCGAATCAACTTGGAAACAGAAGAGGGAGGGTTTGAACAGATCTTATATAAGCCGTACACCCTGCAAGATCTTGCTGAGGTACTGCTAGAAAATGTACCGAGTAAAGCTAAAAAGGAAGTGGATTTCTTATCACTGTTCAGTGACATTTTTTGCCAGACAATGAGTGCCGATATGGAAGTGTTGGCAGCGAGTATTGACGACTATGACGATGCCTTTGTTAAAAAGGTTGTTCATAGAATCAAAGGTGGCGCTATCTCAGTGGGCTTAACAAGCATTTCCGATGAAGCGACAGAAATAGAGTCACTTATAGATCAAGATGTGAATAGAGAGAAAGTAATTAAACAAGTCAGCGTCCTTATGGATGCAATAAGTAAGGAAATAAAAGCGCTTAATCGCTAACCGTATAATTTATTGAATATTTGATGAGGAAAAACCATGTATATTAAAAACAATGGCGTCAACTTTTTAATCGTTGATGATCACCCGTTAGTCTGCGCTGCAATTTCTCATATGCTGAATGAGAAAGAGTATACACATTCTATCTCGGAGGCGAATAATGCCTTGGATGCGATGAAACTGGTGAAAGAGAATAATATCGATTTTATTGTTCTTGATGTTGATTTGGTCGATTCAGATGGTTTTGAATTTTTACGTAGAGCAAAAGCGTATGGTTATGCTGGGAAAGTGTTGTTTGTTTCCGTGCATAATACCACTCTGTACGCCGAAACTGCATATAAGTTAGGGGCCAACGGTTATGTGACCAAAACCGAGGGGATGAATGATATTAGAGAAGCTGTAGAGGCCATCTTAAAGGGTTATAGTGTGTTTAAATCTAATGAATTCAATACTATGTCGGATAAAGAGACCAAACTATCTAAGCGTGAAGCCGTAGTGTTTAACTATCTAATACGTGGGTTGTCCAATAAAGAGATCGCACAAAACCTCTCGCTCAGCTCAAAAACGGTCAGCACTTACAAAGTCAGAATTTTTGATAAGTACAAAGTTAAATCACTGGTCGAGCTGATTAAGATAAAAGATATGGTTGTGTGAAAATGAACCGATATGCGTGGTCATTGCTAAAAAAAGGGTTCTTTTTTTAGGAGAACCCAAGGAAGGGAATTATTTTTATTTATCAAGTGACCTTTAGATCAAGCGCTTCATCTTAAGGTCTTTTGAGTATGTAGCTTAATAAGAAGTGCGCTTGTAATCACGATAGTTGGCGGTCCAGAAATTAGCGACAATTTTATCCATCAACTTCTCGTCGCTGAGTACCGCCGCGTAATTTTGTTCCATGGCTTTTTTAGCAACAGCAAATGCGATTTGAATAGAGACTTCTCTTATTTTTTCTAATGATGGTAAAAGAGCGCCAAAGCCATTGATGGCGAGCGGAGAGCAGTCCGCTAATGCGCGGCTAGATTCCATTAACATTTCATTCGTAATCCGTTTGGCCCCAGATGCCAGAACACCTAAACCAATACCAGGGAATATGTAGCTGTTATTGCATTGAGCAATGGTAATACTTCTATTATCAAGTTGAACCGGATCAAATGGGCTACCTGTTGCAACTAACGCTTTTCCATTGGTCCATTTTAAAATGTCTTCAGGTGTCGCTTCTACTCGGCTAGTAGGGTTAGACAATGGAAATATGATCGGACGTGCACAATGCTTGTGCATCTCTTTAACCACTTCTTCACTAAAGAGTCCTGGCGCACCAGATACTCCTATAAGAACCGTAGCTTTTGCATTTTTCATTACGTCTAGCAACGAGTGCTCGTTTGAGTCCGTTTGCCATTTAGTCAGTCGTTGGCGTTTGACGAGCAGTTTTTTCTGAAAGTCGAGTAGATTTGGCATATCGTCGGTTAATAAACCCCATCGATCGACCATATAAATCTGGCTACGAGCTTGTTTATCAGAAATCCCCTCAGACACCATCTGAGCAATAATCGCTTCTGCAATGCCACAGCCTGCGGAGCCCGCACCTAAAAAGGCGATAGTTTGTTGGCTAAGTAGCGTCTTAGCCGCTTTACATGCAGCGATAAGAGAGCCAACGGTAACCGCCGCAGTACCTTGAATATCATCATTAAAACAGCACAACTGGTCTTTATACCGGTTTAATAAAGGCATCGCGTTTTTCTGAGCAAAATCTTCAAACTGCACCAAGGCGTCAGGCCAGCGATTTTTGACTGCTTGAATGAATTTATCGACAAACTTGTCATACTCTTGTCCCGAAATCCTAGGGTGTCGCCATCCCATATACATAGGGTCAGAGAGTCGTTGAGGATTGTTGGTTCCTGCGTCTAAAACAATGGGCAAGGTGTAAGCAGGGCTGATGCCTCCACATGCCGTATATAAAGAGAGTTTACCAATCGGGATCCCCATTCCACCAATACCTTGATCTCCGAGCCCTAAAATTCTTTCTCCGTCAGTAACCACAATAATTTTCACGTTATGTCGAGTAGCATTGTTGAGGATTTCTTCAATTCTATCCCGATTAGGGTAGGAGATAATTAACCCTCGTGCACGTCTGTAGATGCTAGAAAAACGCTCACAGGCGGTGCCAACCGTAGGGGTATAAATGATCGGCATCATTTCCGAGATATGGTTTTGAACTAATCGATAAAAAAGTGTTTCATTAGTGTCTTGGATATTTCGCAAGTAGACATGGCGATCAATATCATTTTCAAAGCTACTAAATTGTTGGTATGCGCGTTCTGCCTGTTCTTCAATGGTTTCAATTGCATCGGGCAGAAGACCTTCCAAATTGAAGACTGAGCGTTCGTTCTTGGAAAACGCACCGCCCTTATTTAACAGCGGAGATTCTAATAACGCTGGACCAGCATAAGGAATATATAAGGGTTTACGATTCTCGTTCATATTAAACTCTGAAAAATGTGATGTAAAAAGGTAAGGTTTTTATTATTGGTAACTTTCACGAAAGATAAATTAAAACTCAATCTTTAACAATTCAAATAACTGCAATTCTTCTTGCTATTAATGTAAGCTATATTTAAATGTTCTCAAAAAAACCACCTAAAATAGCAAAAATATTGAAGTATAAGAAAGTAAAACTGGCGAACCGATAATGTGATGAATAGATCTATGTCTCATAAGTAACTATTTAATTTATCAATACTGATTGCTTTCCATTGTGATTAGTGAAGTGACAAAAACGGCGTCGCCAGGGTGAAAAGTGAACTGTAGCAATAAGATAGGGTGATGTATGGTATGAAGTAATAGCTGATAGTGATGACTGAAAACTATGACTATTGCAAAAATTGAAATGGTTATCCGTTTTATTGTGATTGTTATAACTGTGCTGGTTGATTAATCATGTCGCCGAAAATACATACAGGGATCTATTTATATACCCTACATATTAATGAATAGATCTTATCTACACTATATTCAAAAGGAATGCCTATGTCTGCGCACAGCCTTACTATAAATAACCAAGAACGAACGGGAACAAATAAAAAAACCATAATATTTTTTTTAGATGTATTGCTCTTTATTTTACTACTAAATTTTTTACCATTTGAAGAAAATATAGTAACAGGTTTAAGTCTGTTAATTTTTATTGCGATACTTTGGCTTACTGAAGCGATTGATGTGAGTATGTCAGCAATATTGGTTCCTATTCTAGCGGTTGTTCTTGGGGTTTTTGATACAGCAAAAGCCCTAAGCAGTTTTTCTGATCCAATTATATTTCTGTTCCTCGCCGGATTTGCTTTGGCTGCGGCGCTTCACCGCCAAGGATTAGACCAAGCGATTGCAAATAAGGTCTTAGTCATAGCGAAGGGGCGTATGTCGGTGGCAACGTTAATGTTGTTTGGCGTGACAGCTGTCCTATCTATGTGGATCAGCAACACCGCAACCACGGCAATGATGCTACCTATGGTGCTTGGCATACTGCAAAAGGTTAATGCAGAGAAAGAGAGGAATACCTATGTTTTTGTTTTATTGGGAATAGCGTATTGTGCCAGTATTGGCGGTATTGCCACCATTGTAGGCAGTCCGCCAAACGCAATTGCAGCAGCTGAAGTTGGACTGAGCTTTACTGAGTGGATGAGCTACGGCGTGCCGATGACAATTATGCTGTTGCCATTGTCGGTATTTATCCTCTATATCAAACTAAAACCTAACCTAAACCACACCTTCGAGATAAAGAGCGATGAGTTAGTGTGGAACAATCAGAAAAAAATCACCTTAGTTATCTTTGTTATTACTGTTTTGCTATGGATGTTCAGTAAACCGATCAATGCCATGTTAGGCGGTGTAAGCAAGTTAGATACTTTAGTTGCGGTGTCAGCAATGATAATGCTTGGCGTATCTAGAGTGGTTGAGTGGAAGGACATTGAGAGATCCACTGACTGGGGGGTTCTGATGTTGTTTGGCGGCGGTATATGTTTAAGCAACGTATTAAAAACCTCTGGTACCAGTCTATTTCTGGCTCATAGTTTGAGTGATTTTTTAAGCTCTGCTGGACTAATGATAACGATAATCTCGGTGGTGGCTTTTGTTGTATTCCTTACTGAATTCGCTAGTAACACTGCTAGTGCAGCGTTATTGGTTCCTGTGTTTGCTTCTATTGCTGAAGCTATGGGTGTATCTCCTGTAATTTTATCCGCGTTAATTGCTGTGTCGGCTTCTTGCGCATTTATGCTACCTGTCGCCACACCGCCTAATGCAATCGTATTTGGTTCTGGGTACATTACTCAGTCTGACATGATGAGAACAGGTTTTATTCTTAACATCGTCTGTATTATCGCTATTAGTATTCTTTCCTATTTATTGTGGTAACAGAGTCATAAATTGCCGATTGCCATTGAGCTAGTGTCACACAACGGCAACACAGAGTTGTAGTGTTGCCGTTGTGCTTTACGCTTTATATAGAAAAACTAGCAAAATAGATGATGGTGGTCATGCTGTTAGTAATTGTATACGACGTATTGATCCTGTTTATGATTAACTTAATAGGTATCTCTACCTCTACTATCCAGACATAATATTGAGTAATCCGCGATGAACTTAAAGTCTTTACAAATATTCGCTACCATAATGAAGCAAGGTTCCCTTGCAAAAGCGGCAGATCATCACTGTCTTAGTGAGTCTGCAGCAAGTCGCCAAATTAGCCAACTGGAAGGTCAAATTGGTTTTAAACTGTTTTCAAGGGAAAAAAGAAATTTAAAACCTACTGCTAAAGGTGATGAGTTCTATAAAGAAATTCGCCGTATCTTATACGGACTCGATGAAATCCCCGATATCGTCGAAGATATAAAACGTACTGATAAAACTCAGCTTAGAGTTATTGGTATCCCGAGATTAGTACGCCATATTATCTCTCCTGCGGTGGCGCAGATCTGCCAGCAACATCAAGATGCTAAGATCCATGTTGATATTCAAGCTATGCGCACGCTAGAAAAGTGGGTGGCCGGTTTTCAATTTAATATTGGATTAGGCAGAGTACCGGCTGAACACCCAGCTATAGTGACAAAGACTTTTTGTTCATTGCCGACGGTGGTCATTCTTCCGTATAACCATCCACTATCAAAGCGCTCAGAACTCACGTTGGCTGAGCTTGATGACTTGCCTCTCATTACTTTAATCAATGACACATTTTTAGCACAGAACATAGCCAATCTATTCCATGCAGAAGGTCGACCCATCAAACCTGTGGTAGAGGTCGCCAGCTCATTTCACGCATGCAGCATTGTAGCGTCAGGTTATGGTTTTACATTAGGTGATCCTTTAGCTGCTCATAGTATGGGAGAAAATAGCGTATCAATTGTTCCTTTGAAAACTGATTTTCGATTTGATTTTGCTTTCTTTGAGCCGAAGGATTTCGAATTGAGTGAAGCAACAAAAATATTTAAACAACAAATAGAGGTGGTTTCTAAAGAGTACTGCACTAAATACGGTTATTAACCTCTAACTAATGAATAAAAAATGCTCTTTCTTAAGGGCATTTTTTATATTATGACGATCTCGATATCTCTTATCTAAAAAAGCCTGCCAACGATCACATCGTTCTATTTATTAAATTATATATCATAGCAATTGCAATCCATTTATAGCTACTTAAATAGCAAAAATTTATGCGGTTCTTAATATATGAAATATGCGCTGAATCGCAAAATTATAAATCTATGTTGTAAGTCACAATGTAAATATAAAGTTTTCATCTTTGTAATATACAAAATAACACAAGGTAAGTTGTTATGTAACCTGTTGTTTTTGTTTGCTTTATATTCCATTTATTTTGTGTGGTTATGTTAACGAAATGCTGTGAAAAAGTATAGATGCAAATAGCGCAACTGTACTTGGTTTAATTGAAATTGTTGAAAGTATCACTCGGGTTTATGTTTGCGTTAGATGATATGCATATGTCACTAACAAAAACAAAATAGAAGCCAGTAGCTCTTTTCTGGCGGTTTAATTTATTTAACCTGGATGCTAGAACTATGAATCAGACTGTAGCAAAACCAACACCGGGAAATATACTTCGCAATAGTCAAGATAGCGAACCATTTATTGTCGCGAAAACTATTCCTCTCGCGCTAATTATTATAATTAGCATTGTCATGTGGCAATTTACTCCTCCTGCTGGATTAGAGTTGCCCGCATACCACACAGCCATCATCTTTATTGCAACCATAGCCGCGATTGTGGCGAATGTACTGCCGACAGGTGCAGTAGCAGTAATTAGCCTAGCGGTATACGCAGTAACCAGACCTGGCGGTGAAGCCGGCGCGAAACAAGCAATAATCAGCTCACTAAGCCATTTTGATAACGCCCTTATCTGGTTGATTATTATTGCCTTTATGATAGCGCGAGCATTTACTAAAACAGGACTAGGGCGTCGTATTGCTCTGTTATTGCTAAGTAAATTTGGTAAATCTTCATTAAGAGTCGCGTACTGTCTAGGTATTGCTGATTTTCTTATTGCACCAGCAACACCAAGTAATACAGCTCGATCTGCCATTGTTTCGCCTATTGCTGACTCGCTAGCTAAGACCATCAATAAGTCAGATAAAAAACTGGGTAAGTACTTAATCTCGAGCGCCAGTGCGATGAATGATGCGTCTGCTATCGGTTTTCAAACTGGCTTTGCAGGAAACCTTGCGCTAGTAGGCATCGCTTCTACTGTTGCCGGTATTACATTAACCTTCGCGGACTGGGCGCTTTATTTGCTGCTTCCTGCGTTATGTTTGCTGCTAGTCACACCTTATGTGCTGTATCGCGTTATTTCACCAGAAACAAAAGAGACACCAGAAGCGCCGGAATTCGCCAAGGGTGAGTTGAAGAAAATGGGTGCGATGACTTTAAGTGAGTGGAAGTTAGTCAGCGTATTTGTTGGCCTCATTGTTATGTGGGTTGGCGGAAAAACTTTAGGACTACACTCAACTACGTCGGCATTTGTAGGGCTATCAGCATTGCTGCTAATGGGCGTATTAAGCTGGAATGATATCAAGTCGGAAAAAGGCGCTTGGGATACATTGATCTGGTTTGCCGTACTGATGGGAATGGCGAGTAAGCTAAAAACATTAGGCTTTACGGGCTGGGTGGGTAACCTTGTCTCTGATGCACTAGCTAGTGGCATGGGTGATGCGAGTGCCACTATGTTCTTAGTCGCTATGATGGGTTTCTACCTATTTACAGCTTACTTCTTTGCGTCTGGAACCGCTAAGGTTGTGGCACTTGGTCCTGTAATTATTGGCGCGTTGATGGGATTGGGTGTATCACCACTTATTTCTGTATTGGCTGTCGCGGGTATTACAAACCTAGGTTGTAACTTGAGTACTTATAGCCACGCACGTAACCCGTTACTTATTGGCTACGGTTACCATACCGATAGCGAATGGATGAAGACAGGCTTAGTTATTTCCATTAGTGGTGCCATTCTCTTTATGATTGTTGGCCTTATCTGGTGGAATGTACTGGGTATTATGTAACCGATTTTACAAATTCTTATAATAATAAAATACAGACTCATACTTTTGCCGACATTGCCCCAACGACTTTGTCGGCTTTTTTGAGAACACAATATTCGTTGAATAAATATACATACGCTCATTTTGCCGTTTTATATTCATAAGAACCAAAAACAATTAAATACACTGGAGGATAACTGTGAAAACCATAACCACAGATATCGCGGTCATCGGCGCTGGCGGCGCCGGTCTTCGTACTGCTATCGCAGCGGCTGAAGCCAACCCCG